>META01000007.1:11459-14301 GCA_001772255.1 candidate division Kazan bacterium RBG_13_50_9 | reverse complement strand
CAAAATAGGTGAATAGGTGCTGCCAGTGGTCAGGTTAGCTGGTTGTACCACCCCCAGATTCAAGATCGCCGGGAGGAAGTAGAAGGCGGATAGCCCCAAGGCGCCAAACACCCCTAAGCCCAGATCAACCGCCGGGAACCGCTTCTCCAGCCAAGCTAAGCCTCCGACCCACAAAAGAGCCAGAAGGCAGAATACCAGCAATGCCGGGAGATTAGTTGTGATCAGCGCCGCCAAGGAGGCCGCAAGGCCTATAATATAGAGCTGGTTGCCGGACTTAAACACTTTATAGATAAACCACAGCCCCAAGGGAAAGAGCCCATAAGCCAAATTTTCCGGATAAGCGCCTCTAATATAGATAAGAGCGAAATGATACGGAGCAGTAAGATAGAGCAGACCTGCCAGTAGCCCTCCCCATCTTCCCCACAATTCTTTGGCGAGCAAATACATCGTAAAAAAAGAGGCCACAAAAGAGAGACCCACTATGATCCTAACTGCTACCATTAGGCTCGCCCCCAAAAGCCGTGGAACTTCCGCTAAATAGAAAAAGAGAGGCGGATAAAAGACGAACGTGGGGCTGCCGTGCTCGAACCAAAAATCTTTGACCAAGGCGGGAAAGAGCTGACCACTTCTAATAAGCTCATCAAAGCTATTGAGCCAGATCTCGTAGACATTATCATCATGGGTTCCCCAAAAATGGAAGGAGAGAAGCGCCCAGAGTGATATCCCCGCCGCCACGATAAACGCCCCCCAAAAGATCACTGGCCAGTGCCGGGGATGGTCTAGAAAATTAAGCAGCAATTTTTTCTTCATTGTTCTCATCATACCAACCCAGACGCCGCGCTAACAGATATGTTATGATTTAGCCATGAGGTACTCCAAAAGTTTCATCAAAACCAGCCACCAAGCACCCAAAGACGCCGAGACCGCCTCACACCGGCTGCTCGCCCGGGGTGGCTTTATCTACCCTCTGGGAGCTGGTTTTTATTCGCTTCTACCTATGGGTTTTCGAGTTTACCAGAAGATCTACGACATTATTACTGAGGAGCTGAACCGAATTGGTGTCGAAGATATGATCATGCCGGTGGTGCATCCCGCCAGAGTCTGGAAAGAAACCAAGAGGTTTTTTGAAGTGGGGCCGGAGCTCTGGAAGATCAAAAATCGCTTCAAAGAGGATTTTGTCCTGGCGATGACCCACGAGGAAGTGATCACTGATGCCGCCAAGCCGATCATCTCTTCATACAAAGACCTGCCTAAATTGGTCGGGCATATCCAAACCAAGGTCCGTGATGAAGCCAGAGCAAGAGGAGGGTTGCTTCGCACCAAAGAGTTTACGATGCAGGATGCCTATTCGTTCGACCGCGATGAGGAAGCTCTAGATAAAAGCTACCAAAAATTTATTAAGGCCTATAATAACATCTTCGAAAGAGTTGGCATCGAAACTATTATGATCGAATCTGATGTTGGTGCGATGGGGGGGTTGGGAGCCAATGAATTTATGATGATAGCTAAAAATGGTGAGGATAAAATTGTCGTCTGTAAAAAGTGCTGGCACGCTGTTAACGCTGACGTTTTGGGCATCAGCCGCGAAAGTAATGCTATTAGAAAAGGGACCAAATGCCCCAAGTGCCGCTCGACTAATCTTACTTTCAAGCGCGGCATAGAGGTAGGCAACATCTTTAAGCTCGGCACCAAATACTCTATCCCCCAAAAGCTTTTCTATACGGACGAAAGGAATAAAGAGCACCCCGTAATAATGGGTAGCTACGGAATCGGCTTAGAGCGCCTGCTCGCTTCGGTAGTTGAGGCCAGCCATGATAAAGACGGCATCATCTGGCCCACCAGCATTGCCCCTTATCGGGTTTACTTGCTGGGCATCGATAAAAAGTCCGCCGCGGATAAGACCTACCAACAGCTAACTAAAGCAGGGGTGGAGGTTTTCTATGATGATAGGGACGCCACTGCCGGCGAAAAATTCGCCGATGCCGATTTACTGGGCATCCCCTACCGGGCCACCGTCAGCGCCAAAACGAAGGGCAAGATCGAGCTTAAGAAGCGCGGCAGCAAACAAGTGAAATTAGTCACCACCTCCGAACTAGCCCGTCGCATCAAATAAATGCCTCCCATCCCCTGCTATCATCCTGCTCTTCCTGTCATCCTGAGTGATTCTGCCTTCTGGCAGAAGAATCGAAGGATCTATAGATTCTTCTTCTGCTGTCCAGCAGAATCAGAATGGCATAAAAAATAAGTAAATAAGATGGCTCTCGCCGAAAAGCTTCGATTGGCGATCACTGAGGTGGCCACCTCGCTTTGGCCGGATGTTAAAATTCCCCCTTTTGAGGTGGTTCCTCCCCCTTTACCCCAGTTCGGCGATCTCTCTACCGCCCTGCCGCTAACCTTATCAAAACTCATTCAGGAACAGCCGGCTGATATCGCTCATCGGATCCGCGAGGCACTATCCCATAGTGAGCTTGAGCACATCCGCGAGATCACAGTCACCGAGCCGGGCTATTTAAACTTCATTATCGACTTTCACCGCCTAACCCCGCATCTGCTGGAGAAAATCTTATCCCAAAAAGAAAACTTCGGTACCAACAAAGAACACCAAGGGAATTTAGTCATTGAGCACACCTCGGTCAACCCCAATAAAGCGGCTCACGTAGGGCACTTGCGGAACGCCTGCTTAGGCGATTCTCTCGCTCGCCTTATGGGGGCTACCGGATTTAACGTCGAGACCCAAAACTACATTGATGATCTGGGCCTGCAGGTGGCCGATAGCGTGGTGGCTTTTGAGACTTACGGCGATACTCCGGAAGGATGGCAGGTGGACAAATGGTTCTGGAAG
>META01000007.1:7478-11370 GCA_001772255.1 candidate division Kazan bacterium RBG_13_50_9 | reverse complement strand
GAACGAGACCGCCAAGACCATCGTTAAGCGTATAGTCGAAGCGCACCTTGCCACTTTCAAAAGGTTCTCCATTAGCTACGACCTGCTAGTTTACGAGCACGACATTGTAAACAACCAGTTGTGGGATAAGCTGTTCGAGGAACTAAAATCCAAGCGCCTCATTGTTCAACCTCGCTCCGGCGATAATAAGGGAGCTTGGATAGTGAAGTTCGGCCAGACTGACCGGGAAGACAAGGTTTTAGTGAGAAGTAACGGTCTTCCTACCTATACCGCCAAAGATATCGCCTACCAACTGTGGAAGTTCGATCGCTCCGTGATGCCGGGATACGAGCGCAAGTTTATGGATGTAGATCGGGTCATTAATGTGATAGACAATCGCCAGGAGTATCCCCAAGCGATCATTAAATACGTGCTGGAGAAGTTAGGATACAAAAAAGAAGCCGCCGGCTCCTATCATCTATCTTACGGAGTGGTCAAGCTCTCGGCAGGAGCAATGAAAGCATTAGGAGAAACAGCCGGAGATAAGGCCGTCGCCTATTCGATGTCCGGGCGAGCCGGCATTGGCGTAATGGTCGATGACCTCTTTGAAACGGCCTACCAAAGGCAGCTTCGCGAGCACAGTACCAAGCCCGAGGTGGCCGAAAGCATCGCCGCCGGCTCGATCCGCTACTATATGCTCAAACCCCGCCCCAGCAGAGAGGCCATCTTTGATTTTGATGAGGCCTTTAGAACGGACGGCAATACCGGCGTATACCTGCAATATGCCTATGCCCGCTGCCATAATATTTTAGGCAAGGTTCCCGACTGGCACCCCGCGCTTAAATCCCCTAAAGTCCCCGATGATCTATCCCCCGAGAGTACTGCATTAATAAAGATTTTGGAGAGATACCCGGAAGTACTCGCTACCGCCGCTGAAGAGCTGGACCCCTCTCTAATATCTGACTATGCCTTCGAGCTGGCGACCAGCTTGGCCCAGTTTTATGAGAGTAACCCGGTTCTGCAAGCGAATGAGGAGCTCAAAAACTTCAGATTACATCTGGTAGCCACCGTCAGGCAGATACTCGGCAACACCCTCAACCTGCTGGGAATTCCGCTACTGGAGAGAATATAACCGAAGGAAGATAGTTGACAAAAAGGAATATATGTGATATACTAATTCAATAGGTTTAATAGGCCTATAAAAATGCAAAACAAAATCCAAAAACTACTCGAGGTCCAGGCCGAAAGAAACCGCCAAGCGCTTATCTTAGGCGCAGTCTTGTTTTTCGCTGCGGTGATGAGTGTGGGAACCATCGAGATCGCCAATGCAGCTAACACTGCTAATAGTAATGTGGCCCAAAACGTAACTGGGGGCTCTTTGGATATTGATGATGCTCCTGACAACATCAACTTTACCAATGGAGCGCTTGGGGCCGACAACTCACCCGCTAACACCGGCACCAATGATGTGCAAACTAATGATACTAGAGGTACTCTGGCGGGATGGTCCCTGACCGGCTATTTTGCCACTGATTTCTGGAGCAGCGGCAACGCCTACAGCATGGCCATCAATGACAGCGGGACCTTAAGAATGTTCTGGGACCCAGAGAATGCCGTCATTAGCGAAATCACCGGAGATGCCGGCGGGGCGGTAGCGGGTACATCCACCGACTTTAGCGGCATTGCGTCGGGTAACTCGCTTACCTTGATGAACTCTAATAATGGTCAGGCAAACAAGGGGGCAGGCGCTTATAATTTAGTCAACCTGGTCTTTCTGTATGACATCCCGGATGTGGGTTACGCTACAAGCTATACCACTACTCTGACCCTCACTATCGCCTAAAAATCATCCGGCGAAGGCTGCTAATTGTCTCGTTAAAGCGAGGCGACTTTTAGTTAGAGGCGGCAAGATGCTGCCTAAGTTGTGGTAATCTGGAGTTGATCATAGCCAACGCACTAAATTTGAAGGGGATCTTTAATTACATCAGAAAAGCCTTTGCCTCGATTGGCCTGGCCGAGCGGTTTTTACTGTTCTTGCTCCTTGTAGTATGCGTACGGCCTTTGCTTGACCCGGATTTTGGCTGGCATCTAAGATCCGGCACCGACTTACTAAAAAACCTCTCTGTCCCCAAATTCGACCCCTATTCCTATACCCTTCCCGATTACCACTGGGTCAATTTCGAATGGCTGACCGATGGAGTGGTGGCCTTCGTCTACCAAAACTGGGGAGCGCTTAGCTTAAGTATCCTGTTCGCTCTTCTGATCGGCGGGGCCTTCTTGCTGGCAGCTAGCTTGGAAAAGACAGCGCTTAAGTACAAGATCTTGGCTGCCCTCGTTGCCATTTTGGCATCGCTCCCCATTTTGGGCGTGCGGATGCAGATGGTGACGCTCTTGGGGATGGCACTTATCCTATGGATCTTGTATCGATGGCGCCGGGGAGAGATCAAAACTATTTGGTGGCTACCTATTATATTCCTTGTCTGGACCAATCTGCATGCCGGGTTCGCCACCGGCTTGCTTATTATGGCGGTCTTTTTTGTAGTGGAGCTAATCAAATATCTAGCTCTTCTCTGGTGGCCAAAAATTTATAAGCGCCTCCACATTGCCGAGGCCGCCCTAAGCGCTAACCAGCTTAAATCCCTTCTCTGGGTCGGACTGGCATCGGGTGCTGCTACTTTGGTTAATCCTTACGGTTGGGGCCTGCACTACGATTTCTACAAATTTATGACTAACCCCTTTGCTATTCCCAACATCGCTGAATGGCAACCAGTTGTCTTCAGCCATCCGATATCGTACAACTTCATTATCTATATAGTCTTATTTGCCACGGTACTGCTTCTAGCCTATCGTAAGATCGAACCGACCCGCTGGGTAGTAACCGGGCTATTTTTGGTTCTCTCTCTAATGTACTGGCGTAATATGCCATTCTTTATGCTCATGAGCACTGGGTTTTTGGCAGAGATGATCCAAGAGCATACCCATCTGGTTTTTGACAAGTTGCTCAAGAAACGCTGGATCCTGCTTACCTTAGTGGTTATCGTTAGCATTCTCGCTGCTCAAAGAATATCAGACGTCGGTAGCGGAGCCGGGGGCCCAACAAAGCGGCTGGGCGAAGCCGGCTATCCCATAGCTGCCATCAACTGGGCCAAGGCCAATCCCGACAAGATCGGTGCGCACATGCTCAATGAATACGGCTGGGGCGGGCTAATTATCTGGCAGTTCCCGGAGCAGCGTGTCTTCATTGATGGCCGGATGCCCCACTGGCAGGTAGATAACCGCTTTGTATTTTATGACGAAGAGTATTTCATCTCGGCCCACCCCGGGGCAGTGGAAGCTATGGAGAAAAAATATGGCATCGACTGGGTATTCATCCAGCCAGATCGTCCTTTAGCTTTAGTACTGAGCGGGCGTGATGACTGGGAGAAGGTTTATGGCGATGGGGTGGCAGTTATTTATCGTAAAGTCCCACCAAGTAACGTAGAATAAAAATATGCCAAGTAAGCTCAATGCAAAACTCGCTACTGCCCTGCTGTGCCTAATCATTGTTTCAATCCCGGCTATGGCTACCGCATTGGAAGGGGGCGGCGTGGGCATCAATCCTGCCACCCCTCGGCCACCCGAAGCTACTTCTTCGGGGAGCTGGTTCACTTATGAAGTTGATCCCGGCACGATAATTAACGACCGGGTGCAAGTCAAAAATACCCGCGACGAGGACATGGCCGTGCGGCTTGAGGGGCTGGACGCCTTCTTAACCCGAGATGGCTCCTTTGCGCTAACAGATAATGAATCGACGAATCAGGATATCGGCACCTGGATCACGCTTGCGGAGCACGAATTCATAATGCCCCCGGGGTCAGAAAAGATAGTTCCCTTCACCGTCACTGTACCGGAGAACGCCGAGGTCGGCGACCAC
>META01000007.1:6570-7455 GCA_001772255.1 candidate division Kazan bacterium RBG_13_50_9 | reverse complement strand
AATATCCGGGCTATCCCCACGCTGACCGGCAAGATCTACGGGGTATTTGGCCTATATGATGAGGTTAAAGACCTTGAGATCGGCCAGGTCTTTCCTAAAAAGCCCGTTACGCATTACTTAGCTTGGCCCGGCAAAAGCCGTCCGGCATTCGGCCCTTACTTGGCGATCTTGGAGATCAAAGATTCTTATGCGAGCGCTAATCCCAATTCAACTCTGCCGCCCCCGAGTCCCCCCATTAAAGTTTGGCTGCTTACTTTCTTTATTCCTTACACGCAAGTTGCGATCGTCCTGGGCATTCTATTCCTCCTCTGGTTTATCTGGCAGTTTGCTTCCTGGAAGAGATTAAGCAACCTTGCCCGTCGGCCGGTCATCGCCTACAAAATCAAAAAGGGAGACCACCTAACTAACGTGGCCCAACAGTATGGCGCGTCATGGAAGCTGGTCGCTCGGCTTAATAATCTTAAAGCCCCTTACGGGATAGAGGAAGGGCATACCCTCTACATCCCGGATGCCAGCGGCACTCGGATGGATATTGATATCCCCCACTTCTTAGCTTTCCTAATAAAACCCCTGGCCAAAAAGTCTATTCGCCAACCGAAAGAAGAAACCATCATCGTGGAGCGAGGCGATACCAAAAAAGACATTGAGGAGTTTACTAAGCTCCCCTGGGCCACGATAGCCAAGCACAACGATCTTAAACCAACTGCCCGCCTGAAGGCCGGATGGGAGCTAAAGCTCCCCCCGAAACGCCACCGTAAAAGATAACGCCCGTGGAAACGAAGAGGCGAACACAGACATACTTCATCCGGGTGCTGGTTTGGCTTTTAATATTTTGCGTGTCGGTTGGCTGGCAGCTGATTCCCTTAAAGCCCAGCAAGTACATCA
>META01000007.1:0-6556 GCA_001772255.1 candidate division Kazan bacterium RBG_13_50_9 | reverse complement strand
GCCGATCCTGATATGGTTATCTTCATCGAGATAGGCACCCCCTTAAGCGCCGCTTGGACCATAGTCTCTGATGGGTCGGGCGAACCTTTTTATAACCGTTATGTCAGGGCGGCTGAAACCTACGGCACCACTGGCGGCGCGGCTACTCATACCCACACCCTGACCTTTGTGGATAGTGGCACCAGCAGCGATACCAGCAACAACTTCGATAAAGGTGGCAGCGGCACCACTATTGCTGCCCGGGCCCATACCCACAGCGCTCTATCCGGCCAAAGTATCACCACCAATAACAACCTGCCTCTATATAACAATCTCTCTGTAGCCCGGTATACTACCGGGGGCATCCCCAGCTCCCTTCCTACCGGAGCCATCCTAATGTTTGAGACCACAGCCGTAAGCGGCAACTGGGAATTATATACTACCCAGCAGAGCCGCTACATCAGAGGCAGTTCCAGCGGTGGAACTAGTGGCAACAACACCCCTACCCATACCGTGGCCTCCGGGCTGAACGGCGGCAGCGGTTCCCTGGTAGCTGGATCTGCCGCCACCGCTCGCGCCACTGTTACCCACACCCACTCGGCTGGCCCTGGAGTAGCTTCAGATGGCCCAAGCATCGAACCCCCTTACTACGAGCTCTCCCTCTGGCGGGCAACGAACAGCATAACTTCTTTCCCCAATGGCATGATCGCCGGTTTTACCAGCACCGCATTTGATTCTGCTAATTGGGCCGCGGTATCAGATATCGGAGACAAGTACAACCGCAGGTTCATCAAGGGCGATAACCAAAATGCCTTAACTTCTGGAGGGACTCAGACCCACAGCCATGCTGCGGTTGATGTCACCACCGGCCAGGCGGTGGGCTCCGCCAACTACGATGTCTCGCCAGCTAACGGCGCCGGCTCAACGACTACCCACACCCACAGCGGGGTGACCATCAACCTACAAGCCGACGTTGACCATACGCCAGAGTATGGCACCTTGGTGTTGGCGCAATACACCCAACCAGATACTTTGGACGTCACCGCCCCCCCGAGTGTGACGCTTAACACCGGCGATCCCGGCACCACCACCGCTGATTACACTTTTACGGCCGGGGAATTGGTAACTGTATCGGATGGGACAACATCGGCCTGGTCGCTGACCGTTTCTTCAACTGACCTAACCGCCGGGGCCAACACTATCCCCAATGACAATATCTACCTCAAAACCGACGGCACCCGAACAACCGAGCCCACTTTGATCTCGCCTGATGATAGTAATGTTACCGAATCAAACTATCCCAGTGGCACCGGCCTGGGTACGGCTCAAGGCATTGCCACCGGCAATACCAGTGCTGATGGCGATTATAACGTCAGGCCAACATTTTTTGTGGTCATACCGCCTTACGTTCCCGCCACCGACTACTCCGGCACATTCACCTTTACCGTTTTATAGTTTACGTATAATAGAGCCATGCTGCAAAAAAGAATTTTTATCTATCTGGCGATCCTTTTGATCCTCTACGGCTTCTGGGTGGCTACCAAATCCCCCGGAGATCAAAACAAGCCAAATAATCGCAACCAGACTATAAAAATACTGGCGGTGGGAGATATTAATTTAGGGAGGCAGACCGGCCAGAAGATCCTGGGCGGGGACTATGATTACGCTTTTGAGTATCTGAATGAGGTCATCAGCAGTTACGATCTGGCCTTTGGTAACTTAGAAAGCCAGCTCGCCGATCTGGATGGTGAGACCCAATCCCCCACCAACGAGTATCGCTTCGCCGGCCCGCCCGAAGGTGCCGATGGGCTTAAGTCCGCTGGTTTTGACATTGTTTCGCTAGCCAATAATCATATGTGGGACTACGGCCAAACTGCACTATTTGAAACTTTTGCTAACTTGGAGCGAGCAGGGGTAGAGTATACTGGCGCCAATCGCAGCACCGCCAATCTTTACAAACCCACCACCATTGAGGTCAATGGCCAAAAGATCGCCTTTTTCGCGGTGACGATGCTTCTTAATGGTTATGAAAAATCCGGCGCTGCCGACTACGTAGCAATGGCCGATACCGAAAAACTTTTGCCCGCGATCACCGCCGCCAAGGCAGAGGCAGATTGGATTATTGTCTCTCTACACGGCGGCATTGAATATCGCGCCACCCCCATCCCCGCTAAGGTCGAGTTGGCTCGGGAGATCGTCGATGCCGGCGCCAATGTAGTGATCGGCCATCACACCCATGTCCCGCAAGGAGTAGAGCAATACCATGATGGTTTGATTCTCTACTCATTGGGTAATTTTGCTTTCTGGCAGCCGTTCGGCTACTGGACGGAGCATAGCTTTGTAACAGAGATCTATCTTAAGCCCAACATCGGGGTGGACTATAACCCCATCGCCATTAACTCTGGTTGGCAGCCCCGGCTCGCTAACGGCGACGACGAGGCCAAGATCCTCCAATACGTCGCCCAACTATCCGCCAACTTAAATCGCTAACCCTTTCCTTTTGTCATTCCGACTAACTCTCGCGTCATCCCAACTAATTCTTTGTCATCCCGACTAACTCTTTGTCATCCCCACTAACTCTTTGTCATCCCGACCGCAGTGGAGGGATCTCACCCCATGAAAACTTACTATGTTTACATCATGTCCAGTAAATCTGGCGTTTTATATATTGGAGTGACTAACGATTTAGAACGGCGGACATGCGAGCACAAACAGGGAATCGTCCCTGGATTTTCTCAGAAATATAGAACAAAAAAGCTAATCTATTTTGAATCCTGCAATGATGCGTTATCCGCTATTGCCCGTGAGAAACAGCTCAAGAGATGGCGACGTAGTAAAAAAGATGCGCTCATCGCGCGACTAAACCCGCAAAACGAGGATCTGTTTGTTAAACTAAGCTTAGCCCCCTGAGATTCTTCGACTCCGCTCAGAATGACAATTATACAAGTTTGGAATGACGGTTAGGAGTTTAGCATGACGAAATCATAGGCTATGGCGCTGGCGCAAATACAAAGTGGAGCAACCGTGGGCTTAAGAGCCCAGCCAGTTACTGTCGAGGTGGACCTATCAAGCGGACTCCCCTCTTTCTTGATCGTGGGCTTGCCGGATAAGGCAGTGGAGGAAGCCCGCGAACGGGTACGCTCCGCCATCAAAAACAGCAATGTTATCTTCCCCAGTAGAAAAATCACCGTCAATTTAGCTCCCGCTGATATTCGCAAAGAAGGCCCTGCTTATGACTTGCCTATTGCGGTAGGCATCCTCTTGGCCGGCGGACAGATTTATCCTTCCGAAGATGCTCTCTTCTTTGGCGAATTAGCTCTTAATGGCAACGTCCGTTCCATTAGTGGAGCAATCCTATTTGCCACTATGGCCAAAGAGAGAGGTGTTAGCACTATCTTTGTGCCCTCTGCCAATGCTATCGAGGCCGCTTTGGTAGAGGGCATCAAAGTCATCCCGGTAGATAGCCTTAAGAATCTGATTAGCCATCTGCGCCGGGAGACCACTATCTTGGCGCGCCCCCTTACCACCGTGAGATTAGACAGAAGCACGATCGATAGCCCAAATGATATGAAATACATCGCTGGCCAGAGCCATGCCAAGAGGGCTCTGGAGATAGCCGCTGCTGGCCGGCACAACATCATCATGACGGGCCCGCCCGGAAGCGGCAAAACTATGCTGGCCAAAGCGCTTATTACCATACTACCGCCCCTCGCTCTCGATGAGGTATTAGAGGTAACTAAGATCCACAGTATCAGCGGCTTACTCCCGGGCGATCATCCCTTAATATTGCAGCGTCCTTTTAGAAGCCCGCACCATACTGCCTCGGCGGTAGCGATCAGCGGAGGGGGCAACTGGCCAAAACCGGGGGAGATCTCTTTAGCCCATAAAGGCGTTTTGTTTTTAGATGAACTGCCAGAGTTTCCCCGGCAGGTTCTAGATGTTCTAAGGCAGCCCATTGAAGATAAGGTGGTGCATGTAGCCCGAGTGGCTACCAGCTGCACCTTCCCGGCTAACTTTATGTTAGTAGCTGCCCAGAACCCCTGCCCCTGCGGTTTCTGGGGGGATCCCAAAAAATCCTGTACCTGCACTGCCGGCCAGATCCAAAACTATCAAAAGAAGGTCTCGGGGCCCTTATTGGATCGGATCGATCTTAATATAAACGTGGGGCGCATTAGTTATGAAAAGCTTGCGAGTGATGAGCTTGCCGAGAGTTCCCGATCCATCCGCGAACGAGTGATCTTAGCCCAAACGATTCAGCAAGAGCGCTTTGCCAACTCTTCTACCGGCAACAATGCCGAGATGAGCACTGAGGAGTTGAAACGTTTTTGCGCTTTGGATGAAACCGGGCACAAGCTAATGCAAGCAGCTGTTGATCGGCTCAACCTCTCCGGACGGGCCTATACCCGCACCCTTAAAGTCGCTCGCACCATTGCCGATCTGGATAACTCGCCTAATATCCGCGATCAGCACTTGGCCGAAGCCCTAAGCTACCGCCTCGAATCCGTCCTCGAACTCCACCCCACCTACTAAAGCTTTCTGCCACCCATTTGCGCCGCCAAACGGGTGGCCCCAAAGGCGGCCCAACTCACAGATTGCTAGGCAAACACCCAAAACTGCCTTACCGTTCCCGCCAAACTCCTCGTTTCTACTCGTCAGACAGTTGGCTCCACGACGACAGTTTTGCGATTGCCTAACGCAATCTGCTCGATGGGGTCATAATTGCCCGAGCCGTTAGGCGGGGAGCGTTCTGAGCCCAGTAAATCTTATATCCTAGCGTGCCCACACCTGAACACCCCTGGTAAGGGGTGTGAGTTTGGAGATAAGCGAGAAGTAAGGATTTACTGAGGCGAGTAGCGAGCCGGCTTGGCGGAAGCTTTTGGTGACTTTTCCAGAAAAGTCACGATGAAGGGATTTAGAAAATCCCGCCAAACATCCCCACAATCACATCCCCAAGGCGGGTAACTTCTGCCAAATAGTTAAGCCCAAACAAAAGCGCCAACATCGCCACTATCAGGATAACGAGAAAAATGAGATCGCGCTTGACTATCGCATGCCGGTTCGCAACCGCCGTGGTACTGATGATTGGGTTACTGCCGCCAGCGGGCGCTGTGGGTGGTACTGGTGCAGCCGGCTCTGCAGCCACATCGGATTGCTGTCGATAGAGCGCTTGTAAGCGTTCTAGCTCCCGGGATGCTCTTTTACCTTTTTTAGACATCTTTAAACCTCTCCGCTTAACATACTCTACCATAACAAAAAACGAGCCCATTGTCCTGGCGCTTGCGCGCAGACCAGTGCACTGTCTTGGCGACGACCTACTTTCGCAGGACCGCGAGGTCCAACTATCATCAGCGCTGAGAGGCTTAACTTCTCTGTTCGGAATGGGAAGAGGTGTTTCCCTCTCGCTAGAGTCACCAAGACACTACACTCGTACTATTTTGGGTGCGGGCTCTTTTCAGGGTGCTGTGCCCTGTAGTGAAATTGGCGTAGCTTTGCTTTAACGATGAAATCGCGCCAATTTCTACTTCAGGGGCCCCGTCGCTCGAAGCACCAGGACGATAAGCTCGTTTTCAATATGTAAATCTATTTCCTATCCAAGATCTCTCTTAGCTTGCGGGCATTCTCTTCGATCGAGAGAAAAGCGTGGATACCCTCGGCTAAAGCGAAAGATATAATGGCGTAAACCACCCCATAAATCAGCACGGTCAAGGTAGAAAGCCAGGGAGAGTTATAGATACCGGATAACCCCAGTTGCTCTAGGGCAGTTGGCGCTGCCCATAGGGCTACGGCCAAAGCGATGCTGCCAAATATGCTTAACCAACCCACTACCCGCAGCAAGAGCGCAGTGGTGCGCAGTATTTTAAATCTTGAGGATAGAGACTTTTTCATTACCGTTTATCTCGCTTAATACTATGTTTGTGTCACCTACGGGGGCGACAGCAAACTTATCTTACCACAGAACTAATTTCTATCGTTTCCTGCAATTGCCGATTAAGTGCAAGCTCTTATAGAGCAAAGTCAAGTAATCGGACGATTAGTACAACTCGGCTGAACGCATTACTGCGCTTACACCTGTTGCCTATCAACCAAGTAGTCTACTTGGGTCCTCTCCCCCGCCAATTTAAAGCTCGTATCAGCAACATTATTACCAACACCAACTCTAAATTGGCGGGGATGGAAACCTATCTTGGGGTGGGCTTCGCACTTAGATGCTTTCAGCGCTTATCCCGTCCGAACATAGCTACCCAGCACTGCTCTTGGTAGAACAACTGGTACACCAGAGGTCCGTTCACTTCGGTCCTCTCGTACTAGAAGCGACTCCCCTCAAGTTTCCTGCGTCCACAGCAGATAGAGACCGAACTGTCTCACGACGTTCTGAACCCAGCTCGCGTGCCGCTTTAATTGGCGAACAGCCAAACCCTTGGGACCTGCTACAGCCCCAGGATGCGACGAGCCGACATCGAGGTGCCAAACCGGGCCGTCGATATGGACTCTCGGGCCCGATAAGCCTGTTATCCCCGGGGTAACTTTTATTCGTTGAGCTTCCGCGCACCCATGTGCAACGGTCGGATCACTATAT
>META01000006.1:37679-40262 GCA_001772255.1 candidate division Kazan bacterium RBG_13_50_9 | reverse complement strand
GGTTTTAGATGCTCTAGCGGCCATTATCGTGGCGAGGCATCTAGGCATTGCCGATGCGGCTATCATTCGAGCTCTTAGTAAGTTTACTGGCGCCAAGCGCCGCTTCGAAGTCTTGGGAGAAAAAGGAGACATAACTTTTGTTGACGATTATGGCCATCACCCTACCGAGATTAGAGCAATGCTGGATTCCGCTCGCGATTATTTTGGTGATCGCCGGCTACTGGTAGTTTTCCAGCCGCACCAGTTTAGCCGCACTAGGCTGCTCTTGGAAGGGTTTGCTCATAGCTTCAGTAAAGCAGACCAGCTGCTGGTCGCTCCGATCTTGCCGGTCCGAGATAGTGCCGAGGAGCGTCAGGCCATCAGTTCGGAAGATCTAGTGGCTGCTATCAATAAGGTCAGCGATAATGCCAAAGCTTTTGCCAGTTTTGCAAAGATTACCGACTATCTTAAGCTTAAGCTGCGTGCTGGAGATGTTGTCTTGTCGCTGGGGGCAGGCAAAAATAGTGAGTGGATCCAAGATTTCTATAATCACTTCGGGTAGAGCCACGATGAGGCGGGGGTTTTCATCAGAATTCTTTTTAAAAAAACGTAAACGGGCAGCTGCCGATCCAAGGGTGCGCCCGAAGGTGGTGTTTTATACTACTCGCCCGGAGATCGTAAAGCCCCTCTCAAAACGGGCCAAGAGATTAATATGGGTACCACGAGTGAAGCCCAAGCCGTTCGCGGCGGTGGCCTCACCTATGACCAAGGTAGCTTTGGGTGTGTTTTTATTACTCTTAGCGTATTGGCTTTTAGGGTCGAGGGCTTTTGTGTTGCGAGAGTTTACAGTGGAGGGTAATCACTTAGTGCCGGCAGATGAGATTCAGGCAACGGTGTTCCCCAATGGGTTTAGGCAAGTCAACGCCTTTTTGTTTAGGGAGGGTAAGGCGACTCAACAGATACTATCCATCCCTCAGATTAGGGAGGCGAGCTTTAAAAAACTGGTCTTTGCAAAGCGTTTAGTGGCAGTGGTGGAAGAACATGAGACTACGATCGTTTGGCAGACCAATAACGAACGGTTTATGGTGAACAGGGCCGGGGTCGTATACAACGTTGCCGGCAGCGATACCCCCTTAGTGGTAGTGGAGGATCTTAAGAATGTGCCGGTGAATCTAAACCAAAAGATCGTTACGACTGACTTTATTGAGTTTGTTACTTCCTTGGTAGCCAATCTACCCCGCAAGACTAATGTAGCGGCCAGAAGGGTAATGGTGCCCGAGACTACCTTTGAGATCGAGGTGGTAACCTCGGAGGGCTGGACGATCATTTTGGATACTACCCGCAGTGTGGAAACTCAACTCAATAATTTGGTTAAGGTTTTGCGGACCATTGGGGGCAACCCCCGTGCGTATGTGGATTTGAGGATAGAAGATAGGGTTTATTATAAATAGGCCTTTTTCTGCCACCCATTTGTCCCGGCAAACGGGTGGCCCCAAACCGGCCGCCCGGCCTTCGTTGTGCTACCCGTAATGCAAAATCAGCTTTCTGTTCCCGGCACAACTCGGAGCTAAAAGCCCCTCAGACAAGTGCCTCCACAGCGCTGATTTTCCAAACGGCTTACGTACAACTCCGGAGGGCGGGGAGGGGCATATAAAGGGGTGTGGTATGATGAGGGGTGTCAAATTGGGAGGTGAGGGTGAAGGGAAGCCAGGTTTTGTATAGGAGATGGCGTCCGCAAACCTTTGCGGATTTGGTTGGCCAAGAGCATGTTAAGCGCACCATCATCAACTCGATCAAATCGGGCCGGATTAGTCATGCTTATCTATTTGCTGGGCCCCGGGGCACCGGCAAGACTTCAATGGCGAGATTATTGGCCAAGGCTTTAAACTGTCTGGATAAAGATTCTTTATCCAAGCAAGGGGAGCCCTGTGGCAAATGCCAGAACTGTGCAAACCTAACTAGTGGCCGGATGTTGGATCTGATCGAGATCGATGCTGCTAGCCACACCAGCGTGGATGATGTGAGAGATCTAGTCGAGAAGGTTAACCTTGCTCCATCCGTCGGCAAATACAAGGTTTACATCATTGATGAGGTACACATGCTATCCAAGAACGCCTTCAATGCCCTTTTAAAAACTTTGGAAGAGCCGCCGGAGCATGCGGTTTTTATCCTAGCTACTACCGAGGTACACAAGTTACTGCCCACTATTATTTCCCGCTGCCAGTACTTTGATTTCCACCATCTATCCCACAATGAAATCACCCTGCAGCTTAAGAAGATTGTGGCGGCTGAGGACATAGTGATAACCCCTGAGGCCATCGCTTTGATCGCTGAAAGTGCCGAGGGGAGTTTACGGGATGCGCTTAGTGTTTTAGACCAAGTGGCGAGCACAGGAGCGGCTCAGATCGATCGGCAGTCGGTAGAAGCGCTTTTGGGAATCGTCGATAGCACTATTTTGCGGGAACTGACCCAGGCAGTGTTTGCTAAAGACCCTTTGGGAGCTATCAATCTAATTAATGAAACATATTTCAAAGGTTATGATATCAACCAACTAGCTAAGCGGTGGCTGGGCTATGTCCGGGAACTGCTGATGGTCCGGTTGGG
>META01000006.1:32350-37636 GCA_001772255.1 candidate division Kazan bacterium RBG_13_50_9 | reverse complement strand
CCAGCGGGCAAGGAGACAACCAAACCACCCGCTAGCGGGGCCGGTAGCCCTAAACCGAAGCTCTTGGTTCCAGCTAGCATTGATAGCCAGACTTGGCAGCAGCTCTGCCAGCAAGTAAGCATTACCAACCCAGCGCTGGCGGCACTAATGAAGAATAGCCGCGCCCGGATTGTGGATGAGGCGCTGGTCATTGAAGCGCCTAGCCAATTTCTTAAAGATACTATCGACAAGATCAATAGTCTCCAGATGATTAGGGCCAGCGCGGGCAAGGCCGGGCTAGAAGGTATCTCGGAGATCAGGTGTGAAGTAATGGCTGCATCCGATAGCTCGGTGGGAGCGGTGGCAGGGGTTTTTGATATAATGTAGGGTCTTTGGAACCAAGCTTATGCCGGACGGACTGAATAAATCATCCCCTGCTGCTCTAATCCCACCTCAGAACATCGAGGCGGAAAAATCGCTATTAGGATCCCTCCTGCTGGACAAGGAAGCTATGGTAAAGGTGGCAGATGTCCTAAAAGCGGATGACTTCTATGAGGAACGTCACCAAACGATCTTTGTGGCCATGTTCTCGCTCTATGAGAAGCAGCGGCCGGTTGATGTAGTGACGGTCAAGGATCAGTTGACCAGCCAGAAAAAATTGGAGACGGTCGGCGGAGCCAGCTATTTGACCGAGCTGGCTGGTAGTTTGCCAAGCAGTGCCAATGTGGTGCGCTATGCCGAGATAGTGGCGAGCAAAGCGACTTTGCGCCGCTTGATCGCCGCTGCCACTGATATTGAAGTGCTGGGTCGCAACCAAACGGGTGAGATTGACGAGCTATTGGATAAGGCCGAGCGCACCCTATTTGCGGTCTCCCAGAAATATCTTAAAAGCACTTTTGTGCCGGTCAAAGAAGTGCTGGAGTCAGCTTTTGAGAGAATTGATAAACTGCATGAGCATCGGGGGGAGCTAAGGGGGATTCCCTCAGGGTTCAAGGGCATAGACCATATCTTAGCTGGTTTTCAAAAATCGGATTTGATAGTAGTGGCGGCTAGGCCTAGTATTGGCAAGACCAGTTTAGTTTTGAACTTTGTCTTAAACGCCGCTATGGCTGGCTTTTCAGTTGGGATGTTCCATCTGGAGATGTCCAAAGAGCAGGTGGTTGATCGGTTGATCAGCGCCCAGTCGGGGATCGACTCCTGGCGCCTAAGAACAGGGAACTTACGCGAAGAAGATTTTAGCAAGATCGGAGATGCCATCAGCTCTCTTTCGGAAGTTTCTATATATATAGACGATTCACCCGGCGCTAATGTGATGGAGATGCGCACTAAAGCGCGCCGCCTCCAAGCGGAGAAGGGGCTGGATCTGCTCGTCGTTGACTACCTGCAGTTGATGGAAGGGCGGCACCCCTCCGAGAACCGGGTGCAAGAGATCTCCGAGATCTCTCGTGGCTTGAAGGGACTGGCGCGTGAGCTCAACATCCCGATCGTTGCTGTATCGCAGCTCTCTCGAGCAGTCGAGCAGCGGCCCCGCAAGATCCCGCAACTCTCCGATTTAAGGGAGAGTGGCTCTATTGAGCAGGATGCGGATGTGGTGATGTTCATCTATCGCGAGGACTACTACAATAGGGAAACGGAGAGACAAAATCTTGCTGATGTCATTATAGCCAAACACCGGAATGGGCCAGTGGGGCAGATCGAACTGTACTTTACTCCCGAGACGATGGTCTTTAGAACCTTAGAGACCGAGAGGGAGCTGGTAGGAGAGGCGGAGATAGAGCAGGCCGCATAGGGATTAAAGTATAATAGGAGGGCAACTGACTAAAACGATGCGATCTCGGGCCAATCTCATATTCGAATTTTTGAAAGGAGAGCTACGTGTAGTAGTGGCACTGGGCGTGCTTTTACTGGTACTGGTAAGCTGGAGCTTGGCAGCCGATAACGCTTTGTATAAATTTGATTTTGGGCAACCCGGGCAGGGGACTCCCACGGGGTATATTCCGGTTAACGGCGATAGCTCACTTTGGCCGCAAACTGCTACCATCCAGTTTGGATGGACAAGCGGCACAGTCTTAGTAGCCAGTGCCGGGGGTGGAGTGTCGGATCTGTTGAAGCGGGATTCTAACTACGGGCCAGACGTAGCCACCTTTAAGATTGGCGGTATTCAAGATGGCTTCTATACAGTTAACCTGCTCAGTGGAGACCCTAATGTGGGGTTCTCGACGACAGTTTTAGTGGGAGGTTACAGTTTTAAGTTAAGCACATCAGCTGGCCAGTGGAGGAACCTCATCTTTGGCGTTACCGTTACGGGGGGAACGGTCGAATTTGCATTCCAGAGTGGAGCGGATGCCTGGGGGGTTAATGCCCTGACCTTGACCCCAACCTCGACTCCACCGGAGCAGCCAACTTTTGATGTGAGCGTTCAGCCGATCGAGCACACCATCAAGGTGGGCGGTACGGTGGTTTATAAAGTATCAGTAACACCGTTGGCGGGGTACGCTAACTCGGTCAGCTTAGCTCTGTCGGGGTTGGTAGAGGGTATGGTGGCTCAGATCGTGCCACCATCAGGCATTCCATCGTTCTCTGCCGATGTGGTCATCACCACAATAGCAACGACGCCGCCGGTGCACTATGATTTTGTGCTCTCGGTCGTGGGCACCGATCCTCTGGCCCGGTCGGTCAATAAGAACATCTCTTTAGTAGTGGTGGAAACTGGTTATGTGCCAGTTACGAACGAGACCGGCGGTACTGCCCAGGGCCCCGGGTTCTCTGAATCGGAGCAGCAGCAGATTGACGAGGACCAGTTCCGGGAGTTAACCCCGGAGGAGATGCAGGCAGCCCAGGAGCTAATCGATGAGTATGCTGTCCAAGAGCAAGCTAAGTTAGCTAGTCCGGTTGAAATAGGTGATATTGACGGGATCTCCGAGATCAATGCTTTTCCCGTGGTCGAAATACCGCCGGTCCCTAAAACAGCTTTTGAGTCTACTTTACGCCAGCTGACCCAAAGCGGTACAATTGGAAGTGTAGTGGATACTGCCCCCCCTGCACCTATATCCCTACCGATATCAGTTGCGCAGCCGAGTTTTTGGGAAGTACTTTTGAGCAGATTATTTAATCCCACGCCAGTCGTATGAAGATTGTGAATGCCCAGTTTGTTAAGGATTTTAGGGCCGAGGCAGAACGCCAGAAGGATTTTACCAATTCCTTTTGGCGGCAGCTAGCAGTTATTCTAGTAGCGATCATCATTATCCAGGCGGTTGGGCCATTCGTGGTGCTGTGGGGCACCAATTTAGTGGCTCATCCGCTTTTGCCCGGTTTTTAATGCCATTTGGCGGAAAGTGGACCCAGGGCAGCTCTTGTGGAGGGCTGTTTTAGGCGGTGTTCTATGCCAAGAAAGGGCAGTCTGCCGTATGATAAAATAGGCACATAGAAAAGGAAATTCATGTCCAAGCGCCAAAGATTAAGAAAGCATAAAAGGATAGTAGCCAAAGAGGAGGCCCTGCGGGAGTGGCGGTCCCACCGGAAGCTGTATCGGGTGAGTTTCCCTTGGAAAAAGCTGGGCTGGATAGCCGGAGGGGTGGTCTTGATCTTAGCACTAGTGATCTTTGTGCCGCAGGGCGTGCTGTGGCTCTCGGGCATTAATGAAGTCTCGGGACCCTTTGGTGCGGTGAGCAAAACAGAACTTGCGAACTACAAATTTGCCACCTTAGTAACTATGGAGGGGGACGTCCGGTTTGAATTACTTGGGGATAGCGCTCCCAAAACGGTAGCTAACTTTGCCCTACTAGCCAAGAGTGATTTCTATGATGGGGTCAGCTTCCATCGGGTCATCGCTGATTTCATGGTCCAGACTGGTGACCCGCTATCTCGTGATGATGATCCCAGCAACGATGGCAGTGGCGGCCCGGGGTACCAACTGGAGGACGAGTTTAATAAGAAGACCCCCAAATTAGTCCGGGGGATGGTGGCGATGGCTAATGCCAATGAACCCAATACTAACGGCAGCCAGTTCTTTATTATCACGGCTGATGAGACTGCCTGGCTCGATGGTAAACATACGCCCTTTGGCCGAGTAGTAGAGGGAATGGAGATGGTGGATAAGATAAGCAAGGCCGAAATCGATGAAAATGATCACCCCCAAAAGGACATTATTATCAACGACGTTATCATCAGCAGGGAATAATTAGAGTAAACTAAGAGCTATGTTTGATAAGGCAAAAAAGATGTGGGAGCTGCAAGGCAAGGCCAGGCAGCTGCAGAAGGAGCTAAGGGAGATGGAATTTACCGGCGAGGAGCTGGGCGGCAAAGTTAAAGTTACGCTTAGCGGCGAGCAGAAAGTAGTGGCTATTGAGATCGATGATAGTTTGATGGATATAGGCGAGAAGGCTAGCTTAATCAAGTTTTTGGGCCAAGCATTTAGCTCAGCAGCCAAGAAAGCCCAGCAGGCGGCCGCTAACCGTACCAAAGAGCTTATCGGGGGCCTCGGCATACCCGGTTTATAGATTATGTATCCCGTTAGAGGCTTGTCGAAGTGGCAGTTTGCGCACGAATGAGTCAACGGGGCAGTCCAATCATCGAGCGACCTTTATCAAGTTTAAAAAATAATTTAGAATAAATTATTTTTGAAGAGCTTCTAGCGGGATGTATTCCTTACCTAAATCAGTTTCCAAATTAATCAATGAGCTTAGCAAGCTGCCCGGCATTGGCCCTAAGACAGCTTCGCGCTTGGCGTTTCACCTAATTAAAAATTCCAATATTGAGCCTAGGGAATTGGGAGAAGCTTTTATTAACCTTAAATCGGATCTTCTTTACTGCAGTCAGTGCCATAACATTACCGATCGCGAGCCATGTAGTATCTGTACCGCCAGCCGACGCGATGGGGGTATCTTATGCATCGTAGAAGAGCCGCTAGATGTGCTGGCGATCGAGAGGTCCCGCAGCTTCTCTGGCCGCTACCATGTGCTGGGTGGTCGGCTCTCGCCCCTGGAGGGGATAGGGGCGGAAGACCTGAACCTCTCGGATCTAGCGGGACGCGTCAAAGCAGAGGATATCACCGAGGTGATCATTGGGACCAACCACAACATTGAGGGGGAGGCAACAGCTATGTATATAAAGCGCCTGCTTGTGCCGACCGGCGTGGTAATCACCCGCATCGCCAGCGGGCTGCCGATGGGCGGAGACCTGGAATATGCCGATGAGGTGACTTTGGCCCGGGCGCTGGAAGGAAGGAGATCGGTTTAAATGGACGTCCGGAAGATGTTTTTGATTCAAGCCCTGTTCGTGACCTTTTTGTGGTCAGTCAGCAGGATC
>META01000006.1:15990-32288 GCA_001772255.1 candidate division Kazan bacterium RBG_13_50_9 | reverse complement strand
GGCCTTTCTCTCGCTTTTGCTGTACTACCTTGTCAAACGACCTAAGTTGCGGTTAGACCTGACCCGCTCGGAGATCTACTCCCTGGTCTTAAGCGGGGTGGTCGGTTTTGTGGCGGCGCCGCTGTTCTCGGTAGTCGGGCTTAGATACATTACCGGTACGACTGCCGGTCTGTTTGCAGGCTTAAGCGCCATCTTAGTAATGGTGCTGGGATTTATTATCTTACGTGAGAAGCCCCGTAATGTTCAGTTGGTCGGAAGCCTGATCGCCCTAGCTGGCGTGTACGTGTTTTTATCCAACGGCGTATGGGGAGGCTCGCTTTTTGGCATTACTATGATCGCCTTGGCGGAGCTAAGCTATGCTTTTAGTACCGTGCTGACTCGCTTAGTGGTCCGCGGTCCGGGTGACGAAACGATGATTACCTCTTTAGTGGGTGCCGGTATCGGTACGGCTATCCTTCTTCCTGTCGGTTTTTTAAGCGGGGGGATGGCAGGGGTGCTGCAGTGGCAGGCGCTAGTAACAGTCTTGGTCGTAGGAGTTATCTTTGGTTTCGCGGGGATGATGTGGAGCGCAGTGCTGGACCAGCTCCAGGCCATCGAGGCCGCTATCTTGCAGAATACTATGCTTATCCAGATCGCTCTATTGGCGATCATCTTTCTAAGAGAGCATATTACGCTCAATAATGTAGTAGGGGGAGTAGCAGTAGTCTTTGGCGCTTATCTGGTAGATAGTGGGTCCATTCGTCGGGGGCAATATGCAAAGAGTCCAACTTAAGCTCTACAATTCGCTATCTCGTAAGACGGAGGCCTTTAAGCCGCTCAAAAAAGGTCGGGTTTCGATATATTCCTGCGGTCCTACGGTGTATCAGTATGCGCACGTCGGGAACTTAAGGGCATACCTGGCAACAGATATTTTGCGCCGAGTTTTGGAGTACGACGGGCTTAGGGTGCGCCACGTTATGAATATCACGGATGTTGGGCACCTGACCTCCGATGCCGATACGGGCGAGGACAAGGTAGAAGTAGCAGCGAAAAGAACCGGCAGGACCGCCAAGGAGATCACTAAGTTCTATGCTGATCAGTTTGTTAAAGACATCAGAGCACTAAATATTGAACTGCCGGTAAAGTTCGCGTGGGCCAGCAGATACATCAAAGAACAGATCGAGCTGGTTAAAAGATTAGAGAAGAAAGGTTATACCTATAAAACCTCGGATGGCATCTATTTTGACACTGCCAAGTTCAAGGGCTACGGAAAGTTGGGAACAAGCGGGTTAGCAGGTAAGCGGGTTAGCAGGGTAGCACATAGCAGAGAGAAAAAGCGGGCGACGGATTTCGCGTTGTGGAAGCTCTCCGGCAGCAAAAAGCGGCAGCAGGAGTGGAAATCTCCGTGGGGGGTAGGATACCCGGGCTGGCATATCGAGTGTTCGGCCATTTCCACAAGGGAGCTTGGGCAGCCGTTTGACATCCACACCGGTGGCGAGGATCACATTTTAATTCATCACAATGACGAGATAGCGCAGAGCGAAGCGGCATACAGTAAACCCTTAGCGCACTACTGGTTCCACAATGCATTTATGGTGGTGAATAAAAAAAAGATGGCGAAAAGTGCCGGCAATTTTTATACTCTGTCTGATTTAGGGAAACAAGGCATTGAACCGATAGCGTTTCGATATTTGGCGGCATCTTCACACTATCGGCAAAAACTTAATTTTTCTAAATCGGCGCTTGTGGGCGCGCAGAATTCTTTGAATAAATTGCGGGTGGTGTTCTTTCAAAGAAAGCATCGGGGTCGGACCTCCCAAGTTTATAGGAAGAGGTTTCTGGCAGCCATCAATAGCGATCTGAATATGCCAAAAGCAATAATGGTAGTTTGGGATTTGGTAAAGTCTAAGAAGCCACTAGCAGACAAGCAAGCAACCCTACTTAATTTTGATAGGGTGTTGGGCTTAGGGCTGGAGGATTATAAGCCGGTGACAGTCCCAGCCAAGGTGAAGGCATTAGTACGGGAGCGCGAATCCGCTCGCGAGGCAGGGGACTGGGAGAAGGCCGATAAACTACGTGCTCAAATTGTTCGGCTTGGTTTTGCGGTAAAGGACATGCCCAGCGGGTCAAGGATATATGGGAAGTAAGCCCGAGTAGGATTTTGCATACGAGCTTGATACAATGGAAGCAATATAAGCCAAAGTCATTTTAGGAGCACTATGGCCAGAAAAACAATCGGATGTAAGGAAGGCAAAAGAACGTATAACCATACTCTCGCTGCCGGTGCCGCGGTTATCCTATTGATTATTATCGGGGCGGTTTCTTATGCCAACTTTGGCACTTCCTGGCCAACCTTTGCCGCTGGTAAAACATACTACGTTGATGCAGCAAATGGTAACGATTCAAACAATGATGGGATGAGCCTCGGCGCACCTTTTAAGACGGTCAAAAAGGCGCTCAGTGTGGCTATCCGGGGCGCTACAGTGAATATTCGTGGAGGCGCTTACAGGGAGTCCAACTTATACCCCAAAGCGGGTGTTACCATACAAGGATACGGGACGGAAAGTACAACTCTTTGGGATAGCAGTCGGTCAGTTTTTGTCGTGGAGAATGTAGATACCGTTACATTCCGTAATTTCACCATTGCTGATACTAGCGCTAAGGGGATTTTGGTTAAGAATTCGGGTAATATTCATATCGTGGGCATGACCTTCCAGAATGTTAAAGAGGGGGCTATACATTGTGAGAATTCGTGGGGGATGGCTATACTTTACAATACTATTACTAATTCGCCCCCACTAGTCTCAAATCATGGCGCTATTATGCTTGTGTGGCCAAGGGGGGGCTGGAGGTCGATTTGGGATAACATTTACGACAACACGATTACCGGGCGGTCTGTTGGCATTGCCTATATGTCTGATAGTGAGCATTCTGGCGGGGAAGGCGGGGAGGTTACTTTATCCATCAGTAATAACAAGATTACTGTGGGCAGAATGGGGATACAGATCACAGGTACGCCGCTGAATATTAAGACCGTCTATGTACGGAAGAATATTATTACCTACGATCCCAACACATACACTGGCTACTTCGACTTCGACTCCGCCGGTGTACTTCTTGAAACGGGTGCTGGAATGACTGCAACAATTGAGAACAACACCATAACGGGAGACTTCTACTATGGGCTGAAGCCGTGGAACGATTTATCTAACCTTTATAAGTATTTGTTGGTACGCGGTAACACAATTGGTATCGCTCAAACAGCACCAAGGCCCAATTATGCTATACGTTGTGTAAGAATTGGTCTTGGTGACACAATAACCAAAATCCATGCTAACAAACTGTACGGCGACAACGGGATTGTATTAAGTTATGAAGATGTGGAGAAGTTGAGCGACCCCCGAAAGAATCTTAGCATCCTGACTAATGTAATAGAGGTTTCTTCTGGCCAGCAGGCAATTCAGGATGACTGGGGCCAAGGAGACAAGTGGGATCCCCCCAAAAACAGAATTATCTATCGGTAGGCGTCTATTACGTTTATACACAAAGAGCTGGCCCCGGTGGCCAGCTCTTTGGTTCTTCCCTTGTCTGAAAACCAGGCAAAAGACATTAGAAAAACCTTAGTTAAGGTTTTTTATTGAATACGCTGAGTTGAAACGGCCACTTTAACTGGACGTATATGCGGGATTATTTTTTGGGTTTCGGGCAGAAGGTGTAAATATAAAGAATTTCCAACAACCCCAAGGTGTTAACGACCAGAAGGGCGATGAACCACCAGGCTTGATTCGCTCGGGCGGATTTCCATAAGGCGACCCCCTTCCAGGGGATTGTCCAAAGCAAAATCAGCCAAAGCACCCAAGAATTATCGAGGATAAATTGTCCCATGGTGCCAGAGTTAGAGAACATGTGTTTCCCCTGTGATTATACCTGACCCCCCTTAATTTTAAAGCTGTTGCTAAAATGTGCGATGAGCGCAAGGGTTTACAAAAGTTTGCTTTACGGTATTTTAATAGCATGAGGATCGTGAGCCGGTTGGTTGATCTTCAGAGTACTGACACCTTAGACTTCATCGAAATTACCGATAAAGTCCAGGCCGAGCTTACGGCTAGCGGCATCAAAGAGGGCTTAGTAAACATCCAAAGCTTACATACAACGATGGCAGTAGTGGTGAATGAAGCGGAGCCGTTGCTGATTTCGGATATGAAGAAGCTCTTAGAAGAGTTGGCGCCCCGTAACCGGGAGTATGCTCACGATGACTTCAAGGCGCGCACGGTCAATCTGTGCAAAGCGGAATGTGCCAACGGCCACTCTCATAACAAGGCCCTCCACTTGCCGACATCAGTGATGTTAAATATCTTGGATGGTAAACTACAGCTGGGTACTTGGCAGCGAGTGTTTGCTATTGAACTTGATCGCCCCCGCCCCCGAAAGGTCGCTCTGCAGATCATTGGCGGGTAGCTTGCAGTAGAGCGATAATATATGGTAGGTATGGTGTTGGCGAAAAGCAGTGGGGCGTAGCCGCGTCGGAATGGCTTCGCGTCACGCACGAGCTCGGCAGGCTCGCTCAGGCTTAGGTGCTCAGCATTCCTCCTTTCAAAATCACAAACGCTTCGCTGGTTTATGATTTTGGTGGTAGTTTTAAGAGGGTAGCAGGGTGGCGCCTGTCCCGCACTAAATTTATTCCCGGATCGTCTAATGGCAGGACACAAGGTTTTGGTCCTTGGAATCGGGGTTCGAATCCCTGTCCGGGAGCCAGGTTAAATAAAAGAACACTCCGCCGGATCAAATCCTAAAGCGGAGTGTTGTCGTCCGATTGATGTCGCTGGGCTAGGCAGCGACTGCTTCGGTTTCGCGTTGGCACCAGTCGATTAGCGCCTGCAACCGCGGATCACCGTGGTCATAGTAGCAGTAGGCCACGTCGCTCACGGCCTTGGGCATCCGGCTGGCATATGCGCTGGTGATGGCAGAACCGAAGCGAGAGAGCTCCTTGGTCCAGGCATCGGTGCCGGCAACCTCCCAGTCGATGTGAACGCCATCTGTGGCGAGGGTGAGGACGCCGGCGTCCATCAGGGTGATGGCGGCGACCATGTTCTCACGAACATAGGGCGCTACGCTCGGGTTGTTCATGGCGTTCTTCTGGAAGAAGCGGATGCACCGGATAGCCCCTTGGGCTGTTCGGGCCTGCCGACTTTCGACGGAGTTGTCGATCAGCTCAGCGGTCAGCATGCCGACTAAGCTGGCCTTGGCCTCCTCTAGCTCATCGCTCATCTCGCCGAGGGCGGCATCGATCTCGGCTGAGCGGCCGAGGGGGTGGGCGCACTCGTGGACGAAGATGTGCAGGCGCAGCTCCTTAGTAGTAAGGAGCCGTTGAGCATGGGCGGCGGTTTCGGGATCACAGTAGCGCTTCGCGAGGTCTTGGTAGATCTCTAAGGCCTTTGCCTCCCGCATCGGGGTGACGAAGATTCTAGCCCCGATATCCTGGACTTCCTGGCGGTTGGGAGCCGACTGGCCGGATGTTGGGAAATTTAGCCCAAAGCCCGATTTGATCCCGCCGACGAAGATCGCCATGTCGGTGTTCTTCATCCTCCGATCGATCCGTTCAACCGTTTCCGGGGGGAGATTGAGCACCTCGCTGGCGACGGTTCCGGTCTTGAGCTTTACCTCGTTGATCAGCCCAGCGTCTTCGGAGGTGCGAAACTCTAGCCGGAACTCGGGCTGAACAGCGCACGGGCAGTTGTAGGTCTCGATGCCGTGTACGGGGATCAAGGGGAAGTTGCCGAGGAGCTGAATCCAGGCCTGGTCCACCTCTGCCCAGCGCTCCTCCAGTAGGCCGACCTCTCGGCAGTCGTAAGCGAGCAGCAGCCGCCGGAAATAGTGGTCCATCTCTGTTTCTTCGCAGGAGAGCGCTACGATCAAGTTGTGCAAGGTGGCGCAGACCGCCTCGATCTCGCTTGGCAGGGCCACTGCCCAAGGCACTCGACCGACTACCCGGTAGTGGCCATCCTCCTCCTGGATCTCGTAGGTAGTGTAGTCGTACTCCGGAAGTTGAGTAGATACATCCTGGGCGAAGCGTTTGCGCTCATCCTCCGATAAAGACTGGTACGGCACTACCAGCTGGTGGAACAGCGCCAGGAACAGTTGGTCAACCTGCTCTGCCAACGTGAAGCCGTGGGTGAGCAGCACCCGATCCCGATTAGCGAGTAGCAGACCATCGGTTTGGGCTGACTCGATTGATTGACGTAGCACTTGGCGCTCTAGTTGGAACACGGGGCACATGATCTCTCTTAGCCAGCCGAGATTGATGAGGGGGTTGCTCTTGTCGATGCCCTGCGCTCCTACCATCCGGGCGACGTGGCTGACGAGTTCGGGAAGAGGAGAGTCAGGGCAACTGGTACCGGGGCCTTTGGGAAGCTGCTCGAGATAGCCGCGGACCGGTTCGGAAGTTTCGAGATGGCTAGCCACTGTCTCGATCACCGTCCGGGCGATGTCGGGTAACGCCATCCCCCGCACGTCTGGGGGTTGGAGGCCGATAGACATCACTTTCGGCCACGATTGTCCTTCAGGTGTCATGGATCCTCCAGTACAATTGGATTTTAAAGGGCTAGCCGCAAGGCTACCCCCGAGTCGGCCTTAATATGGCAGTTTTTACTGTCTTGGTCAACAAAAGATCGTAGTACACCGGTTCCATGCGATAATTGATTATATGGAGCGGATGATGTTGTTAACTAACTATCAAGGTGCGGCGGAGATATTATTGGATTGGATAATGGCGGAGGTTAGCCGCCGATCAGCGTTGGTGATCGGGATAAAAAACTACCTTTAATGAAGAATATCTTAGTCACTGGTGGGGGTGGTTACATTGGCAGCCACATAGTCCAGGAGCTGTTGGATGTGGGGTACTGGCCCATAACTTTTGATAATCTCTCCCAGGGGCATCGAGATGCGGTGTTAGGAGGGGACTTTATCGAAGGAGATCTGCTCGATCTAGCGGCGCTTAAGGCAGCATTTCAGCAGCATAAGATTGATGCGGTAATCCATCTGGCAGCCAGCTCGATCGTGAGCGAGTCAGTTGAGAGGCCTTTAGAATACTACCGCAATAATATAGTGGGTGCCCTTAATCTGTTGCAGGCGATGCTCACTAGCGGGGTTAATACCATCGTTTTTTCCTCAAGTGCTTCAGTTTACGGTGACCCTGCCTCCACTCCCATCTCCGAGGAGCATGCCTGCGTTCCCAATAATCCATACGGCTGGTCTAAATTAATATTTGAGCAGATCTTGGAGGATACAGCCAAGAGCCAGGGGCTTAGATATGTCTCCCTGCGCTATTTCAATGTGGCCGGTCATCACCCCAATGGGCGGTTGCGGGAGCGGCATCATCCGGAGACTCATCTGGTGCCCCGGGTAATCGAAGCAATTAGCCAAGGCCAAACGGTAGAGATCTACGGCACGGACTACCCTACACCAGACGGCACTTGCGTGCGGGACTACGTGCACGTCTGCGATATAGCAAGAGCACACATTTCAGCCCTGGAGCATCTTAATGCTGGCCATGCTGGAGGCATCTATAACTTGGGTAACGGCAAAGGTTTTTCAGTCAAGGAAGTGATTAGTGCCATTGAAGGGGTATTAGGCCGAAAGGCCCAGTGTCGCGAGTGCCCCCGTCGCAGCGGTGATCCGGCAGTGTTAGTAGCGAGTGCCACCAAGGCCTTAAGGGAGCTGGGTTGGGAGCCCCGATACACTACTATAGAAAGTATCATTCCCGTTCCCGAAGAGCGCCACCGGCATCAAGTATAATGGGCCTAATGGATCCGATACTCCTATATATAATAGCTAGCGTAACCGTAGTTAGCCTGATATCGCTTTTGGGCGTGCTGTACTTTATATTGAGCCCCCGGTGGTTTGATCGGGCCCTTCCCTGGTTAGTGGCCTTTGCTGCCGGCGCGCTTCTGGGAGTCAGCTTTTTCGATCTCATTCCAGAGAGCTTTGGATATTTAGACGATAAGGCCCCGGTATATGTTGTGGGCGGCATCGTCTTATTCTTGCTCTTTGAGCAGGTATTACACTGGCATCATGAGCACCGCCACGACTGCGAAGATTGTGGGAGCCGCAAGACGGTGGGTTACACCGTGCTGTTGGGCGATGGGCTGCACAATTTTTTGGACGGCATCCTGCTGGCCTCAGCCTTCTTGACTAATGTGGGACTGGGCTTAGCAGCGACGGTAGCAGTGGTCTTGCATGAGATTCCGCAAGAGCTGGGTGATTTTGCCGTTTTGGTGCATAGCGGGTTCAGCCGCTACCGGGCCTTGCTCTTTAATTTCCTATCTGCCCTCACGGCTGTAGTGGGCGGACTGTTGGCTTATTTCTTCCTGCAGAAGGCAGAGGGCGTCGTTCCCTATATCATAGCGATCGGCGCTGGCGGATTTTTATATATTGCTTTGGTCGACCTAGTAGCTGAGCTTAAGGGTCACCAATCCTTAAGTGTAAGGTTGGGACAGTTAGCCGCTCTCATTATTGGGTTGCTTATTTTATTTACGGTAGTAGCCAGTCACCCCCGATAGAGATAGCGGGTCTAATCCAAAAAGATAATGCACAAGTATCGGCAATTTATTAAAGTGTATCCTGGTTGCACCAAAGAGCAGGCGCGACTGTCGCGCTACTGCACCATGAAAGTGGGTGGCCCGGCTGACCTCTTAGTTGAAGCGAACACTCCCGACGAGCTTATAAGCGCGGTGAAGCTGAGCAGGAAGCTGGGCATTCGCTACTTTGTTTTGGCAGGGGGTAGTAATATTATCTTCGATGACCGGGGGTTTCGGGGATTGGTAATCCGCTATTTGGCGGACCAAGTCATTTTGGATCCCATAAGGAAGGTTGTGGAAGTAGGAGCAGGCTGTCGGCTCAGTAAGTTGGTTAAGCAGTTGGCGGATAAGAATTTTGGAGGCATAGATTTCCTGGCCAATATCCCCGGCAGTGTGGGTGGAGCAGTGGTGGGGAATGCGGGTTGCTACGGCCAGGACGTGAGCCACGTGCTTAAGGATGCCACGATCTTCAATGTTAAGACCAGCCGAACTCTCGTCTTGCCCCCCCAGCAACTTGGTTTTACCTATCGCAACTCCAAGCTGAAGCAAAAGCCCCATCTCTTGGTGCTATCGGCCCGGCTCAAGGTCAACCCCGACCGCCGCCAGCGGATTTTAAAGGTAATTGAAAAAGAGAGGCAACTTAGATGGGTTAAGCACCCCCATGCGCCATCGGTCGGCAGCTTTTTTAAAAACCCACCTGGTATTGCGGCCTGGAAGCTGATCGATGCGGCGGGAATGCGGGGGGTGACCTTAGGCGGGGCGCGAGTTTCCGCAAAGCATTCCAACCACCTCATTAACTACCGTCGGGCAAAGGCCAAGGACATTCTAAAGTTAGCAGCCAAGGTCAGGTCGGCAGTGCGGGCCAAGACGGGAGTAGTCTTAGAGCCAGAAGCGCGGTTTATTAGCGAGACCGGAGCCATTACCTAAAGCCCTTCCAATGGAGGCCGTGGAGCCAGGGCCAAGCCCTGCTCTTTAGGTCCCTTTTGGGCTTGAGAAATCAGGGGTAAAAGGTTACAATAGGTATGATTAAATAAGTCTGTCTATGGCTGATGACCAACCCCAAAGTTCGGGTGGCTCAATTGGTAGCTCCAGGGAGATAATTGAGGAGGAAGTAGAGGAGATCCGGCGGGCCTCCCGCCCTAAGCTGTTTGGCATCTTGGTGGTTGTCTTTGTGGCCACTCTGGTCATTATGATCGGCGGGCTAGCTTCTTATTACTATTACACCTTCCAGAGCCAGGGGAGCGCCGATGAACAGGACATTCAGGACAACTGGGATGAGGTAGTGATATCGACAGTCGCCCTGACGGACAGTTTTGATACGGTCAAAAGTTTTGATGACTTAATAAGTGATACCACCAATAGCTTCGAGGCCAAGGTAGGGGACACTAACCGGACCTTAAGAGATGTGCTATATAATCTTCAGGGTGTCAGTAGCTACTTAGTGCCTAGCGGCACTTTTATTAACCGATTAAACAGCTTCCTAGATGATTATGTGGCATATCTTAGGGAGCTGCAGCGCCTAATTGACAAGGGCCAAGGGGGCCTACTTGAAGACGTCTCGGAGGTAAATGATCTCACCGCCTTAGGGCAGAAGACCAATGAGTCATACGACAACCTGCTGATCGCAGACAAAAATAAGGTCATTCAGGCCAGCCTTCCCCGGGGGCTCTGGAGCATACCCAATACGATAGAAGAGCTAGTGACCGACTATCTGGCAACTAAGGAGGAGCAGACTAAAGAGGAAGAAGCAGAAAAGTCCGCTGCCAATGATGTGGCGACCAAGTTTATGCAGGCTTATATGAATCGGGATACGGACGCCATGACACTCTATTTAACGGCCGGAGCGGAGGGGGAGTTTAGCCCCGCCGTGGTGATGGAGGATTCGTCAGAGATCAAAAGCTTTAAGATATTAGAAACGCGCAAGACCGGAGAAGATAAGATCGAGCTGGACGCCCAGATTGCCAAAGAGACCCCGGATGGAGCAGCTGTTACCGAAGATAGGTTGTTTGTTATGCTAAAGCGTGACGGGAAGTGGCTGATTGATTCTTGGAAGACAGTATAGGGCGCTATATCATTAAGAATCCGTAGACCATACCCTAAGCCGTTTAACTTTTAAGCGGTGGGAGGATACCTTGTTACCCGAGTTCGATTATGGCCAGTGATGAGGACAAATTAGACCCGATCGACACCATGGGAAAGGTGGAGCCACGAGTGCTGGAAGAGGAGATTCAGCAGTCGTATTTAAGTTATGCCATGAGCGTGATCGTGGCCCGGGCGCTACCGGATGTCCGAGACGGTCTTAAGCCGGTGCACCGTCGAGTGCTTTATGCCATGGGTGAGATGGGCCTAAGACCTTCTGCCAAATACCGCAAGTCAGCCACCGTGGTAGGTGAAGTATTGGGCAAATACCACCCCCACGGCGATGTGGCCGCCTATGACACTATGGTCAGGATGGCCCAAGATTTTGCTATGCGTTATCCCTTGGTGGACGGTCAAGGGAACTTCGGTTCTGTCGATGGCGATGGCCCTGCGGCGATGCGTTATACGGAGGCGAAGATGACCAAGATCGCCGAGGAGATGCTAGCGGACATTGATCGGGACACCGTTGATTTTATGGATAACTATGATGGTACTAGACAGGAGCCTAAGGTGCTGCCCGCCAAAGTGCCTCAGCTTCTCTTAAACGGCACGGTGGGGATCGCCGTGGGGATGGCCACCAGCATCCCCCCGCACAACTTGAGTGAGCTTATAGATGCTGTCACCTTGCTGATAGATAACCCGGGAGCTTCTTTAGAAGAGCTGATGGAATATATTCAGGGGCCCGATTTCCCCACCGGCGGTACCATCTATAATCCCAAAGAGATTAAGGAAGCCTATGCTACCGGCAAGGGGCGCATTGTCACCAGGGCCGTGGCCGAGATCGAGGAGACAAGCAGAGGTTTTAGGATTTTAGTCACGGAGATACCCTACCAAGTCAATAAAGCGGCACTGATAGAAAAGATCGCCGAGTTGGTCAAGAACAAGCGGATAGTGGGAGTATCTGACCTGCGCGATGAATCAGATAAATCCGGTGTTAGGATCGTGATTGAGCTAAAGAAAGACTCCTACCCTAAAAAGGTCTTAAACCAACTCTTTAAGCTGACTGCTATGCAGTCAGTATTCTATGTTAATGTCTTGGCCTTGGTGGAGGGCATTCAGCCGCAAGTGCTAACGCTTAAATCGGCCCTAGAGCATTTTATTGAACATCGGCGCCGGGTGGTTACCCGAAGAGCCGAATACGAGCTAATAAAAGCGCAAGAGCGGGCGCATATCTTAGAGGGATTGAAGATCGCTCTGGAAAACTTGGATGCGGTGATCAAAACCATCAAGCAGTCTCGCACCAAAGAAGATGCTCATGCCAATTTAATGAAGAAGTTTAAGCTGACCGAGGCCCAGGCGACGGCCATATTGGAGATGAGACTGTCTGCTTTGGCCGGGCTGGAGCGCCAGAAAGTGGAGGATGAGCATAAAGAAAAGCAAGCCCTGATCAAGGAGCTTACGGGTATCCTCGCTGATGCCAAAAAGATCATGGCGATCATCAAAAAGGAATCACTGGAGCTGAAGGAGCGCTACGGCGATGAGCGGCGCACTAAGGTAGCCAAGAGAACATTAGGTGAGTTTAGTGAGGAGGATCTGGTACCCAATGAGGAGGTAGTGATCACGATCACCAAGGGCGGGTATATTAAACGTCAACCAGTTACTGCCTATCGGGCCCAAAAGCGCGGTGGCAAGGGGGTGATTGGCATGACCACCAAAGAGGAGGACCAGATTGAGAAGATCCAGGTGGCCAAGAACCACGATGATATCCTGTTCTTCACTAATCGCGGGCGAGTTTTCCGCCAGCGGGTCTATGAAGTACCGCAGGCCTCCCGGATCGCCAAGGGTACGGCAGTGGTCAATCTCATTCAGTTGGCCCCGGAGGAGATAGTTACGGGCACCCTCACTATGCCGACCTATGCTCCGGGAGATACCTTTGTGATGATCACCAAACGGGGGGTGATTAAGAAAACCGAGGTCGAGAAGTATGCTAATATCCGAACTTCCGGCTTGATCGCTATCAAATTGGATGAGGGGGATGAGCTAAAATGGATCCGCCAATCACGCAAGGGAGATACGGTGGTGATTATTACCCGCAGTGGCCAAGCCATCCACTTTAGCGAGCTTGATGCCCGGCTGCTGGGCCGGAGCACTAGAGGAGTTAGGGGCATTAGATTGCGTACCGGGGATGAGGTGGTGGGAGCCGATGTGGCTAGCCCCGAGGCCGAGTATGGCGCTTTGGTGGTAGCAGAAAAAGGATTGGGTAAAAGGACCAGTCTTACGCAGTATGCTTTGCAGAAGCGAGGGGGGATTGGTATTAAAACAATGAATATTACCGAGCGGACAGGGAAAGTGGTAGGTGGCCGGTTAGTCGAGAAGGGTCTTGATGCCGATTTCATTATCACCTCCAAGCACGGCCAGGTTATCCGGTTGCCCCTAAATAATGTGCCGATGTTGGGCAGGTCCACGCAAGGCGTCACTTTGATGCGCCTCAAGAGCGGCGATAAGGTGGCTTCCTTCTCGGTATTAGCCAAGGATGAGGGGGAAGAGGAGATCACCGCGGCACCGCAAAAGCTGCCGCCGCCCGTAGAATCTCCTCCGCGGCCAGAGGATGAAGATAGATTCATGCTCAAGCAGCCTTCATCGCGCTCGCTTGTGGCTAAACCAGCTGTAAGGCCATTGATTAGGGCTAAACCCAAAACCGAGGCTAAGCCTGTGGTCAAAACCTCTGGTTTTATGCGGCGGAAGTTGGCCGCACCGGTAGGTGGTAGGTCCCAGTCGCACACGGTGGCTAAAAAACGGGCGGCTACGCTAGGACGCTTTACCCGCCGGCGGGTATTGGGCGGGCCATCTCGGAGCACGCCTAAAAAGGGTAGTAAGAGCCGGCTAAGCAAGCGTATTAGTAATCGGAGGAGGAGGCGCTGATGTCATTTCTGAACTTATTTAAGTTCGGTTACTACTTCGATAGCATGCCTGGCTACACCTTCCCCGGTTTTTGGATAGTGCTGATTATTTTGATCGTCGTATTTGTAGTGAGCTTAGCCGGTAGCTTTAGATTGAGCCGGGCGCGCGATATGTCCGGGCACAAGAAAATGCTGTGGAGCAGTTGGGTAAATTTAGGGTATCTCTTAAGCTTGGTGGGCTTGGCCTGGCTATTCTTCAGATATCAAGGGGTTGTTTATTTAAATTGGCGGCTATGGCCGGCCTTACTCGCCATAGGAGTAGTTGGCTGGACTGGTTATCTCATCTATCTATCCCGATGGGTGCTACCTCAAAAACTATCCCGCCAGCAAGAGAAGGTCAGCCAGGCCTACTACTTCCGCCACCGCAAGGGTCGGCGCAAGCGGTAAGCAAGAATATGTTGACCAGGATTGCCATTTTCCCTATAGTAGACCAGTAAGTTAGGTATTAATATGATCGCTAAGACCGCCAGTCCATCCAGTCATAAGATGCAAGAGCTGCTTGAGAAAGCAGGGAGTTTGGGAGTACTAAAAACCGGCGATCTGGTTGAAGGGGTGGTAACAGCGGTTACGGGTAACCGAGTTTGGGTCGATCTGATGGGCGGCAGGTTTGTGGGTATCGTTTCCAGCAAGGAGCTCTCGGAAGCCGGGATCGCCATACCCGACTATAAAGGGGGCGATAAGATCACTGCTTCAGTGGTGGAGCCTGAGAATGATGATGGTTTCGTGCTCTTAAGCGTCAGGGAGGCCCTTAGAAATCAAGGCTGGGGAGCATTGGAGGGTAAATTTACTGCCGAAGAGATCTTCCCCGCTAAGGTGATGGAGGCCAATCGTGGTGGGTTGATCATGGAAGCCGAGGGCATCAGGGGATTCTTGCCGGTATCCCAGCTAACTCCGGCGCACTATCCTAGGGTCGGTAACGACAAAGACGAGATCTTAAACAAGCTCTCTAAGTTTGAGGGTAAGACTCTAGAGATCAAGATCATCGGTTTTGATAAGGATATCAATAAATTGATCTTCTCGGAGAAGGCCGCCAAGAAAGAAGAGTTTGATGAGATGACCTCCAAGATCCAGGTTGGTGAAATATTGACCGGTAAGGTTAGCGGGGTGGTCGACTTTGGGATATTTGTTAGCTTTGGCGCCTTAGAAGGGCTGGTGCATATATCAGAGATCAGCTGGGACAAGGTAGATGACCCACGCAACTACGCTAAGGTTGGAGATAAGATCCAGGTCCAGGTCATCGGTATCGAAAATGATAAGATCTCCCTCTCCATGAAACGGCTGCAGGAAGATAAATGGTTGGATCTGGTCAAAGGATATAAGGTTGGCCAGGTGGTCAAAGGGATAGTGATGCAGATTATGCCGTTCGGGGTATTTGTCAAAATCGATAAGAAGATAGATGGGCTGATCCACATATCGGAACTATCTTTCGACCATGTGGCGGATCCGGCTGATATTGTGAAGGTAGGAGATGAACTGGAACTTAGGGTCATTGATATTGAGCCGGAGAGCCACCGCTTTGGCCTATCTTTGAAAGCGATGCAGATGTCTAGCACTGGGGTCGCGGTAGCGGCGGGAGCGACTAAAGCGAAAAAGGGCTCTCTGGGCAGTTTAGGATTAAGCGATGCTCTTGTACGTAAGCTTAAGGAAGTGGGTATTGACAGTATCAGCGCTCTTAAGATCAAGAGCATAGATGAGATCAAAGCGATTAAAGGAATCGGTGATAAATCGGCAGCCAAGATTATCGAGGCGCTTAAGCAGGCTTAGGATGTGTAGGTAGAGCAATTTCTCTAAGTGCTTTAAAAAGAAATCTGGCTGCAAGGATTTTTAAGGCCTTTCGCAGCTAATTTTATTTTTTATAGGTGAGATGACCGATAACGATAACTCTCCAGGATCAAGTCAGGTGGCGATTCCCGCCGTGGTTAAGGTGGTTGAATTAGCAACGCTTTTAGATAAGCCAGTTACTGAAGTGATTCGTGATCTTCTAAAGAACGGTGTCTTAGCGACCATCAACGACAGTGTGGATTTTGATACGGCAGCGGTGGTCGCTGATGATTTTGGTTTGGAGGCTACCTTAGCTCCGGAGGAGACTGAGGCAGCTATCTTGGAGGATGAGGAGGTCGGTGGCGAGGCGCACGAACGGCCACCGGTTGTAACGGTTATGGGCCACGTTGATCATGGCAAAACCTCGCTGCTGGACTATATCCGCAAGACCAAGGTGACCGAGAAGGAGTCGGGAGGCATCACCCAGCATATTGGCTCTTACCAAGTTGACTACAAAGGTGGCAAGGTCACCTTTCTGGATACCCCCGGACATGAAGCGTTCAGCGCTATCAGGGCGCAGGGGACGAAGGTGACTGACGTAGTGATATTGGTAGTAGCGGCTGATGATGGGGTTAAGCCGCAGACAGTGGAGGCCATTGAGCTGGCTCGAGCGGCCGGGGTACCCATAATAGTGGCGGTGACTAAGATCGACAAGCCAGGGGCTAACATTGAGAAAGTCAAAGGGCAACTGGGCGAACATAATATCCTGACCGAGTCGTGGGGTGGCAAGATCCCCCTGGTAGAGGTCTCGAGCAAGACCGGCGAAGGAGTAGAAGACTTATTAGAGATGGTTAGCCTAACATCTCAGATGGCAGAGCTTAAGGCCCGAGATGTCGGCAAGGCCAGAGCCGTGATTATCGAGGCCGAGCAGGACGCCAAGGTG
>META01000006.1:13979-15981 GCA_001772255.1 candidate division Kazan bacterium RBG_13_50_9 | reverse complement strand
GCCACGGTTATCGTCAAGGCCGGCAGCCTCCATGTGGGGGATCATTTTGTGAGCGGCAAGGTCACCGGCAAGGTCAAATCCATGCAGGACTATAATGGCAAGCGTATTACGGAGGCGTTGCCGTCAATGCCAGTAAGAATTACGGGATTCGCAGATCCGCCGCAGGTGGGTGATAGCTTAACAGTAGTGGATAGCGATAAGTCAGCTAGGGCGCTGGCTGCTAAGAACCGGGTGTCATCGGTAAGGCGAGCAGTGACTACGCAAACTACCCTTGAATCACTGTCTGATCAGATCAAGGCCCAGCAGATTAAAGACTTGCAGGTGGTGGTTAAAGCTGATGTGCAGGGCTCGCTGCAAGCTATCAAGGGGCAAGTAGAGCAGATCAAGACCGATCGCGGCGGCACGATCAAGGTCGTTGCCGATGGAGTTGGTAATATTACTGAATCCGATGTTTTAGCGGCGGCGGGTGGAGGTGCTTTTGTTGTTGGTTTTAAGGTAAAGACCTTGTCCTCGGCAGCCCAGATGGCTGAGAAAGAAGGCATTAAGATACTGACCTATGAAGTGATCTATGAATTGACCGACGATCTCACCAAGCTTCTGGTCGAGTCAGTTGGGCTGCAGCGGGTAGAGAGCGTCGAGGCCGAAGGAACAGTGCTAAAAGTTTTTATGAGTACGGCTAAGAAAAAGATCGTTGGTGTTAGAGTCAAAAAGGGTGAAGCCAAGAAAGGATATCTCATGCGTTTCTACCGTGACGACGAGCTGCTGGCCGAGGGTCCCATCCAGACCATTAAGCATGTGGCGAACGAGATGGAAACTGCCCGCCACGGTGATTTTGGGTTCCTGGTAGAGGTAGGAGCCAAGATCAAACCTGAGGACCAGGTGAAATTCATCAAGGTCGAGCACATCAAAGCTAAAATCATTTAGCGGGATGGGCCCCGTTAGAAATCTGTCGGAGGTCCCTCCAGCGCCCTGCTAAAGATTGCGATATTGAGCTATTATATACCATTAACAGTGCGTAAAAATACTTTCATATTTTTACGCTGAGGATTTCTAACGGGGTGGGTCATCATCGCATAGAACGCATCCAGAGTCAGTTAGAAAGGATTCTCGGAGAGATCTTTATTAAAGAAGGTCCCGCTTTTGGTATCGGGTTAGTTTCGATTAATGGTATAGTGGTAAGTCAGGACTTATCGTACGCCAAAGTATTAATAAGTTTTATTAGAGAGCCAAATCAGCAAGCCGCCTTCGATAAATTAGTCAGGCATGCCAATGAGATTCAAACACTGTTGTATAAACGGCTGCTGATTAGAAAGGTTCCTAAGCTCTCGTGGCAGTTAGATCTGGACCCCAATGAGAGCTTACGGATCGAAAAGATCTTAGATGATATCCGAAACGATCAGAAGCCAGATTCAGGTATTCAAGGCCACGGCGCTTAGTGCCACAAAAATTTTGATCGTTAGCCACATAAAACCCGATGGAGATGCCGTTGGTGCAAGTTTAGGGTTGCGGATTGCCATTAAAGCTTTGGGCCGGGAGGCAGTGGTAGCCATGGTAGATGCACCGGAGAGTTTTTCGTATCTCCCGTATTTTTTAAAGATCCAAGACGGTTTTCAGCCGCAGGACTTTGATATGGCAGTGATTGTAGACTGCGGTGGGTGGAGCCGTACAGGGTTTTTTGAGGATGATGAATTGAGGGTCGATTGGCCTAGGCGGGTAGTAGTGATCGACCATCACCAATTGCAGTCATTAACCCCGGGGATCCATATCATTGACCCCCAAGCATCATCGAGCGCCGAACTGATCTTTTATGTATTTACGGAATGGGGGATAGAGATTACCCGGGATGCCGCTACTTGCCTGCTGACCGGGCTCTCGACCGATACGGGGAGCTTTAAACACAGCAATACTACGGCCGAGGTCTTTAAGATCGCTGGGGAGCTGATGGCCAGGGGCGCAAATCTCAACAAGATCACCCAAAATATTTATTTAGGCAAAAGCGTGG
>META01000006.1:0-13939 GCA_001772255.1 candidate division Kazan bacterium RBG_13_50_9 | reverse complement strand
GTGGACGTCAGCAAGCTGGCGGCCATCTTTGGCGGTGGCGGGCACATCAAAGCAGCCGGCTTCAATGTGCCTCGGCAGACAGTGGGGCCGTAAGACTGATTAATGAGGATACTCAGCAAGGGCAGTGGTAGCAGCATCCATCTCGGCGGCCTGCTTGGAGTTGCCGGTACCGCGGGCGACCTCCTTACCTCCGATAAGTACAATAACCTCAAAGGTTTTGTCGTGGTCTGGTCCGGATTCTTTTGCTACCTGGTAGGTGGGGGTAAGGCCTTCGCGTTCCTGGACCAATTCTTGGAAATGGCTTTTGGCATCGATATGGCGATGAGCCGCAATGATAGCATCCAGCTTAGGCAGCAGATGCTTGCTGAGAAACTTTCGGGCGGCAGTAATGCCCGCATCTAGAAAGAGAGCACCGATAAAGGCCTCGACGGTGTTAGCAAGTATGGCGGGTTGATTAGCCGCGGTCTTAGCTTCGCCGCGGCTTAGCTTGAGATAGTTATGGAAATCAAGCTCACTTGCGATCTCGGCTAGGGTTTCACGCCTGACCAAGGCGGAGCGCAGGGCAGTCAACTCCCCCTCGCTCTTATCCGGCAGCTTCTGATAAAGGTACTTGGTAACTATCATCTCCAATACAGCATCACCCAAGAATTCCAAACGCTCATTGTGCCCGGGGCTGAACTCGTTCTCGTTTAGATATGAACGGTGGACAAAAGCCTGCTCCAGCAGGAGCTTATTGGTGAAATGGATCTTCAGCTTGTTTTCTAATTGCTCCAGGTCTGACATTATTTTTTCTTCCCGGGCTTTTGCTTAAGTTGTTTACTGGCGGTCGGCTTAGCGGAGGGTTTGGCCCCCTCCCCTTCGTCAACTTGGTACTTTTTGGAGTTGCGGTATACCGTCCCCAGTACACCGTTCACGAACTTACTGGTGTTCTCTCCACCAAAAGCTTTGCCCAACTCCACGGCTTCGTTGATCACCGCTTTGGGTGGGACCTCGTCATCAAATAATAGTTCAAACAGGGCCAGCCGTAGGATGGAAAGGTCGACTTGGGCGATCTGGTTTATCGGCCACTCTGGGGCCGAGATCCTAATAACTTCGTCTATCTCATTAAGATATTGGCTAACCCCCCGCGCTACCTTACGGATAAACTCCAAATTGTTCTCTTCAAAATCGTGCTTGGCGGCATTACGCTCAGCAATATCTATGATATCCCCGTCGCGGTGGACGTATTCATAGAGGCTCTGCATTAAGATGATTCTTGCAAAGTGTCTATTGGAAGCCATAGTGCTTTTGTAGGTTAGGCTATTTGGTATCCGGGGTGGCCTTCTTAGAGTCGGGCTTTTTCTTGCCCGCTTTGGGCTTGGGTTTGGCTAGTGATTTAGGTCTTTTGGGCGATTTAGCTTTTTGCCCCTTAGTAGCAGCGGCTCGTTTTTCAGCCAGAAGCTGCCGGGCAATCCGCTTGTCCGCTTTAGTGGTGAGGATCTTTCGGGCGCCATAAAAACCGCATTCCGGGCAGGCAATATGAGGGGGTTTGCGGTGCTTGCAGTTTGGACAGATCGTTAAGCTCATAAGCTTAACACCCAGGTGGGCACGTCTGGTTCTCCCCCGGACACGGCTAATTTTTTTCTTTGGTTGAGCCGCCATACTTTATAAGTATATGTCTTTTGGGCGGGGTTGAGCAAGAATTTTAGGCCTAGACCAATAAAATACCCTAGCCGGGGGCTTAAAGATGCTTTCATTGACAGGGCCAGATGGTTTACGGTAATGTTGAGTCTGTAAGTATAAGTAATCCAGGTAAGGTACGAATTGCTTGTTATCAGGTTATCCCGGAGAGGTCGGCGTAATCTTCCCAGCTATAGGATCTTAGTTGCGGAACATAGTAAGCCCACGGATGGAAAGTTTGTGGAAGCGCTTGGCTATTATCGGCCAGCGGAAGCCGACCAGCCCCTGTCAGTCGACAAGGAGCGAGCCCAGTATTGGCTCGCCCAAGGGGCCAGACCCAGCCGCACTGTGGCCCGGCTTTTAAATCGGGTAGGGTTTAACTTGCCCGTAGAAGAGCGGCACCGTGCTCCCAAGAAATTAGAGCAGCTGGCTGAAGCGGCGGCTGAAGTGCCCACTGGGGCCAAAGCGGAGCCTGTCCCCGAGCCAACGGCGACTGAGCCGGCCCCCAGCGAGGAGAGCATTGGGCCTACCCCTGCCCCGATAGAACTAGAGCCTGAAAGCTAAGTAAGCATATTAGTTAATAGTTATGGAGGATAAGCATTATGGCTGACAACGACAAGGAATTTGTTGAGTATGTGGTCAAGGCCATCGTGGATAATCCGGGTAAGGTCAAAGTTAACCGCAAGGTTGACGAGATGGGTGTTCTGATCGAGCTAACCGTTGACCCTGCCGATATGGGTAAGATTATCGGTAAGGAAGGCCGCACTGCCAAAGCGGTCCGCACCCTGCTCAGGGTCTTGGGTGCTCAAACTAATGCCCGGATCAACCTAAAGATTATCGAGCCCGAAGGTGGTACTGCTGGAGGCAGGGCAGCGGCCCCCCTGGACGAGGATGAGGAAGCCCCCCAGACCACTACCAAGGACGATCTCAAGGAGTTAACTGACGAGGAGTAGATACAGTTACTTTTCCAAGAAAAGTAACCAAAATTCTCCGCCAGTCGCTCCCGCTATTCATCTAATAAAATCCCCTTACTGCTCTCGCCCTTCCGCCAGCTGGCGGAAGACAACGGGCTAAAGCAACGGGGATTTTATTGATTCATCACGCTCGAGCTCCAATGGCGGGCTGGAGAAACTGAGTTAGAATGGGTGTATGAAGGTTACATTTATTACGATCTTCCCGGGGCTAGTTGAAGACTTCTTTAAGGAAGGGCTGCTCGCCAGGGCGCGGCGGACGGGCAAGGTAAAGGTAGAGACCATTAACCCTCGGGATTTTGCGGGTGATAAGCATAACACAGTAGATGATCTGCCCTACGGTGGGGGTTTGGCCGGCAACGTGATGAAAGTGGGGCCATTAGTGGCGGCCATCCGCAAAGCCACTGGTCGGCGCAAGGCTAAAAACTGCCGGGTAATTTTATTGGGCCCAGCTAAGCAGGTGTTTGGCCAAAAGGTTGCTAGAAAACTGACCAAATACAGCCACTTGGTATTTGTCTGTGGTCGTTATGAAGGGGTGGATGCTCGGGTTGATAAATATGTAGATATGAAAATGAGCATAGGCGAATTTGTGGTGATGGGCGGGGAGGTGGCAGCGCTGGCGATGACGGAGGCGATCGTCAGGTTGCTACCCGGCGTAATCGGAAATGAAGTTTCATTGGAAGAAGAGAGCTATGGCAGTGCGTTCAAATTAGAATATCCACACTACACTCGGCCGGAGGTGTTTGAGGGCTACAGAGTGCCCAGGGTTCTGCTCTCGGGCAACCATAAAAAGATTGAGCAATGGCGCAGAAAAAATTCCCCGAGTACCAAACAAACCGGGAATCGCTAGGCTGCGATTTCAGAGGATTGTTGGTACGGGGCAAGCAAAATAGTTATGGCAAATAAAAAGTTTAAGATTGTATCTAAATTACGACCAGCCGGTGATCAACCAGCAGCGATCAGGCAGCTGGTGGAAGGGTTGAGTAAGGGATATCGGGACCAGACCTTGCTGGGGGTAACGGGGTCAGGGAAGACTTTTGCCATAGCTAAAGTCATTGAAAAGATCCAAAAGCCAACACTTGTGATTGCCCACAATAAGACATTAGCAGCACAGCTGGCAGCAGAGTTTAGAGATCTCTTTCCCGACAACGCTGTGCACTATTTTGTCAGCTACTATGACTACTACCAACCGGAGGCGTACATTCCCAAGACCGATACTTATATTGCTAAGGATGCCTCAATTAACGAGGAGATCGACAAATTGCGGCACGCAGCCACCCAGTCACTGCTGACCCGCAAGGATGTTCTGATTGTGGCTTCTGTATCGTGCATCTATGGCATTGGATCGCCCGAGGACTACCAGAGTGCTGCCGTGGTGATAGAAAGAGGGAAATTGTTCAGGCAGCAGCAAATATTCCGCCGGTTAGTGGACATTCAATACCAACGCAATGATATTAATTTCACCCGCGGCACCTTCCGGGCCAGAGGTGAAGTAGTGGAGATATTCCCTTCCTATAGTGACTTCGCGTATCGGGTAGAATTTTCGGGTGATACCATTGAAAAGATTCGGCAGGTTGATTATCTGACGGGGGAGATCTTGGGGGAGATAGATAGTCTGGAAGTTTATCCAGCCAAACACTTTATTACGCCCCAGGAGCGACTTAATAAAGCACCCTCATTCATTGAAGCTGAGCTAAAACAGCGGGTAGAGGAACTTAAGAAAAGGGGTAAGCTAGTAGAGGCCCAAAGGTTAGAGCAGCGGACCAACTATGACCTGGAGATGCTTAGAGAGGTCGGTTACGTTTCGGGGATCGAGAACTATTCTCGCTATTTGGGTGATCGGGCCCCCGGGGAAGAGCCCGCTACCTTGCTCGATTACTTCCCTAGCGACTTCCTGATGGTTATTGATGAATCCCACATGACTATCCCTCAGGTCAGGGGGATGTATCGGGGGGATAGGTCTCGCAAGGAGACTCTGGTCGAGCATGGGTTCCGGTTGCCTAGTGCCTTAGATAATCGCCCCCTAACATTCGATGAATTTAGAAAGCATATCAAAGAGGTCATCTACACTTCAGCTACCCCTGATGAGTATGAACTAGAGTTAAGTGATCAGGTGGTCGAGCAGATCGTGCGCCCTACCGGGTTGGTAGATCCCGGGGTAGAGATCCGCCCTACTTCCGGCCAGATTGATGATTTGATGTCGGAGATCGATAAGCAGGTAAAGAAGAATCAACGGGTGCTGGTTACCACTCTGACCAAGAAGACGGCGGAGGACCTGACGGATTTCTTACTCGACAATGGGATTAAGGTTCAGTATCTGCACTCGGATGTGGGCACTTTGGAACGGATCCAAATATTAAAGAGCCTACGTCTGGGCGAGTATGACGTAGTGGTAGGGATTAACTTGCTCCGAGAGGGCTTAGATCTGCCCGAGGTCTCTTTGGTTGCGATATTGGATGCTGATAAGGAAGGGTTCTTGCGCTCGAAAACAGCTCTCATCCAGACGTTTGGCCGGGCGGCTCGCCATATTGAGGGCCAAGTGATCATGTATGCCGACAAGGTAACCCTCGCCATGCAGCAGGCTATAAATGAATCGGACCGTCGCCGCGATAGACAACTGCAGCATAATCGCCAGCACAAAATTACTCCTCGCTCCATTACCAAGAAGATCAGCACTATTGAGGTGGCCTATGAGGGCAAGGAGAAGCAGCTCGCTAAAACCCAGCAGCGTAAGCTGCGGAAGTTTGCCCAGTCGGCTCATCCTGAGGAGGTCGAGCTTTTGATAGCCGATCTGGCGAGTCAGATGGATCTGGCAGCTAAGAACCTTGATTTTGAACAGGCCGCTGAGCTCCGGGATGAGATCGAGCTACTCCAGCGGCAAAAATGAGCTTAGGAGACTTAACGTTTTGGCTTAGGGGTCGGTTCGATAATTGGCCATTCTTCCAAGATGACGTAAATGACCGAAGCGACCGGCACTGCCAAAAGGATTCCTAAGATCCCCATCAACTTTGCACCGATCAGAATAATAATGATGATGGTGACGGGATTTAAGCCTACGGCGTACTGCATCACCTTCGGCACTAATAGCTTATTCTCCAGCTCCTGCACCAAAATATAGAAGATGGTGATGATCAAGGCCATGGTGGGGGAGACGGTAAAAGCGATCAGGATTGCAGGGATGGCAGCGATGATCGGCCCGATAATGGGAACGATCTCTAATATGCCTGCCAAGATGGCCAAGGTCAGGGCGTAAGGCATCTTTAGGATGAGTAAACCCAAATAGACCACAATGCCGATAGTGACTGCCAACGTTAGCTGGCCCCTGAGCCATCCCCCTAGCTTGATGCCGATCTTATTAGCGATGGTAACGATCTTGTCTTTTTGTCTAATGGGTAGGAGCGAGACAAAGAATTTTTTGATGCCGTTTTCATCCAGCAGGAAATAAAGCGTTAGGATGAAGATCATAATTAAAGCGGCGGCGCCATTGAAGAAGCCAACAGTGGTATTGAAGATATTGCTGACGAAACTGCCCAGAAAGTTAGAGATCGAATTTAAGCTTTCCCTAGAGGCGTTAAGCAGGCCGTTGCTCCCTACCTCCTTGAGGCTCACGAGAAAATTATTGAAGGTGGTAAAGTAGTTGGGCAGGTGGTCAGCCAGTTGCCGGATCTGGGTGATCATAGGGGGTAGGACAAAATAGACCACTGCCCCTAGGACGCATAAGACTATTAAATAGAGGACAGTAATGGAGAGTGTCCGGGGGACACCCCGTTTGCTCCAGCGGTCTACCAGGGGTGAGAGAGCGGCGGATACGATGATCGAGACGAAGACTATCGCTAGGATATCGCGGATGAAATACATAAACCACAGTGCCAGCAGCACAATGACAATCCTGATCACTGAAGTGGTTGAGATGTCGATAATCCCCCGAGTGCGCATGCTATCTATAAAGTAAGAGTGCGATTGACAATTTGGGTAGAGTGGCTGCTTAAGTTAGTGAAGGCAAAGTCGATCGGTACACCTACCGGTAAGCTCTCCCGGCTGACCTGAAGAAGTAGCGGGGGATAGGTAATCACATCAGCGTAGAGCTGGTCTGGTTCTGGCTGGGTTAGCCGGTAGTTGACGCTGATGCGGCTCGCGCGAAGAAGTATGCTCATGAGCTCGATGGTATAACCAGCATTAGGTTGAGCCGACGCAATTATGCCCACGACCAGGTTGTCCTTCCAGTTAACCCCCGATATAGTTTTGCCCAGCTCGCCTGCAAGTTCGGTAGCTGAGGTGGCTACCCAGACCGCGTCCTTCTCGGTATCATTAACCAAATTGGTGCTGGCGCTGATAGTTTGGTGGTCCAGCGTGATACCGCTGTTGAAATTTTTAGTATAGTTGCCGATCAGTAAAACCACCACCGCTATTATCAGGACAATAACGGTAGTTGTTATACTAAATAAAGTAATGCTCTGCTTGGCCATACTAAAGCCACTTACGCGATTATTATACAAGATATCAACGGTTTGCTTAAATGCGTGTGTCTACAGGAATTAGCACAATTGCCTTAGGGGATACATTATACCCCCCGCTGATGGCCCAGATCCCGGACCCTCCGCTTAAGCTTTTTGTGTGGGGCGATCCGGCCATACTAAGTAGCCCGGCACTGGCGATAGTGGGTACGCGCAAACCCACCGATTACGGCATCAGGGCGGCGGCCTATTTTGCCCGCCAGCTGGCGGGCAGCCTGGTAATAGTTTCCGGCATAGCTTATGGCATCGATACGGTCGCTTTGGCGGAAGCTGCCGGACAGGACGCCCGTCCGGTAGTGGCGATAATCGGCTCAGGGCTTAACCGGGAGGATTTTTATCCACAGGCCAATTGGAATTTAGCCCTAAAAATAGTGGAGCAGGGCGGCGCTATCATATCGGAGTATCCGCCTGGCATGCCGCCCCAAAAGCATCATTTCCCGGCCCGTAATCGGATCATTGCAGGCCTCTCCCGGGGCGTATTGGTGGTAGAAGGTGGTGAAAATAGTGGGGCTCTGATCACAGCCCATTTGGCCTTGGACTATAATCGCGAGGTGTTTGCTTTGGCCGGCAGTGTCTTTGTCCCCCAGGCCGTCGGGGTCAACCAATTGATCAGGGAGGGTGCGGGGATGGTAACTCATCCGGATGATATATTAATTGAATTGGGTTTGCCCCCATCATCTACCGGAATGTCAGTCGCCAGCAGTCTATCGGCAGCTGATAATCAGATCTTGCAGTTGCTTAATGAACAGGCCATGTCGGTAGACGAAATCGCTAAAAGCACTCAGCTTGACAGTGCAGGGGTCAGTAGTACACTGACGTTGATGGAAATCGAGGGGTTGGTAAAATCAATAGGAGCTGGTAAGTTTACCAGGCTCCGTTAACATTTTCATGCTGGTGGCAAAGAGCAGGTCGGCATTAGTAGTAGTAGAATCACCGACCAAAGCCAAGACCATTGGCCGGATTTTGGGTACCAACTATACCGTTGAATCATCATTGGGTCATCTTAGAGACCTGCCGAAAGCCAAGCTGGGGGTTGATGTGGATAATAATTTTGTTCCTGAATACGTCATCCCGACTAAGAGCCGGAAAGTAGCCACCAAGCTTAAAAAGCTCTATGAGCAATCGAGCGAACTAATTCTAGCTACTGACGAGGACCGCGAAGGTGAGGCCATCGGCTGGCATGTAGCCCAAGTATTGGAAGTGCCTCCAGGAAGCGCTAAGCGGATCGTCTTTCATGAGATCACTGATGAGGCGCTTAAGGAGGCAATACAAAACCCGCGCAGGGTGGACATTAATTTAGTCAATGCTCAGCAAGCTCGCCGGGTCTTGGATCGCTTAGTCGGCTATAAGCTTTCACCGCTGCTGTGGAAGAAAATCTTCCGGGGGCTCTCGGCAGGCAGGGTCCAATCCGTGGCGGTGCGCTTAATCGTTGAACGCGAGCGCGAACGGCAGGCCTTTAAGCCACAAGAGTACTGGAAGATAAGGGCCACTTATTTAACCCATGACCAAAAGCAGTTCGAGGCCGAGCTTAGCAAAATCGATGGGCGGGCAGCAGTAGTTAGTGCTAAGCCGGCTGCTGACCGGGTGATAACTGAGCTGCGGGGGTCCAAGTCTCAGGTAGCCGACATTGAAGAGTCGCGTAAGATTCGACGGCCCTCGCCTCCGTTTACTACTTCCACTCTGCAGCAACAAGCCGGAATCCAGCTGGGCTTTAGTGTCAAAAAGACGATGACCATTGCCCAGCAGCTCTATGAGGGAGTTACTTTGGGCAGTGCCGGAGAGGTGGGCCTCATTACTTACATGCGTACAGACTCTACTTATGTGACGCTTAGGGCGATCGAAGAAACAAGGCGGGTGATAGCGGATAAATATGGCGATAAGTTTGCGCCGTCTGCCCCGCGATTTTATAAGACGAAGAGCAAAGGGGCGCAAGAGGCCCACGAGGCCATCCGGCCGACTTCTTCTCAACGTACTCCGGCGGGGGTGAAGGCGTTTCTGTCAGCGGACCAGCTCAAACTCTATCAGTTGATCTGGGAGAGGGCGGTCGCTTCGCAGATGGCGGATGCCGTGATTGATCAAGTGGATGTCGAAATCACATCCAGCAACAAGACTCTAATGGCACAGGGCGTTAGTGTGGCTTTCCCGGGATTTTTGTCTGCTCTCTCTAAAAATCTTGTAGCCGAACAAACGCTACCCCCATTAGCAGTGGGCCAAGAGCTCAAGATCAAATCTATAGATAGCCAGCAAAAATTCACCGAGCCCCTGCCCCGCTATACCGAGCCGACCCTGGTTAAAGCATTAGAAAAATTAGGAGTGGGGCGGCCTAGCACCTACGCACCTACGATCACTACGATCATGGCGCGGGGGTATGTTAAGCGGGAGAAGAAACAGCTAGTACCGCAGGAAGTGGGGATGACCGTAAATGATTTTTTGGTTGAGCATTTTCCAGATATAGTGGATGCCAAGTTTACTGCCCAGATGGAAGATGACCTAGATAGGATCGCTTTGGGCCGGATGCAATGGGAGAAAGTAGTAGGGGAGTTTTATGGGCCTTTCGCTGCCAAATTAGCGGACAAGGAGGCCCACGTCAAAAAACAGGATCTGGACGAAAAGACTGATGAGATTTGTGATAAATGCGGTGCCCCCATGGTCATTAGGATGGGAAGGTTCGGCAAGTTTTTGGCTTGCTCCCGATTCCCAGAGTGTAAACACACCAAGAGCTTAAACCACCCGAGCAAACCCTTGATGCCTTGCCCTAAGTGCCAACGGGGCGAGGTGGTGACCAAGCGGACTAAGCGGGGCAAGCTGTTTTATGGCTGTAACAACTATCCCAAGTGCGATTTTGCCACCTGGGACGAACCGGTGCCCCAAAGGTGTCCTACTTGTGGGGGAGTGATGGTTATCTCTAAGCGCAAGAAGGTTCCTACCTGCAAGGAGTGCGGCTTTGAGGACAAGGCAATCAAGGAGTAAAGACTTGAAGTCCCCCCTAATTTGAGATATAATTTGGTCTATGGCAAGCAAGCGAGCAAGCTTAAGCCAGGCACACCGCTGGGCGATAGCGGCTAAGGTAGCTTTGATCGCCTTGGTGGTTTTGTTCCTGATCTTTTCCGTGATCTACAAAAGTATCCCCTCGGAGGCCGCAGTGGGCGCCACTTGGAGTACAGGTACATCCGATTGGATAGGTTTTGTAGTTGCTCTACGAAATGGCATTAGCTATTTGATCGGAGTCTTAGCAGTAGCGATGGTGATCGCTGGTGGGGTAGTCTATATAACTGCCCAAGGTAACCCCAACCAGATCGGCGTAGCCCGGGACATCATTATCTCGGCTATCGCGGGGGCTGCCTTGTACGCTTTTGCCACGGTGCTTTTAGGGGGCGATGTAGGCGGCGGGCTGATCAGCCAATTCTTCTCGTAGACCATAAGAGGTAGATCGTTAGTATGTTGGACTATATTGATGTTCGTGGGGCACGCGAGCATAATCTCAAGAATATAGATGTTAAGCTGCCCCGCAACCGTTTTATAGTGATCACCGGTTTATCGGGCTCCGGCAAGAGCTCGCTGGCTTTTGATACCATCTATGCCGAAGGGCAAAGGCGGTATGTTGAGTCACTCTCGGCCTACGCCCGGCAGTTTTTGGGGGTGATGGAGAAACCCAATGTTGAGAGGATCGACGGGCTCTCTCCGGCGATTTCGATCGATCAGAAATCCTCCTCGGCCAACCCCAGATCAACTGTAGGCACCATTACGGAGATCTACGATTACCTTAGGCTTTTGTTTGCCCGTATCGGAGTGCCCCATTGCCCGCAGTGCGGAGCAGTGGTAGCCCGGCAGTCGATTGACCAGATCGTGGCCCAGGTCCAGAAGCTGCCTCTGGACAAGTTTGCTGTATTAGCGCCGCTGGTAGCGGATAGAAAGGGCGAGGCCAAGGAGGCGCTGGCTAATATCAAGAAAGCGGGTTTCTTAAGGGCCCGGATTGATGGGGTGATGCACAATTTGGAAGAGACTACCCCTCTCCCTAAGACTAAAAAGCACACCATTGATGCGGTAATCGATCGGCTGGAGCTGACCGCGGTCAGAGACCAGGGCGGCCGGGGGCGCCTTACCCGGTCACTGGAGGCAGCGTTAGAGATGGGAAATGGCACAGTTATCATTTGGGACGTAGATGGAGATAGAGAGTGGTTCTTCTCGGAGAATTTAGCTTGCGCTAAGTGTGGCATTAGCATCCCAGAGTTGGCACCCCGTAGTTTTTCCTTCAATAATCCTTATGGTGCTTGCCCGCGCTGTACGGGTTTGGGCTACACCAAAGATATCGACCCGGATCTTTTGATACCTAATAAGCAGCTGACCATTAGTGAAGGGGCGATTAGGGCGGGTGGCTTTGGCATGAGCAGTAATGGCTGGGTGCATAGGATGCTGGCAGCAGTTGGGGGGAAATATGGCTTCAGGATGGATCAGCCCATCAGCCAGTTTTCTAAACGAGCCCTTAATGCTCTGCTGTATGGCAGCGGTGATGAGGAAGTTACCATTCGCTATCGTACTGCCCATGGTAACCTCAACGAGTACGTGGTTAGGTTTGAGGGGGTGATCCCGAACTTGCTGCGGCGCTATAAGGATACTGACTCCGAATTCGTCCGGGCTGAGATTGACCGTTCGATGGTGGAGAAGATCTGTCCCGAATGCCAAGGTGGGCGGCTGAAGAAGGAATTTATGGCAGTGACGGTTGGCGAGCTTTCGATAGTCGCTGTTGCTAACTTATCGGTAAGGGATGTAGCTAAGTTCTTTAAGCACCTCAGGCTCAATCCCCAGGAGGCGCTGATCGCCCAGCAGATCTTAAAAGAGCTCCAGGAACGGGTCAGCTTCTTGGATAATGTCGGATTGGGCTACCTTACCTTAAGCCGCAGCGCCACGACGCTTGCGGGCGGGGAAGCCCAACGCATCCGGCTAGCCACCCAGATCGGGTCGGGCTTAAGTGGTGTCATATACATCTTAGATGAGCCATCAATTGGCCTACATCAACATGACAATAAAAAGCTCATCCGATCCCTCAAGGGGCTACGGGATATCGGCAATACTATTATTGTAGTTGAGCATGATGAAGAGACTATCCTTAGCGCCGACTATGTAGTAGATATGGGGCCGGGGGCTGGCGCTTTGGGTGGCGAGGTGGTTGCCCACGGTACCCCCTTGGCAATCAAAAAAAATCCTAAATCGCTGACCGGCCTGTACCTTTCGGGCAAGAGGAAGATTGAGGTGCCCCCCGTCAGGCGGGTGGGTAATGGGAAACGGCTTACCATCCGCGGAGCCAGCGAATTTAATCTCCAAGATATTGACGTAGAGATCCCCTTGGGCCTCTTTGTTTGTGTGACGGGCTTATCCGGCTCTGGCAAGTCCACTTTGGTGGGCGAGATATTAGTGAAGAAGTTGAGTAATGTTTTACATGGGGCGCGCCAGCAACCCGGCAAGCACCGCGCGATTGAAGGGATTAGCTATTTAGATAAAGTTATCAGCATTGACCAGTCGCCGATCGGCAGGAGCCCTCGGAGCAACCCGGCTACTTACACCGGAGTCTTTACTGATATCCGCGATCTTTTCAGCAAACTTCCCGAGGCGCAGATCAAAGGATACGCGCCGGGGCGGTTTAGCTTTAATGTTAGAGGTGGTCGCTGCGAGAACTGCCAAGGCGACGGAGTGATCAAGATCGAGATGCATTTCCTACCTGATGTTTATATACCCTGCGATGTCTGTAAGGGCAAACGTTACAACCAAGAGGTTTTAGACATCCACTATAAGGGCAAGAACATCTCCGAGGTGTTAGGTATGTCAGTCAATGAGGCGCTGGAGTTTTTTGCCAACATCCCTGCTATCCAAAGGAAATTGGTGACCCTGGGGGAAGTGGGGTTAGGATACATTAAGCTTGGCCAACCAGCGCCCCAGCTTTCTGGCGGGGAGGCCCAAAGAGTCAAGCTGGCCACCGAGCTCTCGCGCCGCGCTACCGGGAAGACCCTATATGTCTTAGATGAACCGACTACCGGTCTGCATTTCGATGACATCAAGCGGTTACTTATGGTTCTCTCCCAGCTAGCCGATAAGGGCAATACGGTGTTGGTGATCGAGCACAACTTGGACGTAATTAAAACTGCCGACTGGATTATCGATCTTGGTCCCGAAGGGGGAGATAAGGGCGGTAAATTGGTGGCGGAAGGCACGCCCGAAGAAGTGTCCAAGGTTAAGAAATCGTATACTGGCCACTACCTCCAAAAAGTCCTCAGATAATATTGCCGTTCTGTCGTCCTGACCCCTCTTTATGTCATCCTGAGCGGAGCGCTAGCGTAGTCGAAGGATCTAGTTCCGATTTCCCGGAACGTTTTCCCGTTCAAACCTCTAATTATCTTTTCGCTACCACCTTGCTCGTCCAAAGTGGTAGCACCGAAAGGACGGCCAGTCACCCTCACTCTTCATCTAACAAAACCCACCTTTCCGCCTCTCGCTGAACTCGTTGTTTCACTCCTCAGACAACAGCTTTGGCAGCGGTGATTTTGTTGATTCAGTACGCTCGGGCTCCAATGGCGGCCTAAAAGCCCCTCTTAAGATAAGAGGGGGGATGGGGGAGTTATGAGATCAGAGAGGGAGCTGCTATGGGAGAAAAGTGGCCTCCAGAGCTGAAAAGTCGTTGACAAAGGGCCTGATTAGGAGTATAATGTGACAACATAAGGATGATGGTTTTGTCAAGGGAGTTCAGAGGGTTTTGGCCTTTGACAACAAGTAGAATTAGATAGGGCGGGGGAGGTTCCCCTC
>META01000005.1:21404-46808 GCA_001772255.1 candidate division Kazan bacterium RBG_13_50_9 | reverse complement strand
CTGGCCGGAGAGTTTTGTGGCTTGGAACAATCTCGGCAATGTCAAACGAGACCTCGTGGACTTCTGGGGGGCGGAGGAGGCTTATCTTAAGGCCATTGAGATCAAACCAGACTACGTTACTCCCTATATCAACCTAGCAGATCTGTATGCCATCTGGCCAGTTGATGAGGAAGGGGATAAGCAGGTGAAAAAGATAGTACCCTTGCTGCAAAGGGGGGTAACGGCTAATCCCGGCAGTGAGGATCTCCAAACCGCGCTGAAGGCCTATGTCAGCGCCAACAAGCAGTAGTCTCTCTCATATAACTTAGTGGCGGAGACGGGAGGATTCGAACCCCCGATACCCCTTAAGGGGGTATAGCGCTTTTCGAGAGCGCCGCCTTCAACCACTCGGCCACGTCTCCGTGATGATTATACCTTTTTGCGCAATTGTTGAAAGAACTGCTGCAGTAATGCCTTGGTCTCGCCCTGATCGGCAGCTTTTTTAATCGCGAGCTGGGGAAAAAGCTCCTTTAGCTGAGCTTTGGTCAGTTTACTTTCTGCTGAACCGAAGACGGGATCAGCCAAAAAATAGATTACCTCTCTTATGCGGCAGTTGGCAATAGCTCCCAAGCACATTAAGCAAGGCTCAAGGTTCACCACTAATGTGTGTCCTTCTAGGCGCCAGTCACCAACCTTTCTGGCCGCTGCCCTAAGGGCCCTAATCTCGGCGTGTTCGGTAGCATCTTTTTTGCCGTGCATCCGATTATAACCCCTGCCGATAATCTTCCCAGCATGGTTAACTACAACTGCCCCCACTGGCACCTCTTTTTTTGAAAAGGCCAAATGAGCGAGTTTAGCTACTATGTTAATAATTGACTGGTCCATAGGCCTACTCGACTAATCATGGTCGGGCTGGCGGGATTTGAACCCACGACCTCGTCGACCCGAACGACGCGCGCTACCACTGCGCTACAGCCCGATAAGTATACATATAACCCTGCTCTTTTGCCCCGATTTCTCCAATGGATATCGGGTGCACCATTCTGCTATTCAGCAGAACTATGCCCGATAATAAGCTTTGGATGTGTTAAAATTAACTTGTTCTTTATGCCCCTGTAGCTCAACGGACAGAGCAGTCGCGTCCTAAGCGAAAGATGGGGGTTCGATTCCCTTCAGGGGTACCATTCTAGGACAATCCATAGGTATATGGGAGCAAAAGCCCCAGCCCCAAGATGATAAGTAAGATAAACCAGATAAGACGTCTCGACTTCTTTTTCACCCCAATATTATAGCAAGGATGCAGACAGAAACTACACAAAAATCTACTCTGAATCAGGATTTCCCCGGCCAGAGAAAGGATGAAAAGATCGTACTAGATTTAAGAAAACACTGGTTCACCCTAGCCTGGCCAACCACTAAAGGATCTCTCTTCATCGTTCTGGCACTGATCCTCCCTTCCATCGGCAAGGTGGGGTTTTATATCTTTAATTCTGGGCCTCTGGCTTTTCTGTATCTCGCTTGGTTGGTATTCTGGGCGAGCTATATCGCCTATGAGTATCTTAACTGGTACCGCGACCGGTTTTTAATCACCAACCAAAGGATCATCAACATCGACCAGCGCGGGCTGTTCGCCCGCCGTGTATCCGAGTTAGAGTTAGAGCGGGTCCAGGATGTCTCCCACGAGATTACCGGGGTATTTGCTACTGCTATTAATTTTGGGTCAGTTACTATCCAATCAGCCGGCAAGGAGCATCTGGTGATTACCCAGGTGGCCAAACCCGCTGAGCTACAGGACGTAATTGTGCGATTGGTCAAGGCGGCCACCGAACAGCCGCCAGTAACGGTAGATGAGCTGGTCGAATTCATTAAAGAGCATCGAGCATGAAACAGTTCGTCGTCAACCGGTTTGGGCTGATCGCGCTGACCATAATTTTCCTCTTGCTGTATGGCTACTTTAGTATGTCTGATACCTTACTAGCGCCAAGCCAGCAAACTAATCAATTCTTACCCACCGAGACCCCTACAACGATCGGCAGCCTGGGGGGATTCCACATACTAGAGGATATCACCAATAGTGATGAACGAACGTATTACCGGGTGGCAATCCAGACGCGGCTAAACCGCTCTACCGTGATTGATAACTCTATCATTACTCCCAAAACTGACGTGGAATTGGTGCCTGCTGACGAGGAAATCCTTATTGAGGGTCGCTTAACGGACACGACAGATCTGGGGCCGTATCGGATCCAAGCTACCCTTAGTGATACTCAGGTGGTCAATACCCCCGGAGCGACATTAGAGGGTATGCAGCAGGCCAAGATCAACCAAGGCCCCCTGACCGAAGTTTGGCTAATCCAGTCCCCAGAGGACTCCAACCCCCAAATCTTGATCGGACTTACGGAGATAGTCAGATTCCGGGTCAGTGCTAATAGTGCTGGAACAATCTTTATAGATATATTAAAATAGCTTAGATTTGGGGGTGTAGCTCAGTCGGTTAGAGCGCCTGCCTGTCACGCAGGAGGTCGCGGGTTCGAGTCCCGTCACTCCCGCCAGAAAAGTTTGTAAAACTCGTTGACTCAAACCATCCCGGGAAGGGGGTCGGGGAGACGGGAGTTTGCTTAACGGGGTGGAGCGGGCGAGGAGAACCCTGCACCAAGCCAGCCGGAAATCGCGTCCGCGATTTCAGCCGTTGGCTGGTACAGGACAAGTCGAATTCTGGAGCGGGATACCGGAACCCCAGTAGTAAATTCTACCACACAGCAGAATTACTACGGGGCAAGTCGGACCGTCTTTATTCTGGAGCGGGTGAGGAGAATCGAACTCCCGTTTCAACCTTGGGAAGGTCGCGTTCTACCATTGAACCACACCCGCACGTCTCTAATTATACCTTAGCCCGCTGCTGGAATTTCGGTATGATATAATGGCGGCGAAGTAAAACGGGGGTGAGGTGGAGATTAAGTGGTTTGGTCATTCCTGTTTCCAGATTAAAACTAAAGAGGGCACGATCGTAACTGACCCTTATAGTGCTGAAGTGGGATGGAGCCTGCCGAGGCTTACGGCCGACGTTTTAACAATTAGTCATGACCATTTTGACCACAATGCCAAGGGTTTAGTCGATGCTCAGAGGGTCTTTGAGTCGCCGGGAGAATATGAAGCTAGCGGCATGGCCATCACCGGAGTCTTGGGAAGCCATGATGAGGTGGGGGGAGCTAAACGGGGGAAGATCACGATGTTCAAATTCTTAGCGGAAGGAACCACTGTGTTGCATCTTGGTGACCTGGGCAGCCAACTTAGTGATGTCCAGCTCGATGAGATAGGATCGGTAGACATAGTTCTGGTCCCGGTGGGCGGCAACTATACTCTCGATGCTAAGGGAGCAGTGGAAGTTGTGAATACTCTTGAGCCCAAAGTGGTCATCCCGATGCACTATAAGCTCCCCGGTTTAAATATAGACATCAAGGGAGTAGATGAGTTTATAGGTGAAATCGGCCTCACGCCAGAAAGGGCAGAGAAACTTTTGCTTTCGAGATCCAGTTTGCCTGAGGAGGGAATGCGCCTGATTATCTTAAGTAAGAGCGGCTAGGCAGCTTTCTTTCGGGGGGTCCGGCTGGAGGTTAGCCCCTTGAGGCAACGACTGCATACAGATATCTGCCGGTTGCCTCCCAGCTTAGTCTTTAGGATATTGGGGTTCCAGGCCCTTTTAGTGCGGCGCTTGGAGTGGCTGACGTTGTGTCCCACCTGCCGTCCTTTGCCACAGATTGCACAGACTTTTGCCATAGTAGTTCAATTTAACACATCAAATACTATCAGAGGCTTAGCGATTAAGCAACAACCATGCTTTTAGGATTACTATCCAGCTTTGATACCTTTATCTTTTTTGTGGTTGCTCTAGTTATAGCAATCACCGTGCACGAGTTTTCTCATGCCTGGGTAGCAACCTTGATGGGGGACCCGACTGCTCGCCTCTCCGGCCGGTTAACTCTTAACCCCCTCTCTCACCTGGATCCGCTAGGTACAATCATGCTGTTTTTAGCTGGTTTTGGCTGGGGTCGGCCGGTGCCCTACAACCCTAACTTTGTTAGATCTGGAAAGCTTGGTGAAACTGTTATCGCCCTCTCGGGGCCTTTAAGCAATATAGTAGCAGCGTTCATCTTTGCCCTGCCCGCTCGCATCTACTTTATCCAGACCGGCGTGCCTGCCCCCGAGACCAATCTTATGAGGTTTCTGGCGATCGTGGTGACAATTAATGTGCTTTTAGCCGCTTTTAACCTTATTCCCATCCCGCCATTGGATGGTTCCAAGTTACTGTATCTCCTGATGGATAAGTTGTCCTTTGGGCGAGTGAGCTGGGCAGCATTCGAGCGGGTTGGCCCGATGGTTCTTTTGGCTCTTATCTTTGCCGAACGGCTTTTCAACATCAATATTATTTTCCGAATCCTAGAGCCGGTTATATTTGTCATTAATTGGGTTATTGGCTCTGGCAGCCCATTTCTGTAGATCTGGAGCATTCTTGACACCCGCCTTTTATGGTACAATGAGGGTGCTCCATTATCTTTGCTAGCAATTTTGACCCAACACATTTTTGATCGGGATTCCAAATCTCTGGGGCGCAAAGCTTCAGATGAGGAAACCCACCTGGTTTGTCAGGATCAAACAATGTTTAGCAAAGTGGTGGAGCTTTTATAATATACTGATGTAGGGTTTAATATTCTATTGCCGGGGTGTAGCCTAGTGGTTTAAGGCGCACGTCTAGGGGGCGTGAGATCCCGGGTTCGAATCCCGGCACCCCGACCACGTCGGAACGGCTTCGTTCCACGCTGAATCAGCAGAGCTGATTCAGCTATTAACACTCAGCAGTTCCTCCTTTCCAAAAAATAAACAGCTATCGCTTGGTTTATTTTTTGGGTGAGAGGAGGAGTAAGCCGGAGTAGCTTAAGTGGTACCTGCCCGAATGACTGAAGTCGTTTAGTCGGGCGGGGAGCACGACACTTCGCCCCTAAGCCATTTTGCCACCCTAGCTCAACGGTAGAGCAATGCTTTCGTAAAGCAGAGGTTGTGGGTTCGATTCCCACGGGTGGCTCCAAGGTAGCAGATATTTTATGGCAAACTTTACCTTATATACCGATGGGGGAGCCCGCGGCAATCCAGGGCCGGCCGCCGCGGGGGGAGTCATCTATAATGACCGGGGCAAGGAGATCAAGCGATTCTCCTCGTTTTTGGGCACTACTACTAATAACCAAGCCGAGTACCAAGCTCTTATCTTGGGACTGGGCAGAATCAAGAAGGTCATAGGCGATGAGCATCTGGCTAGGGAGGTCAGCGTCAAGGCCCACTTGGATAGTGAGCTGATTGTTAGGCAGCTATCAGGGGAATATCGGGTAAAGAATCGAGGGCTTAAACCGCTAGTAGCCAAAGTAGAGGAGCTAGCTGCCAACTTTCGGATGGTAAAGTTCACTTATGTCCCGAGAGAGAAGAATTGCATTGCCGATATGTTGGTCAATCAAGAGTTAGATCGCCATAGTTAGGCAAAACCCCGGATAGGCCGGGGTTTTGCACTTTGCCCAAGTTACGGATTAATTTTATTGGAAGTGGAGTGTAAACTCCTTCTCTAAGCTCTCGTACTTGCCGCTACTGCGCTGATCGGGGTTGGCGGCATAGACGCCGTAGGTAATATCCCCAGGGAGCTTAGATTTAATTCGAAAGACTACTTGCCCGGCGCCATTAGTTTGGTAGAAGGAACGGCCGGGTTCCGCGCTATACCAGCCAAAGTATGAAAACTCCTCTGACGCCAAGGCAGGGTCTTTGATGTTGAGCCCGATCCATACTCCCTCGGCTGGCGAGCCGTCGCCTTGGTTAGTGATGGTAAGATTAACTATGCTAGTATCTTCCCCATCAGCAATGAGCTGATTTTTACTGATAGTAAGTTCACTTGCTTGCAAGATCGTGCTGGAAGATGCCTTGCCACCCAAAAATCCCCAAGTGGCATAGCCCAAAAGTCCTATTAATATGGCCGCTGCTGCCCAGTAGACAACTTTGGGGTTAGTGGGTCTAGCTAATTGTGGCGTAGTCTCTTCCATGGATTTAGTATATCAATTTATTTTGCTGGCGACGTAGGGGTGGTCTCCGCCAGTTGGGTCTTTTCGTAGTGCTCGACCGCTGCTAGGGCCACTGCCGAGAGTAGAGTCAAACTAATAAACAAGAGCTGGATGCCGTTAGGACCGGTGGAGGGGAGTCTGCCTGGCCCGCCATAGTCCACCACATCCGCTACTCGTACCGTTGCCAAGGCCGCTTGGATCTTGCCATTGTACAGCGTGGCCACTAAAACAGTGTCAGTGTATACCCCCGGTTTTAAGCCAGCAGTGAAGTTGGTAGTATGACCATTGCCATCACTTCCTTTCTTTAGGATAGTGCCGCCCCCTCGGATGACGTACCAGCTGAATTTCAGTTCCTCAATCTCTTTATTCTCGGTGTCAAAACCTTGAGCGGTAAAAGCCTGGATGGCTCCCGGCAATACGATAGTGTCTTCCGGGTCAATTGCTATGTAGTCTAGCTCCCGGCCAGTTTCATCTACAACCTCCTCTAACTCTTCTTCCTCCAGCTCCTCCAGCTCCTCCAGAGGCATAATAAGGATATCTTGGCTGGCTTTCTCCGCTAATGTCCTTCCCCCAGCGGCGACATTAACCCCGCTAATATTTAGCTGCCCGATGTCCTCAATATTAATAGTGTAGTAACCGGGAGTCATGAGTTCTTTGTAATAGAACTTGTCCTCTACCCGGTCTTGGTCTACTCGCAGGAGATAACCCTGCTTGATCCCCTCACCGCTGCCAAAGGTAGCAAACTCACTAATTGGATTGCCTAGACGGTTGTAGAACTGGCCGGTTGGTGAGCTACTGTCTAGAAGGAACGCATCGTTGCCTTTTAGAGTGACCCACTGGCCATCGGCCGAATAGACCCCAAACCTAAGAGGTTCGCTTAGTTTGCCGACCGGTATGTTCTGGTCGGTAGTCTTAAAGGCGATCTGATCCCCGGTTAGCTCTTGCCCATCTGCGGTTGAGACGTATGGGCGGCTGCTACCGAATACCGTGTAGCCGGTATTGCTTGCCGGCCCTACAATGATGCGATAGGGCGGGTATTGACCGGAGGTGATGCTGGACTCTCTGAAGTAGAAAGTTATCCTGTCGGCGCCTTGAGGCATAAGCACGCTGGTAATACTACCGTTGAACTTGCCGCTTGGATCAACATCGAATTTGCCTGTGCCCTTAAGGTTGGTGGTCATCAACCGAACCGTAAGACCCTTAGGGTCCTCGACTGCGTACGGTTCATATTGAGGGAACGGCGCGTCGGGATTCTCGTAGTTGGTCCAGTTCACCAATTTTACTACGATGGGGCCACTGGGTTTGTCTACCTGCAGCCAAAGGGTGGCGGGCTGCTCAAAGATAAGAGCGGGGGAAAGAGTGGTAAAGCCCCATTCGTTATAGGGCACGGGGGCTTCCTTATCGCTTACCAAATATTTGCCGTTAGCGCCCTTGGCGCTGATAACCTTAACGAGGTGGTGGATGCCCGGCGAGCATAAAGGACTAGAGGGTGTAATGGTCACTTTAGCATTAGCTTTGCCACTATCCGATGCCCAACTCTCTGTCCAATCACTGTCCCCTTCGGTAGTGTCATAGATCACTTCATAGATCGGGGTCCCCGTTTCATCCTCCCCCGTCTTGGCCGAGACTCTGTATTCCAAGCTATCCGGTATCATCGAGCCGCTGAAAGTAATAGTAACAGGGCTAAAGAGCTTAACGTTCATTGTGCCTTCCGCCGGGGAGACGGCAGTGATGTAAGGCGGGGAACTATCATCAGGGATGATGGTAACCTCGGCTATGCGATTATAGCTACCATTTTCATCGGTGATGATGGCTATATTGATAACCTTAGGATTATTAGGCGGTGGCTGGGAGGTAACGATAACCTTGAAGGTAAAGATCTTAGGAGACTCATTCGCTTTGATCGCCCCCTGCCACGAGAGCATACTAACGCCGTCATATTCTAGCCCGCCCGTAGCGCTGCCTTGAACGTATTGGGTGTAAGTGGGGATGCGGTCAGTAATAGTGACATTCTCGGCGTCCATATCCCCACTATTCTTAACGGAGATGGTGTAAGTTAGGGTAGCACCAACTTTGGCAGTATCCTGGTTAGCATCTTTGCGGGAGTCGGCCCAGTTCGGGGATGATTTCACCAGTGTGCTGGCAAAGGGATAATATTCCCGGCCGTTGCCATCATTGACCGTGGCAGTATTTTTGACCTCCGTCTCATTCGGGAGCGGCGAGTCGATGCGCACTTGGAACTTAACTACTACCTGGGTATTCTTGGGGATGAGCCCAGAACCGAGGATGCTATTGGTGGCTGAATCGTAGCGTACATTGAATGAAGGCGGATTAACGTAAAGATAGTTGCCATAAGTAGTATGAAGGGGTATAGGGTCCGTTAGGGTAGTATTAGAATCTGCCCACTTACTAGTGTTGGTGAGAGTAATGGAATAGAGGAGGATGTCCCCCGGGTTGGCCTCATCTTTGAGTAGCCCTGTCCCCCCATCGTAGATAGCTTCCACGATCTTGCTGGAGTTGCTCAAGTCCGGATCCTGCGGGACGGTAGTGGTAAAGATCCAGGGGTTAGGGACATCACTTGCGGGATCCAGGTAGAGACCGTTAACGTCCATAGCTTTAGTGGGATCAATCAGGACCTTGTAAGTAGTGGCATAGTCGAAGTTGCGGCTGTGGGAGAAGGTAGCTACGGTGTTTCTCTGGCTCCAGCTTAAGCCCCACCCCCAGTAGCTCCAGTCTTCGCAAGGGGGAATGCTACTGCCGTTGCCGTTGTTCTTGCTAAAGCAGAAGGCCTCCTGAACGGAAAGCCCATCCATGGGCTTATCAAAACTTACGATCACATCGCGCTGCACCCCCACCTCGACCTCCCTGTTATAGGGGTTAGTGTTCCAGATCTTAGGCCGGGTGGCCTGAAAGGTAGTGGTGGCATCATACCCTTTGCCCCCGGGCGGGTCCTCGACATTGCCGGCATAGTCAGTGGCGATCGAATAAAAGTAATAAGTGCCGTCCCCCCCAGTCAACTTAATATCAAAGTCCCACTTCCAGTACGCAATATCCTCAATGAAGATCTTAGTGCCCGGGCCGTAGGGCTGGTAAGTTTTGCCAGATTCCTTGTGCCGGTACCAGAGCTCGACCGATTTTATCATCTTGCTGTCATCTTGGGCCTCCGCCACGATGCTGATGGGGGAGCGGGTATATAGTTTTTTCATCGGCACTATCTTCCCACCCTCTAGGACCCCGATCACTTTAGAGGTTGGTTTCTCCGTGTCGCCTCCACCCCCTCCGCCTTTCGGCAGAATATTGATGGTGTCTGACCCGCTTGCGCCCGAATACGAAGCCGTGACCGAGTGGCTGGCCACCACGCTAATTACATAGCCATCGTAGCTGGCGGTACCGTCAGACCAGGAGCCGTAAGTCCCGTCCCCGATCGTGGTCGGAGTAATGGGGCCAGGGTTAGCCGAGATATTAACCGTGTTATCAAAATTGGTGATGGTGTTGTTGTATTGGTCCCGCGCGGTCACCGTGGCAGGGAACGCTGAATCGACCGTGGCGCTTTCTGGCACCTCCACCACAAAGTTGTTAATGGGGCCGAAGTCGATGATGAACGCATCGCTCTCATCCTCGGCTAGTAGGACATCTCCCGAAGTATATGATTCGACTTTGACTTTATAGTTTTTGTAGGTAGGATGCGGGTAGCTCACCACCGGTATCTCCCAGCGATAGCCCGTGCCGCTGGTAGTATAGTCATCCATATTGGCATTGCTCTGCAGCCAACTACCCCAAGCTCCCTCATCCTCCCGCTGGGCGTAGAAGATATCGTAGTGGTCGGGGGTTTCGCCAGTGATATCCCAGGTGATCGACTCGGTGTCGCCGATATCCCAATCCGTGCTGGTATCAGGAGCGGTGACAGTAAGAGTATTGCCCACGTAAGTGATGTCAACCGAATCCAGAGCGATCGAGGCGTTATTGTAAGGCACCCCGGTATCGAACAAGGCAACTTGGAAATAGAAGGTACCGGTGCCAACATCCTCGTCAAATTGGGCAATGTTAAGATTTACTTCTAAGGCAGTATTAGATTCGGTCTGGTCAGCAGATACGCTCCAGTTTACTCCATCCCACCAATACCAATCCCCGCCGTAGCTATTGGTAAGGCGGTACTGTAATCCACCTTGGGTTTCACTAGTAGCAGCATATGTTTCACTGAAGACGGAGATCGAGCTGTAATCTACTCCCTCGCCGTCAGCGGGAGCCACAGTAGGGCCACCCCCTATTTCTATAATGAAAAGTTGGTCGCCGCTGTAGGCATTGCCACTGCTCCCCGCCCCTTCCGTAGCCAGCAAGTAAATATAGTTACTCATCCTGATAATGGCATGGGTGTAGAGCATATCAACAACAGAGTTTGCCGGGCTCTCTCCCACAAAATCAGTGCCGTAATCAAAGGAACGATAGTTAGCACCCCCTGTACCTATTACAAATATTCCATCAGAAGCATCTATGTACATCGTCTGGGCACCGCTCAACCCAGAAATACTGACCTTTTGGAAGGTCGTGGCTCCCGGTACAGCGGCCGTTGATTTCAAGATGTAGGCGCCATCTGTTACGGCGTAGACATAGCCCAATGAATCGAGCTTGATGTCGTAGATCGTATCGTGAGTGCTATCATTACCAGAGTTGGTGGCTTCCGACCAGATTTGGCCGTTATCCAGAGAATAAAATATTGCCGTGCTACTGCCGGTAGCCCCAGAGATGATTGCTCCCGCATACAGCACGGGGCCAGACGAGGTGATAGTGAGCACCTCAGTGGCATTAGTTAGGCTACCCACATCAGTGTTGGTAAAACTTGCCCCAAAATCGGTGGAGTAGTAAAGCAAGTTAGACGCATCATCGGTGCCGGCCCATAGCTGGCGCCGTATGGGATCATAATAGGCCGCCTCCCATTTGGTTGAGCCAGCAACAATGTCGTGCCCTGTCCAGGTAGCGCCATCGTCGTCAGTGTAGCACCATCCCCCCTCGGGTATCGGCGTCCCGTCATCAAACCCCACTCCGATAATCCTACCCGAATAGCCGCCATTGGTGACCTTAGCAAACTTGATGTTGCTTATCTCCCCTCCCATTATGATGGGCAGATCTTTGTTCCACGTGACGCCATAATCAGTAGAGTAGGGAGAAGGATAGGTATAGACGGTGCTAGTGCCGGCTAGGATACGGCCGGCCGTGTCAGTTTCAACCAGATCAGTGGTCGGGCCGTAACTGTCCAAGTTGTCGGAGGCCGGAGTGTATTCCAAATTGGAAAAAGCATAGGTATCAGCTACTGTAACGCCTACGCCAATATCATAGTCCCCCGAGGCGGTAAAATGCCAAGTTTGGCTCTCATCAGCCCAAGCAGGGAGGATGCCACTATTGAACAATCCCCCCACCAGCACCATCTGAAGGATAAGTGCTGCGGTGGTGGAATGAGAGATAAATCGCTTGAATCTATCTTGAACTAACTTGGGCATGGGCTTTTAATTTTGTTTTTACTTTTACAGCCGGCTTCAGATTATTAGTTTATTATACTACGAAATTGCCTTTTTGTCAATCCTGGACGACCTTTTCTCTGATATGGATATAGGATAATCTCTCTTGCCAAAAGTTAAATTTTATGATATAATAAAAAAACTGTATTGCCATGCAAAAACAGATACAAAAATATCTTAAATTAGCAAAGAAGCATCTTCTCTTGCCGCAGCCGGCCCTTAATCTGCCGCTACCGAGGTTAGCTTTGCCGGAACCAATTAAAAAGCTCCTGGGCTGGCCAATTATCCCGTGGCTTATCTTAGTGGGCATTCTCTTAGCTTTGCTCCTGGTGCCATGGGGGTGTGCTAAGAAAATAGTTATAGCACCCCAGTTTAGTAATCTAGTGCCGGGTTACTATGGCGAATTTAAATTGCTGGCTAACTCGCAACCAGTCGGGAGCGAACTTCTGGCAGCGGCTAAGATGTCTGATGGTAAGGTTCTCATCGTCTATCGCCATCCTGCTGCTATAAGCAGCGCGTTGGCGATAGATTATCGCAATCAGGCATATGATGATGTTAAATCCGGCATTATCCCGGTCGTCTTTGACCCGGCTACCAATTCCTTTAGCCAGCTAAGGGATGCCATCCCCTTTGACAACTACAATCGTCAGCGGGGAGGGTTTAGTTGGCTGCTTTTAAACGACCGTACCTTTGTTATCGCCGGCGGCAGCAGCTATGACCCCGTCAACAATAGAGAGAACTATGTTGGGGGAGGTACTATATTTGATCTTGTTTCCGGCGAGAAGACATCGTTCACGGGCGGCGGTTCTAGCAGCGGGCCATTCCTTGCCAGGCTTAGCGATAACGAGTTTGTAGTAGCTGAAACTAAAGTTAGGCCGCGGGAGGGCCAGGAATGGGTGGGTGAGATTTACGAGGCTTGGCTTCGAGTTTATAATGCCTCCGGCACGGAGTTGCGTAGCGCGCAGGTTAGTCCCTACCAGCTGGTATCTAATTATCCCGGCGGAGCTGGCACCGCCAGCGCATTTACTTATGATGCGGGGGACAAGCTGCTTATAACCTTAAGCGGGAGGTTGGACATCTTAGATAAACAGAGTCTTGCCTTAACCCCTGTCAGCAACAATATTGACTTGGAAGGAAGCAACGGCGCTCAGATAGACGTATTGGACAATGGCTTGCTTCTTATACATAACCGTCCCCAACATCTTAAGAGCTACCTTTCGGATACGGTTTATCTCCTGAACCCAAAGAACTATCAAGTAGCACCAATTAACTTTGCCCGAGGGCTGCCCATTCGCAAACTCGCTTGGCAAGGCATAGGCACTTTTACTGAAGAAGCGGTTATAGAAGCTGTCAAAATCGCCGATAAAACTCCCTATCGGTTCTCGGTTCTGCCGGACGGGACGATCTTGGCGGTTCCTAATAATTTGGAGCAGATCAATAAGCATCCATACCTCATAGATATCAATAACTACCGGTTAGTCGAGGACATTGAACCACCCGAAGAGATAGTGGAGCTGCGCAACCCCTTGGTCGCCAACCCTCGGTATGCAGAATTTGCCGCAGATGTGGTCTTAAACGATGGGCGGGTCATCTATCTGGGTGTTCAGAATGTCATCTACACCCCCAGCGAGCAGCAGACGCCTGAGCAAAAAACTCCTGCCGCTAATCGCAAAGAATTACCGGACTGGCCAAGCACAGACTTTGCCACCCAAGGCGTATGGGAAGAAGTAGGAAACCTCCTCGTTACGGAAGCATGGAAAGACCGCTCACTGAATATCGGCGGCATAGTTGCTGTCGGGAATGATATGTTTATCGAATTAGTGGACGATGAGGTTAAAGTTTACGGCCAGCTTTTTGATAGTCTCACTGGCCGTACTTGGTTGGTCGATGATACTGAAACCAATCGCCAAAAGTATGATACATTGCTTACTAGCAAAGCCGATGCAAGGTACGTAGCAAAGGATCGCTATGGCACCTTCCAGGTAGGCAAGCCCCTCTTGACCCGGAATACTGCCCCACCCCAGGTGATAGGCAGTATTATAATCCCTGCTCCCTCGACAGTTAGCGTGGGGCAAAAGAAGATCGAGCGCTATGATGCCAAGACTAATAAGTGGGTGGACATTAACGAAGAAATATTTCAAAAACTGGTCAAACGCTACGAGAAACAGGGCAAGCAGGTGAGTAGTTGGGATTCGGATGCCATATCTGATCTGGATAAGAAAATAATCGAGGAGGCCCAGAAGAAAGCTGCTGGCAAACCGAAGAACCCCGATATGGTCACTGTCAATAAGGCTGAGATCGGCGGCCGGCTGCTTAAGGCCCGAAGCGGACATTCAGTAACGGTGCTGCCCAACGGAAAGATTCTGGTGGCGGGGGGGATTGCTGACCTTTCGGACTTGCCGGCAATGGAGCCATTCGATGATCAGGGCAGATTCATCACCAATTACCTCTTAGGGACTATTACCCTCCCGGGTACTAAAGTTACTTTGGGGAATATTACAGGTAGCAAGCAAGGTAAGACCCGGAGCGTTGAGATCTATGATCCTAAGACCCAGAAGAGCGAGGAAGTGGGGCAGCTTACAATAGGCCGTAGCGGCCATCAGGTTGTGATCTTGCCTGGGGATAAAGCGCTGGTGATCGGAGGCTCGGAGCAGAGCATTATTGCCAAAGATGCCAGCCGAAGCGAGGAAGTAGGTGAGGACAGGTTCTCTCCCGGTACTGCTAATAGTGGGCCTACCTATGAGATATTTGATCTCGATACTGGCGAGTCGGAGCTCTACGAAAATGTGCTGATGTTCCGGCGCGATAAGGGGTTTTATGCTTTCGCGATGCCCAATGGTCATATCTATTTGGGCGATACTGGATTGTATTCCAATGCTGAGGTCTTAGACTGGTATAACCATATTAGTTATCCAACCGGCCAGCCCTCGTTAGAAGATTTGGGTAACACTTACAGTTCCGTGCGCCTCTCTGATGATCGACTGGTTTCAACAGGAGGGTCGGGCTATGAGTTCCGGGATGAGACCAACCGGGTGATCGCCACAGTTTTAGATCCTACCCTCATCGAAGTTTATACTCCTACTTCCAAAGGTCCCCGCATTCTGCCGAGAGGGGCACCTTATCGAGCTCTACCCCTCGCCGAAGCCCTGCGCACCTTCTTGTATCTTCAGCTGACGGTGCTCCTTTTGGGTATGCCCCTAACCTATTTCCTAGTAGATATGAGAAAGCGCCGTAAACGCTTGAAAAGATAATCCAGGAGTGCTAAAATTAGTGAGCTTATGGGGCTTGCCCCGTTAGAAGTCGCTACATAAATTAATGATGCGGTATAGTGTTAGTGGCAACGGCGGTCGGCAATCCTCACAGGCAATTGGTGTCTGGCGTTCGCCGGACTTCTGATGGGGCTGTTTAGCTTCGACAGTGAACCTTAATTCTCGTTAGGCGGCATGCCGTTAATGCTCTAGAAACGTAAAATTAGAGCAAAATCATAAATGCCAATAAAGCATTTAGCGGACTTCGGTTCGCACCAGCATTGGCCTAATTGCTGATGCCATCGCCCAGAGGTGAGCTTAGGGGCCTTTGAACGCGGTGTCATATACTCTAAGCTGCTCTTTTGTCGGCCACTGGCAAAAGCTAAGACTAACGTGGCTTAACTCGTTGCTACTTTGTCAGTTTGAAGGCAACGAGGGATCCTTGGGAGGCTGACTATGCATGTAGAAGTTTGCGGGAATTGTTTGCTGGACGGGGGTGCGAATCCCCCCAGCTCCACCACGAACCACTCACCTTTGGTTCGGGTTCGTGGCGCCGCCACGAACAAGATAAAATAGAAAGTGGGAGTGCCCCATACCGGAGCTCGTGCGACTGGTATTGGGGCTTTATAATATGCATATGTATTATGTTTATATTCTCCGCAGCAAAATTGACGGTAATCTGTATGTCGGTTTTAGTGAGGAGCTCAAACAACGCATCAGCGATCACAACACTGGGAAAAACTTATCTACCCAAGCACGAAAGCCGCTTGACCTAATATTCTATGAGGCATTTACTGACAAGTTTGATGCACTGCGCCGAGAGAGATACCTTAAGACCAACAAAGGCAAAACCACGATCAAGCAGATGTTACGGGAACATCTGGCCAAATCTTGAGATTAAACGCAGGAGGGTTCCCCTAATCGTTAGGTCATAACGGACTATCCTTTGCCGCGTAGCTTTCGCTGCTCAATGCGCCTAAGTTCCTTCTCTTTGAGCTTGGCGCGCTTGTCGTGCTTCTTAAGGCCCCGGCCTAAGCCCAGCTCTACTTTAGCGTGGTTTCTTTTTATATATATGGAGAGTGGTATTAAACTTAGCCCTTGTTCTTGTAGCTTGCCGATAAGCCTTTTGAGCTCATTTTTCTTCAGTAAGAGCTTCCGCGGGCGAATTGGATCGTACCCGGCCGGAACACCTTGGGCGTAGGGAGCGATGTGAGCGTTCATTAGCCAAGCCTCGCCATCTTTGATTCGGGCATGGCTTTCTTTAATACTTATTTGCCCGTTTCTAATGGATTTTATCTCGCAGCCTAAAAGCACTATGCCCGCCTCAAACTTCTCGAGCAACTGATAACTGAATTGTACCCCTCGATTAAAGATAATCATATCGGAGGCAAGTGACAATTATTACTCCCACGCCGGTTTGTATACAAAGCCAATCTTTTTAGCAAGGACGTGGGGGAGCTGGACACCCACCAACCGGCTGCCATCTTTGAATATCCAAGTAGGGTAAAGCTCCACGTTCGCGTCTAGGCATTTTTGGGTATCGGCATATGGAAAATTTGAAGGGACGTGATACCCGGGGTGTGTGTCCCATTGCCGTGCCTTTTCCATTGCCTCTTCCGTCCGACAATCCATATGGACCGTATCGAGATGTCTTTGGCTGACCAGGTCAGTGGGGATACCAAGAAACCTAATCTGTTGCCTCACAGAGGGGCAGACAATATTGCCGTACAACCTAGCCCCCGCTGAATCCAATGCCCTGATTAGTCCACGACTAAAGCCAGCATCCAAAGTGCCATACAGAAAGCCATCCCCCTGCGGTATCTCATCTGTGCAGTGGTGTTCAGCGAATGAGGGGTTGCTACTGAGAGTATCATAGGCGGAGTGCTTAGATAAAGACCACTTGATAATGAAGCCGCCAATTAGCATCAGCAGAATCACTGCCAGCAAAATGAGAGACTTTTTTATATGGTTCGTTTCTTTGAGAAATTTCTTCATCCTTCAACCCCATGCCTTCCAAAGATATCCCACGTACAGAATACCGCTAAAGGCTATCTCAAACAGCTCCCGACGAGACTGGCGGAAGCTTTTGGCCACTTTTCCAGAAAAGTGGCTATCTAAAGTGCCAATTGATATACTTGCGTCCCAGCGAGAATCCACAGATACCCAGCCGACTCATCTACAAATATCTTGGCGGGATTGGTAATGCCGGTAAATAGATACTGCCCAAGGTAGTTGCCATCTCGATTGAACAGTACCACCCGTGAATTACTCTGGTCTAAAACGTAAAGTCCCGCTGCGGAGGAGCTGGTATATAGGTCAACGATAGTGCCTAGTGCCCCAGTATGTTCCGGGACGTCCCGCAAGCTATATTCTACCTGTTGGCCGCTGGCATATTTCCTGACGATGCCGTTAGCCAAGATATACACATCTCCATCAATCGCAAAATCAGTAGACCCACTTAAGTCTATGGCTGAGTTGTCTTCGAAGTAGGGAGCTATCTTAGTATAGCCGTCGGTGATCTGCTTGTACTTCCATATATTATTGTTCTCGACATCTAGAAAATAGAGCTTGTCGATGTAAGAGATCAGCCCCGTGGCATTGTTCCAATTGCCGACATCCAGCGAGACGCTAGTCATCTTGTTCTCCGCCAGATCCAAGGCGTAGACACTAGCTGGGTTGGCATAGAGGAAGAGCTCATTATCTCCTGCTGCCCCCAGCTTAATGATGCGATCATTACTGACCAGCGAGATAGCGATGCCGGCCTTGCCGCTGCCGCTATTGTATTTGTAAATCTTATTATATTTAGTGTCATAGCTATAAACGTCACCGCCTACTGTGAGCAAATTATCGATGTTAACCTTAGCTTCTCCTTTGCCTTGGACCTCCAGCTGGGAAGCTAAGCTGGCAAAGTCCACTAATACTGGGGGATTCTCGAAGCGCTTCACCCGACCAACCTCATCTAGTTGGCTCTTTATCTCAGCTAAGACCGCTAGCCCCTGGGCTTTGGTGGATTCATGCTTGGTAGCCGCCTCCGCCAATCCGTAAGCCTCAAATAATAAGGTACTGGCTTTGGCATTGTCTTCATATATGATCGCTGCCTTGGCCGCATCCCGTTTTTGGATGGCCTCCTCTAAAGAGGCGACTGCTACCTGTTTGCTGACTCGGACCGTATGCCCTCGGGCCAAGGATAATGTAGAGACCACCACGATTAGGGCCAAGATCCCGACGGTGATCATGAGGGTTCGCTTCCCATGTGGCCGCTTTTTTACCTCATCTACCCAGTTGCTGACGAAGCTTACTAGTAGGTCCACAGTGGCTAAGATCACTAAGCCAGCATATTTGAGGTATCGCAGCACTAAGTTGCTGGTCTTTTTAAACTGGGGGCTGGTGGCTACGGAGGACAGTTGGCCGCGTACGCTGGCTATCTTCTGCCCATAGTCAAGCCTAGGTAGGGTTGGCCGAAATTTAGTAGGAGCTTCTTCAGTATCTTCCTCCTCCATCTCGAGCTCCTGGGCCATTTTGCCGCTGGTGGGTAAATATGGCTTAACCGGTACCGGGGGCTTTTCCTCCTCGGCCATTTCGGTATCATCCCGCCTATCGGTTACAGCGGTGCGTGCCGAGAAGCCGCCAAAGAGGGGCTTGGCTTTCTTGGGAACCGCTGGTGGCACGCTGCTCGCACGGCTGCCGATCCAGTTGTCCTCCGGGGCGGTCTCCTCCTCAGCGTCAGTAAGCTCCGGCAAGGAAAACTCTAGCAGGATAACGTTGGTCTTAGAAATGTCGTCCTCATCTTTGAGCTGGCTAGCGACCTTTTGGGCAGCTCCAGCAGGGGAGTGGCTCTCGATCACCCGCTTTAGCTTATCTACTGATAAGTAATAAAATAGCTCAGCGGTGCTCACGACCAGCTTATCACCAACGCTAAGCTCACCTTCAATAATATTAGTTAGGGTTTCCTCGGGTCGGGGCATCTCGCCGGGGGTGTACATCCCCTCAGATAGGTTCATCATCTTGCCATTTCTCCAGAGGTGGATCTCGCTAGTCCCTCGCTGGACTGCCAAGAGTTGGTTATCGGCAATAGCCGCGATGGAGATGTTGGTTTTGCCGATCCAGCTCTTCTCGCCCTCTTTAGCGATAGCGCTAAACTCTTCATTGGCGCTTTTTAGGGCGTTCTCAAAACTCTTGGCCGGAGCTAAGGTCAAGTCGCGGTAGTATTCCTCCTTAACGATGTCGATCAGATTGTAGGCGATATCTGGTGTCAGCGGGGAGGCGCTGCCAATGTCGATCACAAAATACAGGCCCCCGTGTTTTTGCTCTTCAGCCCGGTCCGGTAGGTAAGCCAAAGCCGTGGAAAAACCGCTCACGTCGGATGCTTTGGATAGCACTTTCCCTATCCGGATGGCGTATTTTGCCTTAGTGGGCAGGGCTGGACCGGCTTGTGGCTCTGTCATACGGCCTAATCTTAACAAGGATATTATAGACTACAAGACTTTAATGTATCAACTTTTCCTCTATAGCACTATACTTTCTCAAACCAGTGCTCTCCTGTATCGTAGTAGGCGTGAGATATCAAATGGGGCAGTTAGTAGGGGGGATATTGGCTATAGCGGTAGCTGGTCTTATCGGTTTGCTGCTGACCCCATATTTTAAAGGGCTTGAGCCAATAAATCCAGTGCTTCTGTCTTGGGGAGGGCTAACTATTTACTGGTATGGTCTGCTGATGGCTATCGCGGTGGTAGCGGGAACAGTATGGCTCGCTTGGCGGCTGCGCTCCACTCCCTTTGCTGGGCACACGGTTAACCTGGCGGTCGTTGCGACCATCGGAGGCATCGTGGGCGCGCGCTTAGTCTTTGTGCTCTTGAAGTGGCCGGAGTTTTCCGGTGGCTGGCTAATGATACTTAACTTGGCTGGCGGGGGCCTAAGTATCCACGGCGCACTGATAGTAGGGGCACTTTCACTATGGTTGTATATGCGTTGGCAGAAGCTGCCCGCTCTTAAACTATTTGATGAGATAGTGCCTGCCGTGGTTATAGGGCAGATCATTGGCCGGTTCGGCAACTTTTTTAATCAGGAAGCTTTTGGCCCACCCACTAATTTGCCATGGAAGATGTTTGTAGGAGAGATATTCCGTCCAGTTGGCCTTGAGAGTGCTGTGTACTACCACCCTACTTTTTTATATTCCATCGTGGGGCTCCTTGCTCTCCTGGTAATTACTGGGGGGCTACTTATGCGCAAACTTCCCCCCGGAATAATTTTACTGGTTTACATCGGTGCTTACTGCCTGCTGCGTTTTGGGATCGAATTTATGAGGGTAGATAGCGATTTTTGGTACGGGCTAACAATTGCCCAGTGGTTTAGTTTGCTAGCGATTATCTTTGTTGTAATGATTGGTTTAATATTAAGATATAAGGTAAGAAGATTCCGATGACACTGGCTCTCATTATAGTTAGCTTAATTGCCCTGGCGGCCCTGTTTTTGGCCGGATGGCTAATATTGGTACGCAAGGAGAGCAGGAGCGATCTTGCACCTGATTCCGCCATCGGCAAAAGTCTGGACATTCTCCTGAAAGAAGCCCAGACCCTAAAGGTAGATCAGAGACTAACCCAGGAATCTGGCAAGCAGCTTAATGAAGAGATAAGGGGTCTGTCTGCCATAGTGGCCGAATTTCGGACTCGCCAGGAGGAACGGGGCAAGAAGGAAGATGAGTACAATTTTGCCATCCGGGGATCGATCAAGAATATCGAGAATCTTTTCCATGGCTCCAAATCCAAAGGCATGGCTGGCGAGAACATTTTGAGAGAGATATTCAAAAGCTTCCCGCCGGAGTTGATCGTCTTCGACTATTCGATCGAGGGCAAGCCGGTGGAATTTGGCCTTAAGTTGCCAGATGGGCGAATTGTGCCCATCGATTCCAAGATCGTTGCTCTTTTAGAGATGACCAAACTGGAGGAAGAAGAAGATGAGGAAGTAAGAGCCCGGCTCATTAAAAAGATCGAAGTGGAGGTGGGCAAGAAGATCAAGGAGGTGTCTGGCTACGTGCATCCGCCGGTGACTTGGGATCGGGCCCTTATGATGGTGCCGGACGCTTTGTATGCCATCTTAAAAGAATCATTTATGCGGGCGTATCGCCAATCGGTTATCCTGATTCCCTACAGCATGGCAATACCTTATATCCTGACCTTTTTAGATTTGCACAAGCGCACTTTGGCCACTTACGATGAACAGCAGGTCCGGTCTTTTTTGGAGGATCTGGACCGGATCTTGAATGATATGGAAACTGTTTTAGAGAATCAGATTGCTCGTGGCAACACAATGATCGGGAACGCTTACAGCGAATACAAAAAACTGGTTGGCAAGGTGAGAGGCCGGATGACTTATCTTAGGGAGGCAGAGCGGCCCGCTGCCTTAAGAGAAGCCGAGCCATCTGCGGGGGGTAGGAGGGATGAGTAACAACAACCCGATTAGCAAAACTCACTTTTGGGCACTGGGCTTTTTAGTCCTGGGGCTACTGCTGGTCGGTACGGCAGGGTACATGGTCATCGAAGGCTGGGGCTTGCTGGATGCCGTGTATATGGTAGTCATTACCTTGGCTACTGTTGGTTATCGTGAGGTGCATCCCTTAAGCCCGGCGGGCATGATCTTCACTATCCTGTTGATTGTTTTTGGTATAGTTACCTTATACTATGTAGTCAGAGTCTTCGGTGAATATATCTTAGCCAGCCGGTTTGACGAAGACTTTAAAAATCGTCAGATGCACAACAAGATCCAAAATCTCAAAGATCACCACATCGTCTGCGGCTTTGGCCGCGTAGGCGAAAAGGTAGTGGAGGAGCTTATTAAAGAAGGTGCACCATTTGTAATTATCGAGTCCGACCCCGATCTGGCTGCTGAGTGCCAGGCCAAGGGCTGGCTCTGTTTAGCAGGTGATGCCACTAATGAGAACACTTTATTGGAGGCGGGGCTTATGAACGCTCAGGGCCTAATTGCCACCTTAGGCCGGGACAGCGATAACGTGCTAACAGTCATCACCGCCAAAACTCTTAATAGCGGCCTCTTTATTGTAGCGAGGGCCAACACCGATGGAGCTATCGCCAAGCTGCTTAGGGTGGGGGCCAACCGAGCGGTCTCGCCCTATCAGATCGGGGCATTTAGAATGGCTACTTTCGCTTTGCGGCCGGGGGTAGCGGATTTTGTTGATAATGTTTTGGATCTGGGGAAGAGCGAAGTCCAGATCGCGGATGTAACCGTAGGATCCAACTCGCCCTTAGTAGGGGGACCTGTTGATCGGTATCTCTCTAACCGCAAATCGGGAGTTTCAGTTTTAGTGGTGAATAGATCTGATGGCCATGCTATTATAAATCCTGCGGGGGACACCGATATCCAGCCGGGTGATCGGCTGATCCTGATGGGGAATCGCAACAATCTTTCAGAAGTAGAAAAGTTATTTAATCGTTAGCATTATGGCAAGCCCGTATAGCCCCAGTTTCGTTGAGAGGCAAAAAGATAGATTATTGGAAGAGAAGGCCCGGTTAGAGCAGGATCTGGCCAAAGTTGCTACCTATGACAAGGATGAAGGCACGTACATGCCGAGGTTTGAAGAAGTCAACCCCGGCGAGTCGGAAGACAATGAGGAGGCAGCCGACGAGGCGGTGAGTTACGAAGACAATGCGGCGCAGACCCAAGACCTGGTCCGGTCGCTAGACGAAGTTAATTTGGCGCTCAAAAAGATCGAGGGGGGCACCTACGGCACTTGTGAGGATAGCGGCGAGTGGATAAGCGAAGAGCGCCTGAGGGCATACCCTGCCGCGAGGACTAGCATAGATACCGACAATAAGTAAAACACGGGTTATGGCAAAAAGGCGCTGGGCTTATCGGGCAATAATGCTTTTGATAGGTGTTCTTGCGATAGTAGCCGCTGACCAACTGGCCAAGTTTTGGCTAACGGGATGGGCCAGCCAGGGTCGAGAGTGGGGGCCCATCAGTCTGCTGCTGCATCACAACTATGGCATCTCTTTCGGCATTGAGCTGCCAAGCTTATTGGCCACTGGCTTGATCGTTGGGTTTCTGATTTTGCTGCTGGGGCTATTTTTTGCCAGCCATCGTCAGCTACCGGTCTATTTTTTGGGTTTGGGGCTGTGCATTGGCGGGGGGGCGAGCAATCTCTGGGATCGGTTAAGCCTGGGTTTTGTCCGTGACTTTGTCTCGGTCGGCATCTTACCAATATTTAATTTGGCCGATATCCTAATTCTAATAGGTGTAGTTTTAATGGTGATAGGAGCTCTCATTCATGGCCCCCGCCAAGACCCATCGATTTAAGGCTCGGAAGGCACAGGCTGGCCAACGCTTAGACATAGTGCTAGCGGCACAGCTGCCGAGATATTCCCGGCAGTTCTTGGCCGGGCAGATCAAAACGGGGAGAGTAAGCATAGACGGGAGAACGGTTCGACTGCCTAAAACTAAAGTTAGGGTTGGGCAGGTGATCAAAGCTGCGCTGGAAAGCCCTCATACTTCCCTTGTCCCTCAGCCCCTAAAGCTGGATATCATCCATCAAGATAGTGACATCGCGGTGGTCAATAAACCCCCCGGTCTAGTGATGCATCCAGCTGGGCACCACCAGAGAGGTACCTTAGCCAATGCCCTAAAAGCGCAGTTCCCGACCTTTTATTTGGTACATCGGTTAGACAAGGACACGTCGGGAGTAGTAGTGGTGGCATTGACCGAAAAGGTTAAGGATTTCCTGTCCCGATTGTTTGAGCAGCGCCGAGTGAATAAAACATACATCGCTTTACTTACTGGCAAGATCACGCCTCGGGAAGCATATATAGACCTGCCGATTAAGCGTGGCCGATCGGCCAAATTCGAGGTACTGCCTGGAGGGCGGGAAGCTACAAGTTTCTATCGGGTGAAGGAGTATATTGGAAGAAGGTATAGTTTGGTAGAGGTAAAGCCCCAAAGCGGCCGCACCCATCAGATTCGGGTCCATTTTAAAGCTATCAATCATCCAGTAGTCGGCGATATTACTTACGGCAGGGCTGAGATGGGGCTTCCCCGCCAGTTTCTGCACGCCAGCCAGCTGGAGTTCACTGATTGGAACAATCATAAGCGCCAGTTTACGGCACCTCTGCCATATGATCTGTCTAAGTTTTTAGATGATGCAAAGAGGTAGCTTTCCCCACAAGATGGTAGTAGTGACCGGCCCACCGGCAGTGGGCAAAGATGCCATCGCCGATGAACTTATCAAGTGGCTGCCGCTTAGAAAAGTGATAACCACTACTACGCGTGAGCCTCGTCCCGGGGAGAAGCGGGGGATCGACTATCATTTTGTGAGTAAGCGAAGATTCGAGGAGATGATCACCAATGACCTGATGGTCGAATCGGTTCAATATGCTGGCCACTACTACGGCACTCAAAGGCGCGATATGCGCCGCCCGGCCCTTGAAGGGTTGGTGCCCTTGCTAAGAGTAGATCCGACCGAAGCGATTGAGATCCAACAGACCCAGCCGGAGGCCTTGGTCATCTTTCTTAAGCCCCAGTCTTTAAGCACTATTAAAAAACGGCTGATCGCCCGCGGCAGCAGCTTAGACGAGATCGATAAACGGCTTAGATTAGCCAAGGAGGCGATGCGGAGCGAGCCGGTCTTTGCCTATAGTGTTACTAATCTGGATGGCAAGCTGGAGGAGACCGTGCGCACGGTTAAAAAGATCGTCCGCCGATACTTGGGACTTTAGTGAGCGGCGAGCGCTGCCTGCGCCAATGCTGTGACAATTGGTTCTATCTCGCCATCCATGATCCGCTCCAGATTATGCCAGCTTTTTTTAATTCGGTGGTCAGTAACGCGGTCTTGAGGAAAGTTATAGGTTCTGATCTTCTCACTACGATCTCCGGTGCCGATCTGGCCTCTGCGAGTCTCCTCGCGGGCCCTTGCTTGCAATTCTTGCCGTTGATCTAGTAGGCGGGTCCGCAATACTGCCATCGCCCGCTCTTTATTCTGGGTCTGCGATCGCTCCGTTTGGCAAGTGGCAACTGTGCCGGTAGGTAGGTAAGTGATCCTGACAGCCGAGTCGGTAGTGTTGACCGATTGTCCGCCGTGGCCACCAGAACGGAACACATCGATGCGTAGGTCTTCCGGCCTAATCTCGATATCTACTGCTTCGGCCACGGGCAGCACTGCCACAGTTGCTGCTGAGGTGTGGAGGCGACCTTTAGCTTCTGTTGCTGGTACGCGCTGGACGCGATGTACGCCGCTCTCAAAGCGCAGCTTGCCGTAGGCTCCCGCGCCCTCTATCTGGACGATGGCCTCTTTGTAGCCGCTGCTATCATCTAATTGGTTGGCATTTATGAGTGTTGCTTTCCAGCCTTGGTTGGTAGCATAGCGGGTGTACATCCGAAGCAGATCCCCGGCGAAGATAGCCGCCTCATCACCGCCCGTGCCAGCCCGGATCTCCAGAATTACGTCTCTGCGCATGCTCTCGTCGGCAGGATTAAGCAAATTATTTAACTCGTCCTCCAGCGCAGTTTTCTGCGATTTGAGGCTTGCCAATTCCTCGGTGGCCAGTGCCTTTAGCTCCGTATCGT
>META01000005.1:15459-21387 GCA_001772255.1 candidate division Kazan bacterium RBG_13_50_9 | reverse complement strand
TTATTGTCTTGGATCTTTTGGTTAACTCTACTAAGTTGATCTTGAATATCTAAAACCTTCTCGATCTGTGCCTTTCTACGGGCCAAGGATTTTAAATTAGCTGATTTTAATTTGGCTGGCTCGGATAGTTGCCGATCGATCTGGGCTAACTCTTCGCGGAGTTGTTCGGGACTGTTCATCACTAATATTAAAACAGGCTATACTTGCCTGCTCCCATTATAAAGTAGTTACCGCTTTTTTCTTGCAGTCTTGGCTTTGCCTTTGGTGGCTTTTTGCCGAGCTTCAGTTTTGGCCAGCCGCGCCCGGAACTTCTCGACTCGTCCGGCCTTATCAATAAACTTCTGTTTTCCGGTATAAAGAGGATGGCAAGCAGAACAGATCTCAACCTTCAGGTCGGGGGTGGTCGACCCCGCTTCTATTATGTTGCCACAGGCGCACTGGATCTGCGCCTTTTCGTAGTATTTGGGATGGATGTCCTTTTTCATTCCGAGAGAAATCTAAAATTAACTTTGTCAGAGTAACATCTCCTATGGGGGGGCGTCAAGCTGCCAAGAGGGATAGGGAGTTGACAATAAGGCAATTTTGTAGTATAATAACTAAATAATCGAAATCCAAAAATAAAAACAAACTAATATGCAAGATAGCTTTATTCCAGAGAGCAACCGGACCTGGTGGTTTAGATCGCGGGCTTTTCGCATCGGTGCCGTGGTTTTAGCGGTGGTAGCGGTTGTTTTGGTGGTCCTCTTTAGCCGTCAGATCGGTGGTTTACTAGAGCTTTGGGGCCTTAAAGCTGCCCCGGAAGGAAGGACCATTACTATAGATGGAACTGTCGAGGGCACAGACCCGTATCACGCCCACTTCTGGCACGGTGGCTATGAGGTCTATCCGACGGATTCCTTTGTGGTGGACCCGGAGTCAGGTCGATTAATGCTTAACCCGCTTTCAGGAACGGGTCAATAAAACAAAAGATGATCAAAAGATTACAAAGAGCGATCCGGAAAGCCAAGCTCCAAAAGAGCTGGGCGATTCATTTTGGCATTGCCCTCGGATTTGTGGCCATTGCGATGGGTTATCTCATCCATGGTTCGGTTATCTCGGCCCAGGCCCAGAGCAACCCGGTAACCGTGAGTAAGCCGGTAGCTAACGCAGTTTACTATATCGAGAGCGGCGGGCCTTTTGGGGGAAGTTCGCAGATGACAATTGAATGGCGCTATGCCAACTGGACGCCCAGTGGATCCTATGCAGCTGATATCCGGCTGCAGGCGCAAGATGAATTTGGCAACTGGTACAATCGGGCCGATATTGTGTTGAATGACCCGATGGGCAAGAACCCCGATACTTATATTTGGCCGCTTACAGATGAGTCATTGGTGGGGGAAGGGCAGCGCATCGCTGTTACCGTATGGGATAGTGGCACTCCCTATACTGGCTACAGCAGCTTAATTTATCTGCGCAAATCGGGTGTTAATTTCATCACCCCAGAAGGTGGTGAGCTTTTAGAGCCAGGAACCGTAACCCGCATCCGGTTCTATTGGCACAGCCAGCTCGTGCCTTTGCAATATATTTGGGTGATATTAAGCTATCGGGACAAAGCGGGCGCTTATCAAGAGATAACTAAGAAGTTTGACCATCAATGGCCGGTCGAACCCAATACTCAACTCAAGTATCACGACTGGCTAGTGCCAGAAACCAGTGAGATATATAAGAGCAAGTTCAAGGTATCCTTGTATATTCAAGATGATCAGGGTCAGTATACGGCTCTGTTTATGCAGGGCGAGAGCAATGAGTTCTCCATCGGGCGCGTCCCTGCCCAACTGGATTTTTCCGTTGACGGCATGACATTCCAAGTACCACATTCCCCTATCCGCAAAGGCGAGGAGATGAAGATAGTGATCGATCTGGGTTTTTGGGGCAACCGTGATTTAGTGACCACTCCAGTCGAATTGTATGTTCGGGGACTCTGGTTTATGAGCCCTGACTTTGATGATCCCAACCCAGTAAGGTTTGAAGAGTTCATCGAGGTGCCGATCGGCCAATTTGACCTCGGGAGCGGCCACGCCACTCTGGCTGTCCCAGTGGAAGTCGCCGGCAGGTATTTGCAGACGGGGGCATTTATCGATTGGGAGAACGTTTACTACGAGACAGATGAGGCAAACAATCTCTATCCCCGAGATGGCCCCCGCCTCTATATAGTGGACGAATATTATGAGGTGGCGCTTAGGTTGGTTACTGATGCGGGAGAAGGAGAGAAAAAGACTGTCTATGTGGGTGATGAATTTGATGTGGAGCTAAGGCTGGATTTGGGCGAACACCAGGCAGCGGGCGTTAAGTATTCGATTGAATTTGATCCAACTTATTTAGAGGTGGCCAAAGACGATGAGGGTAACTGTCTTATCACCAATAATCTTTGGATGGACATTGATAAGGGGTGCGATAACCAGCAGGGCAAGGCCTGGGGGAATACCGGCATCGAGCTTCTTGATATTAGCCCTCCTGATGGCGAATGGGACTATACCCTGACTGGCGATGACATCCCAATCGCTACGATTAAGTTCCGGGCTTTAGAGCCAGGATATACCTACCTCGATTTTAAGAGAGACAGCAACGGGGAAATGATTGATAACGAGGTTACGAGCATTGGTGGTAAGGGGGGCGCCGGAGGTCCTATTGATCCAGAGATAGTGGTGGGGTCTGGTGCTGTCGTCGATATCCTGCCAGCTATTCATATACCAGTGCCAGCGGAAGGTACTTACTACTCCAAGGCCTTTGCCATTGATATTACTGATCCCACGTACCCCTTAGACAGCCTGCGCGATTTTACTGCTGCTTTTGACAACCCCGGTGGTTCAATAGTAAAGTTTTCCATTCAATTCCAAGATAGTGCCGGCCAGCCCTTAGGCATTGATCCGGAGCACCCGGATGCATGGTACCAGCTCTTTGCCAGCAGCAATTTACCTTATGATACAAGCTACTTTGAAATCTACTCTTGGTTTAGCGACATTCGCAAGGTGCGCTTTAGCGTATTTATGAGTACTCTGGATGTGACGGATGCTGATGTGCAGCCTTGGGTGCGGAGCTTGAGCTTGGAGTATGTGGTAAGAAGCGAGATAGTTGAGAACATCGGTGTAATTAATTTTGTGCCGGTAGGTGGTGCCCAAAAGAGCGTCCAGCAAGGCGCTGAGGCCGAATATGATATCTCCATTACTTCTCTTAACAATCACAGTGAAGCGGTTCAGCTAGCTATCAGCTTGGATGCCGGCGGGGTAGTCTCCAAAGTAACCGCCTCCATCAGTAGCCCAGTGGGCGGGGTTATCACTCTTAACCCTAGTGCGCCGGTATCGGCCAAGATCAAATTTGTGGCTGCCTTAGATGCGCCGCTTACCGAAGGCACTCCCTATCAGTTTACTATTAGTGGGGTAGCGGTCGGTCAGCCCGATCTGGCTCTCACTACTCTTTCGGGATGGCTGGAGGTTACCTCCGCTGGCGGCACAGGCAATTTTAGCCTGATCATCACTGATGATTATAAAAATCCCCAGCCGGGCGCGGTTATCACCTTTAATATTGCGGTCACGCGCACTGGAGGGTTTAGTGAAGATATTGCGCTAAGCCATAATTTGAGCACAGCGGCCTCGGCCATAGTCGATCTGGATCCGACCAAGACCTACTTTACGCCCCAGACACTGCTTCCTAACCAATCAACCGCTAATTTGCGGGTGAAGATCAAAGACACCATTGGCTCCGGAGATCTAGATAAAGATTTTGTCTTTACTATTACCGGCACCGCTGTAGGTAGCGGAGGTACTGCTACTGATACCGCGACGATCAAGGTCTCGCAGCAAGGCACCCAGTACCCGGCGATTACGGTTAATGCGGTTATCCCGGCGGAAGGCGGTCGGTCTAGCTCCATGCCGATCTTTATCTTCCGTTTGTATGAAAAGGGCACTACCAGCCGCACGGCTTATACCTTCTCGACTGATTTCGCTCCCAGCAAATTTAGCTCTGGCGATAATGTGAGGATCGCTATCGGAGAAGGGGTAGTGAAGAATGCCACTACTTATGTGGGTTATGCCCGCACCAACCGGCACCTCTGGAGCAGAGCCACTAGCCCCACTGGTGGTGAGATCGCGATCAATTCCAGCGGTGCGACTCACCCTAACTACTCGCTTACCTTCCCGAGGCTATCAGCCGGCAACATTGCGCCGCTGAGTAATCTCAACGACGATATTATCAACTCGCTCGACTATACTCTCTTCCTCCAGGAATGGAGCAAGCTTGCCTCCACTATCCTAGGTGACTTCAACAATGATGGATTAGTCAATGCAGCTGATCTAAGCGGCATCTTAGGCGTTGGCAAGTTCTTTAAGTTAGGCGATCTAGCCACTAATATCCCATAAAATATGAACGCTTATCAGTTTGATTTAGGAGAAACTTCCATGCCGCGCCGGCGGAATACTTGGTTTAAGCTTGGTGCGTTTGTGGCCGGTACAGCGGTCGTGGCTGCGCTTTTGGTCTACTCCGGAGGTTTTGATGCCGTCTTAAAGTTTTTGGGCGTGGGCGCTTCGGGCATATACGAGGTTACTTTAACTAATAATAACCAGTGGCTGGGAGCGGAATATTCCAGTGACGATTGGATAGTGGGCGCGCCGATCATGGATGGGGTCGATATCTTTGCCAGTTTTAGTGCTGCTCCGGCTGATCCCCATCTTGATGCGGCCCAGAGGGGCTTGGTGCTTCCGACCTATTCCTCACCCGCTGACCCTGGAGGGGAAATCTTCCTCAATCATATGTATATCTCCCCGACGGTCGATCTGACCCTTGATGCGGTTTGGTTGAGCGCCATCGAAGTAACCGATTTTACTCCAGAGGGTTCTAGCATCAGCTATTCGTACCGGTGGGCGGCCAGCTTAGGCGGGCTGGACGGCAAAAGCTTTACCCCCCTAGATCCCTCCGTCGTTAATAGCCTTAGCGGTGACGTGCGGGTGGCTACTGCCATAATTGAGCAATCCGTGGCCCAGTATGTTCAAATCAAATTTGTCTTTGGGGAAGTTGCTGATCCGCTAAATGCGCGCCCCGCGGTTTATGCGGTGAGCTTCCAGTACAAAGACACCTCAGAGCTAAGTGAGAGTGAGCTTGCAAGCTTTAGCGCTACGGCGGTCGTGCGGATGGTATCTATCCAATACCAGCCGCTTAATGCGCCCAAATCGGCTGATATCGATATTATCTCCAGTGAGCTGGATGAGCGGATCGTCCATTCGGTGAAGAATGTGGATCTAAGCGAGCGGCTAAGCTACTCATTTGAGACGGAGCTGCCTGGTGGTGCCTATGCGGTGGCGGTCTCTGCTCCGGGTATAAAAACCATAGTCATGCCGTTTATGGCGGATAGCTCCCCGAATATAGCGGTAGACCTTGGCTCTTTCGAAACCTCCATAGGGCAGGCAACTGGCGCCGATCTCAACGGCGATGGGGTAGTTAATAGCCTGGATCTTCAGATACTATTAAGCCAATTTGCCTCCTAAAAGGGCTTGACAGAAAGGCAAAAGTATAGTATAATAAAATAATTAGGCCAAAATCGAAACAAAATGAATAAAATCTTTTTCCTAAGCGTGGCGGCTCTATACCTGGTATCCTTACCAGTGGTTTCCTATGCCCAGACCGCCGGTGCCACAGGGAAGCCCGCTAGGATCTATTTCAACCCTGCTTCGGGCAATGCCACTAAGGATAGCAGCGGGAACATCAAGGTTAGAGTGATGGTCAACACCGGTGGAGAGGACTCTTCGGGGGCAGATGTGATCGTGGAATTTGATACTAGTGAGCTGCGGTTTGTCAGTGGCACCTACCCCGCCTCAACTACTTTTTATCCTAATATTTTTCAGAGCATGCCAGGAGCTTCCTCGGCTAATGCTAGCGGTAAGATTCAGATGGCCCGGG
>META01000005.1:15111-15413 GCA_001772255.1 candidate division Kazan bacterium RBG_13_50_9 | reverse complement strand
GTGAACTACCGGAGATCACCAGCATCTCTCCTACCTCTGGTGATGCGGATGAGGATGTGGTGGTTACCATCAATGGTAATAACTTTGGTTCGGCTGAGGGTGATGTAAAGTTCGGCACCCGGCTAGCGGACATTGTCAGTTGGACGGATACCAGGATCACCGTGGTTGCTCCCCAAGTTAGCATTACTCAAGATAGCGAATACCAAGTGAAGGTTGAGCGAGAGGACGGCGAGATAGACACTTATATGGGTTATACTTATCTAGCTCCCGCGAGCACCGGTGGCGAGGAGGAAGATCTCGAC
>META01000005.1:14763-15101 GCA_001772255.1 candidate division Kazan bacterium RBG_13_50_9 | reverse complement strand
TGCCCCTGGCTATCTGGTTTGGCTTGGTGCCCCTAAATGGTGCCTTGGCTTATGTAGTCAAGCGCCGGTGGTTTTAATTTAGTAGAAAGGTTTGGCCCTTTAAAACCCCGGGAGTCCGGGGTTTTAAAGTAGAGCAGGATATAATAAGAACACGGGAGATAATTATGGCTTTTGCGGATGAAGTCAAATTAACAGTTAAAGCCGGCAATGGCGGGGATGGGCTGGTGAGTTTTCGCCGTGAGCGGTATGTGGCCAAAGGCGGGCCCGATGGTGGCGATGGTGGCGATGGGGGGAGTATCTATGTGGTGGCCGATCATAATGAAACCAGCCTGGCTAAT
>META01000005.1:9031-14756 GCA_001772255.1 candidate division Kazan bacterium RBG_13_50_9 | reverse complement strand
GCGCTAAGGCGGTGAAAGCCGAAAATGGCAGAGCGGGCGGAGCAAAAAAGTCTACTGGCCGATCCGGTGCGGATCTTGAGCTGAAGGTACCGGTGGGCACTCAGATAGTGCTGCTGGAAGAGAAGAAAAAAGGTCAGCTGGATGAATATGTTATTGCCGATCTGGACCGATCCGGGGAGAGATTCCTACTAGCCCGCGGTGGCGAAGGGGGGTTTGGCAATGCCCGCTTTGCCCGGGCATCTTTCCAGACGCCCCGATTCGCTGATCTGGGGGAGCCGGGAGAAGAAAAGGAAGTAGTGCTGCGCCTTAAATTAATTGCGGCTGTGGGGATTATCGGGCTCCCGAACTCTGGTAAATCTACCCTGCTTTCGGTCATCTCCAACGCTAAGCCAAAGATAGCCGACTATGCTTTTACTACGCTTATACCCAATTTAGGCATAGTTGACTTTAAGGGGCATCGTTTCTTAGCCGCTGATATCCCCGGCCTCATAGAGGGCGCCCACAAGGGTAGGGGGCTGGGTATCGATTTTCTTAAGCACATTGAGCGCACTAAGGTGTTAGTGCATCTTATCGATGCTACATCGCTAACTCCGAAGAAGGATTTTAATACGATTAACAAAGAGTTGGGGCGGTACAGCCGCGAGCTAAGGCACAAACCGCAGATCGTGGCACTGACTAAAGTCGATGTTATTGATAACCAGCGGCTGCGCACCATTAAGCGGTATAAATTCGGGGGATCGCCGATTCACTATATCTCTGCCGTTACCCATCAAGGGTTAGACCATTTACTCTACGACGTAGTCAGTGCCCTACAGAAGATCCCCGATCCTAGTGCAGGGATTAAGGTCTATACCTTGGCCGATATCCCGAGCAGCCATTTTGAGGTAAACCGCAAGGGAGGCCACCTCATAGTTAAAGGGGTTAAGGTGGAACGGCTGGTTGTCAAAACTGATTTGAACAATCCCCAAGCACTAGGGCGACTCTATAAGATGCTTAAGCGCTTAGGGGTAATTGCCGAACTACAAAAAGCTGGCGCTAAGGACGGGGACAATGTTAGGATTGGTCAGCGCACGATAGAATTCAAATTGATATAAAGGGCGATTAGCTCAGTTGGTAGAGCGCTACGTTCGCATCGTAGAGGTCACCGGTTCGAATCCGGTATCGTCCACCAAACTAGCAGTTCGACCTGCCCCGTAGTGAAATCGTCGTAGATTCGCCGGCTTAGGCAAATCCGACATTTCTACTGCAGGGTTCTGCCTAGGTCCACCAACCCTCGTCCGTCAGCTGACGGACGAGGGTTGGCTGCGCCGCCTAGGATTCCTCTTGACTGGAGGGGGGTTATAAGATAGGATACCCTCTTGCCGCCGGTATAAGGCGGTTTTTGCTTAGGAGGCAAAAAGATGGGTGGCCTATCCCAGTTTATCGTTGGTATTCTTACTATCTTAACTTTGTCATCAGGGCCGTCGGCTCCAGCCGTTGACCCAATGGCTTTGGCGAGCTTGAGTAATTTTCTTGTGGGCAGGAATAGCCCTCTGCCAGCCGAGGAGCTCTTGAAGTATGACAACTGGGAGATGATAGTAGCCCTATCTTGTGCGGAGAGCGGTTACGGCACCAAATTAGGAGGAGAATATAATGCTTGGGGGATCAAGGACTACCAGCTAGGCAGCTCCAAATTTGGCCGCACGCGTGACTTTGGCTCGTGGGCCGAGTCGATCGAGTTTACTTCAGAGTTGCTGTATAAATATGATCCCGAGGACGGTGAGCCCGCCCCCCGGGGGATGGTGCGCTCTTGGAAATCAGTGCGGCCATATGAACACTGGATCGGCAATGTCGAGTACGCGCTCCGCGATATCCGTGCTAACGTTCTCGTCTAACTCCTGTCCCATCATGATTGCTTGCTATTACGCTGTACAGCGTAATAGCAGTGGTGGAGTAGAGGGAAGAGGGTTGGTATAATTGGGGAGTGGCGGAGAAAAAATCTAAAATGGGCTCTATCTCCCTCGTAGCTTTTGCCCGAGCATTAGATAAGGCTTATGGCAGCTGGTCGCACCTGGCAGCCCGGTCTTTTGTATCCGGGGTCTTTGTAGGGTTGGGAGCTACGATCGGCTTTGCTGCGGTGGTAATCATTATCGGTTATCTTCTTTCCGCTTTGGGCTATCTGCCGATCGTCGGAGATTTCTTCACCCGACTTAACGAGTTCATCAACTCTGCTACGCCGAACATTTAGAGTATCCAATGACGGGGTTTTGGGCTCACTCTCCCTGTAGTCATTAGTTAGGGAGCATATTTATATAGTCAGGGACCCCCGTTGCCGGGGGTCCGTTGCCTTCGTCCTCATCTTCATTGCCCCGCAGTGGCAGCAGGAACAGTTGGCCATCTTGGTCTTCCAGTAGGAGCCCAACCACTTGCCCAGCACCGTTCAGTACGATCCCACCGTGGATCTTGCAGGTAAGCAGAAAGGAGGCACCTTGCTGCTGCAGTGGGTAGAGATACTCGGTGGCAGTCAGGATGCCGCCCAAGATTCGGTCGGTGATGACTACCTTGATCTTCTCGATGGCGACCGGTTCTAGCTTAAGGTTGGTAACCTCCAGCGGTTCCCCTTCAGCTGATACCAGCAAGAGCGCCGAGAGCTCCTCGCCGGCAGTGGGGGCGTAGTTGTAGACCAGCTCAAGGGAGGTAGTGCTACGCAGCTCTTCCTTGGTGGTCAGAAGAACCTGCTGCGCCTCGGGGGAGTAGAGGTATTCGGTCACCGAGAGGACCTCCGTCTTGGAGGTCACAACGATGATCCGATACGCCAGCCGGCTCTCCAGAGCATCAAGGGGATGGGCCAGCACCGCGCGCTTGCTGGAGATGATGTGGTGGGCGTCCAGGATCACCCCGAGGCTGTAGGTTGTGCCCGTCTTGTTGCCGTCATAGATAAAGAGAGAGACGGTGACCACATACCCTGGGGGGATGTCCACTCCCGCAGCATCTTCTGCTAAGGCAGATTGGGGTGCCGCTGCCGAGATGGCAATGAAGAGAGACACTATCAATAGGGAAATCAAAGAGCGCATCTAGAGACCCTCCTTCACAACAAAGATACCTCAAGATTAACAAAGCTGCCTGTTTAGTCAATTCCAGAGCACCAAAAACCCAGCTCTTTAAAAGCTGGGTTTTTGTGAATACCGGATAAAAGACAATAATTCCAGTCTGCCTACTTACGAGGCATAAAGACTTCGTAAAGGCCGAAAATGACGTAGATAATACCAAGGACAACGGCCAAAGTGAAGCCCCAGTCGCGGTTAATGAAGACCAAGATCAGGTCTACAATACCGATCAAGAGATAAAGATACGGCATGTTGCGATCCTCCTTTCTTAAACGTATTACCTCGTTTTCAAATGATTGGACACTGCCATTATATCAATTAGGAGAGGATGGAATCAACCAAGGAAGGATACCCTCTTAAGAAATCTTTGCCGGTGGTGGGTTTTTTGCCGGATAGTTGTACCATAAGGAGCTTCAAACCGCCGGTGCTGGTACCAACGACAGGATAGTTATCGGGGGTCTGCCCGACCATGCCGGAGGGCTTGGCAATATCGGAGGACACCTCGGCTTTTAGTATCTTGAGCGGTTGGTTATTGAAATAGGTAAAAGCTGATGGCCAAGGGTTATAAGCCCTGACTTTACGAGCAATTGTTTCTGCTGGTTCGTTCCAATCAATCTTGCCGTCATCTTTACTGATTAGTTTTACGTAGGTAGCTTTTGTAGAATCTTGTTCTTGGGGCATGATTTCCCCCGCTAAATATTTTGGCAAAGATTCGAGCAGAGTTTTGGCTCCGACCTCAGCGAGCTCAGCAGTAAGCTCACCCGCGGTATCGTGGCTGGTGATCGAGATGTGTTTGCTGGTGGCGATGATCGGGCCAGCATCCATCTCAAGCACGAGTTTCATAATGGTAACGCCAGTTTCCAGCTCGCCTGCGAGGATACTTCCCGCGATAGGGGAAGCACCACGGTGTTTAGGTAGGAGCGAAGCGTGTACATTGATGACTCCTTTCGGAGGGATATCTAAGAGTTCCTGGGGCAGGATCTTACCATAAGCGGCTACTACAATCACCTCTGGGGCCAACATCCGCAGCTTATCTAAAAGATCGGTATTCTTCTTGACCTTTTCAGGAGTCAGCGCCGGGATATTATGCTCTAAGGCCAGTTTTTTGACGGGGCTGGGCTGGTGTATACTGCTTCGGCCTAGGGGCTTATCCGGCTGGGTGATAACGGCTACTACGTCAAAATCTGGGCTCTCAATAAGGCCTTTGAGGGAAGGCAGAGCGAATGCCGGCGTCCCCATAAAAACTATCTTGTGTCTAGGTGTATTCATTTTTTTGATGCCATTGGAGGAGGGGCGTCCTGAAATGAGTTAAATCTCGGTTGGGCGAAGCCCGTTGTCTGTTAGGGCGAGAGCACCCAGAGATTTAACCATTGAATAGCCCCGACGACTTGGCCGTCCTTTCGGTGCTACCGCTTTGGACGAGTAAAGCGGTAGCAAGGGATCACTTGTAAGTATAAAGCTTATTGTCTGTGAGTTTTTGGATGAAGAGGATGCCATCCAGATGGTCAACTTCATGCTGAATAATACGGGCCTCAAAATCTTTAGCATCAAACTCAATTAGTTTGCCTTTTGAATTTAGTGCCCTTACCCTAATACCGGTTGAGCGCTTAACTTGGCCGAAGAGATCAGGAAACGATAAGCAACCCTCTTCGTCAACCTTAGTTTTTTTGGAGAGCTTAATAATCTCCGGGTTAATAAGCACCCGCAACGGTACATTGGGAGTAATGTCTTTAGAGCCTTTTGGCCTTTTATATTCATAAGCTATTATTCGCTTCAGCATTCCGATCTGCGGCGCGGAGAGACCCACGCCGTTATTGGCCCGCATGGTGTCTATCAGATTATGGGCCAGTTTTTGGATAGCAGCGTTAACCTCACGCACTGGGGCGCTCTTTTTTAGAAGCAGAGGATTGTTGTACAAAACCACTTTTCTCTTCATAAATTTATTTTACCCTAATAAAAAGTTCGCTTCCAGAAGCAATATTTCATTGAGGGTATAATGTGGGTATGGCAACTAAAAAATCTCCCTACTACATTCTGCATGGGTACAACGGACACGCGAACGAAAATTGGTTTCCGTGGCTTAAGGCGGAGCTAGAAAAGCGCGGAGAGGAAGTGGTAGTGCCGGATTTTCCCGAGGCTGGATTCCCCGCACTAGAGAAATGGCTTACCTTACTTAAGGATGAGGTAAAAAAGCATGGTGAGGGGGTGCTAATCGGACATAGCTTGGGCGGGGCGTTAGCGATGCGCTATTTGGAAAGTGGGGGGCATCCTAAAAAGATTGTTTTGGCAGCCGCACCATTTGGCGAGCTGCCCGAATTTCCACAGATCAACGGCTTTTTATCTAAACCATTTGTACTTTCCAACAAGCAGATATTTGATACCGAGTTTCTGATCTTCTATACTGCCTCTGATGACGATCCTTATGTCCCGCCGGAGCACGTCCAAGATTGGGCCAAGTTAACTGGCGTAAAGCCGATTCTTTTAGAGAACAAGGGCCACTTTAATCAAGAGACCTTCCCCGAAATTTTAGATTATCTGTAATTAACCGCTTGTAATGTAAAAAATGAGGCCTCCTCCGAGTTCCGCATTTGCGGAGCTAAGAGAAGGCCTCGAGTTGCCTGACTTGGGTTAGGTGTTCT
>META01000005.1:7732-9008 GCA_001772255.1 candidate division Kazan bacterium RBG_13_50_9 | reverse complement strand
TGGAAAAGTCGCAGCCACGGGCTGGCGGAGAGGTTGTCCCAGTCCGCTGGCATCCATGGTAACTGCCACTTAAGGAACGTGCGTTCCGGATGGGGCATCATTGCCAAGTGCCTTCCGTTGGGAGAGCACAGAGCAGTGATGCCTTGAGGGCTGCCGTTCGGATTGAACGGATACGTCTCGGTTTTCTGGCTGTCCCAATCGATGAATCGAATTGGCGCGAGCCGCTTGGTAGTGATCTGGTCTAAGTCTTCGTGGCGGGGGATGTGCAATCTTCCTTCGCCGTGAGCCACCCAGATACCCAGGACAGAGCCCGCCATCCCTTGGAGCATGATGGCTGGGCTGCTCAGGATCTTGACCGTAACAAACCGAGACTCGAATCGTTCCGAGCGATTCCGGATAAAGCGCGGTTGCTTATCCTCGGGGATGTCGAGTCCGGGCACCCAGCCCATCAGGGCCATCAATTGGCACCCATTACATACTCCCAAAGAAAAGGTATCGGGCCGATCACGAAACCGATCGAACTGTTCTCGCACCTTGGGGTTGAAGCGGATGATACCGGCCCATCCCTTGCTGGCGTCGAGCACATCGGCGAACGCGAATCCGCCCACAAAAGCGATACCCCGAAAGTCATCAAGCGAGATGCGATCAGCTAACAGGTCGGTCATGGTAACATCCCAGGTTTCGAAGCCAGCGGACCAGAATGCTGCTGCCATCTCCCGATCTCCGTTGCTGCCCTCACTCCGCAGAATCGCCACTCGGGGTTCACCCGTGGTAGCAGACATGAACTGGGGGGCAGTTGGGTTGGGCACAAATGACAGATTCCACCGAGGTGATGTGATCAACTGGCTGTTGACCACCGTCTCTTCGCGGACGCAGTCCGGGTTAGCTTGCAAAGCATCCAGCGCGGAGCTGGTAGATTCCCACAGTTGGCGGAACTCGGTTATCTCGCCAGTTAGCACTTCGGTGTCGTTGTGGCGAATGCGCACATCAGTGCCCGATTCCGGAATGCAACCAACGATTTGGTGGGAGATGCCGCGGTACTGCAGCAGCCGGGTGACTTCATCCGTATCAACCGGCTCGATCACCAGTCCCGGCTCTTCGGAAAAGAGGGTGAAGAGAGCATCAGCTCTGCTGGTGATGTTGATGTCTAAGCCGGCGTTACCGGCGAAAGCCATCTCGAGCAGGGTAACGATTAGTCCGCCGTCGCTCCGATCGTGGATGGCCCTAATCAGCTCTTGGTCGAGCAGATGCTGGATGGCTAAGAACACATTCTGAA
>META01000005.1:7335-7686 GCA_001772255.1 candidate division Kazan bacterium RBG_13_50_9 | reverse complement strand
GTAAACCTGCCCCAGCGCTGAGCCACCCAGGCGGTAGTTACCGGGCGACAAGTCGATGAGAATGAGCCGGTCGCCCCCCTGCTTGATGTCGGGCGTGGCTTTGCGGGTGATGTCGGGCATCGGGGCGTAGCCCGCGATCACTAATTCGCCTGGGGCTTTGACGATCTGTTCGGTTCCGTTAGGCCCCGTTACGCGAGCAGCCATCGATAGGCTATCCTTGCCACCGTCGATCGCGATGCCAAGCTGTAGGCAGATGTCCCGTAGGGCGACCGCCGCATCGTAGAGCCACGCCCCCTCGCCAGCAAGTTTAGCCGCCAGCATCCAGTTGGCCGAACACCTGACGTCAGAGAG
>META01000005.1:0-7316 GCA_001772255.1 candidate division Kazan bacterium RBG_13_50_9 | reverse complement strand
GCCATGTTTAGAATCATCTCGGTAACTGCCAGTCGCGCCATCGCTTGGGGAGAGAGCAAACCCTTGATGGGCTGTTCACCCAAACTAAAAGCTGTTCCGAACAGCTCGAAGTAGCTGTTAGCTACCACGGCATAGTCAGCTAGTGTTAGCTGGTTAGGCCCGACGCACTGTTGCTGGACGATCAAACCAGTTACGCTCCGGTCGACCTTAGTGGTCAGGAATCGCTTCGAACCGACTGCCGGCAGTCGTAGTACTCGTTCTAATGCCTCTCGTGCCGATAGCCCTGCTGGTAGCACGAGTGGCTCCAATTGGGGAGCAACTCGCTGCAACTCGAAAGTCTTTGGCGGGAGTTTACCGAGGATTAGCTCTAATGGGAGATCCACCGGAGTTGATCCGTTAGCATCGTCTGTGAGCACCAAGCGGCCATCACCGGCAATCTCGCCGACTACCGCACAGGTAACGTTCTCCCGTGCGGCGATACGCTTGATGGTATCAAGGTCCTCTGGGCGGATAAGGAAAGCGTCTCGTTCCTGCGATTCGTTTCCCCATAACTCACTGGGAGACAGGGTCGCATCGCCGGATGGCAGAGCGCGTAGGTTGATGAGAGCACCTGCCGGATTGACCAGTTCGGGGATGGCATTGCAGCTGCCGCCCGCTCCCAGATCCACCATTTTGATGATGGGATTCTTAGGCCCAAGTTCGGCGCAAGCTCTAATCAGGCGGTTGAGCCGCTGTTCCATCTGGGGATCACCGCGTTGCACCGCATTGAAATCGAGCTCCGCGAGATTAGCCCCTTGGATCATAGAGCTGGCTGATCCGCCGCCTACCCCGATGCGATAAGCTGGCCCGCCGACTTGGATGACCAACATGCCACGTTCGGGTTGGCTTGGTCGCAGGTTAGCATCATCGATGGTGCCAACGCCGGCTGTGTACATAATCGGCTTAAACCAGCTGCGATACCCATCCGGCAGTTGGATCCCGCAACTGCGAGCGAATCCGGTAATTACCGGTTCGCCATAACAATTACCGTAATCAGACGCGCCATCGCTGGCACGGATCATGATCTCCAGCGGAGAGGCAAGATTAGCCGGATGATTCCAGCCGTCGTCCTCCCATGGAAGGTTATAGCCCGGGATGTGGAGATTTCCTGTGCAGTAGGCCGCTGCAGAAGCGATGACATTACCGCCGCGTCCAACTGCGTGGTTGTCGCGGATCCTTCCGCCAGTGCCAGTAGCAGCGCCGGGATAGGGAGCAACTCCTGATGGGAAGTTGTGCGTCTCGGCCGTGAGGGTCGGATGATACATGCGCAAGCTTGGAACCAACTGGCTGGGTCGGTAAGGATCTTGGGCAGTCCAGGCAGCGATAGAGCTACCGCGGATCGCTGAAGAATCGTCGCCGAAAGCGATGAGGGAGTTGCCCGGATTGGTTCGCCATGGCGCTTGGATTAAATCCATCAGCGTTTCAGACGTGGTCACCCCATTGATCACCAGCTTACCCTTGAAGAAAAAGTGACGGGAATGTTCCGAATTGGCTTGCGCTAACTGAAACAGCTCCACATCAGTTGGGTCGCGCTTAAGGACGTTGACGAACAGGTCGCCAATCATCTCGATGTCTTGCTCGTCCCAACCCAACCCCATCTCCACGCTGGTCTGACGCAGAACCTTCCGCCAGTCGTTTCCCAGCAGGGGAATGATACGCATCGGTGCCGGAAGAATGCCGGTGTCGAAGTTGATCGGTTGGGTCTCGTAGTGCATCTCTGTCATCCGATCGTGCAACGATGCCAATAGCGCGGTCCGTTGCGTTGCGCTCAGCTTGACGTCCAAGCCGATCCGCAGCGAGCGTTCGATCCGCTTTACGCTGGGTAGGCCACAAGCCCGACAGATCGTTACGGCAGTGGTTGACCAGGCCGTTTCAAAACTGGGCCGGGGCCCAACTTCGAGAATCGTAGCGTTGCCCTTAAGAAACGAGGTCTCGCCTAAGTTCTCTGGTTCGAAGGTCTCACCCAGTAGCCACCGAAGGGTTGCCAGTTCTTCTTCCTCCATGGGAGGGGCTACCGTAACGTAGTAACACCACTCGGTGTTAATGGATTGAATATCTGCAGCTAAGCGTGCCCCCACCTGGAGGATACGCCCAACCACAGATGCACTAAGTGCCGGTTTTCTGTAGAGTTGGAACATCTCCTCCTCCGGTTTTGTTTTAGATTTTGACTATATGTCAAAGAGAGTTGGCTGATGCCACGCAGGCATCAACATACCATTATAAGGGGGAGGATACTGGGGTCAAACTATCCCATGCTACACTTGGGGGGTGGAGGAGGTGATAGATATAGTTGATGAGAATAATCAGCCGACTGGAGAGGGTCGGCCTCGTTCGGTAGTACATGCCGATGGCTTGTGGCACAGAACCGTGCATATCTATCTGTTCCGCAAGCAGGGAACGGAAATCGAGTTCTTAACCCATCTGCGCTCAGCCAAGAAGGATCTGCATCCGAATGCTTGGGATACGCGCTTTGGAGGCCACATTAAGTCTGGTAGCGATATTCAGCAGACCACCATCAACGAATTGAAAGACGAGTTGGGGTTAGATTTAGATTTCAATGCGCTGATTGAAGGAAACTGGCGAAAGTGTGATCATTATCCAAACAGAGAATTCGCCCAAGTTTTTTATCTCGAATTTAACGGCGACATTAACGATTTACGTTTCCAAGATGACGAAGTGCAAGAAGCAAGATGGATGACGACTAAAGACATTGAGAAATCAATGGCTGATAATCCAGAGCAATGGTCTGGGGGTATAGACGGTTTCCGCGAAGTAATGTCCACTCTAACAGAAAAGCTTTAATCTAGTATGAGTAAACAACCGATTCTGAACAACTTAGTGGTCGAATTACACATTCCTGATTTTGATGTGGCGAATAAATTTTATTCGGCGCTGGGGTTCAAAATAATTTTAGAGCACATTCCCACCGCAAATAAGCCGGGCTATTTGGTAATGAAAATGACAAACGAATTGGGAGAAACCATCATTAATTTCTACGGCGGGAACGATTTAGTTTATAATCAGTCGTATTTCAAAAACTTCCCCCGCGACACGAAAAGGGGATATGCCACCTCCATTACCATCCCAGTCCCGAATGCCGCCGATTTCTACGCCAAGATCGCCCCGGCCCTCAAAGACCACATCATTCAGCCGGTGATGGATAAAGAGGACGGTGATATGAAGTGGCAGGACTTCCGGATGGAAGACCCCTTCGGCTTCTACCTCCGCTTCACCGACTTAATCGATTGGGGTCAGTAACCTTCCTTTAACCTATGAAAACCTGGCAAAAGTTATGTATGTCACGCTCTTTATCCAAGGGATATTTTCGATACCTTAATAGGTTCCAAATTGTACCGCCACACGACAGCTTCCCAACCGAAACATTGTCAAATGAGCACCCATTGATATTACAGATAGCCTGTGACAACAATGTGGATCCTTTGCATGAATACACAAAATGGGTCCGAATACTTAACCTATTCATTAGGGGCGGTATGATGCCGATTAGCAACTGGAAACAATATATATGGTCGAGTTGGGACAAAACTCGGGGAAGCCATCTGCCAGAATGGGTAGATGCAGAATATTTTGTTGCGCTCACAGAGCAGGTCAAAGGATTCGATAGCACCAGTGGTATAGAGCCAGTTCCTATCATTACCGACGACCAGTACTATGGTGTTCTCGTGGGGCACTTCAGGTCGTGCCCTGATGCTATGGTGGGGGGAGAGCTTACTATACCTAGTTCTCTGCCGGCAAGACTTAAGCAAGTCGAGGATCTTGAAAAAGCCAAACCAAAACTTTATGAAAGATTTATCAGGGCCTGTGCTTGGTTTGAAATCGCCAATAAGGTATCCTACGAGTTGCAAACCTTAAAGATGATTGCTTTGGTCATCGCGGTAGAATCCTTGCTGGAAAATAGCCAATTAGTAGAATGCCCACATTGCCTAGAGTCTCTAATATGCCAATCTTGTAAAAAACTTGTATCTCGCCCTGGCCTTAGCAAAAAATTTCACACATTTATGAGTAAGTATGCTGGCAAGAGTGGTAATGAAGCCCATAAGGAGTTCATTAAAAACATATATCCATTGAGGGGGAGGGCAGTTCACAGTGGCCGGCTGTTGCAGAGTGAATTAATGCCATACGGAGATCTTATAGAAGATTTTAAACACGACAAAAAAGAACTAAATAATTTGGCTAATCTAAGTGAGGGAGTCAGGGTGGCAATCGTAAATTGGCTAACTGATGCAAATAACCCCCATTGAGCCAATCGCGTTAGCCAATGGCAAAACTGCCGCTGGCGAAGGCGTTGTCTGAGGAGCGAAGCGACGAGTTCGCCGAAAGCCGGAAAGGCAGCTTTTGCTGTTTGGGTAGCAATTGGTGATTGGGCGTCCTTTCGGTGCTACCACTTTGGACGAGCAAAGTGGTAGCGAAAGAATAATTGGTTAAGATCCTGAAACGAGTTCAGGATGACAGTACGCTTCGCTGGATCCTTCGACTACGCTCAGGATGACACTGAAGGGGGATGACAAACCTATTTTTTGAGGGTTTCACGAACTTTGTACCAGAACAACTTAACCGGCTCAGTAGCATTACTATCTTTTACTTCGGCCATCAACTGCCTAACCTTCTGAACTCCTAAGCGCTTAAAAAACCCAAGATAAAAGGCAAACGAGCCGGGGCCTTTTACAGCCTTCTCTTTAAATAGCATCCGAGCCTCGTCTACCAATAGATGGAGCTCCGAGTGGAGGTGGGGGTTCCTCCTGGAGCGGATCTGGTCTAATCTGGAGCGGAAATCATCCATCCCGTCAGAAATCTACCTAGCGTTAGTATCCTAACCCTATCTTACCTGATTGTCCCGCTAGGTGATTTCTAACGGGACTAGCGTTTTCATTCTACCAGAGAGGAGATTTTGTGTCCCTGAAGCTGATTTTCTTGACTTTATCCCCATCTTGGGTTATAATACTCTTGCGTTGATCTTCAACTTACGATAATATGTCGAAGTAAACAAAAACCCAATATATAAGTAAGCTCTAAGTTTTGGACACACGGCAACTAATTCAGTTCGCTTTGAACCACTTCTTTAGCGCATCTTTATATTTACGTAGTTTATTTAAAACCTAAGAGACCCTGATTTTTCGAAATCAGAAAGGGCCCTAGGGCCCTTTTTTAAATCTTTGTTCAGGCAAAGATTCACCCTCCGGAGCACTATCTATATTCGATCCTGCAACTTGACAAGTAGCGTAAGAAACCACGAAATTAAGTCTATCGTTTCTTGCGATTGCCGATTAAGAGTAAGCTCTTAATCAAAGTCAAGTTACGAAAGGGCTATTGGTGAATGCCTTGGGAGAAGTGGCCGATGAAGGACGTAGCAGGCTGCGATAAGCCTCGGGAAGGTGCCAAGCAACCTTTGATCCGGGGATGTCCGAATGGGGTAACCCACTTTAGCAAACCTAAAGAGCTTATGGACTGAATTCATAGGTCCATAAGGGGTAAGCGTGTGAACTGAAACATCTTAGTAGCACGAGGAAAAAAGAACGAATGTATATTCCCCTAGTAGCGGCGAGCGAAAAGGGAAGAGCCTAAACTCTTGTAAGTGTAAGCCTACTGGCGTTGCTTACGAGGGGGTTGAAAGAGAGTTATATTCTCGAGCAGTAGATCGAGTCAGGAGTAAGAAATCATTTCCTTAGCAGAAGGTCCCTGGAAAGGGCAACCATAGAGGGTGACAGTCCTGTATGCGAAAAGGGGATGACTCTGAATAACTTTACTTAAGTACGACGGGACCCGTGAAATCTTGTCGGAATCTGCCGGGACCATCCGGTAAGGCTAAATACCACTTCTCACCGATAGTGAACTAGTACCGTGAGGGAAAGGTGAAAAGTCCCCCGGCGAGGGGAGTGAAATAGTACCTGAAACCAATAGCTCGCATAAAAGTTGGAGCCCCCCACTTTGTCCCCCAAGCTTTTGCGCTTGGGAGATAAAGTGGGGGGTGACAGCGTGCCTTTTGTAGAATGAGCCAACGAGTTAATCTCAATAGCAAGGTTAACCTGCATAAGCCAGGGGAGCCGGAGCGAAAGCGAGTGCGAATAGCGCGTTTAAGTTGTTGGGATTAGACCCGAAACCGGGTGATCTAACCATGGCCAGGCTGAAGCGCCCCTAAGAAGGCGTGGAGGGCCGCACCCACCTACGTTGAAAAGTGGGGGGATGAGCTGTGGTTAGGGGTGAAATGCCAATCGAACCCGGAGATAGCTGGTTCTCTCCGAAATATATTTAGGTATAGCCTCATGCGTTCCCCAGAGTGGTAGAGCTACTGAATGGATCCGGGCGCTTACGCGTACCGTGTCCAATTAAACTCCGAATACTTATGGGTTAAAGCATGGGAGTCAGACTGTGACGGCTAAGCGCCATGGTCGAGAGGGGAAAAGCCCAGACCGTCAGATAAGGTCCCTAAATCCAAGCTAAGTGTTAAAGGAAGTGGAGGCACATAAACAACCAGGAGGTTGGCTTAGAAGCAGCCATCCTTCAAAGAAAGCGTAACAGCTCACTGGTCGATGTGTGTCTGCGCCGAAAATGTATCGGGGCTCAAGCTTGGTACCGAAGCTACGGATCCCGACTTGTCGGGATGGTAGGAGAGCGTTCTGCTCGGCTGTGAAGTTCCACCGGAAGGTGGGGTGGAGCGGGCAGAAGTGAGAATGTTGGCACGAGTAACGTAACAACGCAGGTGAAAAACCTGCGCGCCGAAAACCTAAGGTTTCCTGGGCTATGTTAATCAACTCAGGGTTAGTCGATCCTAAGGCGAGGCCGAAAGGCGTAGTCGATGGATAACAGGTTAATATTCCTGTACTACTGTTAGTTCGCCCGAGGCTGACTTTCGCCTTGCGCTAGGAAGGTTGCCCCGACTTGTCGGGGTAAACGCCTGGTTGCAGGGCCAGTCGGCCTAGCTATGGGGTGACGCAGGTTGGTAGGCCAAGCGAGTATAGGCATGCTCGTCTAAGCTTCAAACAGGATCTCTTTGGCAAATCCGGGAGGTCTGTCCGATTTATCGGACTAACTGTGAGGAGTAACGGAAAGTGTTCCGGCTTGCCGGAGCGCGATTTGGCTGACCCAAACTGACCGGAAAAACCTCTCTGCGAGAGCTGACAGTATCCGTACCGCAAACCGACACAGGTAGGTAGGTCGAGTAGACTAAGGCGATCGAGAGAACCCTCGTTAAGGAACTCGGCAAAACAGCGTCCGTAACTTCGGGATAAGGACTCCCCGATGCAAATCGGGGCGCAGCG
>META01000004.1:62113-69393 GCA_001772255.1 candidate division Kazan bacterium RBG_13_50_9 | reverse complement strand
AGCGTTTATGGAGCATGAGCTCAATCAACAGAGCATGTTAGATGTTATTAAGATGCATCTGGCTAAAGCCGAAACGATTCAGCATGCTCCTAGCTACCTTAGGGAAGCCGCCATTGAAGACTGGACGGCTGCCTGGGAGAATGGCCGGAAGTTTGGTTATAGAAATGCCCAGGTATCGGTGCTGGCCCCTACGGGCACGATCGGTCCCTTGATGGATGTGGATACAACCGGGGTAGAGCCCGACTTTGCCTTGGTTAAGTATAAAAAACTGGCTGGTGGGGGTGGCTACTTACTCGTTAATCAGTCGGTTGAGCCGGCCTTAAAACATTTAGGTTATAGCCTGGATGAGGTCGAGGCGATTAAGCAGTATGTGCTAGATAATGGCAAGATCGAGGGGGCCGGGGGGCTTAAGGAGGAGCATCTTCCAATATTTGACTGCGCTAACACCTGCGGTGACGGAGAGCGATTTATTCGGCCAATGGCCCACGTGGAGATGATGGCAGCGGTCCAGCCGTTCATCTCAGGAGCGATCAGTAAAACGGTCAATATGCCGGAATCGGCTACGGTTGATGAGATTGAAGAGATGTATATTGAGTCGTGGAAGCGGGGGCTTAAAGCGCTGGCTATCTATCGCGACGGCAGTAAGGCCTCACAGCCACTTACGACTAAGCTCGGTGATAGGCGAGTAAGCCCCTTAGACCTGACACCGCGGCATCGGGAGATGCCCAAAACCAGGGAGGGGATCACCCACAAATTCTCAATTGGTGGGCATAAGGTCTATATTACGGCTAATCGTTTCGAGAACGGTGATCTGGGTGAGATCTTTATCACTGCCGGAAAGGAAGGATCGGTAGTGAGCGGTCTTTTGGGAAGTATTGCTCGACTCACCTCTAAGATGTTGCAGGAGGGAGCGCCAGCAGAATCGATTGTAGATTCACTACTGAATCTGCGGTTTGACCCGTGGGGCATCACTGACAATCCAGAGATTCCCATGGCTAAATCCATTCCTGACTATATAGGTCGGTGGCTGGGTAAGCACTTTTTGCCACTGGATAAGCAAGTGGCTTTTGGCATCGCCGATGGGCAGACTATAAATGTTGGTGAGGCCGAGCAAGAGAAGGGCAAAGAGCGCTTGGTTGAGCAACCCATCTTATCTTTGGCTGCTGAGGGGGAGGGCAGTCAACCGGATGGGTTCCAGTATGCGCCGCCATGCCCGACCTGCGGAGCGCTGATGGTCAGGAACGGATCGTGTTTTGCCTGCCCGGAATGTGGTACTACCACCGGTTGTAGCTGATGCGCATTTCTTAGGCTAAGTCATCCCGGACTTGCCTGCCCGTTCCGTAGCCTTGGGCGAAGGCGGGATCCAGGATCCAGACAAGAACAGAAATTGCTGTCATTCTGAGCGCAGCGAAGAATCTAGCGAAGCGTTGTTTCCCTTCTAACCTTTAACTTAATTGTTACTTTTCCAAGAAAAGTAACCAAAATTCTCCGCCAGTCGCTCTCGCTATTCGCCTCAACAAATCACCTTACCGCTCTCGCCCTAACAGACAACGGGCTTCGCGACAGTGATTTGTTGGGCTCAGAACGCTCGAGCTCCAATGGCGGGAACAACAATAAAATTGTATGGGATCGAAGAAAAAACATTACGTGCATCTCTACTATGGGGTGGGGAAAGGGAAGACCACGGCCGCCCTAGGCCTGTCCTTACGGGCAGTGGGACAAGGCCAGAAGGTGGTTATGATCCAGTGGCTCAAGGGTCGATCTGACATAGGCGAGATTAAGGCTAAAACACTGCTGCCGGGCCGCTTTAAGATCTATCAGTTCGGCCCCCCGCATTTTACCTGGGATCCGCCTGGCCCCGCCGAACATGAGCGCCTGGCTAAAAAGGGCTTAGAGTTTTTAGAGAAAGTGGTTAAAAACCGACGCTACGATGTCTTGGTGCTGGATGAGATTATTGATGCTGTGACAATGGGGTTCATCCCTCGGAGCAAAGTCATTAGCTTGATTAGAAGGGCAGCTAAAAAAGGAGAAGTAGTCTTAACTGGCCACCAGGCGCCGAAAGAGTTTTTGGACCTGGCGGACTTGGTGACTGAAATGCGCAAGGTGAAACACTACTTTGATCGGGGGCAGTTAGCTCGCCCTGGCGTTGAGTATTAATGAGAATAAAAATAAAAGTTATTCCGCGCTCTGACCACAACCGGGTGGAAAAGGTGGCAGAGAGCTACACGGTAAGGGTGACAGCGGTGCCAGTGGAGGGCAAGGCTAATAAAGCGGCAATCAAGCTATTGGCGGAGCATTTTAATGTGTCCCAGAGTCAGATCAGAATAATTCAGGGCGAGAAAAGCAGGTATAAGATAATTGAGTTCTAACTCCCAAGCTTGTTTTATAGGTGATTTTAGCTATAATGGGAGGGTATTTTTTAATATTGGAGTGCCTATGTCGTCACAATACAGTGAGCAGCGGGTTGGAGTGTTCGTTGATGTAGCGAATCTTTACCATTCCGCTCGAGTTATGTATAACCGCAAGGTTAATTTTAGAGCCGTTATTAAAGAGGCAGTGGGGGACCGGAAGCTGATTCGAGCGATTGCTTATGTGATCAAGGCAGAGAGCCCCGAGGAACAGAAATTCTTCGATGCCTTGGATAAGATCGGCTTTGAGGTTAAAAGCAAAGAGCTGCAGGTATTCTACGGTGGCCATAAGAAGGGAGATTGGGATGTTGGCATTGCCATGGATGCGATCCGCCTGGCGCCCAAGATCGATGTGGTAGTGCTAGTCTCTGGCGATGGCGATTTTGTGCCACTGCTGGAGCATCTTAAAAGCATCGGTCAGCGCACAGAGGTGATAGCCTTTGGCCGCAGCGCTTCGGGGCGGCTGCGGGATCTGGCTGATAACTTTATTGATTTAGACAGCAATGTCCGCAAATTTCTGTTAGCGGACAGGAAGAGCAGTAATGGCTAGGTTCGGGAAGGTGGACCCTAAACTCAACTTACCTAAGGAGGAGCTTAAGGTCCTTGAATTTTGGAAAAAAGAAAATGTTTTTAAAAAGAGCCTAGCTCTTCGGGCTAAAGGCAAACGTTATGTCTTTTTTGAAGGCCCCCCAACGGCTAACGGCAAACCAGGTATTCACCATGTCTTAGCGCGGGCGTTTAAGGATCTCTTCCCGCGCTATAAAACGATGCAGGGGTTTTTAGTGGAGCGTAAGGCGGGCTGGGATACCCACGGTTTACCGGTAGAAATTGAGGTTGAGAAAGAACTGGGTCTGAAGGATAAGAAAGATATTGAGGAGTACGGGGTAGATAAGTTTAACGCCGAGTGCCGCAAGAGTGTCTGGCGCTATAAAGAAGATTGGGAAAAGTTGACGGAGCGGATGGCGTTCTGGTTGGACTTGGATGATCCGTATGTTACGTATGATGCTAAGTATATTGAATCGCTGTGGTGGATCATCCGGCAGATCTGGGATAGAGGCCTCTTGTATGAAGGGCATAAAGTGGTTCCTCGCTGCACCCGTTGCGGCACGGCGCTCTCCAGCCACGAAGTAGCTCAGGGCTACCGGGAGGTTGAAGAGAACTCAGTGTTTGTTAAATTCAAAGTCAAAGGTAAGGATAATACCTATATCTTGTCTTGGACAACTACGCCCTGGACGCTGCCGGGCAACGTAGCTTTGGCAGTTAGTGGAGAGACTAAATATGTTGCAGTTCATGAGGGCAAAGATACCTTAATCCTGGCCAGAGATCTAGTCGAACGGGCAGCGGGCCAGCAGGCTGTGGTAGTGAGGGAGTATTTGGGCAAAGATTTGGTTGGTTGGCAGTATGAGCCACTGTTCCCGGGTGCGGTGCCCGAGGATACCCCCGATTTTAGCAATGCCTTTAAAGTTTATCCAGCGGACTTTGTAACAACCCAAGATGGTACCGGGGTGGTACATACCGCAGTAATGTATGGTGAGGATGATTACCAACTGGGTGAGCAGGTTGGCTTGCCAAAGTTCCACACCGTATCAGAGGACGGTTTGTTCTTGCCTAGTGTTAAAAAATGGGCTGGCCGGTACGTTAAAGACCCTAAGGTAGAGACATCAATAGTGGAAGACCTCCGAGAACAAGGGCTGATCTTTAAAGAAATACCTTATCGGCACGACTATCCATTCTGCTGGCGGTGTGATACGCCACTTTTATACTATGCTGCTCGTTCCTGGTTCATTAAGATGTCGGAGCTGCGCGCACAGCTTATCCAGGACAACCAAACCATTAACTGGGTGCCGGAGCATATTAAAGAGGGCAGGTTTGGTGAGTGGCTTAAGGAAGTAAAGGATTGGGCTTTTTCGCGCGAGCGTTTTTGGGGCACCCCCCTACCTCTTTGGAGGAGCGAGGAGGGCAATCTTATCTGCGTAGGGTCATTTGATGAGCTTAGGGCGTTGGCCAAAGACAAATCTAAGGTTGGCGACGGGTTTGATCCTCATAAGCCATTTGTCGATGAGGTAGTACTTGTTAAGGATGGCAAAGAGTACCGGCGGGTGCCAGAGATAGTGGATGTTTGGTTCGACAGCGGATCGATGCCCTTTGCCCAATGGCACTACCCTATGGAAAACCGGGACAAGGTCGATAAAGGAGAGGCTTATCCGGCCGATTTTATCGCTGAGGCGATCGACCAGACCCGAGGTTGGTTTTACACGCTTTTGGCAGTGGCCACTTTGTTGGGGAAAGAAGCGCCATATAAGAATGTCATCTGTTTCGGCCTGCTTATGGATAAGCATGGCAAGAAAATGAGTAAACGTTTAGGCAATATCGTTGACCCGTGGCAGATATTTGGCAGCCACGGCGCTGACGTGTTGCGTTGGTATCTCTATACCGTCAATCATCCCGGGCTGCCCAAAAACTTTGACGAGGATGGGCTTACCCAAGTCACCCGGCGGTTTGTTTTGACTTTATGGAACACGTTGTCTTTTTTTGTTACCTATGCTGAGCTCGATAACTTCAAGCCGGCTGGGGGTGCATCGAAGGTATCAGGTAAGTTGGACCAGTGGATCTTAGCTAGATTGTATCAAACGGTTGCTGATGTCACGGAGTCATTGGATAGCTACGACGTAATGAACGCTGCTGGGCAGATTGAGAGGCTCACAAACGATCTTTCCAATTGGTATGTCCGCCGTAGCCGCAAAAGATTTTGGAAGAGCGAAGATACTGCCGATAAGCAGCGGGCGTACCAGACTCTTTATATGGTGCTTAGGACTACTGCTATACTCCTAGCTCCGTTTATGCCGATGCTGGCGGAGGCGATTTATCAGGCGCTACGGGGGGATAAGGATCCCATCTCTGTTCATTTGGAGGACTGGCCAAAGGCCGGCGGAGTTGACGCCCCACTGCTAGCTCAGATGCGATTGGCCCGGGAATTGGTAGAGGCAGGGCATGCTTTAAGAGAGGAGGCGGGGATTAAGGTTCGTCAACCGTTGGCTATGTTTGCCATCGATAGCCCTGACGATCTACCAGATGAGCTTAAGGAGATTATAAGAGACGAGCTGAACATTAAACGGCTAGTTTGGGATGCCCAGAAAAAAGAGTTAGATAAAAAGATTACCCCCCAACTGGAACAGGAGGGAATGGCTCGAGAGGTAGTCCGTTCGGTACAGGCTTTGCGCAAGAGCAGTGGGCTTAGTGTCTCAGATAGGATTCAGTTGTTTTATGAAAGCGAAGATAGATTAGTGCAAGATAGCATAGCGGTTTGGGTCGAATATATTAAAGGCGAGACATTAGCACGAGAGTTGATCCACGGCACTACGGAGATCGTTCAAGAGGTAATGGTTGATGGCCATAAAGTTAAATTAGGGATTAAAAAGATCTGATGCTCAAGAACTATCTATCCGAGATTATGTTCTCCAGGCTAGCCCTAGGCATCTTTGTGATAGTGATGTTTCTGATTACCGGTATCGCTAAGCAGTCCCCGGCATCTACTTTCATGACCTTAGCAACTTCCAAACTGAAACTACCTAACGGCCGGGTAGTGGCAATGGAGATAGCGGATACACCGGAGGAGCGGGCCCAGGGGCTGTCGGGCCGGGTCTCGCTGCCCGAGAGCACTGCGATGCTGTTCGTATTTAGTGAGGAGGGATACTACAGCTTGTGGATGGCTAATATGCGATTTGCTATTGATATTATTTGGCTGGACTCCGACTATCAGGTAGTGGATATAGCACAGTACGTGCAGCCACTATCCAATGTAGCTTCCAATCAACTGCCGCGCTACACCAATCGGGAGCCCGCCCAGTATGTATTGGAGGTTAATGCCGGCTTTAGCGCTAGCAATCAACTAGACCGAGGCGATAAAATCCAGTTGACTTAGGGTTCTGGGGCTAGTTATACTCGAGTGCGTAAGTAGAAGTCATCATGAAAGCAGTTATCAGAACAGGGGGCAAACAGTATTTAGTTGGAGTCGGCGATGTTTTGGAAGTTGAGAAGCTGCCTGGCAGTTCTGGCGATAAAGTAGTCTTCGAAGAGGTACTTTTGGTAAGCGACGAGGAAAGTGGGTCAGCTAAATTAGGCAACCCTTTGCTTACCGGTGCTAAGGTTGAGGCCGAGGTAGTGAGTCAAATCAAGGCGGATAAAGTGGTGATCTTTAAGATGAAGCGCCGTAAGAGATACCGCCGCAAGACCGGTCACCGCCAAAAACTCACCAAGGTTAAAATTACCAAAATTACCTAATAAAACTGTCCGAGCCCAGGCAGTTTTATTATAGTCCTTTGCCGTAGCTGGGGGGGTGGACAGTTTTGAATTCGTCGAATGGGTATAGCACCACCCAGACCTTGCCGACAATGAGATGCCTCGGCAGTACCCCCCAACTTCTGGAGTCTGAGCTGCTGGGGCGGTTATCGCCTAGGACAAAGTACTCATTTTTACCCAGTTTAGTCCTTACCTCGCCGCTGGTACGAGTGGCCAGATAGTCTTCTTCTAAACTAACGCCGTTAGGATACTGGTCGTTGATAATGGTAACTTCGCCATCATGGACAATAACGGTTTCGCCGGGCAGGCCAACAATACGCTTGATGAAGCTGAAAGCCACATTGCGAGGGTATTTGAACACCACTACGTCACCTCGGTGGGGGGCATGGAGGCGGTAGCTAACCTGGTCAACGATAATGTATTGGTTGTTCTCGAAGGTGGGCTCCATCGACTGCCCACTAACATAAAACGGTTGGATGAGAAAGAAACGGATCAGGAAAGCCACCCCCAAAACAGTGGTGACGGTCTTAAAGACGTCGTAGACAAAGATAACAGTGCCTACAAAGATAGCCA
>META01000004.1:58385-62053 GCA_001772255.1 candidate division Kazan bacterium RBG_13_50_9 | reverse complement strand
GTTTATTATAAGATTTGTTCAGGCAAACTCCAAGGAGCTCTCTTCAGCACTTTTTTAGAAAAAGTGCCCAAAAACTCTCGCCAGTTCAGAGAAGCTATCAATTGGCAAAATCTCTGTCGACTCTTGCCCTAACAGACAACGGGCTTCGCCCAAGAGATTTTACTCAATTGATGACGCTTCTCCTCCAATGGCTTAAACAAGAATGTGGGGCTAGCATGATTTGCTCAAGGGGGGATAAGATCTATCGGATTGGGCGTAGGGGCAATATGGTGGGCGATACTGGATTCGAACCAGTGACCTCACGAATGTGAATCGTGCGCTCTAACCAGCTGAGCTAATCGCCCTCCCTTACGCAAATTCGCCTCTATATTAGCTTGTGTTGACTGTTTGTCAAAGTTAGGATAGTATGCTTAGCGTAAACTAAGCACAGTACGGGGATTGGGTGTAGTCCTGCTCCGATGCGTCGGGGTCTCGCCCAAGGTGATCCGGCTGGAAGTATAAGGGTAATTAGGTAATGGTGAATGTGACTGTTGAGCAGATGTTAGAAGCGGGCCTGCATTTTGGGCATCAGACTTTTAGGTGGAATCCGAAGATGCGCCCGTTTATTTTTGATGCCCGAGATGGCATTTACATCATCGATTTAGTTAAGACCCACGAAAAACTTAAGGAGGCAACAGATTTTGTTGCGGGGCTGGCCAAAGAGGGGTCTAACTTTTTACTGGTGGGCACCAAGCGGCAGGCCGGTCCCATAATCGAGGAGGTGGCCAAGGCCGCCGGTTTGCCCTATGTCTCGGCTCATTGGCCGGGCGGGTTGCTGACAAACTTTCGCACTATTAAAAGCCGGATAAGCTACCTCAAAGAGCTCCGAGAGAAATTTGCTGCCAAAGACTTTGGCGATATGACTAAAAAAGAGATCGGCTTGCTCGCCAAGGAGCTGGTGAGCTTAGAGGAGGCTTTTGGGGGAGTAGATACGCTTGATAGCTTGCCGGGGGCCATATTTGTTGTTGATGTGCTGCAAGAGAAGATTGCTCTCAAGGAGGCAATTAAGCTGGGCATCCCGATAATTGCTATGGTAGACACCAATGGTGATCCCAGCGGTATAGAGTTTGTGATCCCAGCCAACGACGATGCCAAGAATGGGATCTTGCTAGTCACGAGGGCGCTGGTCGATTCCTTTGTCAAGAATCGTCGGGTGGCTGCTGCTAAGGCTAGTAAGGCCGAGGTGTCGGAAGAAGAGCTGATCCCTCCAAGCGAGATCTTGGAGCAGAAAGAGGTGAAGATAGCTGAAGCCAAACAAGAAGAAGCAACGGCCGAGGCGGAGAAACGCGAGAAGAGAGCAACCACTAAACGTAAGGGGTAGCCATGGAGATCAGGGCAAGCGATGTCAAAAAACTGCGCGATTTAACTGGAGCGGGGATGATGGACGCCAAGAAGGCCCTTATGGCCTCTGACGGCAATTTGGATAAGGCGGCTAAACTGCTACGGGAGCAAGGGACCCAGTTGGCTGAGAGTAAGTCGGAGCGAACAGCCTCCCAAGGCGTGATAGCAACCTATATCCATCCCGGGGACCAGGTGGGGGTGCTAGTCGAGCTTAATTGTGAAACAGATTTCGTGGCCAGAAATGATGACTTTAAGAAATTGGCCCATAATTTAGCGATACATGTGGCGGGGATGCATCCCCTTTATGTGACGCCTGAGGATGTGCCAGAGGATGTCATTAAGAAAGAGAAAGAGCTCTACCACTCCCAGCTTAAGGGTAAGTCTAAGTCCACCGCCGGTAAGGCCTTGGCCGGCAAGCTCGCAGGGTTCTACGAATCAGTCTGTCTAACTAAGCAGCCGTTTGCTCTCAACCAGGATATTAAGGTGGAGGACTTGATCGCCGAGACGATCAGGGTAGTTAAAGAAAACATCAAGGTAACCCGTTTTGTGCGGTTCGAGATTGGGGATAGATAGCCAGTGCATTTTAATGGACGACATTAAGCACAATCTTGTTAGCAAGATTAACTCGGCCAGAGAGTATCTTATGGTAGAGCTGGTCTCTATTCGCAGTGGAGGCGCCAACGCCAGCTTGCTGGACAAGGTCCTGGTGGAGGCCTATGACCAGAAGATGCCGGTGGGGAACCTGGCTACAGTTACGGTGCCCGATCCCAAGCAGCTTTTAATTCAGCCATGGGATAAGGCCAATACAGCAGCCCTCGAGAAAGCCATCGCTGGTGCCGGCTTGGGGTTGAGCGTTGTTAATGAAGGGGATCGAATACGGGTGGTGGTACCCCCCTTAAGTAATGAGCGTCGGGAAGAGCTGGCCAAATTGGCTTATCGGATTGCTGAGGATACCAAGGTAAGTATTCGTAATGCCCGCCGGGAAGCTTTAGAGGCAATGGAGGCAAGGTCCCGGCAAGGGGGCTTGAGCGATGATGATAAAGAGCGGCTGAAAAAGGAGTACCAAGCTTTAGTGGACGCAGCCACCAAGGAGGTCGAACAGGCATCGGACAGGAAGGCAGGCGAGCTGCGCTCAATGTAAAGTATGTCTAGACCGGGGATTGAACATTTAGCGATTATTTTGGATGGCAACCGCCGGTGGGCCCGCCGGCGTGGTCTGCCCACCTCCCGGGGCCATCAAGCGGGGGTTTTGGCTTTGGAGCGCACGGTTAAGGCTTGTTTTAAGCAGGGCATTAAATATTTGACTGTTTATGTATTTTCAACCGAGAACTGGGGGCGTACTCGCCAGGAGGTAGGAGCTCTGATGAAGATTATGGAGAGAGCTTTGGATAAATATGTTGATCTGCTGGATCGGGAGCAGGTGCGGCTTAAGGTCATTGGCCGGGTCAAGGATTTCCCTAAAACTCTCCAGAGCCGGTTGGATCGGGCAGTGCATAAGTTGCGGCATCACGGCCGAGGACTTTTGACTTTGGCTTTAAGCTACGGCGGCCGGGATGAGATCGTGAGGGCAGCGGAGAAGGCCGCTAGGCATCGGGGGAAGCTTAGTGAGGAGGCCTTCGCCAAATTCTTAGATACGGCGGGCTTGCCTGATCCTGACTTAATTATCCGGACAGGAGGCCGGATGCGACTAAGCAATTTTTTGCCTTGGCAGAGTACCTACAGCGAGCTTCTCTTTACCAAGACCCTGTGGCCTGACTTCGGCCCCCGGCAGCTAAAAGCGATACTTAAAAGTTATAGTCTGCGCCAACGCAATTTCGGCAAGTAGTAATGACCATGCCAGAGTTTTTAGCAGAATTAGATAAGAAGGCCCAGGAGGTCAGGCAGTATATCTTAGGCAGCCCCTTTCAGCAGAACTTGGGTCCTCGCTACATCAAAGATGGGGCGCTGTTGTACTCAAAGCGAGGGGGGAAGATGCTTCGACCAGCGATCTTGCTGTGGGCCTGTGAAGCGGTGAATGGAGATTCAAGGTTGGCGCTGCCGGCTGCTGCTGCAATTGAGATGTCGCACACCTGGACGCTGGTGCACGATGACATTATCGATAATGATGACCTACGCCGTGGCGGACCCAGTGTGCATGCCTACTATCGCCAGGAGTTCAGTAAGTTCTTGCCCGATAGCAAGGAGCGCGATGAGTTCGCCCGTAGCCAAGCGATATTGGTGGGCGATCTGCAGCAATCTTGGGCAACCAGCTTAATGAACGAGCTAGGAGAGAGGATCGATGGCAAGCT
>META01000004.1:58094-58341 GCA_001772255.1 candidate division Kazan bacterium RBG_13_50_9 | reverse complement strand
AGGTTCTGGAGGGGGAGGCGCTGGATGTCGAATACTCTAAGATGCCCCTTAAGAAGGTGAGCGAGGAGATGGTCCTTGCTATGCTCTCTAAAAAGACCGCCTCGACCTTTGCCTTTGCCGGCCGGGCCGGAGCGCTGATCGGCCTCAATCGGCTTGATCCCGATGCTCCCATGGTTCGGGCGATGGAGGATATCTGCATGAATGCCGGTCTGGCCTTCCAGCTTAAAGACGACATCTTGGGAATAGT
>META01000004.1:42939-58083 GCA_001772255.1 candidate division Kazan bacterium RBG_13_50_9 | reverse complement strand
AGGAGCTAGGCAAACCGGTGGGCTCCGATATCCGCGAAGGCAAAAAAACGGTTATTACCACTCATGCTTATGCCAAGGCCACACTGCAGCAAAGGCAGCTGATGGAGCGAGTCTTAGGTTTAGGTAGCGCCGATGCCTCTTCCGATGATGTCAGTGCTCTTAAGGATCTCTTCACTGAGCTGGGTTCTATTAGTTACACAGAGCAGCTAGCGGTCCGGTATACTAAAAAGGCAAGAGCACAGCTAGATAAGCTGCCCGATTCTCGTGCTAAAGCCTTGCTTAGTGCCTGGATCGATTTTATTGTTCAAAGGGTGTACTAAATGATTTTGGCTGTCGTCTCATTCATAGTTATCTTCAGCATCGTGATACTCATCCACGAGTTGGGGCATTTTTATTTTGCGAGGAAGGCGGGGATGAGGGTTGAAGAGTTTGGCATTGGCCTACCGCCGCGGATTTGGGGCACTAAAAAGGGAGAGACAATCTACTCCATCAATTGGATTCCCGTAGGCGGATTTGTCAGAGTGTATGGCGAGGGAGGGGAGCACGAACGAGACGAGCGGTCCTTTGCCAGCAAGACAGCTGCGCAGCGGATCTGGTTTATTGTGGGGGGCGTATTGATGAATTTCTTGCTGGCAGTAGCAGTACTGATGGTAGGCTTTTGGTTATCGATGCCGCCCCTGGTAACGCCGCCGGAGCAATACACCAAAGATCCGGCGGGTGTTACCTCTAGAGTGGTTGTTCTGAGTGTGGATCAAGGCTCACCGGCCCAGGCAGCGGGCATCCTAATGGGGGATCTGATTCTCTCAGTGGATGGAGATGCGATAAGCACTACGGATGAGCTAAAAGCTGCTCTGGTCGGTAGGGCTGGTCAAACTGTCTCGCTTTTGGTTGATCGTTCCGGCAAACTGATCGAGCTCACGGTAGTACCCCGAGCCGCCAAGGACGGAGCGCAGATCGGCGCTATCATCGATCGAACGGTCGAGAAGGTCCTCTATATCTGGTGGCAAGTGCCTTGGATCGCGCTTCAGGAAGCATGGCGGATCATCGTGGTAGTAGTGATGGCGGTAGTTAACCTTATCTACCAACTCTTTAAAACCGCCTCGATCCCGGCTGATCTGGCGGGGCCGGTTGGCATCGCCAAGATCACTGCCGATATTCTGCATTTGGGTTGGCTTAGGGTCCTGCAGTTTGTGGCTTTCCTGTCAGTCAATTTGGGTGTCATTAACCTAGTCCCGTTCCCAGCGCTCGATGGGGGGAGATTAATATTTGTGCTCCTGGAACTGCTGCGGGGAGGCAAGAAGGTCTCTACCCACGTGGAGGGCATTATTCACACGGTGGGGTTTGCCCTGCTTATGCTCCTCATCTTAGCGGTTACCTATAAGGATATTTTAAGGCTCATCTAAGTGAAGCTACTAGACGGCAAAGATTTGGCAGCCCAGCGACGCCGGCAACTTAAGCGCCAGGTGGCCGCCTTAAGACGGCGAGGCGTTGTGCCGGGCTTGGCGGTTGTGATGGTGGGGGAAAATCCCGCCTCGCAAGTGTACGTGCGCAATAAAAAAAATTACTCTTGTGAAGTGGGGGTTAGGTTCTGGCTTCGTAAATTCTCAGCCGGGGCAAGCGAAGCCAAGATTATCGGCGCAATCAAAAAATTAAATCAGGATAAGCGCGTGCACGGGATCATCCTGCAGCTCCCGTTGCCTTCCCGGCTGGATTCGCTCAAAGTCATATCTGCTATAGATCCGATCAAAGATGTCGATGGGCTGCATCCGATGAATTTAGGGTTGCTGGCTGCCGGCCGGCCTCTCTTCTTGCCAGCCACCCCCAAGGGCATCTTAGACCTGCTCGACCACTACCAGATCGATGTCCAGGGGAAGCGGGTAGCAGTGGTTGGTTTTGGACTGGTGGTAGGGATGCCCCTAAGCTTAGCCCTTCTGCACTTGAAGGCCACGGTGGTGGTAGCACACGGTCAGACTAAGGATTTAGGGAGCATCAGCCGGTCGGCCGATATTATAGTTACTGCTGCTGGCGTGCCCAATCTTATTAAGGGATCTATGGTGAGGGCGGGAGCAGTGGTAGTGGATGCTGGTATTAGCAAAGTGGGCGGCAAACTAGTGGGGGATGTTGAGCTAAAGACAGTGGCTCGCAAAGCCAGTTACTTAACCCCGGTGCCGGGAGGGGTAGGGCCGATGACAGTGAGCTCCTTGATCGCCAATGTAGTCCAGGCCGCAAAGGGTTTTTAAGCTTCAGGAACAGTGTTTTTCTCTATTGACAACGCGATACGCCTTGAGTTTAATATTAGATATATTCATTGGGGCGGAGGTCTTAGTATTACCTACAATAACTTTAAAGACCCTAAATGACCCAATCACAAGATCTCTATATCTCCCGCAAAGGATTAGAGGAACTGAGACAGGAATTAGACGAGCTTCTGGGTGAACGCCGCGAGGGGACTGCCAGGATTAAAGAAGCGCGGGAGTTTGGCGATCTCTCTGAGAATGCCGAATACATTGAGGCCAAGAATAAGCAGTCTTTTATTGAGGGTCGGATTGCTGAGATCGAGGCTATACTGAAGGTGGCTAAGATCATCGATGAAAATAACAAAAGTAACGGTCGGGTAGCTTTGGGCTCTAAAGTTAAAGTTAAGATTAATGGCGAGCTGAGGGAGTACACGATTACCGGCTCCAATGAGGCGCGGCCCGAAGAGGGCAAGATCTCTAACGAATCGCCCCTCGGACAAGCTTTGATGGGCCGGAAGAAAAGCGATATAGTGGAGATCGAAACCCCCGACGGTATCAGAAGATATACTGTTGAGGGGGTGCGTTAAACTAACTACTGACCAAGCGAGCCGCTCCAAATCCCTGGGGCGGTTTTCTTTAGTGGGGAGGGGAAAACTGATATAATTTCATTGTTTAGGACTAAAAAAATCATCTCGATGAAACAATCGGAGGAATCCCTCAGGAATATCCGGATAGGAAAATTAGAAGCCCTTAAGGATATGGGTTTGGATCCATATCCAGCCCTTTCCCGCCGTAGCCACACCGCCGCTGAAGCCGGGGAGAAGTTCAGGGCTTTAGTGCGGAGTAAAAAACGGGTCACCTTGGCGGGGCGGCTGATGTCTAAGCGCGAACATGGTGGGCTGATCTTTGCTGAGCTAAAGGATGGCAGCAGCCAGATGCAAGTACTGTTCAAAAAAGATGAGATCACTCCCAAACTGTGGGATATGGTGGCAGACCTCATTGATATCGGTGATTTCATCGAAGCTTCCGGCTTCCTCTTTTTGACCAAGCGCAAGGAAAAGACTCTTATGGTCAAAAAGTTTACCCTTCTAGCTAAAGCCCTAAGGCCATTGCCGGAAAAGTGGCATGGCTTAACCGACCATGAGACTCGTTTCCGGCAGAGGTATCTGGACTTGCTGATGAACCCGGAAGTGAAAGAAAGATTTATTATTCAGCATAAATTAGTCCAGGCGCTCCGGGGATTTTTGGTGGAGCGGGGATTTATTGAAGTAGAGACTCCTGCTCTGCAGCCACTGCCGGGAGGGGCGCTGGCGACCCCCTTTAAGACCCGATATGATGCTCTTAATACCGATGTCTATCTGAGGATTGCGCCCGAACTCTACTTGAAGCGCCTTATTATTGGTGGGTTTGAGAGAGTGTTTGAATTTGCGCGGGTGTTTCGTAACGAAGGTGTATCCACCCAACATCTGCAAGACTTCACCATGTTGGAGTTCTATCAGGCCTATGCTACCCATGAGGATCTGATGAAACTGACCGAGGGGATGTTGGGAGGGGTTGTTAAAAAGATATTCGGGAGTACCAGAGTCCAGTATGGTGGGCGAACCATTAACTTTGCGACTCCCTGGCCAGTCAAAAGTCTGCGGGAGCTGATTAAGAAGGAGACGGGCGTTGATATTGATGAGTATAATACCGCCCATGCTTTGCAAAAGGCCATCCAAGGGGCCAAAATCCGCTTAACCTATAAGGGCCGAGCTGGCCGCGGTAAGCTGATTGATGAGTTATACAAAGAGACCGTCCGGCCTAAGTTGACTAGTCCAGTGTTTGTGATTGACCATCCTCTAGACATCTCGCCGCTGGCCAAGCGGCAGGTTAAATCGCCGCAGAAGGTCCAGCGTTTCCAGTTGGTGGTGGCAGGCATGGAGGTAGTCAACGCTTTCTCGGAGCTCAATGACCCGCTGGACCAACGGGAGCGCTTCCGGGAGCAAGCCCAAGAAAGAAGAGCGGGTGACAAGGAAGCGCACTCTATGGATGAGGACTTCGTTAAAGCGCTGGAGTACGGGATGCCACCTACCGCTGGTTGGGGAATGGGCGTTGAGCGCTTAGTGGCTATCCTGACTGATGCTGATTCAATCCGGGAAGCGGTGCTCTTTCCTTTTGTTAAGTCCCGTTAGAAATCACCTAACGGCCATCCCCGCAGCAATGTTAACGACCATTTTTATAAAGGCTGATACTTATACCACTAGTGCCGGAACGGAAACGCTAGGTTTCCTATTTCTAACGGGATAAGGATAAATGATGATCGAGCTAAGAGATTTGAGAGACAACCTTAATAACTGGAAGGCGGGGATGTCCCGCCGCGGGTTTGGGGATGTCGATCTTAATGCGCTGCTGAAGTTAGCCGATCAACGTGATGCGTTCCGGGTAGAGATCGAACAAATGAGATCCGAGCGGAATAGGGTAGCTAAGATAGGAGATGTTAGAGTTGGAGCTGCTCTTAAGGAGAAGCTCGCCAAGTTAGAGAGCGAATTTGGGCCTATTGAGCAGGCGTTCCAGGCTCAAGTATTGTTGGTGCCCAATCTGCCTATGCCCGACGTTCCTGCTGGCAGGGAGGAGAATAATCAGATAATTAGCAAAATAGGAGAGCCCCCTAAGATTGATAGTCCCAAAGACCATATAGAATTGGGTATGAGTTTGGGCGTTTTGGATATCGAGCGGGCGGCCAAGGCTTCAGGCTCCCGGTTTTACTATCTCAAAGGTCAGGCGGTAGAGTTGGAGTTTGCACTTGTAAGATGGGTAATGGATCTACTTATAGGAAAAGGGTTTGAGTTGATGGTGCCACCCCAGTTGGTCAGCGAGAAGACTATGTCTGCTGGTGGCTATTTGGGTAGGAATGCCGAGGAAGTGTATAAGGTCCAAGATGATCTGTATCTAATTGGCACCTCCGAGCAGTCAGTGCTGGGCTACCATATGGATGAGATCATTGAGCCCCCTCGCCGCTATGCGGCGTTCTCCACCTGTTTTCGGCGCGAGGCCGGGAGCTACGGGAAGGATGTAAAGGGGATTATCCGCACTCACCAGTTCGACAAAGTTGAAATGTTTTCGTTCGTGGAGCCAAAGGATTCTGCCAAAGAACTGGAGATGTTAGTTGGTCTCGAGGAAGAAATTCTAAAAGGCCTGGATATCCCGTATCAGAAAGTGCTGTTGGCAGCAGGGGATTTGGGTACCCCCTCTGCTAAAACCATCGATCTGGAAAGCTGGCTCCCGAGTCAAAAGCGATATCGTGAAACCCACTCTGCTAGCAACTGCACTGACTGGCAGGCGAGGAGGGCTAATATTCGTTTCAAAGATGAGGCGGGGAAAAATCAGTATGTCCATACGCTTAACGGCACGGCGATAGCGATCGGGCGGACTTTAGTCGCCCTTATGGAGAACTATCAACAGAGCGACGGCAGTATCCGAATCCCCAAGGTGCTACATTCATACCTAAGCTTCAAAGAGATCAAATAATGGCCAACTTTCTCGACAAGGTTTTTGGGGATCCGAACAAAAAGGCACTTAAGAAACTTGAACCGATAGTGGCTCGGGTTAATTCATTTGAGCCCCAGCTAGGAAAGCTTACGGATGATGAGCTAAAGGCTAAAACGGATGAGCTAAGAAAGCAGCTCAAGGATGGTAAAACCTTAGACGATATTCTGCCGGAGGCCTTCGCGGTGGTTAGGGAGGCGGCGAAGAGAGTTTTAAACGAGCGGCCTTTTGATGTGCAGGTAATGGGTGGGATCGTTCTGCATCAGGGTAACATCGCTGAGATGAAAACTGGTGAAGGTAAAACGTTGGCTGCGACTATGCCAGTCTATCTGAATGCGCTTGCGGGGAAGGGGGCACACGTTGTTACCGTCAACGATTATCTGGCTAAGCGTGATGCCGAGTGGATGGGTAAGATCTATGAATTTTTAGGTCTCTCGGTTGGGGCGATCCTCCACGGCAAGAGCACAGAGGAGCGCCGGGAGGCTTACAGCGCTGATGTCACTTATGGCACTAATAACGAGTTTGGTTTTGACTATTTAAGGGATAACATGGCGCCCGGCATGGAGCACCTGGTACAGCGGGACTTGAATTTTGCCATCGTGGACGAGGTGGACTCCATCCTGATTGATGAGGCCCGCACTCCTCTCATCATCTCGGCTCCCGATGAAGAATCAGCTGACCGCTATAAACAGTTTGCCCGGATCGTCCCGCAGCTAGCCGCTAATGTGGACTACAACATTGACGAGAAGATGCGCTCAGCCGTGCTGACGGATGAGGGAATCAATAAAGTGGAGAATCTACTGGGCATCAAGAATATATACGAAAGCGGCGATGTCACTTTAGCCCACCATATTGAGCAGTCGCTCAAGGCCCAAGCGCTTTACAAACGGGATACTGATTATGTGGTTAAAGATGACCAGGTGATCATCGTTGATGAATTTACCGGGCGGCTGATGCCCGGGCGGCGTTATGGCGAGGGTTTGCATCAAGCCATCGAGGCCAAAGAAGGGGTTGCGGTCCAGCAAGAGAGCAAAACACTAGCCACCATTACCTTCCAGAATTTCTTCCGCCTCTACGATAAGCTCTCCGGCATGACCGGTACGGCCAAGACCGAAGAGGAAGAGTTCTATAAGATCTACGGGCTCGAGGTAGTGATGGTCCCCACCAATAAGCTGATGGTGAGAATGGATATGAATGATCTGGTATTTGCTACCCAGGCAGCCAAGTTTAATGCGGTGGTGCGGGAGATCAAAGAGCGGTACGCCAAAGGGCAACCCCTCTTGGTCGGCACGATCTCGATCGAGAAGTCTGAGCTTTTGTCCGACATGTTGAAAGTAGAGGGGGTGCCGCATAGCGTATTAAATGCCAAGCATCATGAGAAGGAAGCCGAGATAGTGAAAGATGCGGGGAGGAAGGGAATGGTGACGATCGCCACTAACATGGCCGGTCGGGGTACGGATATCAAGCTAGGAGAGGGCGTGGTGGAGCTTGGGGGGCTACATATTATTGGTACTGAACGCCATGAATCCCGGCGCATCGACAACCAGCTGCGAGGCCGTGCCGGCCGCCAGGGCGATCCAGGCAGCTCTCGCTTTTATGTCTCAATGGAAGATGATCTGATGCGCCTATTTGGTTCGGATCGGATGAAAAGCTTAATGAAAACTCTGCGGGTGCCGGAGGACCAACCCTTGGAGCATAAGATGATCAGCGGCAGTATTGAGGCAGCCCAGAAAAAAGTAGAGGGTCATAACTTTGATATTAGGAAACACGTTTTGCAATATGACGACGTGATGAACCGGCAGCGCGCAGTGATCTACGGCAAACGCCGGGATGTGCTCTCTAAAGAGAATCTCAAGGATGAGATCTGGAATAACATCCAAAGCGAATTTGAAGTGCTGGTTAACTTTCATTGTGGGGGAAATGACCCTAAAGCTTGGAACATCAAGGAGGTCATTGAAGGAGCCAGCACTATCTTCCCGCTGGGGGGTGAGCTGGCAGAGGGGGTGAGAGAGGCGACTGATCGGGGGCTCATATTAGACGCTCTTTTGGGCCGAGCCAGAGAGCTCTTACTGGAGAAAGAGAAAGAAGCTGGCGAGGAGACCTGGCGGCAGGTCGAGCGGGCGGTGTATTTACGAGTAATCGATATCCTGTGGATAGAGCATCTTGATGCGATGGTGCGGATGCGCGAGGGAATCGGCCTGCAGGGCTATGCCCAAAAAGATCCCTTGGCCGAGTATAAGCAGGAAGCTTATAGCATGTTCCAGCGGCTACTTTTGGCTATTGCCTCCGATACCGCCCACATTATCTATAAAGTTAGGGTTGAGCCCCCGCCCACTGCCTCTCCAGTCCAGCAGCGTGAGCTTGAAGAAAAGAAGCAGCTAGCGATGAAGGGGGCAGAGGAGCCCAAGGGGGATTTCCAGGATGAAGCAGAAGAGCTTTCAGAAACTCCACCCCCGCCAGCGGCCGTCCTCCGGGGGGCGGTGAGAGCTCCAGGGGAGAAGAAAGCCAAGATTGGCCGCAATGACCCCTGTCCCTGTGGCTCAGGCAAGAAATACAAAAAGTGCTGCGGCCGGTAAAGATAAATCTGCTCTGGGAGAAGAAAACCTTGACAAGGGGCTGGATGTAGTATAGGATGCGCTGTATCGGTCAAATGGCCGAAATGCACCTTAAAGCGTCTTAGATCTTAGGTTTAAGATTAGGGCGCGAGGCTGCAACAATAAAATAAACCCCTAAAGGAGGGCAAAACTGCCGCTGGGCTAGATGGTTCGGTGGTCAAGTTGGTTTTCATATCGGGGTTATTTTTATATCTTGCGGGCAGCACTCTGGTGATGCAGAGATGACTTACCTGAAATTTATGCTTTTGTTCTGCTGTAACGGCAGAGCAAGGGTTTTTGGGGAGTCACTACTCTTCACCGGAGTACTGCTCGCAAGAGCGGTCTCGTACTCCAAATCTAGACCCGCGGAGTGCCTGATACTATCGAATGCCCACAGTGCACAGGGCTATACGCCAGGAGGGTCCTGGTGGAAGGAGGAACCATGAACATGAAATGGCTTACCTCAATGTGCACCAGGGCCCTCCTCGTGGCGGTCCTGGTATTATTGGTCGTTGTCTCGCTTACATCCTGTGGCGGAGGCGGCGGCAAGTCCTTGGGACCCGGCATCACCCCTCCACCTCCGAAGCCGGAGTGGACCTCACCAGTCGGCAGATGGGAGATCGCTGGCGAACCGGCCAAGTACGTGGTAGACAAGGTCTACCGCGTAGTGTTGACCATCTCGATCGCCGATCCGGTCAACCGCGGTGAGAACGAAGTGCTGGTTGCCCTCTACGGCAGGGGCGAGAACCCGGCGTTCTATCCGGCGTCAGCGACACTTAAGTTCGTCCCCACCGGCAACACGCTGGTGAACGCACTGGGCGAGTTTGAGAAGAACGCGGCAGGCAGAGGCACGGTCTCGTTCCAAGTCCAGGACACCGCAGGGCATGTCTTGACCACCATCTCCTTCGCGCGGGATTTCGTGACTGGCGGCGGGCCTACCCCTCCACCACCTACGAATCGTCCCCCAGTCGTTACCGACTACTACCCGCAGAGCGCAACCGTCGAGTTGCAGCAAGGCGGGGACACATTCGGTTTCCGGCTGGTCGGAACGGATCCCGATGGGGATCCGGTCCGGACCTTCTGGATTCTGGGCGGTGGGGCTCCAGTAGAAGGTGACAACTTCTACTTTGATCCCGCCACCCTCGGGACCCTTTCCCTGGTCGGTCATCTCGTCGACGGGAGAGGAGGCGACGTAGCTCGTTTGTGGACCATCAAGGTCTCCCCAGCGACCGTAGTCGGCAAGCCCGGAACCATCACGGGGATCGGGGTTGCTAGCGGCGATCCACTTAAGGTCTATCCGGGCGACACCATCACCTTGCGCATTACCGTGGAGGGGTGGGTAGTCGGAACCGGCGAGAATGCTCCGCCTCATCCCGACCTCTCGGTTACGGGTGGCACCCTTACCAACTGGCGTTGGCAGGGCGACGGAGTGTGGCTCGTTGACTGGATCGCTCCCAGCGCTATCGGCACGTACACGATCGGCATTGGCTCGCTGATCCTGACCATCACGGTCATCAGCGAACCAACTGGTCAGACCTTGCAAGTCCTCGACACGCCTATCTCCTTAGAACTGGGCGAAGCGCATCAAGTGCGCGTAGCTCTCAAGGAGAACGGCTCCTGGGTGCGCGAGCTCTCATCTTCGGAGTTCAGCTGTACCTTAATGGGACTACCGGCAGAAGACTCTTGGGTCCAGGCGATTCTCACCGACAGCGGGGTGATTCAAACCTGGCAGGACTCCGGTCCGCCAGAATATCAGGTGACTGGCTATGTTACGCCAGATACCTACACTCTGCGAGTGACCTTCGGATCGCTCGATCCGATCGAGACTCCCGTGGAGATCACCTTCGCGACCCAGTAGCGATCTAAGACGCGACCGCGCGAGCAGGGGCAGCCAAAGCTGTCCATCAGCCCTTGGCTGCCCCTGCTCTCACTCACTTTGTTTCGTTATTCCAGTCATAGGTAGGTTTTCCCCCAAGCCTGCCTATGACTGGGGGAAAGAAGCATTGTAATATAGGGGTATTCACTTTGGAGGTGAAGATGAATTGGTTCAAGACTTTTGGTCTTAGGACCTACTATCAGGTTAGAAGGATCGGAAAAGCGCTACGCAATTGGCGTAAGTTTGGAGTAATAATCTTTGGCAGCTTATTTATCGCTACGGCCATCGGTGCGCCGATGGGCGTGGGTGCCGACCAGATCTTAACAGCGGTGACCATTAAGCCTGCGAGCGCCATAGTGAAGGAGGGCACGACCAAGCAATTTAGCGCGAAAGCTTACGATCAGTACGGGGAAGTCATCAGTAGCGGGGTAAGTTACAGTTGGTCTGTTACCACCGCAGCGGCTGGCACTATCAGCAGCGGCACTGGCCTTCTGACGGCGGGGACTGCCGGGCAATATACTAATGCGATCAAACTGGAGGCCAGTTTCGGCCTAGCCAAGAAGTTCGCTTACGCTTCGGTTACGGTTAGCGCAGGATCGGGTGGAGGCACGACCGCTCCTATTCTTACTGCCATAACGGTCTCTCCTTCTGCAGCTATCCTTAATGCCGGTGCAACTAAACAATTTAGTGCGAAAGCTTACGACCAATTTGGTCAGATTATCAGCAATGCCAGTTATGCTTGGACCGCTTCGAGTGCTGCAGGTACCATCAATGGCAGCGGGCTTTTTACTGCTAGTGATACCGCTGGCAAATATACTAATGCTATAAAAGTTGCCGCTAACCTTGGAGGCGTTACTAAATATGCTTATGCTACGGTAACTGTTAGTGGCAGCGCCCAGCCATCAGTTGTGCTTACGGCGGTGACCATCTCGCCGTCGGCGGCGATCCTGAGTGCCGGAGCGACCAAGCAATTCAGCACTAAAGCTTACGACCAGTTCGGCCAAGCTATTAGCAATGCCAGCTACGCTTGGACCGCTTCAAGTGCTGCCGGCTCTATTAATGACACTGGTCTCTTTACTGCTGGTAGTGTCGCTGGTTACTACACCAATGCTATAAAGGTGGCGGCCAGTCTTGGTGGGGTCACCAAGTATGCTTATGCTAGCATAACTGTTAGCGGTACTACACCGCCGGCCACAGTACTTACGGCGGTAACGGTCTCTCCTTCCGCGACTATTCTTAGTACGGGCGTAACCAAGCAGTTTAGCGCTAAGGCCTACGATCAATACGGCAATACTATCAACAGTGGTGTTAGCTATGGCTGGAGCGCTTCTAGCGCTGCCGGCACTATTAGTGGCTTAGGTCTCTTTACTGCTGGTGATACTCCTGGCAAGTACACTAACGCGGTTAGGGTAGCGGCCAGTTTTGGGGGCAACACCAAATATGCCTATGCCACCGTTACGGTCAGCGGAGTTACTCCTCCGCCTGCTACAGTGCTCACGGCAGTGACTATCTCACCGTCGGCGGTGATCTTGGGCGAGGGGGGGACCAAACAGTTTAGCGCTACCGCCTATGACCAGTATGGGAAAACCATTACCAGCAATGTGACTTATGCCTGGACTGCCAATAGCGCTGCCGGCACTATCAATCAGAGCGGCTACTTTACCGCTAGCGATACTCCTGGCAAGTACACTAGTGCGGTCAGGGTTGCTGCTAGCTTAAGCGGGGTTACCAAGTATGCTTATGCCACGGTTACGATTAGCCAGACTACCCCGCCACAGCCCGAGATCGTGCTGATGTCAGTTAGCTTGAATCCCTGGGCAGCGGTACTGAATCAGGGGGCTAACCAACAGTTTATTGCTACCGCCTATGACCAGTATGGGCAGGTGCTCACTAGTGGAGTTACTTATAGTTGGGCGGTAGTGGCCAGTGGTGGCACGATCACTCAAAATGGTCTCTTTGCCGCTGGCACAATTGCGGGTACTTTCCCGAACACGGTGCGAGTTAAGGCCAGTCGCAATGGCGTTGATCGCTATGCTTACGCCACGGTGATCGTCAACCCGATCACTACTCAGGCGGTCTTAGAGTGGGTCGAGATAATCCCTGCTTCAGCCCAGATCAACACGAACAGCAACTACCAGTTTATTGCTCAAGCTTACGATAGCAATGATACCCCGCTGTTTAGCAATGTCAGCTACACTTGGTCAGTGATATCCGGGCCAGGCTCAGTTAGCCAGAGCGGGCTGTTTGCCTCAAGTAGCAGCACCGGCACGGCCACTGTCCAGGTGCGAGCTACCCAAGGAGGCATTAATGTTTACGATACTGCGGTAGTTACTATTAGCTCTGGCGGTGGTGGCTGCACCGATATCTTAAACTACGTTACCATTACCCCGCAGGTAATGTATCTGGATCGGGGAACATCGGGCTACTTCAGCGCTGCTGCCTACGATACGGCTGGCTGCTCGATGTATGCCACTTACACTTGGGAGGTGATGAGCTCGACCGCCGGTAGCATTAACCAAAGCGGCTACTTTACCGCTGGCTACACCGATGGCACTTATAACAATGCCGTTCGAGTTAGGGCTTATCGCAATGGGGTAGAGCGTTACGATTACGCCGATGTAGTAGTCCGTCAAGGTGGGGGAGGGGGCACCAGCTACTATATTGATGCCACCTTGGAGGCCAGAGATGAAAACGGTAGTACACTGCTACCTGGCGAGGTGGTCCTCTACACCCTAAGAATGACCAATAATCGCAGTAGCAGTGTTAGTAACGTGAGGGTGAGAATGGATGTGCCTGCCCACACTAGCTTTATCTCCGCTAGCTCTTACTACCACACCAGTAGCGTCCCTAAGATCAGCAATAATCAGGTAACCTGGGACGCGGGTAGTTTAAATCCGGGTCAGGTACAGATTCTCTACGTCCGAGTGCGCGTTAACGACAATGTTGCCAGCGGCACCAGGATCAAGGGCTCTGCCTTTATTACCGGAAGCGAGCTGACTGGCGGATTCTGGGTCTACGCTAACGATCTTTTGGTCGGCGGGACCGGCGCCGGGCCTTATGAGCCGCTAACTCCAACCGGCGTTTGGGCTTGGATCTTGGCTGCTATCACCGCACTACTTTTAACCATCCTTACCCGGCAGCTAGCCTACACTAGACGGCTGCTTGTCGCTTCCATACGAGAATAAGCAGGTTAACAACCTAAAGAAGGTCGGCCCCCACTGGGGTCGATTTTCTTTTAGGTCCCCCTCGGCTTATAATTATCCTATGGCGAAAGAAATTAAATTTTCTCTCGAGGAGGCTCTCGACCAATTGGATAGGCTGCGGAGGTATCTTTGACCCGCAGGGTCTAGCTCACGAAAACAAACAATTAGAAGCGGAGATGGTAGAGCCTGCTTTCTGGCAGGACAGCGAACGGGCCAAAAAAGTGACCCGGGAGTTTGAGAATAATAAGAAACTCATTACTGAGATCGAGGATATCGATAGCCAACTTTCAAATCTACGGCATGTGATGCAAGACGAAGATTTTTCCAGCACCGATGAGGCGGCGGTAGCGCTGCTTAATTCTATCCAGCGGCGGCTCGACAATCTGGAGCGGGAAACGATCCTCTCTGGGCCCTATGACCATGGCGATGCTTACCTTTTTCTGCATAGCGGGACAGGAGGAGTAGATGCTGCAGATTGGACCCGGATGCTTGAGAGTATGTATCTTAAATATGCTGCTCGCCGGGGATGGAAGACCGCGCTGATTGATGAGACCCCCGGCGGGGAGGCAGGCATCAAGAGCGCCACCCTTAAGGTAGAAGGGGATCTGGCTTACGGGCTCCTGAAGGCTGAAAAAGGAGTGCACCGGTTGGTGCGTCTAAGCCCCTTTAATGCCCAAAACTTAAGGCAGACCTCTTTTGCCTTGGTGGAGGTGATCCCTGAGCTAGGGGATATCAAGGAGGTGGAATTGCCCGAGAAAGACCTTAAAATAGACGTCTTCCGTTCCTCTGGGCATGGCGGGCAGTCGGTTAATACCACGGATTCGGCGGTTAGGATCACCCACCTGCCAACCAAGCTCTCCGTCTCGGTCCAAAATGAACGTTCGCAATCTCAAAACAAAGAGATGGCTCTAAAGCTCCTAAAACACAAAGTTTATCTTAAGCGAAAAGAAGAGCAGGGAGAAGCGGAGCGAGAGCTAAGAGGCGCCGACCGCTCCGGTGATTTTGGCCACCAAATAAGAAGCTATGTTTTGCATCCCTACCATCAAGTCAAGGATCATAGGAGTGGTTTTGTCACTACTCAAGTTAAAGAGATTTTGGAGGAAGGTAATTTAGATGAACTTATTAATAGCGTGATCCTCCAATACCGAGATAAGGATAAAGAGGCATAAGCTATAATGTCTGTGGGGCAATGATTCAATTCAAGCGCATCACTAAGCACTACGGCACCGTCCGGGCATTAGATAATGTCAGCTTTAGCATTATGCCCCGAGAGTTTGTGAGCTTAGTTGGCCCCTCGGGAGCCGGGAAATCGACTTTAATAAAACTTTTAACCTGCGAGGAGTATCCTACTTTTGGGCAGATCACCATCGATGGGAAAGACATCCATCTGCTGAAAAAAAGATACATCCCGTACTTTCGCCGGCAGATCGGGGTGGTGTATCAAGATTTTAAGCTGCTGCCCAACAAGACCGTTTATGAGAACGTGGCTTTTGCCATGGAGGTTTCCGGTGCCCCCACCGCGGTCATCCGCAAAGAAGTGCTGAAGATCTTGGATCTGGTCGGGCTAAAAAGCAAGTTAGATAACTTCCCTCGGGAACTCTCCGGCGGAGAGGCCCAGAGGGTCGCCATTGCCCGAGCCTTAGTGTTTAACCCGCGTCTACTGATCGCTGACGAACCGACCGGCAACCTGGACCCGACTAACGCTTGGG
>META01000004.1:38040-42930 GCA_001772255.1 candidate division Kazan bacterium RBG_13_50_9 | reverse complement strand
AGCTGCTACTTAAGATCAATAAACTGGGCACTACGGTTATCTTGGCCACGCATAACCGTGATATTGTGGATGCCATTGGCAAAAGGGTCATCTCGCTTAGGGATGGTCGTCTGGTGAGCGATCGGCGCAGAGGGAAGTATATAAGTTAGGTTAGATTTATGCAGCTCATACTCCGCATCTTTAGGACATCTTGGCAAGGGTTCAAGCGCAATGGCTGGCTGAGCTTTGTCTCAACCTTCACGATGATGCAAGCGCTGCTGCTTCTAACTATCTTTATTAGCTTGAATGTGGCCGTTGATACCACGATTAAGGCTATCAATGAGCGGATTGATGTCGCTGTCTTCTTCAAAGAGTATGTCCCGGAGGCGGACATCTTAGCGTTCCGCGACAAGATTAATGCTATCCCAGAGGTCAAATCCATTACCTATGTCTCCCAGCAGGAGGCACTGGAGAGTTACATTGCCCAGAATAGCGGGAGCCAGGAGCTCTTAGATGTTATCGGTGAGGACAAGAGCTTCCTGCCCGCTAGCCTAGAGGTCAAGGTAGATAATCCCTACCAGATCGAAGAAACCGTAAGCAAGGTTCACCGGGAGGACACCGGTGGGATTATTTTGGAGACAAGCCTGCAAAAGAACCAGGATGTCATCGACCGCTTGCGGCGGATCAATCGAATGGTAGGGGTGGCTAACGTTGCCTTGAGCACTATCTTTATCATCATTGCCTTGCTTATTATCTTTAACACCATCCGCATTACTATCTTCACCCGCCGGGAGGAGATCGAGATCATGAAGCTGGTAGGGGCCACTGATTGGTATATTCGCTGGCCGTTCATTATTGAGGGGACGATCTACGGCATCGCCGGCGCTTTATTCGCCTTCCTGATGACGGTGGTGGGCTACTGGCTCATCACTTCCAGCTTGGGAACCAGGTACTTTGCCTTGGATGTGGCGGGGGTAGGCCAGGGCATGTTCGGCCCGTGGTTTGCGCTCTCGATGTTTGCCATCCAGCTGGCCTTTGGCATCGTCGTTGGAGCAGTAAGCAGCTATCTTTCCACTAAGCGCCACTTGCGAGTATGAAGCAGCTAAAGTTTGGTTATTTAGTCCTATCGCTCTGGCTGGTTGTAAGCTCGGCTGGATTAGTGCAAGCCAACCTTTTGGAGGATAAGCAACTGGAGCTTAAAAACTTGCAAAGCAAGATTGAGGAGCAAGAGAAAGCTCTAGAAAAAGTCCGCAAGCAGCGGCTGACCTTGGATAACCAGGTAAAGCTCTTAGACCAGCAGATCGATGCGGCGCACCTATCGCTGGAAGCTTTAGAGGTGGAGATTGTGGCCATTGAGCTGGAGAAGAAGCAGATCAACCACGATCTGGTAGATCTAGAAGAGCAAGCACTGGACCAGCGTTTGGTGCTGCAGCAGGCGATTCGGGCAGCTTATCTGGCCCGGCGGGATGGCCTGCTGGAGATCCTTATTAGCTCTAATAGCTTGGCCGAGTTTATGACCCATTTGGAGTATCTGGATCGAGTCCAGCATCACATCTCGGTCAGCATCAAAACATTAAATGAGCTTAAAAAGACTCTCGCTATCGAGAAGGCGATCTTAGAGGACAAAAATGATCGGCTGGATGAAGTAAGATCAGCCAAGCAGGTTGAGCAGCAGAGCTTGCAGATCCAGTTTCAGGCAAAGGATAAGATCCTTAAAGAGTTCAAGCTGACTGAAGCCGAGTACCAGCAGCGCGTAGATGCCAGCCGGACTGAACAGCAGGCAGTGGCCAATGAGATCGCGGCTCTCATCCGCTCGACCGGCAAGCGGCCGCCGGTGGCGCCAGGGGAGATGAAGCTTGCTTGGCCGATCCCATATCGCACTATCACTGCCGCCTTCCATGATAGCGACTACCAAAAGCAGTTCGGTTTGGTTCATACCGGTATGGATATTGCCGCCCCCCACGGTACGCCCGTCGCGGCGCCGGCTAATGGCACAGTGACCAAGGTTAAGCAAGGGGAAGGTAATGGCCTAAGCTATCTAGTGATCGCTCACGATAACGGTCTTAGCACCGTCTACTTACATCTTTCGGGTTTTGCGGTGTCCCCGGGAGCATATGTGGTTCAAGGGCAGACCATCGGTTATAGCGGTGGCACACCCGGCACACCCGGCGCGGGCTGGCTGACCACGGGGCCGCATTTGCATTTTGAAGTTTGGTATGATGGGCAGGCCAGAAATCCGCTCGCGTATTTAGTATAACTACCAATGTCATTCCGGACTTGCTGTGCCCCGTAGTGAGCTTTGCTCTACTTCTGGGGATCCGGAATCCAGACAAAAACATAAATACCTTTCATTGTGACTTTTCTGGAAAAGTCACCAAAAGCTTCCGCCAGTCGTCGGGGCTATTCAACGGCAAAAATTACTCTTTAGCTCTCGCCCTTCCGCCAGCTGGCGGAAGACGATGGCTTCATAACGGCAGTTTTGCTATTGGCTGACATGATTTGCTTGAAGGGGAAGGGTGCCACACACTTTGATGGTGGAGGATTTGTTATAATCAAGGGGTTAAGAGGGAAAAGTGGCAAAGAGGATTGCGTATGCTTTAGGGGTGATCGTCCTGCTCTCGAGTATTTATCTGTTGGGCGTCACCAAAGGATACTATCAGCGGGTAACGACCCGTAATTTTGCTAATGTTTTTAGCCGCGAGCTATCGGGCTATGAAGAAAAGGTGCCTAATTTTACGCTGTATGAATCTGTGCTGGATCTGGTTAACGAAAAGTATTATGGCGACATCAACTATCTGGATGTGCTCTATGGCAGCATCAAAGGAGCGGTGGCGGGCTTAGGCGATCCCTATACCTCATTTAGCACGCCAGAAGAGAATCAGGCCTTTTTTACCGATCTGGAAGGCATCTACGAAGGGGTAGGGGTAGAGATCGATTTTGTCGGAGATAGATTGCTGGTGATAGCCCCCTTAGAGGGTTCGCCGGCCAAGGAAGCCGGGTTGTTACCCAAAGATGAGATCGTGGCGATCGATGGACGGGCAGTCATGGGCATGGACCTATACAGCGTTTTGGCCCTTATCCGCGGCCCGCGGGGCAGCCGGGTGATTCTCACTATCTATCGGGAGGGGAGCGAGGAGCTAAAGGATTTTACTGTCACCCGGGGAGTAATTCACACCGAGAGCGTAGGTGTTACGATGAGAGATGGTGTGGCAGTTATGCGCATCACTAAGTTTGGTGGTGATACCGAGCAGCTGTTTGATAAGGCAGTGAACCAAATTGTCCGTGAAGGAGCCAAGGGGGTGGTGCTGGATCTGCGCAACAATCCCGGCGGGTATCTGGATGTGGCGGTCAAGGTAGCTAATGAATTTTTGGATGGCGGGCTAATCGTGGAGGAGCGGTTCAAGGACGGCAAGGTAACGCCATTTACTGCCGATGGTGACGGTAAACTCTCCGAGCTTCCGGTAGTGGTGCTGGTCGATGCCGGTAGCGCCTCGGCGGCCGAGATCGTAGCGGGTGCGTTGCGGGATAATAATCGCGCTAAGATCGTTGGCGAGAATACCTATGGCAAGGGGAGCGTGCAGGAGGTCGAAGAGTTTGGTGATGGCTCGGCCCTGCGCATTACCATTGCTCATTGGTATACGCCGGGGGGCAGTCCTATCAGTGGAAAGGGGATTAAGCCAGATATATTGGTAAGATATACTGGAGGGGATACCGATACCCAGTTAGAGCGGGCCCTCTCAGAGATCAAAAAGATTATCCAATGATCAGAATCATCTTAAGAAAAGCAGTCACCGGCATTGGCGGTCCCGGCACGGTCAAGGAAGTGTCCACTGGCTATGCCCGGAACTTTTTATTGCCCAGAGGGTTAGCCGAGATCGCTACCGCCCCGAAGCTCCGGGAAACGGAGTCACAAAAGGCAGCTAAAGCCAAGGCGGTAGAGGAGAAGCAAGCGCAACTTGCCGGGGTACTGGGGCGGCTTTCTGGTATCACTCTCAAATTTAAGAAAAAGGCTACCAAAACCGGTAAGCTCTTTGCGGCGGTTAGCTTGGATGCAATTGCCGATGAGTTAAGCAAGATAGTTAGGATCTCAATAGAGCCGGGAATGTTGCAGGCAGGGGAACCCATCAAAAGTATCGGTGAGCATTCGGTCAAATTAGTGGTGGCACCAGATATGCTCGGTGAATTTAAAGTAACAGTTACAGAAGAGTAACGGTCATCCTGAATAACTTTTATGTCATGCTGATTCTGCTGTCTGGCAGAAGAAGCATCTATAGATCCTTCTCGCTTGTCATTCCAAACTCAATTTGGAATCCAGACAGGAAAATAAAATGTTTGTTTTCTTTCTGGGTTCCCCGCCGGAGTTTATCCCCGCGAAAGCGGGGGCGGGAATGACAAATAAGGAAAGGTTGTGGCTAAAGACAATTCCAAAAAGATGAAAGATATTGTTGCGCTGTGCAAACGCCGCGGGCTAATCTATCCCGGTTCTGAAATTTACGGAGGGCTGGCTAACACCTGGGACTATGGTCCGTACGGCGTGCTTTTGAAAAACAATGTGAAGAGTGTGTGGTGGGAAGATATGGTAATGAAGCGCTCTGATATCGTAGGGCTTGATAGCGGTATTTTGATGAGCCCCAAAGTTTGGGAAGCAAGCGGACATACAACAGAATTCACAGACCCCTTGGTAGATTGCAAAGAGTGCAAGCGCCGGTTCAAGGGAGACGAGGTCAAGGGCAAGAAGTGCCCGGAATGTGGAGGAGAGCTAACCAAAGCCCGCCAGTTTAATTTAATGTTCCAGACTTTCATCGGGCCAGTGGATGACGAGAAGAGTATTGTCTATCTGCGGCCGGAGACTGCCCAGGGAATTTTTGTGAATTTCAAGAACGTTTTAGATAGCACGCGAGTTAAGTTGCC
>META01000004.1:34909-38034 GCA_001772255.1 candidate division Kazan bacterium RBG_13_50_9 | reverse complement strand
GATTGCCCAGATCGGCAAGGCCTTCCGTAACGAAATTACTCCCGGCAACTTTACTTTCAGAACGTTAGAGTTTGAGCAGTTTGAGCTTGAGTATTTTGTTTATCCTAAACATGCGATCAAAGAATTCGAGGCCTGGGCTAAAGCGCGCCTGGATTGGTATGTGGGTTTGGGTATCGATAAAAAGGATCTGCGCTTAAGAGAGCATGAGAAGGAAGATCTGGCGCACTACGCCAAAGCCGTTTCGGATGTGGAGTATAATTTCCCGTTTGGCTGGAGTGAGCTCGAGGGCATTGCTAATCGGGGAGACTATGATCTTTTGCGCCACCAGGAGATGAGCGGAGAGGACTTCCAGTACACTGATGAGGACGGCAAGAAGATCCTCCCCCATATTATTGAGCCATCCGGAGGAGTGGATAGGGCGGTGCTAGCGTTTTTGGTCGATGCCTATGCGATGGAAGAGGTGACCAGAAAATCTTCTGGTCATCCTGAGCCTGTCGAAGGATCTAGCAATGATAGTCGCATTGTCCTTCGTTTGCACCCGAGGTTAGCTCCTGTCAAAGCAGCGATCTTGCCGTTAGTTAAAAAAGAGCCGCTTATCAAAACTGCCAAAAAGATTTATGAGGATCTGAAGGGCAAGTTCTTTGTCGAATATGACGAGGCGGGGACAGTGGGCCGGCGGTATAGGAGGCAGGATGAGATTGGGACGCCGTATTGTATTACGGTGGATTTTGAGAACTTAGAAAAAGACAAAGTTACGATTCGCCATCGAGACAGCATGAAGCAGGATTTGGTAAAGATTGAGGAAGTGGGCGAGTGGCTCTCGCGCGCTCTGTCATCCTGACCGAAGTGGAAGGATCTAACTCCTTAATCGTGACTTTTCTGGAAAAGTCACCAAAAGCCTCCGCTAGTCGGCCTCTCTACAGACCAGTAGAGAATTTTTATGGATGCTTACGCTAAACTCTCCCACCATACAGCAAGCGATGGCGGGGTTAGCTAACGGCTCAACGGGATGAGCCGTTAGGTTTTGGATATAAAGAGGCCCCGCAGGGAGCGGGGCACTCTAGGTTCGATGGTTGGTTTGGTTGGCTGCTTATTTGCTGCCCTCGGCGGCGAGGTCGTGTTCGACCATGTGCTGGATCATTTCCTCGAACGATGTGCGGGTGGGATTCCAGCCCAGATCGCGGATAGCCTTGGCTGGGTTGCCGAGGAGGTGGTTAATGTCCCTCTCGCGGTAGAACTGGGGGTTGATGCGCACGCGCGTAACGCCGTTGACCGTCATGACAGTGTCCAGGCCGGCGCCATGCCATTCCAGGTCGGCTTCTCCCTCGTAGGCAGTGTCGAAGGCAATCTCGACGAGCTCACGTACGGAGTGCTTCGTGCCGGTGGCGACAACGTAATCTTCCCAGTCTTTGGGTTCTCTCGTCCGCTGGGACTGGAGCATCAGGTGCATAGCTTCGACGTAGTCCGGGGCATAACCCCAGTCACGCTCAGCATCAATATTCCCGAGCTCCAGTATTTCCTGCCGGTTTAGCCGAATCCTGGCAGCTGCGATGGTGACCTTACGAGACGCAAATTTCGGCCCGCGCCCCCTCGCGCTTTCGTGATTGAATAAGATCCCACATGTGACGCGTACTGGCTGCACACTGTCCTGGCGGGCCCTGGCCATTGATAGGTGAGCAAATAGCTTAGCCTCACCATAGGGGCTGACCGGTTCGAACGGGGTGTTCTCGTCTTGGGGCGAGCAGTACTCGGCGGCGCGTCCGTACATCTCGGACGTACTTGCCTGGTACATGCAGGCATCGGGAGTGACAGTGCGAAGCGCCTCCAAGATGTTGAGCGGACCGAACTGGTTAGTCACTCGGGTGAGTATCGGCATCTCGAACGACCTGGCCACGTGGCTTTGGGCGGCGAGGCTGTAAACCTCGTCTGGCTCATGCTTCTCAAATACGCGCAGCAGGCTGAATGCATCGGTGATGTCGCCGTACTCCAGTATCAGCCGTCCGCTGTCGAGATGCGGGAGCAGCTCCCGCAGCCGCAGGCGGCCGATAGGGTCATCGTCGCTTGTTCTCCTAACCAAACCAATAACTCGGTCGTAACCGAGTTCCGATAGATGGTGGGCCAGATACCCGCCATCCTGACCGGTGATTCCGGTCACCAATGCTATCAAGGTAGTACCTCCTTTTCGGTGTAATTACCGTCCAGTATGGCAAAAACCGCCCTCCTGCACAAGACTTATTGCACCAGGTTTGGTGTTGTTTTGCCTTCGCCACAACCTAGGCTCGTCCCTGATAATTTTTGCGATCAGAGTAGCGGCCCCGTGCCGGATCAATCCTGGTATGGGGTATGATGGAGATATGAAAATCAAGGAATACAGATACTGGAATTTGTTTCTGAACGAGAACCAGTCGTATCTGGGCCGGTGTGTTTTGATGCTGGAGCGCGAGGGGGCGAATTTCTTGGTGGATACCACCCAGGAAGAACGGGACGAGTTGTTCCAGATTCTCGGAGAGTGGCAAGAGGCGCTGACCGAGCTTTGGCATCCAGACTGGTGGAACTATGCTCAACTTGGGAATGTAACTCCCCAGCTCCATTTTCATTTAGTCCCGCGCTATAAAGAGCCACGCGAATTTGGAGGTGAGAAGTTTGTGGATGAGAAATGGGGACACGATTATGCGCCGGCGCCCAAGAGAGAAGTTGATAGGACATTGAATAGGGCGATTGCCGGGGAAATTAAGACTAAACTCTTGAGTAACATCCTTCCACAGACGAATAGGTAAATTAGCTCTGAGGTAGGCATTTCTCCGCCAGCTGGCGGAACGTCCCTCTTCCAATGGCAATAAGGGGCAGTTTCTCTTGACTAAAAAGGGAAAATATGATATAATGAATAAATAAGAGGAGGAATCTCGGAGGTTTTGGCAGTAGCCCATAAAACCAGAAAACAAACATAAATACCTAAGCATGATAGATTTTCTCGTCAAACCGGCGCAGGAATTAGCCAGTTTTGTATGTTGGTGGATTTGGTTAGTGCCCAAGTCCATAATCATCAGGGCATACGATTTTGTCTTGTCTCTGGATGAGATTTTAGTTTTGGGCGAGACCTTTCGTTTGTGGCTGGCTATCGAGCC
>META01000004.1:20046-34841 GCA_001772255.1 candidate division Kazan bacterium RBG_13_50_9 | reverse complement strand
AAGATAGCCACTGCCATTCTGTGGATGGGATGGTTTTGGCTGTGGACAGGGTGGCCCTCTCATATGGCAGGGATAGTGCCTCCTTTATCGCATCCAGGTAGCATACTGGAAAATGCGATCAATCCACTTAGCGGTTGGGTGATTTTATTCACCATAGTTTTGATGTATTGGAGCCGAAAATCTAAAGGGCAAAAGCCCGAATCTTCTACCGGCATCGATGGTCAAATCCTTAGTCACTTTAGCTTTCATGGGCGCAGGATATTTTTGTTGGCCCTGCAATTTGCTCACCAAGAGCGCAGCACTTTTATTAGTTTGCACCATTTGATCAAAGCCCTGTCTTCTAATGCCGGGTTTAAAATCGTCTTGGTGCGCATGGGGATATCTTTTGATGAGCTATATGGTTATGCCAAGATTCGCCAACAGGATGACTTACGCCAAGTCCTTGAGCATGCTCTAGGGTTCGCCAAGGACGAAAATTCACGTATCTCTTGGGACGATCTTTCGCGGGGCATTATTTTAGGTTCGCAAGCCATTCAGCCGCTATTGGCTGAGAGAAAGATCACCCCCGAGGAGGCAGTGGCGGTAGTTAATTGGTCAAAGAAGACCTGGTACTACAAGCCTCCCAAAATCCACTCTGGATTATTGTACGATTTGCTAACTCCCAAACGGAATATTAATAAAAGCTGGAGTGCCCGGCCCACCCCTACCCTAGATTCATTTAGCAGAAATCTTACCCACTTGGCACGGGTAGGGACTCTAACATCTGCTAAGGTTCGCCAAGAAGAGGTAGAAGAAGCAATTCGCATTTTATCTCGCAGCGAAGGAAATAACCTGATTCTGGTGGGAGAGTCCGGTGTTGGTAAGACCTCGGTGGTAGGGGATATTGCCCTGAAGATGTTGGATAACCAGATTCCGTCCCTCAACGACTATAGATTGGTGTCTCTGGATGTGGGCGCTATGCTTGGCTCTTCAGTAGGATTCGAAAAATTGTTTGCCAAGGCCGCCTATGAAGCTGCTTTGTCAGGCAACACAATTTTGTTTATTGGCAATCTGTCTCAAATCACTAAGGCCAGAACCGAGACGGGGTTTGATTTATCCGGGATTCTCTTGAGCGCTTTAAAAGAGGGCGGACTACAGATGATAGCCACCTCTGACCCGGTCAATTACAAGAAATACGTTGAGAACAATGATAATCTGCGTGATTATTTCAGCAAGGTGGATATCCAGGAGATGGATAATGAAAAAGCAACCTTAGTTTTAGAAGACCAGGCCGGGAAAATTGAGCGGCGGCATGGGGCGATGATTACCCTAAGTGCTGTGAAGGCAGCAGTTGACTTATCGAAGAAATTTATCCATACCAGCAAATTACCGGACAAAGCAGAAGGCCTTTTGGATGAAGCCGCTGTCTATGCTAGCCGCCGCCGGCAACCCATCGTGACGGAGGATGATATCGAGGCTGTGCTCGCTTCTAAAACCAATGTGCCGATTGGGGATCTAACTGAATCAGAGAAAAATAAATTGCGTAACCTAAAAGCAATTATTCAGCGTGATTTCATTGGCCAGGAAGAAGCTGTAGATGGAGTGGTTGAGGCCTTAAAGCGTGCGCGGCTGGGTGTCTCGAAGGCCGACCGTCCAGTTGGGACATTCTTGTTTTTGGGGCCCACTGGTGTTGGTAAAACTGAGCTATCCAAGCGCTTGGCTGAGGCATATTTTGGCGATGAGTCGAAGATGATCAGGCTGGATATGAGCGAATACCAAACTCGCGAGTCAGCTTATCGCCTGTTCGGCGCGCCGGCCGTTTCCGGAGATATTGCCTTGTCCGGCGGCGAGCTGACCGAGGCAGTTAAAAAAACTCCATTCGCTGTGATCCTGCTGGATGAGATCGAAAAGGCCCATCCGGATATCCACAATGTTTTCCTACAAGTGTTAGACGAGGGTAAGATGACTGACAACTTGGGCAATACCATCGACTTTACGCACACTATTATAATTGCTACCAGTAATGCCCAGGCTCGTTTCATTCAGGAGGCCATGAGAGAAGGTATGCCTTATGAAGAAATTAAATCGCAGTTGCAGTCCAAGCTGATCCAAGAAAACTTTACCCCCGAATTTGTGAATAGGTTTGATGGCGTGATTATGTTCAAGCCCCTGACTAAGTCAGAGATTAAAGAGATTGCCCACCTGAAGGTCGCGGCTCTATCCAAGCGCCTAAAGACAGCTCAGGATTTGGACGTTGAGGTCCCTGATGAGGTGGTATCTAAATTAGCAGAGCTGGGTTATGACCCGGCCTTTGGCGCCCGGCCCCTGGAGCGCGTGATCAGGGAGAAAGTGGAAGGCAAAATCGCTGAGGTGTTGTTAAGCTCCGACACCAAACCCAGTCGCATAGTAATTACTGTAGACGATCTATCCTAGTAGGGCTAGGCGGATAGTTTTGCTTGACTATTGCGCTCCGGGGGTGTATTATTAATGCGTAAGTGAAAGTGTATCTTTTTCCTTGTATAGTTTTAAACTGTCGGGAAGAGTGAGATAACACGGACCGGCTTACTTAGTATATAAAGTGTAAGGCAAGGAAGAAGATGGCAAAGAAATTGTATGTTGGTGGCCTGTCCTACGACACCACCAATGATAGCCTGAAGGACGCCTTCTCCCAAGCGGGAGAGGTGGTTTCTGCCACAGTCATCATGGACAACATGTCCGGTCGCTCCAAGGGCTTCGGCTTCGTGGAGATGGCAGATGACGCTGCCGCTACTGCTGCGATCGAAATGTGGAATGGCAAGGAGTTGGACGGCCGTGCCCTCAAGGTGGACGAGGCGCGCCCAATGCAGCCAAGAAACGATCGATTTGGTAGTGGTGGAGGCGGTGGCCGCGATCGTGGCCCCAGGCGTTGGTAATCTAACCAAAACCACAAATTAGAAGGCCCCGCTTAAAGCGGGGCCTTCTTCGTGTTGATAGGATGGGGTCCCTATTGACGGCTTTGCTATGGTGGGGATAGTTATAGCCCTAAGTTTTTAGGAGGCGTTATGAGTTTGCCCAAATGCTTAAGCTGCCCGGGAGGTCGCGCTTGCCAGTCTTGCTGTGGCCGTTGCCACCGCTCAAAGTGTTGCTGCAAAGCTAAAAGAAGCGAGAGGTAGCTGGCCAGATATCTAGATATAGTGAAGGGGCGCTTGTAAGCGCCCCTTCTCGTTGGGGGAGATCATGGGCCGGAGCGTCCTTAGACGATCAACCAAGCGAGGTTGCGCCGGTAACGCTCTAGCCCGGGAAGTTTGCGATCCATGCGGTCGGAGTAGTAAAGCTGTTGCGGATGGCAGAAGGTGCACTCAGTGCTGGGGTGGATCCGTGCACGGCTAACGCCGAGGGATTCGAGGATCCTTACCATCAGCTCGCCCCAGCGGACGTCGCACTTGTCATCCTCCGGCCGGTCTCTCCACAGGTCCTTGTGGGAAACGTCGGGATGGGCCAGAGCAAGGCACTCCTTAAGGATAGTAGCGTGGGGCTGGCCGGGCCGATCGCTGTACTCATAGCACCAACAATCTCCGGCCCCGATGTGCGGGAGCAGCCAAACCTGCGAGTGCGTGGCGGGTATTACCTGAAATATCCGCCGCAGCAGAGATCCTTGGAAGGAAGGGGAGTCATCAGGGTGCACGGTGCTGCTCCAGCCCAGTTCGGTCTGGTTGGAGAGATGGGCCATGGCGATGTACTCGCCGTCGTCCGTCCAGATGATGGCGATGACGCAGTCAGCCACTCCCATAATGAGATGGTGCCGAGCGTGGATGTAGGCACGGATGAGCGAGGGATGGTGGATGATCATAGCATCTACGTTCGACTCCGTAATGTTCTGGGAGTTGCCCCCGGGATCCAGAATGCGGATAGCCCCGGTGTGGGCGGAGACAGTTGGCGCCATCGTCCGATACTGCTGCCCATGAGATTCTCCCAGCACTTCACTGACCTGATGGATGACCTTAGACCGGGCTTGCACCCGCGTACTTTCCGTCGCATAGATTCTGTCAACGAGCTCGTTTCTCCCCAAGAATCCCCCAGTGAAACCATTAGGCAGGACATCACCCAGTTCGGGTATGACCCCGAAGGCTTCTGCCAGTAGCATGAGTTGGTTACCTCCAGAAGAGATTCATCTTGGCACCTGCCAAAATATGCCTTACTATAGCCAATTTTTCTGTCTTAGTCAACTTCAAGGGGAGGCGGTATATAATAAGTAGGTTATGTATAGTGTGGTGGCAATCAGGGGAGGGACCGGGCTCTGTCATCTTTTGATGGGCTTAAGAGAGTATCCACTGGATCTCACTGCTGTCGTTTCAGTGGCGGATGACGGGGGCAGCACCGGGAGGATCTGGATAGCCGCTAAGATAATGGAGATCATCACCATCAGTAAGGAGCAGGTTATCGAACCGCAGCTGTAGGACGGGGATAGTTTAGCTTAAATAGACAAACTTTCAGCTTCCGAAGCTGGATTTTTTAATTGGGGATAATTTTTGGGTTGAGGTGGAGAGTTGGTGGGGTATAATGGAGCCAATGTGGAGAAGGGTGGGGATAAGTGGAATTAGGACGGGGATAAATGTTTATTGGCGAGTATACACATTCGATCGATGATAAGGGACGTTTAGCGATCCCAATTAAGTTTCGGGGCGCGCTGGCCGCCGGTGCGGTGGTGACCAAGGGCCTAGACGGCTGCCTGTTCCTTTATACCAAGGATGAGTGGGACAAGCTGGTGGAGCGAATCAGCGCCATGCCCTTTTCGCAGAGCAACGCTCGGGCATTCTCTCGGCTGATGCTGGCCGGGGCGATGGATGTTCTCCCGGATAAGCAAGGCCGGGTGAACCTGCCCAAGTATCTGGCCGCCTACGCGGGGATCAAAAGTAATGTTATTGTTGCCGGACTTTTTAATCGCTTAGAGATATGGGATTCAAAGGCCTGGCAGGAATACAAGAAGAAGACAGAAAAGGATAGCGAAGCAATGGCGGAACAGTTGTTCATTTAATCTTTTGAAAATTCGGGATAGTTAGCGGGGGGAGAACCTTTATCATCGGAATTATCCGCACACAACAATTTGCCAACATTTTCACCTCCTAAGTGGCACTTTTCCCTCCACCCACAGGGATACCTATGTACCTCACATAGGGAAACCAAAAAGAAAATTGGTCTGCCCCCCGCTGACTATCATGATTAATTTATACTTTCATAACGTTGTGAAAGAAATGCCATCTCACATTCCGGTGCTATCATCCGAGGTGGTTAATCTGCTGCAGCTTAAAGCAGGCGACGTGGCCGTTGATGCCACCTTGGGTGGCGGCGGCCATACGCTCGCGATGCTTAAGGCAGTAGGGCCAAAAGGGAAAATAATTGGTATCGATAAAGATGCTGAATCAATCACGCGTCTACGTCAAAACTCATCTCGTCAACAATCAAACGGTCAGCTGGTTGCTATCCACGGCAGTTACGCTGATGTTGGTGCAATCATTGAGGGTTGCGGATACCAGCGAGTTGACGCAATACTATTTGACCTGGGTCTATCAACTGTTCAACTAGCGCTAGCCCGGGGCTTCTCTTTTTTAGAATCGGCACCTTTAGACATGCGGTTTGATAGGTCCTGCGGCGTCACTGCCGAGGACGTGGTCAATGGCTATTCCCGAGAGGAGTTAGCTGATATCCTAAGGCGTTTCGGGCAGGAGCCGGCCGCTCCTCAGATAGCCAAGGCGATCTTTGAGGCTCGCCGCCGGAAGCGGATCACGGATGCAAGGGAGCTCGCCGAGATCGTGAGCCGGGCCAAAGGAGGCCGCCGAGGGCGGATCCATCCGGCCACCCTTACCTTCCAGGCGCTTAGGATCGAGGTTAACGGGGAGCTTGCAGCTCTTAAGGAAGCTTTGCCCCAAGCGCTCGCCGTCCTAAAGCCCAGTGGGAGGGTAGCCATCATCAGCTACCATTCGCTGGAAGATAAGTTAGTCAAAGAGTTCTTTAGGGAGGCGGCTCGGATGGGCAAAGCCAAGCTTATAACCAAAAAAGCCCTCCAGCCAGACTACGGCGAGATCAGATCCAACCCTCGAGCTCGCAGTGCCAAATTAAGAGTATTAGAAAAAGTTTAAACTTACTTGTCCCGTTAGAAATCACTTATCGGGACAACCAAAGTAGATAAATGGTCGAACACATACGCTAAGCAGATTTCTAACGAGATGACCAGATGGTCGCCCAGAAAACCAGGCTTTAAGTTGAGTCATCCCACTATCCGGATGAACCGCTTCCGGAAACTTAGGTTTGGCACACTCTCGGTAAGCTCGATCGCCATTATCCTGTTTTTGGCTCTGGGCTCGTTCTATATGATAGCGGTTAACGTGGCCTCCACCAAAGGTGCCCGGCTGCACACCCTGCAGATCGAGAAAGAGAGGATCGAGGATGAAAATGAAAGGCTGGCCTTAGAAGCTGCGCGTCTGGCATCGTTGGCGGTTATCGAAGGCGGGGCCCAAGAGCAGATCGAGATCGGCGATGATGGCAAGCCCACCGGTAAGGTGGTCAAGCCCCCAACGGATGAGGCAACCGATCAGCCCGAGGAAGTAACTTATGTTCCCAAGATGATCCCAATGAGCGGGATGGACTATCTGGAACCGGTTGGCCCTCTGGCCCAGCGCTAATTGTTCCGTTACTTTTCTAAAAAAGTAACCAAAAGTCCCGGCCAGAGTGCGTCGGGATTATTCATTGGCTAAATCCTCTTACCGCTCCCGGCACAACTCCCCCTCGACTGCGCTCGGGGTCAGACAAGTGCCTCCGCGACGAGGATTTAGCTCAATTCTTCACATCCCTCCTCACATGGCCGGATCAATGACGCAATTGGCTCTATGGGTCCCAAAATAAAACCGCTCAGGCTCCGATGGCGGGATAAAAACGCTTGGCTCCGGAGGGCGGGGAGGACCCCAGGAGGGACAGGGTATAATATGGCTATGGCCTACAGCAGCGCATCAACGGAGTTAGTCCAGCGCAACCGGTTAGGGCTCATTAGCCTTACCTTTCTGCTGCTTTTAATGCTAATCTTGGCTAAAGTAGTCCAGCGCCAGGTCATCGAGCATGGAACCTTTGTGGCGATGGCCCGCGAGCAGCATACGGTGAACGAGGCCGTGCCCGCCCAGCGGGGGCAGATCTTGGTCTACGATCCGCAGCTTAAGGATTACTACCCCTTAGCCACCAACGTATCTTTGTATAGCTTAAATATCGTCCCTACCCAGGTAAGAAGGCCCGAGCTGGTGGCGGCCAAACTGATGCCTTATCTCGCCAATACCGGCCTTGAGGAGAGCGATCTCCTCACGATGATGAAATCAGGAAAGGTGTATGTGGCGCCTTTAAAGCGGCGCATCGAGGAGGCAGAAGCTAAAGAGATCAGGGCGCTGGATCTGGATGGGGTATACCTGCGCACGGAAGAGTACCGCTACTTTCCGGAAGATGATCTGGCAGCCCAGGTTATCGGTTTTGTTAATCGGGATGGGTTGGGACAGTACGGAGTTGAGGGATACTTTAATGCGGAGCTCTCCGGCCGCCAAGGCAGTGCCCAGGTCGAAAAGAGCTCATTGGGTTCGCAGATCACTATCGGTGATTGGAAGGTGGTCAACCCTGAGAATGGGGTAAGCGTGGTGCTGACCATCGATCGGGCTATCCAATACTATGTCGAAAAGCAGCTTAAGGAAGCGGTTGAAAAGCACGGCGCTACCGGCGGCTCGGTCATCATTATGGAACCCGCTACCGGGCGGATCGTTGCCATGGCCAGCTATCCGGATTTTAACCCCAATTTTTATAACTTAGCTTCCTTGGAGAACTTTACCAATATGAACATCTCGGCGGTCTATGAGCCGGGTTCGGTCTTTAAGATCATCACTATGGCGGCTGGCATCGACGCCGGGCTGGTTAGCCCCAGTACGGTCTACACCGACGTGGGCGAGGTGCAGGTGGACGATAAAGTGATCAAGAACTCCGATCTTAAGGCCCATGGTCAGCAAACAATGACCCAAGTGCTGGAGCAGTCTCTAAACACCGGCGCGGTCTACGTGGTGCAAAAGCTGGGGCGCTTTCTCTTCTATAAGTATCTAAAGAATTTAGGGTTCGATGCTTCGACCGGCGTGGAGCTAGATGGCGAGGTGCCGGCCAGCATCAGGCCCTACCGGAGCTGGGCGGAGGTGGATCTGGCGACGATGGCTTTCGGCCAGGGTATCGCGGTAACACCGCTGCAACTTATAACTGCGGTGGGAGCCATCGCCAACGGAGGCAAGTTGATGAAGCCCCACATTGCTGATAAGATCTTGTATCCCAGCGGAGCGGTCTCCGTCGACCCGCAGATAGTAAGAATAGCTCTAAAGCCCCAGACAGCCCAGTTGGTGGCAGCGATGATGGTGGGGGTAGTGGAGCGGGGGCATGGCCAGCGGGCCGGGGTGCCAGGCTATCGCATTGCCGGTAAGACCGGAACGGCCCAGATCCCCAAAGGCGGCGGCTATGAGGCTCGGGATACTATTGGTACCTTCGTGGGCTTCGGGCCGGTGGATGACCCTAAATTTGTGATGTTAACGCGCATCGATCGGCCGCAGGATGTCCAATTTGCCGAGAGTTCGGCGGCGCCCTTGTTCGGCGACATCGCCCAGTTCTTACTTAACTACTGGCAAGTGCCTCCCGAAAAATAATGTTACGTTCCCTCCTAAAATTTGCGCTCGCTTACTTTGCCGCGGCCATCTTAAGAAAATACCGGCCGCGGATCGTGGCAATTACTGGCAGCACCGGTAAGACCACGGCCAAAGACGCGGTCTTTGCCGTGCTTAGCGATCCGGAGCATCCCGGAGCGGTCGGCAGGACGCAGGGGAATCTCAACACCGAGTTTGGCGTGACGGCCAATATCATCGATCCTAACTTTCTGGGTTCTAAGGATGAGGATAAGGCGCGCTTGAGCTTAAAGGATATTGTGTATCTTAAATGGCATGCCTTTAAGTTGCTGCTTACTCGGGGCATGTATCCCAAGATATTAGTATTGGAGCTGGCAGCGGATCGGCCGGGGGATATCGCTTACTTTATGCGCTTCATTACGCCGGAGGTGGGCGTCTTAACTAATATCGGCGATGTCCATCTGGAGTTCTTTAGGGATAAGGCGAGCTTAATTGAGGAGAAGGGCAAATTGATAGCGGCTGTCCATCCCGCGGGGTTGGCCATCCTTAATCGGGATGATGAGTTGGCCAACTTAGTGGCTCAGCGCACGGTCGCCGAAAAGGCATTTGTGGGGCTGGCCGATGGGGCCGATTGGCAGGCGAGGGGACTGGGTATTAGCGCTAGCGGTCTCCACTTTAGTGCTGTCCACGGCTCGGATTCTTGGCCCATTGAGATGCCGGCCTTTGGTCAGCAGTTTGCCTATAGTGCGCTTATTGCTCTAGCGGTAGCGGACTATTTTAGGCTTCCTTTGGCCATAGCGGCGGAGCGCTTAAAGAATTTTCGGCCTCCCGCCGGCCGGTTTGAGCGTATTGAACTTAAGAACCTTACCTTGATAGATGATACCTACAACGCCAACCCGACCTCAACACTAGCCGCGCTTAGTAGCTTTAGCCGGCTGGCCGGAGGCAGGCGGCGGGTGGCGATTTTGGGAGACATGCGCGAGCTAGGCAGCGCCTACGAGAAAGGGCACCGGGAGGTAGGAGAGGCAGCAGCTAAGCTTACTGACCTGCTCCTCACGGTGGGCGAAGGGGGAGAGCTAATAGGAGAAGCAGCCGTTGGGGCAGGGCTACCCCCTGGTTTAGCCATCCAGCTTCCTGAGGGAGGAGGGGATGCCGTTTTGGGCTATTTGCGGGATAATGATGTAGTGCTGGTCAAGGGGTCCAGGGCTGTTCATATGGATAAGATAGTGGACCTCCTAAAGCAGAAATTTGGGGGATAGCGTCTCTTAGCCGTTGTTCTGACCCACCACCCATTGTCATTCTGAGCGGAGCCGAAGAATCTATATAGATCCTTCATTGCATTCAGGATGACACCTCCCACACATCATTCTCCGGCCTGCTTGCACTGAGCCTGTCGAATGTGACCGGAGAATCCAGAAACAAAAACAAAAGTGTCATTCTGAGCAAAGTCGAAGAATCTATCTACTAAAGGATTGCTAACGGGATGAATAGCGGCGACATAACTAAAATTGTGACCGAACATGGGGATCTGCTGCGCGTCCTCATCGTGGGGATGATCGCCTTCTTATTCGCGATGTTACTCACTCCTCTTTGGACTCACGTTCTCTATAAATACAAGTTCTGGAAACAAGCCAAAGAAGAGACGTTATACGGCGGATATGCTAAGGTTTTTCAGAAGCTCCACGGCGAAAAACACCGCCGGCTCATCCCCACCTTAGCCGGGCCCTTAGTCTGGGGGGTAGTAGCGGTCATCACTTTTCTTTTCAACTTTACCCGCTCGCAAACCTATCTGCCGCTTTTTTCTATCGTGTCGGTCGGCATCTTAGGGGCGGTGGATGATTGGTTTAATATCCGGGGGCTGGGGGGCATTAAGGGCATTCGTGCCCGCCAGAAGATGATTTGGCTCTTTTTAGTGGCGGCTCTGGGCGCGTGGTGGTTCTTTTATAAATTAGGGATGAATAGCATCCACATTCCCGCCTACGGGGATGTCATTATCGGGTGGTGGTATATTCCTCTTTTTATCTTTGTTATCTTGGCGACCACTAATGCGGTCAATATTACTGATGGCTTGGACGGTCTCTCCGGGGGGCTGCTGGCTATTGCTTTCAGCTCATACGGAGCGCTAGCTTTCCTTAATAACCAGATCAGTTTAGCGATCTTCTGCGCCACTATCGTTGGAGCCCTGATCTCCTTTCTGTGGTTTAATGTCTATCCGGCCCGGTTCTTTGGCGGGGATACCTACGCACTCTCTATGGGAGCAACATTAGGGATAGTAGCAATGCTCATCAAAAGCAACGTGGGGATAGCGGTTTTGCCTTTGATCGCTTTTGTGCCGATGATGGAAACCATCTCGGTCATCTTGCAGATGTTTTGGCGGAAGTTCTTCAAGAAAAAACTCTTTTTGATAGCGCCCTTGCACCATCATTTTGAGGCGATCGGGTGGCCAGAAACTAAGGTTACTATGAGGTTTTGGATTATTGGGGCATTGATGGCGATGTTAGGAGTGATGATCGGCATCGTCGGCGCCGGCCCCACCTAAGTCTTGAGCTTGCGTCAGCCCTCCGTAGCTCAGAGAGCGAAGGACAGGATTCAGGATCCAGACAAAAACAAACCTTGTCATGCTCGATTCTGCTGGACAGCAGAAGAAGCATCTGTAAAATCATGTTGATTATTGTCATAACTTTGGTAGTTATTGCGGTGGTGGTTTTGGTTATGTTTGCGGATGTGGGCAGGAAATGACTCTTCCGCTGTCATGCTCGAGCAAAGAACGTTCGACGTTCGAAGCGAAGCACCTAGGCCATCCAGGCCCTTCCCGTCATTCTGGCTTGTCCAGAATCTTACAATATCCTTTCTTAAATTACTTTTTGTCACCATTTGTCCCGGCAAACGGTGGCGTCAAACCGGCCGCCAGTCGTCGGGCTTGTTCGCCTAACAAAATTAGCTTTCTTCGCTATCGGCAAACTCCCCCGATAGCCATCGGGGTCAAACAGTGCCTTCGCCTGCGCTAATTTTGTTGGCTCAATACGTCCCTCCTCCAATGGCTTAAGGGATTAGTACATACTATGCTGTATATTATTCTTGATTCCTGATTCATAATTCATTATTCCTTTTTCCTTTACTGGGAGTGGGTTTTTGGATATGGTTAGCGTATCCTTTGACAATTACAGGGGGGTGATTCAACTAATGCCTGAAACTCCAAAGTTCGTCCGGGAGCATCTGGACACTATCGTCCAGGAACCGGGCCCGGATGGGAAACTTCCCATCTTTGATCCGGAGGAGTTCCTGGCCGAGGAGCTGGGCTGGGTGCACTCCAAGGCCGGCAAGCTGCTAGGCTATGTGCTCCACAAGCTGGCCATCTCTCTGCCGCCAGTTGGCAGCCGGGTCTTCAGCAAGAGCCACGGTGTCTGCGAAGTCGTAGGTGCGGCTGGTTACGCTATGACCTTAAGCACACGAGACAGGGAGATAGAGGTGTCCACGGATGCCTCTACTAAGATAACCAGCTTCTTGCTCCTAGGCTGGAACAAGCCGCACATCTTAGCTGCCTTTGTCCCCGGTGACCCTCGCTGGTCTGGCCTGATTGATGCCATCCGGCTGCAGACTCTCGCCAACGAGTCCAGGCTAGAAGGGCTAGCAGTCTACGAGGTGGTTGACAGTTGCGCAAAGCTCGAACAGTTCGAGCCGGTTGCTCCGACCGGGGGAAAGTACGAGAGCAAAGCGCAGCTGCTGGACGATTTCGCGCGGTTTGAGGCAATGAAAGCCTACTACTGGATTCACTTCCAGCTGGGCATCTACCCCCTGCTGGATAAGTGGGCTGACCAGTGTATGGTGGCTGTGATGCCGGATTTCCAACTGGCCAAAGGGCTCTTTGCCGGAGAGCCCACCACCCGGCTCTATCGGCTGGAGGGGCTTCTGGAGGGAGCGGCTCTGGTTAACCCCATCTCTCGCAAGGTGGCGGTGAAGCTGCGGGGACCGGACGATTTCTTCTGGGACTCCACAGCTCCGTGAGGCAAGGGCCTTGAACGTGGCCCCGATAATGTCGGGGCCACTTCCTTTTTTCTTGCCTGGGAGCGGGGTTTTTGATATAAAGTAGCTGCCTATCTAATAGGATAGAGCACTTTGATAAGGGGGTGAACAGGAAATGAATCTCTTGATGAGTATATTAGGCTATGCGTTGGTTTGCCTCTTCTGTCTGTTTCAGATTTGGGAGATCTGGAGAACCAGACAGTCAGTCGGGCTTAACATAGCGGCCTTGTGGGCCTTGACGGGGGGATTGTTTCTGTTGGGAGCCTCGGTCATTCGCTCTGGCGGACGTCCCGTCCTCGTAGCCAGCAGCGCTCTCGCCGTCACTCTTTCGATCCTTGTGCTTACTCTGTCCTATCTGTATTTGGGTTCGGACGATAATATGGTCAGGGATAATACTAGGCGATTCTTTGCTTGGCTAACAATTGTGGTGCTCTGGCTTGGGACCACAGTTGGATTGGGTAAACTGCTTTGGGGCGCATTGCTTACCTCCCAGCAGTATACCCCCGGCTTCACCTGGTTTGTGATAAGTTTCGGTGTTCTGGCGCTTCTGTCCCTCACGCTATTCTGGGCGCTCCTACTGTATGGGGATAAGATAGAAGAGGCCATTAAGCAACAGGCCTGGAGAAGTCAAGAAAGGGCACGTTTCCGATCTGAGGAAAGGAGAAGCAGGGTATTTCGTCGGCTGTTCCGATTCTAGCACGGCCTAACGAGGATCCCTGATCCGGAACTCATTCTGGCTACCGCATAGGGGGATACGTCCATGATCCAGACATTTCTTGTTTCCAAGCTCAACACAGAGTCATAGCCGTCCCCACGGAGGGGGGACGGCTATCGCTTTATATAGAGGATTAATCGTTGTTGCGAAGCTTTCTTGCTCGGTGGCGATTTTTATAGATAGGGTAGAATAGAGGTATGGAGATTCCTAGGTCGGTTTTGAAAGCGGTTGAGAGTGTGGTAGATAAATTCAAGCCACTCTCAGTTTTTCTGTATGGCTCGGGAGCAAGAAGGGATGCTAAAAAATTCGGGACGGACTATGAGATGGGGGTGATCTATAGGGGCAAGAAGATATCCCGGATGGATCTGGTCAAAGCCAACACCGATCCTGCCAAGGCCCGATTTTACCCCTTTGATTACAAGGATTTTAGAAAGCACAAGGCCTATGTGCCCTTTATAGATCCCCTCTTTTTCTATGAGCTTTTGACTACCGCCCGGACCTTGGCCAGGGAAAAGATCGTTGAGACTTTGCCGAAGCCATCAATCTGTGTGGCAGACCTCATTGGAGAGATCGGTTTCGAAAAAGGTTTTGCTTTCGCCGCCTTTTTGGACTGGCGGAATGGTGATCTTATGATGGCCAAGAATCACTTCTCGAAGTCCTGCCTGTTTGGAGCACGCTGTCTCATCATTTTGCACCAGAGGAAGTTCCCCGCGTCTTACACAGAGATTATTCGCTTGAGCAAAGGAAAAGAATTTAGGGAGTGGCGTGGGCTACTACGCCAAGCTATGAAGATTCGCTTGAAACCGCGCACTAAGTTAGGCAAAAGCGATGTGTTCGACAATATGGCCTTTCTGTCTTCAGTAAGAGAAGCCATTACCGAGGTTCTAAAAAAGAAGGGGAATATCAGACTGCTTTAAATGGTTTAATTTTAGGAGGATGAGACATGGAGATTAAGAAGAAGTGTTGGCCAGAGTTTTTTGAGAAGTTCTGTTCGGGAGAGCGGACTCTTGAGTTGCGGCTCGCTGATTTCGATCTGAAGACGGGGGATACCCTGGTGTTTGAGGAGTACGATCCTGCCACCAAGCAGTACACAGGGCGCTCGGCCTCTTTTCGGTGCAATAAAGTGGAGCCCTCGGCCCAAGACCCGCTGCGGTTTTATAGTGCGGAGGATGTGCGCAAGCATGGCTTCTGGCTCATTGAGCTAGAAAAAGAATAGCCAGAGCAGAGAGGTTGGCTGGTGAGTTTTATTAAAGAGATCAAGGCGCGGGAGATTCTCGATTCTCGGGGGAATCCCACGGTGGAGGCCGAGGTGATTTTAGCGGATGGCACTCGGGGTCGGGCGGCGGTGCCCAGTGGGGCAAGCACCGGTAGCCATGAGGCCCTGGAGCTTCGGGATGGAGACCTTAAGCGGTTTG
>META01000004.1:7954-20040 GCA_001772255.1 candidate division Kazan bacterium RBG_13_50_9 | reverse complement strand
AGGGGGTACTTAAGGCCGTTAGCAATATTAGGGAGCGGATAGCGCCAGCGCTTGTGGGTTTTGATGTTCTAGACCAGCGGGGGCTCGATAAAGCGATGATCCAGCTGGATGGGACGGAGAACAAATCTAACTTGGGAGCAAACGCCATCTTGGCAGTAAGTATGGCAGCGGCACGGGCGGGAGCACTGGCATTAGGCCAACCACTCTGTCAGTACTTGGGCGGTGGCACCCAGTTGCCAGTTCCACTAATGAATGTAATTAATGGCGGCAGACATGGTGATAATAATGTGGACATTCAAGAATTTATGATCGCGCCGATCGGCTTTGCTTCTTTTAGTGAAAGTTTAAGAGCCGGCGCGGAAGTTTATCAAGCATTAAAAAAGATAGTTAAAGCGCATGGTTATAACACTAATGTGGGCGACGAAGGTGGTTTTGCCCCCGCCTTAAAGAGCAATGAAGAAGCGTTAGAGTTAATTGCCGAAGCGGTCAAGAACGCCGGCTACGAGTTGGGAGTTCACTTTTGGTTGGCGCTCGATTGCGCCGCCAGCGAATTTTATCGGGATGGGGAATATATTATTGGCGGTAAATCGCTTGATAGCAAAGAGTTAATCAATTTTTACGATCAACTAAGAAACCAACATCAAATATTCAGCATTGAGGATCCGTTAGGTGAAGACGATTGGGCGGGCTGGGCTATGATGACCGCGAAGTTAGGCGAAGCATTGCAGATCGTTGGTGATGATGTCTTAGTAACTAATCCAAAGAGGTTATTGCGAGCGATTAGTGAAAGGAGTTGCAATAGTGTTTTAATAAAGCTCAACCAGATCGGCACGGTAACAGAAACCTTAGATTGCATCCGCCAAGCGCAACAAGCAGGATTTTCGGTAGTGGTGAGCCACAGAAGTGGGGAGACCGAAGATACCTTTATTGCGCATTTGGCGGTAGCCACCGGAGCGACTCAAATCAAAAGCGGGGCACCCTGCCGCACTGAACGGGTAGCGAAATACAACGAACTGCTGCGGATAGAAGAACAGCTATCCGGCAGAGGGACTTATGCTGGCCAGTCTGTGGTTGAAGGGCGGCTGCCAAGGCCAGTAGGGATCTTAGCCGGGCACAATAAGATATAACCAGTACGCACCACCCCGGGTTTTTATTGACTAGGGGCGAGTTTTTTGATATATTAAGAGTTGGTTCGTTTTGGTTTTGGTTCGTTGAGAACTAATTCACATGAAGGAAGGTGATGAGCTTTGTTCCGCAGACCCCGGAAATCGGAATCTGGATGGAAGGACCTGCCGACTGAGCTCATCCGAGCGGTCGGCAGAAAGATCAGCTTTGAGCCATGGGAGGAGGCCGAGGCCGAGGCGCTTCCGAATGGCGGCAAGCTAAGCAGTGATGCTCTTTATGGCCTGCTGCTCCGTCACTTGGAGTTTTGGAGAGGGCGGGTCAAGGAGATGCCACTGGAGTTAAGCTCGGCCACTCCGCGTAATCTCTCAGTTGAGATGCTGGCCAATGCCTTGGTGCGGATCACCATCCTAGTTAAGGATGGCAACAAGCCAGCTAAGGACCGCAGGGGCCCGGAGCACTTTGCCCGGTGCCTGCGTTGCCAGTTGCGGTTGCTGCACAGCTTGGAGTTCTTCCTGGAGAGCATAGAGGACTACCTTAGCCCCAGCAGAGAACCCCACACCTTCTACCACCTGCTGGCTCTCCCGCTTATTGCGCTACTGAGCGAGATCTCTCCACCTCTTCCTGCTCTGGTCATACGGGTTATCAGCCCAGATCCGGCACTGCTGGGCAACTTCCAGGTTGCCTTTGACCAAGAGATGGCTGAAGCCATCAAGGCAGGAGGGGAACTCTCCAAAGAAAAGCTTCGCCAGATGGTGGAGAAGGCCAGCGCGCTGGCTGGTATGATAACCTACTTTCCCAAGCCGGAGGATCCTTCCAACAACTAGAAGCCCCATATTGTTACGCAATGTGGGGCTTCACCATATCTGGGCCTATGCCCTGACAATTTCTACTATCAGGGCGTGCCCTGTAGTGAGATTGCTGTTTTATTAGAGTGGAACTCCAGCAATCTCTACTATCGGGGTATAATCTGGGTGTGTTTAAAGAGAGGCTCAAGGGGAAAAAGATAGCGATCTTGGGTTTAGGACGAGAGGGCTTGGACCTCTTGCGTTTTTTAAGCAAGCAAAAGATCAAGCCAGCTGGTTTGGATGCCCGGACTCCAAAAGAGCTGGGGCCGGCATGTAAGGAGATCAGAAAACTCACGGATAAACTCTATTTGGGCAGGAGCTACCTTAAGCAGCTAGACAAGTTCGACTTAGTGTTTAGAAGCCCGGGAGTGCCTTTAGACCTGCCGGCAGTCCGCCGGGCTAAAAAGCAAGGGACAAAATTTGACTCACTAACCCAGCTATTTTTTGAGCTGTGCCCGGCCAAACTTATTGGCATAACCGGCACTAAAGGCAAAAGTACGGTGGCCACTCTCATCTTTCGGCTGCTTAAGAATAATATAGCAGGCAAGGTTTATTTGGGTGGCAATATCGGGTATCCGCCACTTTTGTCCTTGCCTAAAATGAGCAAGAAAGATGCAGTGGTATTAGAGCTCTCTAGTTTCCAGCTGGAGGATCTTGTGCTAAGCCCCCAAGTAGCAGTGCTTTTAAACATTACGCCAGAACATATGGATCGGCATAAAACATTTGCCAGATATTTGGATACCAAATCGAATATCTTCGCTCGCCAAACTGCTAAAGATTGCCTGGTGGCTAGCGCCGACTATCCCGTCACTCGTGCCGCATTGAAAACTGCCCGGGGCAAGATATTTAAGTATTCGCTTAGGAAGGTGCTGCCGCGGGGAGTATATGTATCTAATAATGAAATTATCTTTCGGCATCTTAAGACCGGTAAAAGGCAAATGATAATGAAGCGTTCTGATATACCTTTGCTGGGAGAGCATAATTTAGAGAATGTCCTGGCAGCGATTTCGGCGGCACTTTTAATGAAGGTGCCAGCTGGCAAGATCGCGGCCAAGGTAAAAAGGTTTCGGGCGCTCGAACATCGGCTGGAGGAGGTAGATACCATCGGCCCAATTAAGTTCATTAACGATTCATCCGCGACCACGCCAGTGGCGACTTTAGCAGCTATTAAAGCAATCCCCGGGCCGATCGCATTGATTACAGGGGGAGTTAGCAAAGGGGAGGATTTAGCTGCCTTTGCTAAGGATCTAAAAACCAAGCGTCTTAAAAAAGCAGTGTTAATTGGCCGATCAGCCAGAAGACTCTCGCGCTATTTAGGTAAACTGCATGTGCCCTGCGCCCGAGCTAAAGATCTGTCCGCAGCCGTGGAGCAGGCGAGAAGGGCAGTGGCAGAGGGTGGCACAGTGCTGCTGGCCCCGGGCTTTGCCAGCTTTGATATGTTCAAAAATGCTTATGATAGAGGCGCGCAGTTCAAAAAGATCGTGCAGAAGTTAACAATCTCATAAATGCGTAGATACCATGCTCCTGATCCTTGGTTAATCCTTGTCACTTTGTTCTTGGTGGCATTCGGCTTGATCATGGTCTCGTCAGCTTCGGTGGTAGAATCCTTTCAGGTAACGGGGAGCAACACGTACTACTTTGTACGTCAGCTTATCTTTGCTTTGATTGGCCTTCCGATCTGGTTCTTCTTGCAGCGATGGGACTACCACCGCTTTAAGCCGCTGGCGACGATCGCTCTTTTGGTATCTTTAGGGCTACTGGTGGCAGTATTCATACCGGGGATAGGGCACGAGGCGGGCGGCTCGCACCGCTGGATCGGGGCGGGGGACCTGACCTTGCAGGTGACCGAGGTTTTGAAAGTGGGCCTTGTTATTTATCTGGCCTATTGGTTTGATAAAAAAGGCAACCGCGTTGCTGATTGGTATTTGACCTTTTTGCCGTTTGTTTTGCTGATGTTGGTGATCGGAGGCCTTATCATTGCCGAGCCGGATATGGGCACGACGGCGGTGATCGCCGGCATTGCCGGAGCGATGTACTTTGCGGCGGGAGCGGATATAAAACATATCGGCATAGCGCTAGTGGGAGCGCTAGTGGCAGGATGGGGGCTAATTAAGATGGCTCCGTATCGGGCGGCCCGGTGGCTTACTTTTCTCAATCCGGCCAGCGACCCCTTGGGCTCGAGCTATCATATTAACCAGGCGCTGATCGCCTTGGGCTCGGGCGGCCTGTTTGGCTTAGGCTTTGGCCACAGCCGGCAGAAATTCAACTTCCTGCCCGAAGCATCATCCGATTCGATTTTTGCGGTTATCGGCGAGGAGCTGGGCCTCTTGGGAGTTTTGTTTTTTGTCATCCTCCCCTTAGCTATCTTTGTCTGGCGAGGTTTAGCGGTAGCTAAGAACGCCCCCGATAGGTTCGGCCGGCTGCTGGCGTTAGGGGTAACTGTCTGGATCGGTTGGCAGGCGGTCATTAATATTGGTGCGATCAGCGGGCTAATGCCCCTAACCGGCGTGCCGCTGCCGTTTATCAGCCAGGGGGGCACCTCGCTGGTCTTTGCTATGATAGGGGCAGGTATACTGCTTAATATATCGAGACAGACGACCGGGGAGAGGGGCTATGAAGATCCTTTTAGTTGGTGGTGGAACATCTGGTCACGTATTACCAACACTATCAGTCGGGCGGAGCATCCTGGCAAAAGATCCAGGCGCTAACATCCTGTATCTGGGCTCGCTTAAACTGGGGGATAGGAGCTTAGCTACCGAGGCCGGTTTTCGGTTTATTGGGGTGCCGGCCGGAAAGTGGCGGCGCTATTTCGATCTGCGCAATGTGGTCGATATACTTATAACCCTGGCCGGAATAATCGTGGCCTTCCTGATAGTGCTATTTTTCTGGCCGGATAGAATCTTTATTAAAGGAGGTTATGTTGGTTTGCCGGTAGGCATCGCTGCCTGGCTGCTCCGCCGCCCGATCATCTTGCACGAGTCGGATGCGGTGATGGGAACAGCCAACCGGATGCTGATGAAGTTTGCTCGCCAGGTCTGCGTATCGTTCCCGCTGGAGGTGTACCCTCGATCTAAAAAACTGGTCTATACTGGCGTGCCCGTTAATGAACTTTTCTTTTCTAAGGAAGTAGGGGACCTGCCAGTGAAGTTGCGGGAGGATATGCCGCTGGTTTTAGTGATCGGAGGTTCGCAAGGAGCGAGAGCGGTAAACAAGCTGGTGCGGGGAGCGGCCGAGGAATTAGCAAAGCATTATCAGATAGTTCATTTGGCTGGGGGGCTGGATTACGCAACTTTACATCGGTGGCTTGCGGGGAGCGAAGTGCATAACTACTATCTGTTTGACTTTTTGCCCAGCACTAAGATTGCCACACTGACGAAGAAGGCGGCGGTAGTTATTTCCCGAGCCGGGGCTACGGTTATCGCCGAGATCGCTGCGGTGGGAAGGCCCGCTATCTTAATTCCGCTTCCGGGGGCGGCTAACAACCACCAATACCTTAATGCTAAGTATTTAGCTGATCGCGGTGCCGCCGTATTGCTGGAGCAAAGCAGCGCCACTCCAGGTCTTTTAATAGAGAAGGTTAATAAAATCATTGGGTCAGATCTAGGGAAGCGCCTAAGCTTTAACATCACTGCCTTTAGTAAAAAAGATGCCAGTGCCCGCATAGCCGAACTGCTGCTGGGATGAAGTTCAAAGCGGTAGCTCTCGATCTGGATGGGACTTTGGTTGATGCCGAACCCTACTACCGTAAATTAATGGCTGCGGCCGCCAAGGACGTGTTCAATTACTCGCTGACTGATGCGGAATATGACGCCTATTTTTTAGGGTTAGGCACCGCTCAAGGGATCATCCGTCTGGTGGAGTACCTATCGGGGCGCAGCGATCCGGCACTGGAAGATAAATTTTTGCAGTCAGTCCGAGCTAACTCGATAACTCTCTCCCAAACAATAGACTTCCCGCTATTTAATGGGGCGCTCGAGCTTCTACAGTGGCTTAAGGGTCAGCAGATTCCCACTGCGATAGTAACTAACACCAAACGCTCCGTCTTGGAAAAGTATCGGAACAAGTACCAGTTAGCCCGGTTAGGGGAGTTAGTACATTGGGTAATAGCGGGCGATGAAGCTAGTGTCTATAAGCCGGATCCGGCGCTGTACCTTAAGGCCGCGGAGCTTTTGGGGGTGGAACCCTCCGAGATGCTAGTAGTGGAAGATACCAAGCACGGGATCAGGGCAGGCAAGAATAGCGGCGCAACCGTGGTCAAGGTTAATGGGCCGGGGGGCCTAGGGGAAGACTATCATTTTGACACGCTGCGGGATTTTTATGAGCATCGGGGTGATTTCTTTGAGTTGAAGGGAGTATAATTAGGGTAGGTTAAAATTTAAGGAGGGCCTATGGAGCTCACCACTTTTGGTCTCATCGCTTGGTTATTAGGCGGTTGGATGTTTTTGTATGGCCTGCCGGCGGTATTCGCTTCCGGCTGGTTCAGAAGGGAGATTGTAGCCACTACTAAGGAGCGGCCAGGCTTGGCTGGCTTGCAGCTCTTTAGCATCTTGCTGCTGCTGTTCGGTCTGTGGATACTCTCGGTTGAGTATCGGGTCGATACTAACGCAGGCTGGGCAGTTTTGATACCCATTGTGGGGTATCTCTCGGTGCTTAAAGGGATGCTTTTGATGTGGGCGCCCAAGTGGGTCGAGGATATGGCCAAGCGGTTCTATAAGACTGACTCCGGCGTGATGTTGATCGGGGTCTTGGCTACTGCTTTGGGTATTCTCTTCTGGTGGCTGGCATTCTCGGTTTACTGATCATAACTCATGAAACTATCTAAAATCCGCTCCTGGGGAGCGGATTTTAGGTTTCCTATTAGATCAAAGTAGTTGACCCGAAGGTTCATTTTGATTAAATTGAGCTGTCTTACTGGGCAAGCATGAAGATTGACATTGAGGAGCGAACGCTATGCAGTGCTGGATGGTCGTAGTCTACATCCTGCAGGTCACTGTGTTCTTAGCAGTGGCCTGGTGTGTGCATCACTATACTACCTTCCACGGCGGGAGGCAGCGAGTGGGGTTGCTGCGGGGAGCTACAACGGTGGCGGCCTTGGCAGTATTTAGCTGGTGCCCCAGCACCGTTGGCAAAGTCATCGCTGCTGTCGGATTCATCATTGTGTTACTGATTCCATCAGAAGAGCCCGCCGCGAGGAGGTGAGGTGCATGGATGAAACTTGGGCGATTACCGGAGCAGCAGTAGTGGTAGTGCGAAGTGGGCAGCTTCTAATGGTCATGGAGCAGGAGAGCCGCCCCGATGTGCATAAGAAGCCAAACATGGCTTCAGTGCCAATGGGAGCGACCAAGCCAGGGGAGACGATTCGGGAGAATGCCAGGAGAGAGTTCCGCGAGGAGGCCGGTTACGAGGTAGAGCTACTTTACCCCGTGGGCTTCTTTACGATCGACATGGCTGACTATGAACGGGTCGGCATCTGGGCGTTCGCGGGTGAGCCAGGGCAGCAATTAGGCCGTCCCACCAGCCCGAGCGTACGAGGTCCGATCTGGATCCCACTGCGGGATTTTCTTAATATCCCTACCCACTTGGTGAGGCCGCGGGTGCAGGAGATGGTGGCTGCCCACCAGTATCTAGAAGTAGTGTGCCGTGATCACGGCATCAACTATGTTACAGATCTGGTTCTCCGCTCGGCTCCAACCGCTGCCAAGCAGCTACTGTTGAGGGAGTAGAATGATCAGTGCCGCGATGTTCGCGGCACCAGTCAGGATGCTCCCTCTTGCCATATCTATTTAATGTGAGTGCCGATCACACCGCGCCCGCAGAGAGCTTTTTCCAGCCGGCCTGATCTAAGCCCATTGATAATGGAGATTGGGACAGGCCGCTTGGGGGTAGAGATCTTAGCGATCTTACCTAACATTTCGCCGGTGGCATCCCGTTCGGTTTTGGGTACCACCAAAAGCATCTCTTTGAGTTGTTTGGGGGTAAGCTTCTCAATGAGGCGGGCGTTGCGGTAGGTTTTAGGATCTTTATTGAATAATCCATCCACATCGGTAGCAAAAACAATTCTTTTGGCATTAAATGTATCAGCTAAAGTGATAGCGATGCTGTCCCCTGAGAGAATGGAGAGATTGGTTTGGCGGTCTAGCACCATATCGCCGGAGAGCATAGGGATAAGCCCGGCATTAAGCGCTTGCTGGATAAGCGGAGGCGAAATAAGCTTGGCCCGGCCGCTAACTGCCGCGAATACAGCGCTGGTTTGCAGGGGCAAGACGGGAAGCCCTTCTTTTAGTAGGGTCTGGGATAGATCTTGAGTGACCTGTGCAGCAGCCAGGTGAGTAGCGAGAGAGCCAATGATCTGGGAATGGCTCTTAGCGCCGCCTTGGAGCTTAAACTGTTTGGCTAGCCGGTGAGTGCGGCCCCCTGCTCCGTGAATCAGGATCAGAGGGTACGGGCGAGCTTTTTTGATCTCTTTCCCTAAGCGGCGGACAACGGGAGCATTAAACCTCCCATCGAGATTTTTATGAGTAATGATGCTACCGCCGAGTTTGAGAATGGTTAGTGTTTTCATTGGTGTAATCAATTTCTTGTAAGATTGTGGGGCAAAGCTTTAACGAGCCTAGGAAAATCAGGGAGCAGGTTGGTGCTAGGGGGTTTGGCTAGAATATCTAAGATCTGCACATACCAAATACCAATGAATGATCGGGAATCAAAAGAATCTGGTTGGGTATCGATCAGCATTAGTCTGGATCCTATATAGGGAAATAATCTTTCTATAGCAGCTTGGGGAGTCTCGGTTGGATTCTTGGGATGCCGCATAATATTAATGACTGGCTTATCACCAATGTAGATAGTTACTGCTCGCGCCGGCGTTCCCTCTGGGTCGTCACGCACCTCTTCCTTGTGAGTTACAGGCTTGACCGTGGTATCTAGGAAGGGGGACGAGCTATAAGTTGTCCAGACTCCCTTTGGTGGGTAAGCGAACGAGATATTCAGTTCGATTGATGTGTGGGTATTCCAGAGTGGCAAGGTTCCTTCCCCAACGGGTGCTAGTGGAGGGGCGAAAAGATAGTAGTATAGCGCTATGATGCCTCCAACGATGATAATCGAAGTTGCCAGCCACAAGACAAATTGCAGGACTTTCATAGCACTTTTATTCTACCAGCTCTGAAATAGGATGTTATATTATTTATAGAGTGAAGCCTAATTAAATGGAGGATGGTTATGAATAGAGCTTTTTTGTTGGCCGCGGCTATGCTGCTAGCTTTGTGGTTACCAGTTTTAGCTTTGGCCCAAGGAACATCGTCAACGACGGAGTCAACGGACGAGGGTGTGTCACTCCCAATCCCGGGCTTGGAAGATTCTCTGGACGCATCCTCATTACTGGGGAGCTATGATCAATCGGTAGCGGATGACACGGGGGGAGCAGAGTTGGAGACTGAAGTGGGGGTTACGGTGGATAATGCCGAGGGGGAATCGGCCAGTGAGGGAATAGGTACAGTAGCGGGTTGGATAGTTGCTGGCGTGGCGGTGTTAGCGGTTGTCTATTTTCTATTCTCGGGGCTTCGCCGATAGATTAAACTGCAGCTTAGCTTAGCTCTAGTAGGGCAGATTTTTGGTATAATCAGCCGTAGCTAAATATTTAAGGGATGCTATGGAGCGGCTCGTACTCAACCCTGAAGGACACCCTAATATTAGTGGGGGAGAAACAGTAGACGAGTCCAAGCTTGGCATAGGTGGTGGAGAGGATCTTGGTTCTGGTGGCAGCCAGGTAGATGGGCATAAAGGTAGAGCCGATTTTCTTAAGTCCCCTAATCCTCGAGATTATCCGGAGGCAGTGGTAGTGCCGGGTGAAGATGAGTGGTTGTCCTTTGCTCAGCTGTATGGAGCTTTACGGATGGATTACCCTAAGCTGCGCAAAGAGGATATGCAGGTTCTTTTAAGAAAGGCCGTTAGACAATGCCCCGGTGGCTGTCGGGTCTTTCGCCAGCCAGTTGCTAGGCACGTTGGCTGGTATTTTGATTTCGAAGTTTATAACGCTATATTTGAGGCGCTGGAGCGCTCTGGTGGAAGAGTAAGTAACTCAAAGCAGAGTCGGAAGGAAGCTCACTATGGCGGCCGGGCCAAGGGTATTATCCAAAAAGCGGGCGAGGGCAGTAAATTAACTGATGAGGCGACAAAGAAGAGGGCGGGTCAGCAGAAAGAGGGACTGTTGTCAGTCAGAAAACCTGCTCCTAGGAAGAGGGTTCCCAGGGTCATGCGGGTTCCGTCAGAGATCGACGGTTTGCTAACGGAGGCTCATTACGCCCAAATTGAAGCGGTTGCTGCTTATGAAGGTTGGATATCCAGCGACGAACTGTGGGACATCCTCGATAAGGTCAAAGGATTTGGCGCAGAACATCTTGATGCTCTGTTGGAGGATCTGGATAGCCGCGGCGTGAAAGTGGTAGTGACAGAGTCGGATGAACTTGAGCCGAGTATCGAGCCGGACGACCGCGAAGAGAGAGTAGTAAAAAGAGAGGTCTCCCAAGAGGAGCTGGATGCTCAAAAGCTTAGGCTTGATGACGCGGTGAAGCATTGGCTAAAGGTAGCGGGCAGTATCCCCCTGCTGATGCCGGCAGAAGAAATTTACTGGGCTAAGCGTTATCGGGCGGGGGATCTCGTTGCCAAGCAGAAGTTAATTGAAGCCAATTTCCGGCTGGTGATCAGTATCGCTAAGAAATATCTTAATAGGGGGATGTTGTTTCTGGATCTGATCCAGGAAGGCAACATTGGCTTGATCAGGGCAGTGGAGAAGTTTGATCTGGACCGGGGCTTTAAACTTTCGACCTACGCCACTTGGTGGATCCGTCAGGCGATCAGCCGGGCCCTGGCCGATCAAGCTGAATTAGTAAGGAAACCGGTGCATATGGTGGAGACGATATCCAAGCTAGGAAGAGGGTCGAAAGATTTTCAGCAGGAGCACGATAGAGAACCAACCCGGCAGGAGTTAGCGAACAAGCTGGGCTGGTCTATTGTAGAAGTAGAAAAGGTTTTGCGCGCGGCTCAAAAACCCATTTCTTTAGAAAAACCAGTTGGCGATAAGAAGGCTGGCCACGACTCTACTACCTTTGGTGAGCTGCAGCCCGACCCTTGGGCAATGAGCCCCGAGGTGGAAGCCTTCTACAGAGTGGCGCAAGAGCGCTTGGCTGCCATCTTAGCTACTCTACAGCCTCGAGAAGCAGCGATCTTGCAAATGCGGTTTGGGGTGGGAGATGACCGTAGCCACACTTTAGAGGAGGTGGGGCGGCAATTTAATGTTACGAGAGAGCGCATCCGACAGATTGAGAAGAAGGCTCTAAAGAAGTTGGGGCGCCCATCCCGGCGGCGGTGGATGGTGGGCTTAGTTGAAGCCTGCGAGGAATACGCCACAGCGTTAGCAGGGGCGGATTACAAGAGCTAACTTGCATAATAAAGTAATGATGATATGAACGGTCATGCTCGGAGCAAGGGAACGTTGGTATAATATTGTGGAGTGGGAAGGCGATAACTTTAAGGGGGATGACGTAGAAGAATTAGTTAAAGAGCTGGAAAGTTCGTTAGGGTGGCCGTTCCCGCTGATGAGGGACCCCGAGATTCGGGCAGCATTTTTAAGCGTGGATCGGGCTGATTTTGTGCCACCGGAACTTGCCGAGCATGCTTACGACAATCAGCCTCTACCGATCGGTAAGGGGCAGACTATATCCCAGCCGGCGGTAGTCGCTTTTATGTTGAATCTTTTGGCGCCGAAGCCAGGGGACCGGATCATGGATGTGGGGACAGGCTCCGGCTGGCAGACGGCGCTGCTGGCTAAATTAGTGGGGGAGAGCGGGGAGGTGGATGCAGTAGAAGTGGTCCCGGAGCTGTGCCAGCAGGCACAGAACAATTTGGGTAAATATCATTTTACTAATATTAATTTCTTTTGTCAGAATGCTAGGCCTGGCTTGCCCGACAAAGCGCCATTTGACGGGATCGTTGCGGGAGCGGCAGGCCGGGGGGTCCCTCCAGCTTGGAGAGAGCAGCTTAAAGTGGGGGGCAAGATCGTAGCGCCGGTGGTCGGGGGAGAGATCGATAATATGGTAATTTATACTAAACGCCCTGACGGCA
>META01000004.1:7229-7944 GCA_001772255.1 candidate division Kazan bacterium RBG_13_50_9 | reverse complement strand
AACAGACTACGGGGGCTTCCTGTTTGTTCCCTTGGTGGAAGAATAGTTTGATTGACCAGGAGCCATCTTTTATAGCGTGTATAATTAAGCTGGTTACAGAATTAATTTTTTAATAGCTATGATAAAAAGAACGTTACTTGTTGCATTGTTAGCAGTTTTAACTATCGGAGCAGTACCGGTGTTAGCAGCCCCCCGCTTTATGAGCTCTGATGTGGTGGATATTATTAGCCCCATTGGAGATGATACCTACATCGGCGGCGGACAGATTACAGTCGATCGGGATATTGCGGGAGATCTTTTTATCGGCGGCGGCAATGTTGAGGTTAATGGCAAGGTAGCCGGCGACCTGTTGGTAGGAGCAGGGACGGTAGTAATTGCTGGCGATGTAGGGGACGATCTGCGCATTGGTGGCGGCCAGGTACGGATCAAAGGTTCTGTTGGAGACGACGTTATTATCGGTGCCGGCTTTGTGATGATAGATGATGGCGCGACTATCGGGGGTGATTTGGTCGCCGGCAGTGGAAGCTTTAATTTGGCGGGTAAGGTCTTAGGTAACCTAAAAGCAAGTTTTGGCGAAGGCCTGATCAAAGGCAGCGTGGCTGGTGATGCCGCACTGCGGTATGAAGATAAACTGGTTTTCAGTGACAGTGCCAAAATATCCGGTAAGCTGACTTATTGGGCGCTTAGGGAAGATCCGGATTTTGAGCGAGTGGCG
>META01000004.1:4518-7219 GCA_001772255.1 candidate division Kazan bacterium RBG_13_50_9 | reverse complement strand
AATACCACAAATGGTCGCCACGGCCTGACGCTCGGGCATTGGGGATCCTAGGGTTTTTGATCCCTACGCTCACTCTTGGTGTATTAGTGCTGAAGTATATAGGGATCTTGGTCTTGGGGTGGCTGCTCCTGCTGTTGATGCCAAAGTATCTAGTAAAGGTCAGTGAGGTAATAAAAAAGAACTATTGGGGAGTACTGTGGCAGGGGCTCATTTTCCTGATAGTAGTGCCGATCATCGGCATAATTGCAGCAGCCACTCTGATTGGCCTACCGGTGGCCTTAGCGCTGGGGTTAGTTTATATCTTGGCCCTGCTGCTAGCCGGTATTGTAGCCGCTTTTACTATCGGCAGCTATTTTATTAAGACCGGCCGGTCCAAATCTAAGCAGTTTGGTGCTTTGGCAGCCGGGGGAGCGGTGTATGTGCTGTTAGGCACTCTGCCAATCGTGGGCTGGCTGGTAAAACTGGTTTTTCTAGTCTTGGGTTTGGGTGGCATCTGGCACGATAGCTATGCTCGCATCAAGTCTGATCGGTAGTGGTAGAAAGTGGGATCGAAGGCATTTTTTTGGTTAGCAAGCCGGTCGGTATTACCTCTCATGATGTAGTTGACCGGTTGAGAGCAGTAACACACGAGAAGCGAATTGGCCATGCCGGCACGTTAGATCCGCTAGCTTCGGGCCTATTAGTGGTGGCTATCGGGCGGAGATTTACCAAACACTTGGAGGGTTTAAGGAAGCTTAGTAAGGAGTATGTCGCCACGGTTGTATTAGGTAAAGATAGCACAACCTATGATGCCGAAGGGGAAATTACGCCGGTCTCGAATTACCGCCCTGATACCTTAGAAATTAAGAATGTTTTAGCTCAGCTGACCGGTAGCCGGGAGCAAATCCCTCCTAAATTTTCAGCTAAAAAGATTCGTGGCCAAAAGGCCTACCAGTTAGCCCGCCGGGGGGAGGCAGTGGAACTGCCGCCCCAGCTGGTAGTTATTTATGCATTGGAACTAATCGAGTATCGCTATCCTATGCTTCGTTTTCGGGCGGTGGTGTCCTCGGGTACCTATATTCGTTCGTTAGCCCACGATATCGGGCAGAGCTTAAGTACGGGGGCGTATCTTGATGCGCTTATTAGGACTAGAATTGGGGAGCATAAGCTCGAGAGCGCTGCCGAGCTAGACAAGATCAGTTCGGTAGCAGACTTGGCAGATGCTAAGATAGAGCTGAGAGGTTAATCTAAAATATATGCGATACGAATATTGGGCAGTAGGGATCATCATCGTACTAGCCGTCGCCTATATGTTCTGGGGTGGGGGGATGCAAGCCCCACCGATCAATCCGGCGAGTAACCATCAAGTTTTGGTATATCTGACCCGTGCGACCGAGACTGATATGGAGTTTGTGCCAGTGGTCAGAGAGGTGATGTCGGCGGATGATAACTACGAAGCGATAGCGTTGCTGGCAATCCGCGAACTGGTGGCGGGGCCGACTGCTCTGGAGGCAGCCGAGGGATTGTCTTCCGGGTTCAATGAGGGTACGGAGGTTAACTATATTCGCTCAGCCGGAAATACTGTGATCGTAGATTTTAACGAGACATTTGACACGCCCATGGGTGGCTCGATGCGAGTACGTTCGCTATCGGGAATGATCCAAAGAACCATCCAGCAGTTCCCAGTTTGGGAGAACGCCGAAGTGCAGTTCACCATTAACCGTGGGGAGCGAGCGGCAGTGCTGGAGCCGTAAAGTGTAGTATGATGCCTTTTAGACAATTGGGATTTATTCAGAGTGTGGGGAGGCAGCTGGGCCTATGAACCACCGACAACCTGTCAGTTAGCTAACTGATAAGGTGCCAAAGCCGGCCCCGACCTGCGCCGAGTTTCGGTTGGCGGGCCCACTAGGAAGGATAGTATCAAAAGACTCTTTCCTGGCGGGAGAGAATTTTAAAGAGTAAGAAATCATAGTATGCGAACCGCTGAATATGTGATGCCCGGTCATCCCGATAAGATTTGTGATCAGTTCTCGGATGCTGTTTTAGACGAATTTCTGCGCCAAGACCCCAATACGCGGGCGGGGATTGAGGTGGCCGGTGGGCACGGTAAGATATTTATTACTGGGGAGGTAACTAGCCGAGGGGAAGTTGACTATCCTGCTATCTTTAAGTGCCTCCAGCGAGAGATTGGTTTCGGCGGAGAGTACGAAGTGCTCGTTAATGTAGTTGAGCAGAGCCCTGATATTGCCCAAGGAGTGGATGCCGGCGGGGCAGGAGATCAGGGCATCATGGTCGGTTATGCTACCACTGAAACTCCAGAGATGTTGCCTCTGCCGTTTGCTTTAGCTAGAAGGATTATTGAGCAGTTACATAAAGTAGGACCAGGCCTGGGTTTGGGCCCGGACGGCAAGGCGCAGGTTACGACCGATAATGGCCGACCGATTAAAATTGTGGTGTCAGTCCAGCACCAGCCCGACCAAACCCTAGAGGAGGTCCAAGAATCAGTTAAAGATGAAGTTCTCTCTCCTTTATTTGGGGATCTCACGGACATTGAATTATTTATTAATGCCACCGGGAAGTTTGTCGTCGGCGGGTTTGACTCCGATGCTGGTTTGACTGGCCGGAAGTTAGTAATGGATGCTTATGGCCCGGAGGTTAATGTTGGCGGAGGAGCTTTCTCCGGCAAGGATCCCACTAAAGTGGATCGCTCAGCAGCGTATAT
>META01000004.1:2695-4489 GCA_001772255.1 candidate division Kazan bacterium RBG_13_50_9 | reverse complement strand
GTAAATATAGTCTTCCTTACGCCAAAGTGAGTCTGGCTTATTCGATTGGGGTGGCTGAGCCACTCATGGTTAACACTGAGCCAGAGGCCGAACACGCTAAGGTTATTAGAGAAGAGTTCGATCTTACTCCTCAAGGGATCATCAATTTCCTAAACCTCAGGCGGCCAATCTACACCCAGACTGCAAGGTATGGACACTTCGGGGTCAGCGGACTACCGTGGGAGGAAGTCTAAGTACTCGAGATTGGTTGACTAACCTAATGTATGATATAAAGGTTTGGTGCCTAAAATCATTATGTCTAACTATCCCAGCAAGAGAGCTAAAAGTTTGTTTGACCCCACATCGACTGCACCGTATCAGTTAAGCCGCACCGGGGTAGATCTATTTATAGATTGTCCACGCTGCTTTTATCTGGACAAACGTTTAGGAGTTGGTCGTCCGCAAGGTCCTCCCTTTACGCTGAATGCAGCAGTGGATACCTTACTGAAAGCAGAGTTCGACGGGCATCGCGCCGCCGGTGAACCACACCCCCTGATGAAGACCTATGGTCTAGACGCCATTCCTTTTGCTCATCCCGACTTGAGTGCCTGGCGGCATAACTTTACGGGTGTGCGATTTTTACACCCCGCTACAAATTTACTGCTCTTCGGTGCGGTGGATGATATTTGGGTCACTCCCCAAAATGAGCTCATTGTAGTTGATTATAAAGCTACCAGCAAAGCGGGGGAGATCGAGCTCACTGATGCCAAGTGGCATAATGCGTATCGGCGGCAGATGGAGTTCTACCAGTGGCTGCTGCGCCAAAATGGCTTTATGGTATCCGATACTGGTTACTTTGTATACTGCAACGGCAAAAAGGATCGGGCGGCGTTTGATGCTAAATTGGAGTTTGATATCCAGTTAATTCCCTATACTGGCAAGGGGGATTGGATCGAACCCACTATCGCTGAGATCAAATCTTGCTTGATGGGGGATCCGGTACCGGATCCCGATCCCGATTGTGAATTCTGTAAATATCGTTATGCTGTAGCCACTGTAGTTAAGGGAAACCAAAACACCCATGGCGCTAGAGAGGCTTGAGAAAAGCCATGACCAAGAAGAGGAATCTTACGTACCTTCTCCAGAAGTGAGAGCGGCTTTTGCGATTGATGATGAGCTGCTGGAGAAGGTTAGTAAGCGTAATGGCAGACAAAGCCGCATGAGGACAGTGGATCTGTATGCCAATGAGCTCCGCACCCAACTGATTCATGTTGAGAGAGCCCAGCCCCGTGCTCTTAACGATGGCATTAATTTGATAGCCGCAGTGACGGGGATGGCATCATTGGACAAAGTGGGTGAAGGACACTTTATTGGTGTGGGGGATGATCTTAAAACAGTAAAGGCAGTGCTCCAAAGGGTCAAGAGCAGCGACTATAGTAACCATCGAGCCTACCAGTTGTGGGCGGGGTTGTATCTAGATCTTCGCGAGAGGTTATGGGGGGAAGATAAGGATGAAACCAATCAGCAGCTGACCACTGAACTGGGGGAGATGACCAAGCTCGATTAAAAAGCATCCATAAAAAAGTGAGAGCCCACCCCGAAGGGTGGGCTCAGCAGCTAGTTAAGTTGCCTCTGACGTGTCAGTCAGGCAGCTACTTCCTCGCGGAATGCCTTGACGATCGCAAGAGTGCGCTTCTGGGTGTTCCCCAGATACTCTTCAGGATGACGCAGGGAATCCAGAAAGTCAGCGGGAATCTCCCGGATGACTGCTTGGGTGTCCCAGTTCTTGCTTGCCTCGGCAGCGAGCAGCAGCGC
>META01000004.1:2445-2556 GCA_001772255.1 candidate division Kazan bacterium RBG_13_50_9 | reverse complement strand
CGTCTAAGCTCTCGATGCCCTCAAACGTAACCGGGTTACGTTTGTGGGCCATGGTACTGGAGCCGACCTGGCCTTCGCTAAACCCCTCGGCTACCTCGTCGATCTCGGAAC
>META01000004.1:1352-2418 GCA_001772255.1 candidate division Kazan bacterium RBG_13_50_9 | reverse complement strand
GTTGAGCGAACACTCCCGACAGGAACACCAGCTCGTTTAGATGCCGGGCTAAGCGCTCGGGGAAGACGATCTGGGTGGACATCGGGGCAGGGGCCAAGTCGAGCTTAGCGAGCACTCTTTCCTCGAAGGTCGGTGGGAGAGCGTGGTAACCGAATTCAGTGTGGCTGCGGCAGCTGAGCTGCTCGATGCCAAAGGCAACGAAGGCGTGGTCTCCGCCAACTGCTCCTGAGATCTTGCCTACCAGGCGAGTGGCTGCTTCGTTGAGATTCTCCCGTACGTCCATCAGCCGAGAGAGGATTGTCGCCAGCCAGAACCCGACCGTGATGGGCAGCGCGTGCTGTCCATGGGTGCGGCCGATTTGGATGGTATCGGCATAAGCCTCTGCTTTGTCCGCCAAGATATGGCCGAACTGGTTGAGCTGGGGCAGCAGCGCTACTCGGTGAGCATCCTTAAACATCAGTGCGGTGGCGGTATCCCGAATGTCGAAGCTAGTAACGCCAAAGTGTACCCAGCGGCGTAGGGGCTCGGGCATAGCCTCCTGCATGAGCTGGACCAGAGCACGGATGTCATGTCTGGTTGCTACCTTCGGATCGGGGTGGTACTCCCTCTCGTCCATGGCAGTGGTGGTGACGGAACAAAGCAGATGATCCCGGACTTCTTGGGTGAGGTGGCAAGCATCCTGACGAGGGACGAAACCGATCTCGATCAAAGTGTCCAGAATCGCCAGCTCGACGAGGACGTAGTGCCGAGCAGCCCGATCATAGCCAAAGATCTTAGCTAGAGACTTTGGATAGTAGCGAGCTGGCACGGGGAAAGTTAAATTTAGCCCCATCGGGTCTCCCTTTTTCAAGGTCGGTTTAGATTTATCCCTTTAGTAGGATAGCCAACCTCGTAACTAGCTAATGTATAGGTAGGAACCAAGTTTGTAAATGTTAGTGCGCTCGTTTGATATAATTAGGATGATCTAGTAGTTAGTTTTTAAGATGATTATTATGTCTCGGAAGATTATTTTGGTTTTGATGCTACCTTTGGTCTTGGGTGGCTGCGTGTTAGTAAGAGAGAAGTT
>META01000004.1:1034-1327 GCA_001772255.1 candidate division Kazan bacterium RBG_13_50_9 | reverse complement strand
GGCCGCAACTATGATTTCCCAGTGGATCAGCAATTTCAAGTAGTTCTACCCTCCAACCAAACTACTGGCTATGAGTGGGAGCTTGTTGACGCTACCGCGGGGGTAATAGAGAAAGTGAAAAATGTATATCACGTGACCAGCAAGAATAAAGATATAGTAGGCGCTGGTGGAGAAGAGGTTTGGACATTCAAGGTGCTTAAGGCGGAGCGTTCACATATCGTGATGGAGTATCGTCGGCCCTGGGATCAGCTTGATGTAGCTAAGAAATTTTCAGTTACTATTAATGGCAACCC
>META01000004.1:0-948 GCA_001772255.1 candidate division Kazan bacterium RBG_13_50_9 | reverse complement strand
GGGGCGAGGAGTTCGGTATTGATCCTTATCGGGTTGATAAGATCGCTGACCCAGGGGTAAAAGCGAGGATCGCCGAGTTCAAAGATACAGACACTGTCGTAGAGATCAGGGGAGCTATGTCTGAGGATGTTGAGGATTACGGCGGCAAGCAATTTGTGGTCCACGAGATCGCCGAGGTTGGTTCCGCGGGAGAATAACCCCTCTCTGCTATACTTAGGGAGTGGATAAGTTAGCTCCCAAACAATATTTTCTGGTAGGCATCGGGGGTATCGGTATGCAGGCCTTAGCGACTGTGCTTTTAGGTTTGGGGCATAAAGTCACGGGCTCCGATGTTAGTGATTTCCCCGAAAAGGGCAGGCTTATTAATCAAGGGGCCAAAATCTTCGTAGGGGAGCACGAAGCGGAGCACGTGTCGGCTGATATTGATGAGCTGATCTATACCTCAGCGGTGCCCCGCGACTATCCGGGGGACGATCATCCAGAGCTAAAGCGGGCACGGGAGCTGGGGATAGAGGTGACTAAGCGCTCTAAGTTCATCGGCAAACTAATGGAGGGTAAGGTTGGTATTACCGTATCTGGCACTCATGGTAAAACTACCACGACCACCCTTCTCATCCTGATGCTGCAGGAGGGCGGTTTGGATCCAACAGCACTTGTTGGCGCCGAAGTAAGGAGCTTGCAAGGAGGCGGTCTAGTTGGGCAGAGTCAGTATATGGTAGTGGAGGCCTGCGAGTATGACCGGTCATTTTTAGATATGAAGTCGAAGATCGCAGTCATAACTAATATTGAAGAAGACCATCTGGATTACTATCAGGATCTGGCGGAGATCAAAGAAGCTTTTAGCCAATTTGTAGAGGCGGTTCCTGCAGATGGGCTGGTAGTGGCTTGCGGCGATGACGCGGATGTTCGTGACATCTTGCCGCGGGCTAAAGCCCCGGTAGTAACTTA
>META01000003.1:273084-273288 GCA_001772255.1 candidate division Kazan bacterium RBG_13_50_9 | reverse complement strand
GGTACCTGCTGAAGACCCCGGGCGCGATGGATCCTGTGAACCTACTCGGAGCGGCATTGACTGGGGGCTTCTCTTTCGGTCTCGTCTACTCGTTGGGTACCGGAGTGACAGCTCACGCGTCTGAGCTCGACTTCGTGATGACGGCGCCGGTCAAGTCAAGGGAATGGCTGGTCTCGGACATGCTGTTCCAGTTCGTCGCCGTCC
>META01000003.1:272525-272992 GCA_001772255.1 candidate division Kazan bacterium RBG_13_50_9 | reverse complement strand
TTGGCGCATCAGATATGCCCCTAAATTGGCGTAGCCCAGGCCTAAGGTCCGAAACTGATGCGAACGCTCTGCCATCGTGCCATAAGGATAGGCAGCAAAATCAACAATGATCTCCTGGGCTAAAATAAAAACATTAACGGCGCGGCGAAATGCCTCGACATCAAATTGGCCATCGGCATCCATGAATTTAACTAGGTTCAAGGAGGCCAAATTACAAGCCGTATCGTTTAGAAACATATATTCACTACACGGATTGCTGGCCTCGATCCGACCAGACATTTTGCAGGTATGCCACCGATTGATCGTAGTATCATACTGCATCCCCGGATCGGCACACCGCCAAGCTGACTCCGCGATCATCCGCATCAGATCCCTAGCCCGATAAGTTTTATATACCTCGCCGGTAGTGCGAAACTTGGTCGGCCACTCCCCATCATTTAAATAAGCTTGCATAAACTCATCGGTAA
>META01000003.1:269875-272343 GCA_001772255.1 candidate division Kazan bacterium RBG_13_50_9 | reverse complement strand
TCTATCGACTGGATAAAGCAGGCACTGCACTGCGGGTGTTGGTATGCTCCGGAGGCTGGCTCGACTTCCCCCGTTTCCGTGTTGTAGAAAAAGTTATGCGAAGGACGTTCGATGCCATACTGGCGGAACAACCCCACGTTAAACCACACCGGCGAGTTAAACGCCCCTTTTTGGTGTAGCAATAAGTGCGTCAGTTCATCGCGGAAGATTCTCGATTCATCCCACTCAAAGTAACCTAGATCCTCACCGGCTTGGGTGATCGTCGCGACCACCCGGTCGACTAGCTGCCGGATACTCACCTCGCGGCCTTCGGGAGTAGGGACACCGCGCTTACGAAAATATTTATACGCAGCGATATTGACAGCCGTATCCGACCAGAAATCGGGGGCTTCCACTTCCTGATCAATCAGAGCCTTATCTTCTTTGGCATCGTAGATATATGCCCTCCGCTTGCCCCACTTTACTTTCCCGAATACATCTTCACCCTCTTTGGTAAAGTAACGGCTCAAAAGCCTTTCGTAAGCTGTCTTAACAACTGCCATATCACCTCCGTTCTATATTTCGGCTCCTCACTAAGCGCTTTTTAAAATTAACACACCCTTCCCCGGGGAGCAAAAACCACCGAAAAAAGCCCTGTCCTAGGGCTTTTTTCTTGCTTTTTAGCTACTACTCATCTAACTCTTTATTTTCTTACGGATAAAGGCCGGGACATCAAGCTCTTCTTTCTCTTCCTCTTCGTCTTTGGTAGCTCTACGCTCCGGCCGGCGGCGATGGGCTCCGGAGCCTAACGCAACCTCATCAAACCCAGTGGCCACCACCGTGATCTTAACTTCACCTTGCATGGCCTCGTCGATCACTGCTCCAAAGATAATGTTAGCATCCGGATCAGCTGCCTCGGTAATAATGCGAGCGGCCTCATCAATCTCATACATGCCCAAGTCCGGGCCACCCGTAACGTTGAAGAGAATTCCCTTAGCCCCATCGATCGAGAGCTCCAAAAGCGGGCTGTCGATCGCCTGTTTGGCCGCCTCTAAAGTTCGGCTGTCACCAGTGCCCCGGCCGATACCCATCAAGGCCGAGCCGGAATTGGCCATGATCGCTTTCACATCAGCAAAGTCAACATTAATCATCCCGTGCTGGGTAATCAGGTCTGAGATGCCCTGAACACCCTGGCGCAGCACATCATCAACCACGGAGAAGGCGTCAAAGAGCGAGGTCTTCTTATCAATAACTTGTAGCAAACGATCATTAGGGATAATGATCAGCGTATCAACCTTGCTGCGGAGCTCTTCGATCCCTTCTTCTGCTATCTTCTTGCGCCTTAGCCCCTCAAAAGAGAACGGCTTAGTGACCACCGCCACGGTTAAGGCACCTAACTCTCTGGCGATCTCCGCTACGATTGGGCCGGCACCCGTGCCCGTGCCACCGCCCGCACCGTAAGTGACGAAGGCCATGTCGGCATCTTTGAGGGCATTATAGATATCCTCTTTATTCTCTTCGGCAGATTTCTTGCCCAATTCAGGATCAGACCCTGCGCCCAGGCCTCTTGTGGTAGTCTGGCCAATGTGCACTTTGACCGGGGCATCACAATGATGCAGATCCTGGGCGTCAGTATTAATGGCTACAAACTCAACACCCTTGATCTTAGACTCAAGCATACGGTTAACCGCATGGGAACCAGAGCCCCCCACGCCCACTACCTTAATACGGGCAAAAACATCCTCCCCCATAAAATCATGCTTCTCTCTACGTGCCGGCATCGATCCTCCTAAGTTTTATCATTAACATATGCTTAATAAAAACAATCCACACTTAGTCCCCACTTTGTCCACCCAGTGACTTATCATTATAGCTACACCCAAGGGTAAAGTCAAAAAAATGACCTTTTCGGCCAATATCAGCTTCCAGAGCCACAAACTCCTCATTACGGCGACAATGATTTATACACAAAAATGGGGATAACTCTGATACCTCTTCTCCCCTTTCCGCTCCAGCCCTTACTTGAACCAGCTCCTTAGGCGAGACAGCACTGCACCAAAGTTTGGCTCACTGGCGTAAGCAGGTGCCATGTTGGCTTCATCCATCCCCCACATCATAAGGCCGATGGCCGTGGCGAATCTCGGGTCATCCAAACGGTCGACCATCCCCCGTAGCTCTATGGGGAAGCCGATCTGGGCGGGTAGGCTCAAGTGGTCTTTAGCCGACTCAACGATGCCGGGTAGCTTAGCCCCACCACCCACCAGCACCGCTCCAGCCGGCAGCAACCCATCCCGGCCGACTTTCCTAAGCTCGGTTTTGACCATCAAGAATATCTCCATCAGGCGAGCCTCAATGATTTCAGCCACATAACGTCTAGAGGCTATTTCATCTTCCGACCGGTCAAACTTAGATAAGTCGATCGTGTCTTTATCTGACAAGGTGACTGGGCTGGCCATACCGTATTCGACCTTAACCTTTTCTGCTACCTC
>META01000003.1:259314-269846 GCA_001772255.1 candidate division Kazan bacterium RBG_13_50_9 | reverse complement strand
CCGCGGTAATATGCCCTGAACCAACCGGTAGGACCGCCGAATGATAAACATCACCCTCATCAAAGACCACCAACCCGGTTGTACCAGCGCCGATGTCGATTACCACCACGCCCAGCTCCCGCTGCTTTTTGGCCAGCACCGCCGTGCTGGCTGCCAGTGGCGCCAAGATGAAGTTATTCATCCGCACTCCCGCTTGCTCGATCGTCCGCTGCAGGTTTTTGATGAACGGTGTAGAGCCAGTGATCACATGGGCATCCACTTCTAGCCGGGTGCCCGTCATCCCCACCGGATCCTTGATCCCTTCTTGACCATCCACCATAAACATCCTCGGAATCACATGGATGATCTCCCGATTGGGGGGGAGCGCCACCGTCTGGGCACTCTCAATCGAACGCATTACATCATCACTGCTGATCTCTCCCCGGGCCGCGATAGATACTAACCCCCGAGTGTTAGAGGATTGGATGTGCTCACCGTTAACGCTAACATAAACATTCTCTATGGGGACACCTGCCATGCGCTCCGCTTCTTCCAAAGACGCAGCGATGGCCGACACCGTCTCCTCCACATCAGTAACCACCCCTTTCCTTAGACCGCTGCCTTCTTTAACACCAACGCCAATAATATTAGGATGGGAATCCCCCTCCTGGCGATGCCCAACTATTGTCACCACTTGTGAGCTTCCGATATCGATACCGACGGTGATCTTTTCCTTCATCGATGCAATCCTTTCGAACCCTACAACCTATTATATGCGAGGGGATGAGGGGGAGACAAATTACTACCCTAAACCTGCCTTACAGTATAGAGCTCATGATCTTCTCTTCCAGCTGCTCCATTGTACCCGCATCCTGGGTCTCTTCGTGATCAAATCCCAGTAAATGCAGGGCCCCATGGACAAATAGCTGAATGAACCTCTCCCGGCTAGATATGGATAGGGTATGGGCCTCACGTAGAAGCTGCGGATACGACATATAGATGTCCCCCAGATATCCTTTATCATCTGCTGCCGAGATGAAACCCTCGATCTCGTCGTTAGCGAATGAGAGCACGTTAGTAAGCCGATCCTTGCCCCGATATTGATGGTTAAGGGCCCGGATATGCTCATCGGAAGTAACTACCAAACCTACCTCACTATCGGGAGAGCTGGCCGTGTGGGCCAGCACCATATCAAAAATGAAGTGGACGAACTCCTCATCCACCCCCTTAACCCCATAGGTATCATAGCCGATAAAAACCTTTGCCATGCCAAAATGCCTACTTCCCCGCTAGCTTCTGCCCGACAATTTGGCCGACTATGTTACCTTCGGCAAGACCTCCCGCTCTTTTCATGACCGCCCCGATGATCTGGCCCTGATTAGCACCCGGATTGCCGGCAATCTCCTCGTCGACCAACTTGGTAATCTCCTCCTCGCTCATCATGGCTGGCAGATAGGCCTCCAGTATCTTCATTTCAGCTTCTTCTCGCGCCGCCGACTCCTCACGGCCGGCACTTTTAAAACCCTCGATAGCCTCTTTGCGTTTTTTGACCTCGCGTTTTACCACTGCCTGGCTATCCGCATCACCTAGCTCCCCTCCCTTGCCCTTGGCGATCTCTTCATTGTGCAGAGCGCTCACCAAAAGCCGCAAGGTGCTCACCTTGATCTCATCTCTGGCCTTGAGCGCCGTCGTAAGTTCAGTTTGAACAGTTTCCTTGAAGCTCATTAGTACAACTCCTTTTGCTTCTGCACTTTGATCCTCTCCTTGCGCACCGCCGAAGCCCGGCGCCTGCTCTTGTTGACCGGCTTAGAACGAAACCGCCGATCCTTTGCCTCGGTCAGAGTTTTGCTCATAATCACCATGCGGTTAAAGCGCCGCATCATCGCTTCAAAACTCTCTCTTTCCTTCCTTCTAACGTAACTGGACATACAAAAATATTACTCTCCGGGGGGCAAACAGTCAAACTTTATTCCCTGGCACCAATTGTCATCTTGGCTTCGCTATACATCCCTAACCGCTCGGTCAGAGGAGCCCCGCCTAAAAGGTGCAAGTGTAGATGCGGTACGATCTGCCCGCCCCATCTGCCGACATTGATGGTCACCCGATAGCCGCTGTCGGCGATATTGAGTTCCCGCGCCAACTCCCGGCAACGATAAATAAGCCGCCCCATCAGAGCCTCCTCTTGCTTCGTAATATGGGTCAGGCTCTCGATGTGCTTTTTAGGGATAACCAGCACGTGGATGGGGGCATGGGGATTAATATCATCAAATGCCAGCATCTCCTCATCCTCAAACCGGACACTAGCCGGAATCTTGCCGGCAACGATCTGGCAGAAGATACAATCCTGATTAGTTTTCTTCTTGGCTGCCATCAATAATCTCGCGAATTATGTTCTTAACCTCTATGGCGATCAGCCTTTTGCTCTTATTATCCTTCTCACCAGTGGCCAAATCATAGAGAATGCCGACTAGGGAGAGAACAAAGGTCGGATTCACCTCTGCGCCCAGATGCTGCTGCTCACGATTATTCCTTACCCATGTCTCTAGCAATAGTTTATCATCTGCCATCCGCAGTAACGACCAGGCCAACAGCCGCATCGGCATATAGTGTCGGGGGCGCGTACCGATATCAATATCCACGATCCCCATCCGCCGATCCGTAGTGTCGTAGGGCACGATCATATGATCCCCATTAGGGTCGCGCCAGATCCGCACTATGTCACCGAGCTTGTCCTGATGCTGTCCAGCATAGCTCTGGATGTGGTGAATAAACTCAGGGGTAAAAAGGCCCCCTCGGGTTAGCTCAGCATCCTGTAATATAGGTTCTACCCATTCGCTCTCCAACTTTTTTCTGACCCAGTCGCGCCCTTCTTGTACCTCGGTGTTAGATAGGGGCTCTTGGTTAAGCACCTGATCGATCTCCGAAAGAGCCATAAATGACCGGTCCATTACCGATGGCATCTTCCAGAAAGATTCGCGCGATAGCGGTAGACCATTAACGTGCTCAAATAGAATATACCGCCCCGACTCCTCCCTAAGCACCTCGGGTACCCGGGCTAATTTGCTTCCCGCCAATCGTTCTCTCAACCAGTTAGTCTTACGGGCTTCATCCTCATTAAAGTTGCCCACCTTAAGATTCTTAAGCTTCCGCTCGGGGCCTTCGACCAGATACATCGTGGCCGCCTCCTCACCCAAGGGCAACTTTTCCCCGCCTCTAAACTGAGCCACTGGCGTGACCCCCAACTCTCCGCAGATCTGATCTAAGGTATTACCTTGTGGCCCACGCTCGATCATAAGGATAACTACTGAGTGAATGTGTCTGGGTCTATCTTCTCCCACTCTCCCCCTACCTCCCGATATGCTTCCAGCTTGCCAACTGTATCGGTATCAGAATAGACATATTCGAACTGGGCCTTGCTCTTGCCCCGCCGGTAGGCACCGATGATCTTCTTATCAATGACTGCCGGACGCACGGTCCTAACCAACTTAACCTTGCCAGCCGGGCCTCTAAAAACCAGGGTTTCGATCTTAGCAGCATCATCCCGATCATGGCTATGTTCCAAAATCTCAAAGTCAGCTAGAACCTTGTCTACGATCTCCCCCCATTTTTCATCGGTCATGACGAAGAGATTACTCGTATGCCTTTCTCTTCGAGCTTTTTCAGTATCAGCTTGGCCATGTTCCGGTCGATCACGGTCTCCTGGGAACGATCGTTCATATCACGCAGGATCACATTGCCATCGTGGACCTCCTGGTCCCCGATAATCACGACCAGCGGGCTCCTAAGCCGGCTGGCTTCCCGCAGTTGCGCTTGGATGCTGCCCCGGCCTAGGGCGGTCGAGACTCTTAAACTATTCTGTTCCAATTTCTCCACTATCCCAGTGGCTTTGGCTTTAGCCCGATCCCCCAACTGCACTACGAACACGTCAGTTTTAGCCAAATCCGGGATCTCAACCGCCTGCTGCTTGAGGATGTCTATTGTCCGCTCCACGCCACCAGCGTATCCGATCGAGGGGGTAGCCGGGCCGCCTAACTGCTTGGCTAAATTGTCGTAACGCCCCCCTCCACCGATCGCCAGATCCTCCTGACCCCGGATGGCTATCTCAAATAGAGTGTGAGTATAGTAGTCCAACCCCCTGACCAAGCCCGGATCTAATTCGTAGGCCACCCCCATATCGTCGAGCGCCTCCAGCACCTTGGTAAATCGCTTGCGGGAGTCCTCGTCTAAACTATCTATCATTACCCCACTGGCGCTGCCGATGATCTCTTGGCATCTCGCCACCTTGCAGTCTAGGACCCTTAAAGGGTTCTTCTTAGACCTGGTTTTGCAGTCAGCGCACAGATTCTTCTTATAAACAGCTAAGAACTTACTGAGCGCGCCGACCATCCTAGCTTTTGATCTCTCGCTGCCCAAACTATTAATTCTTACCACCACATCTTTCAAGCCCAGCTTCTTATAATATTTAACTAATGTCTGGATCAAGAGCGCGTCAATAATCGGGTCCGAATCCCCCAAAACCTCCAAGCCAAACTGATAAAACTCCCGGTAGCGACCGGCCTGCGGCCGGTCATAACGGAACATCGGCCCCCAGTAGTAGAGCTTGACCGGCTGCGGCAGGGTGTGCATCCCGTGCTCAATATATGCCCGCACCGCTCCTGCTGTTCCCTCCGGCCGCAGCGTTAAGCTGTTGCCGCTCCGGTCTTTAAATGTATACATCTCTTTGCTGACGATGTCGGTAAACTCGCCTACGCTCCGGCGGAACAGCTCGGTAGCCTCAAAGGTCGGCAAGATAATCCGCTCAAACCCCGCTGACTCTGCTACCGCATAGAAATTATTCTCCAACCAAAACCAGTATCTCTGCTCGTCAGGCAGAACATCCTTTATTCCCCGGGGGGCCTGAATCTTTTTGTGCTTCTCTGCCATACAAACCCAATAACTTATGCCTTAGGCTTACCGCCCCAAAGTAAGATGGGGGAAGCCACAAAGATCGAGGAGTAGGTACCTACCACCACGCCAATCAGCAGTGCTAAAGTGAAGAATTTAAGAGTGGCGCCGCCGAAAAAGAACATTGCCACCAATACCAAAAAGAGGGTAAAAGAAGTATTGATCGAGCGGATAATAGTTTCTACCACGCTATCGTTGATCACTACTTCCAAATTATCGCCAGCCCGGCGCCGCAGGTTCTCGCGGATCCGGTCAAAGGTCACGATAGTATCGTGAACTGAGAATCCCAGTAAGGTCAGCAGGGCAGTAATAAACAAACCATCTACTTCGGCGCCGAAAAACTTGCCCACGATCGCATACAGCCCCAGCAAGACCAGCACGTCATGCACCAGTGCCAAAATCGCAGCGATGCCAAACCGCCATGAACTAATCGGTTTGGGCACTCTCCTAAACGAGTAGGCCACATACAAAAGAATGCCCACTACGGCCACGATCACCGCCAGGACAGCTTTGCGCACCACATCGGCCCCGATCGTCGGGTCCACACTCTCAAATCTTAGCTCCGTAACATTACTGAACCGTTCTCCTAAGTAGGCTAAAATGGCATTCTTCTGCCCGTTGTCAATCTGGTTGCTGCGCACAAAGTAACGCCCCTCGTCCACCGTCTGGGCAGCCACATCAAGACCGGTAACTGACTTATACCCTTCCACCAGCGCCGTTCTGGGCTGGCCCTCTCCGGCAATAGGACCACTAAGCTGAACCTCTAGGATAGTGCCGCCGACAAAATCGATGCCCGTGCGGTAGCCATATACCCCAATGGCTAAGAGACCCACTATGATCACAATGGCCGACATGGCAAACCAGATTTTACGCGTGCCTAAAATATTCATCCCTATGCCTCCTTTGCCCCCCACAATTTAAACTTGCTGACCAACCCCGTGCTAGCCACCAACCGCAGTAAGGTGTGGGTAATAGTAATAGCGCTGAACATGCTGACGATTACCCCAATGCCTAAAGTGACCGCAAAGCCGCGGATCAATCCGGAACCAAAGTAATAAAGAATGACACAGGTGATCAGAGTGGCCATGTTGGAATCCCGGATCGAGCTCCAGGCCCGGAGGAACCCCGCGTCGATGGCTGCTACCACGCTTCTGCCTTCGCGAATTTCTTCCTTCATACGCTCAAATATTAAAATATTGGCATCAATGGCCATACCGATTGAGATAAGGAAACCGGCAATACCTGCCAAAGTAAGGGTCACGGGGATATAGATATAGATCGCCAGAGCGATGATGGCATACATTATCAAAGCAACTGCTGCTACAAAACCGGGCAGGCGATAGTAGATGATCATAAATAGGAGCACTAAAAGCAACCCGATAACGCCAGCTAGGACGCTTTTATTAACCGACTCTTGCCCCAAAGTAGCACCAATGTTCTGCTGGGAGATCAGATCGACCGGCACCGGCAGAGCACCGGCATTGAGCTGGATCTTAAGCTTCTTGGCCGCTTCTAAATTAAAGTCCCCATTAATAAGAGCGCTGCCGTCAGTGATCTCATCCTGCACCGTAGGGGCCGAGAGAAGCTCCTTATCCAAAAATATCGCCAAGGGTTTTTGCAAATTGCGCTTAGTGGCTTCAGCAAAGATCTTGGCTCCCTCGGCATTAAACTCAATAGCCACCTGCGGCCGCCTTACGAGAGAGGTGCTGCTCTGGTCGATCTGGACCTCTGCCCGATTGAAGTAGGCCCCGGTCAGACCAATGTCTTTCCAATCTTCATAGTTAACCGAGATAACCTGCTTATTCTCGTCAATGCTTTTACCTAAAATCCCTTCCAAAAATTCCAACTGGGCAGTCTCACCAATAAGGGAGATCGCTTGGTCAATGTCGGTCACCCCCGGTAGCTCCACAATCACTCGAGAGTTATCTTGGGTCTTTTGGATGACTGGCTCAGTCACCCCTAAAGCGTCCACCCGCCGGCGGATGACATCCACCACTCCCGTCACTGCATCGCCCTCCCCGCCCGGCTCCACCTTGGAAAGATCAGTTTCATAGACCAAATGGGTGCCGCCTTGCAAGTCCAATCCCTTATGCACCGACCAACCCTGCTTAAACCCGACGAAGGTGGCCAAACCCGGAACATCAACAATCAGCGCCAGCAAAAGCACCACCACGATCAAAAGCAGTAACCAACCTGTTCTCTTGAACACCCTATCTTAAGTTAACTAATCTTCGCCTGTTTACTAACTTATACTATCACAGGTGTTGTGTCATCTTCTCGGACTCCAGTTTCTCGACCAGTTTCTTAACATCCTGATCCCGGCTCTTTTTGATCACCAACAGAGCATCTTTGGTATTTACTATCGCGATGTCCTGTAAGCCCACTGCCGCTACCAACTTTCCTCCGTCCTCGTTAAAGACAAGGACATCCTCTGAATCAATGGTGATGGCTCTCCCCTTGGTAGCCACTGCCGACTCTCCATTATTACTCAACACATCATAGACCGCTTGCCAGCTGCCGATGTCCCGCCAGCCCAAACTAGCGGGCAGTAATTTCATCTTTGGACCACGCTCCAAAATGGCATATTCGATCGCCACTTTAGTAAAGCTAGGATAGATACGCCGGAGTGCCTCGGAAGCTATCGGAGTATCCCACGCCGCCTGAATCTCCATGAGCCCCTGATAGATATCTGGCACATACTGTTCGTACAGCTTTAACATATGTTCTGCCGGCCACACCCACAGCGCCGGGTTCCAGTAGTAGTTGCCCGCAGCCATAAACTGGGCTGCCCGTATGGGATCGGGCTTCTCCACAAAACGTTTTACCCGAAACGCCCCGGTCTCATCTTGTGAGTTCGGCTCAACCTCCAAATATCCATATGCCGACGTGGGGTACTCCACCGTAAAGCCAACTGTCATGATCTGGTCCGGTGCCTCCTTTGCCAGCTGGGCAGCTCGCCTCATAACATTAAGATATTCATCTTCCTTGGCGTAATAGTGATCCGCCCAGACGTTCATCATAAGAGCTCCGGGATGCCTCTTGGCGATCACGGCAGTGGCCAATCCCACCGCCGGGCAGGTACTCTTTAACTCCGGCTCCACGATCAGCCGATCAGCCAGTAGCTCAGGTAGCTGGCTTTTAAGCACCCTGGCATACTCTGCCATAGTGCTAAGATAGATGTTCTCGGGAGGAAGCAGTCGGCGTACCCGCTTCCAAGTCCGCTGGATCAGAGTGTCTTCGCTATCTAAGAATGGCTGCACCTGCTTGGGGGAGTCCACTCGACTCACCGGCCAAAGGCGGCTGCCCACACCCCCCGCGAAGATAACAGCGTATAAATCGTCCATCTTTCTGTTACATTTTATATATACAGTATAACTTATGCCAATCCTGCCCCTAATGGAATGAAGAAGCGCTTATTCATAGCCATCAATTTCGATGCCTCTACTAAGCTGGCGATCGCCCAGATAGCCCAAACGTTGCCAACCCATAACCACCTCAAGAAGACCGCCGTCGACAATCTCCATTTGACCCTACTGTTCCTCGGCGACACCGACGAAGAGCTGATCCCAGAGATCCAAGCTGCCCTAGAGGTAGCAGCTAAAAACTTTTTCCCTTTGGAACTCACTTTTACCCAGATGGGGGTGTTCCCTAATCCGCACCTGCCTCAAATTGTCTGGTTAGGGCTCAAAGGAGATGGGCTCATCTTAGCCCAGCAGCACCTATCGCAGCAATTAGATGGCATGAGTTTCCTTAGGGACAGCAAGCCCTTTAGGCCCCACCTGACCATTGCCCGAGTCAAAGGCCCCCTCCCCAAGGAAACCATCGGGGCGCTCCGGGAGCTTAGGCCCCCTCTTCCTCCCTTAACAATAGTCTCCTCTATAGATCTGATGGCAAGCCAGCTAACCCCAGCTGGCCCTATCTATACCCTAATATCCTCTCATTCGCTCAAGTAACATCTACGTCGAAAGTAATGAAACCTTTGACAAAGGCAGTTTTTTATGCTATAATTAAATAATTAGCGAATCGGGTCAGATTGCTAGCAAGTAAAAATAAAAACAAAATGAGAAAGTTCAAAAACCGTTTGCTTAAGCAGTTAGTAGACCTTTTGGAGCGAGAGCTTTTGGCGGTGATGGCCGTCGCAATAGTTCTGGCTTTTATTTTTAGCCAATCCCTTGCTGTCACTTCTGATCGTTCCACCACCCTCATCAGCAGCGAAACGGGCACTATCGTTACCCAGCAGGGAGCGGAGACTATCTTCAGCGGTAAATCCATCATCTATTTTGGCAGAAATGTTAAAGGTCCGGGCGCTCCCGGTGAATCCTGGACTGGGGACGCTATTAATTTAGGTACCAGCATCTATGCCCCCGGGCCAGCTTCGGTGACCATTGGCAACGTCACTGCCGGAAGCTATCGGCTAAGCGTAGTTGGCAGCGGCACTGTTAAAGTCAATGGTGCTACTTTCAACCTGGGTAATGCCCAGACCAGCGTAAGCAACTCGGTTACCATTGGTGCGGATGGCAAGCTCACCGTCTTGTTCTCTGCCGGCGCTGAAGTGTTTAATATCAATACTGGCTCGAGCGTGGGCTCAACTGGTGAAACCACTATCGTAACGCAGACCCCCGCTATCCTCAGCTTAATACCGGGGGGCGTGAACGTAAACCTGCAGGTTGGCAGCACCCTTAGCCCAGTGGCGGTAGTGCAGGATGGAGCCGGCAAAGTGATGGCAACTCCCCCTCTGACCTGGTCCAGCAGCAACACTAAGATCGCCACGGTAAGCGCGGATGGAGCCATTACTGCTTTGGCTGAAGGGACAGCCACTATCACCGCTAAGGTAACTAGTGGCACTCTTAAAGCTTCTCTTTCAATCACCGTTCCTGCAGCGGTAGAGGAAGCTCCTCCGATAATTGAGATCACTCCTAAAACAACTGAAGAGGGTGAAGCCGCTTTAGATGAGTTCGCTGGTGAGATAACTAACGATCTGGTCGGGCCGCTTATCGGCTCAGAGGGCACTGGAACTGAACCAGTTGGAGAGAGTGGTGTGGTAAGCTACCCTGGTGCAGATGAAGGCCGGCCTTCCACTGGTGGCACTATACAGGAAGTGCTGGATGCCTACGCTGTCAAACAAGCCGAGATATTCTCTGACACCGGCGCTACCACACTGGGGCAGAAGGAAATAAGCGAAGTGATTAACCAAACCCAGACTACTGCACTTAGCAGATTTACTGCCACGGTTCAACTTGGCATCCGTGATGTGACCAAGGGCTTAAAAGAGATCGTAGCAGGCTCAAAAGAAACTATCATCACCCTTTCGGGAGAGACTGTCGAAGTCAGGAAACCCAGCGCAGCTCAGATCATCGGCAGCTTCATCGCCCGCCTATTTGGCATAGGCGAGAGCGGCGCCAGCGCCACCCCTTTGAGCGCAGGTAGTGGTAGTGGCAGTGGTAGTGGCGAGGATTTAAATTAAAACGACATGGCGAGAGTGACCAAAAGAAATAACAAAACCTTCCTCTGGATAACCGAGGAGTGGCTTGTCATTCTGATAGCCATCTTGATTCTACTCGCCATCGCCATCGGTGCAGCTGGTGCCAGGACCTTAATTACCCCCCAAG
>META01000003.1:259133-259306 GCA_001772255.1 candidate division Kazan bacterium RBG_13_50_9 | reverse complement strand
AGCCAGACACTCAGTGCAAGTATGGGCAGCAGCAACGACAAGGAATAAGCTATTTTTTAGCTCTTGGTCGCACAGAACGGATTATGATTGTAGCTCAGCTACAATCATTTTTTCATCTACCCCAGCGTGACAAATCCGGCTTAATTCCAGTGCTTTCCCCAGATAGGAACGAG
>META01000003.1:242162-259104 GCA_001772255.1 candidate division Kazan bacterium RBG_13_50_9 | reverse complement strand
TCCCCCAGGAATCGGTAGGCCTCCATTGCCGGGCCATCCATACCCTCAGTCAAAAACGTTGCCGATTGTTTTTCAACCTGACCAACAAAATCATCAAAGGTAATATATTTGTCAAGATAATCTGCATAAGCAGTAATATAGGCGCTAATCATGCTCAGCCGTTTGTCTTCGGACTGAACAGCCGCGAGCTCCGCTCGAGCCGCCAACGTATTTGGCTGTTCGCCTCGCAAATAACAATGGGCCAAATCAATACTGATAGCGGAAGACATCATCACATCCGCGCTACTAAAAAATTCTTTCGCACTACGGAAATATTCGGGGGCGGTGATAAAATCACCCAGTGCCATCCGTAATGAACCGAGTCCAACATTACTCCAAGCTTTGGTACGGGGACGAAATACCCGCGCCGTAATATCAAGCGAGCGCATGAATGCCGCCTCAGCACCAACAGCATCTCCTAACCCACGCATTACTTCGGCCTGATTCCCAAGATACGCTGCTTGATCAGGCAAATTACCAGCTTGCTCAGCAAGCACCAAACATTTTCCATAACATTCATTGGCCAACTCTAACTGTCCCAGGTTAGTTAGAACAAGACCAAAACTATTTACCGCAGAGGTAATAGTTTCATAGTCACCAGTTATATACGCATAGTGCACTGATTGCTCTGCTAAATGTCTTGCCTGAACAAAATTATCAGAGCCAGCCATTCTGCGGTAATAAATACCCAATCGACGGTAAGTATTGCTCAAATTAATTAACACAACCTGCCGCCAATTTTCAGGTAGCCTGTCCAGCGCGCCTTCTCGCTCGAAGGGCTTTAGAATATCCAGCGCCACCTCATAGTATTCACGAGCGGCTCGTTCTGGCTCTTTATCACCCACTCTAAGCCCCAAGTCGGAAAGGATCCATGCATGGTAAGCCGCCCATTCTACCGGGTGTGATTCTCGTCCATCTTCCCCACCGTAGTAACGATGAAATAGTTTGTGAGCTGATTCTAAGGTAGATACCTCTTCTCCACGCTTGGCCAGCCGATTCCAGATAAACCGGATGAACAACAGCCGCTCTAACTGCTCATTTATCGTTTGCGATCTTTGCTGCTCGGTCATTCCCGGGAAACCCTGTCGCTCTAATTCATCAAACGCCTGCGCACCTCGCTCTAACACCGATATGGCGCCGGATTCCTCGCCATATCCGCGCAACTGCCGCCCATACAGATCGGCATACTTAAGTATGTTTATCAGGTTTCCACTGTTTTTAGCATGGAAGAATTTGGATTCCAATCTGTCTTGCTCGCTGGGGTACTCCGTTTCCAAGATCCCCAATACGGTTTCATGTATCGCATACTTTTCTTCTACCTTGGCGATGCGGGTGTAGATGGTCTCTTGGGTGATCCGATGGACAAAAGCAAAGTAACCGCCGTCCAGATCGGAGATCATTCCATGGTCCATCAGCTGGTCCAAACACATATCCAACCGCCGCTCCGGCATCCGGGTCAGCCGCATTAACATCGCCTTGCTCGCCTCCAGCCCCAGGCAGGACATCACCCGCGCTACCGCCTGCGAGTTGGAATCAAGCGCCTCGAATTTCTGCTGTTCGATATCGTTAATGGTGCCTACCCGCTCCAGCACGTCTCGCTGCTTTTCATCCTCCAGATAGTATTTGCGGCTAGCCCTGACGCTATCTTTGGTCTCTCCGGGCAGTAGATAGTCGCCAAAATGCCACTTGCCAGTTTCAGGGTGCTGAACGAAAACGCTCACCCCCAGATCGTGGCTCATCGCCAAGTGCGACAATATCTCCCGCGCGTAGAAGGGGTTCCCATGTGACACATCCTTGGAAAATACTTTGGAGATCACCTTGGCCGCCGCCAATGGATTGCGTTCGAACTCGGATGGATCAATGTCAAAGATGGCCGACACCAGCGGCACCACCCAGCCCTTGTTCTGTTGCATCCAGGCGATCTGCGCGCTCCGCAGCTTCAAATAATAGTTGCGTTTAGCCGCGTCACTTGCCTCCTCCCCCGGAAACTCCGGTGGCACGAATGAAGGGAACGGATTTATCTCCACCAGGTGGGTCTGCCCCTCCGGCAGATTGCGCTTGATCCCCTCAACAATAGATTTCTCAATATCGTTGATGTATGGGCGGGTAGGAACTAACCAGGCAACTCCATCTCCTTCGGTCGCCCGAATAAAATCTGCCAGCAGATCCGCCGATTGCCTATCAATAAACTGCCAGTCATCTATGCACACCACTGGCGTTTCGTGAGATACCTGCTGGCGCTTGAACTGAAACAGCTCGCGCATTAAGGCAATGCTCTCGCGGCGCTGGTCGGCCCGGTCCAACCACTTAACTCTATCCGTCGGAGTAAAACTAGTACCCAGCACGGCGTTCAAGAGTGACAACCGCTCCACCATCTCTGGGGGCAACTCGCGGCTAAGGATCAGGGTTTCCAGATCTTGGGGATTTTCCACCTCATCAGGAACATCTAGTAGCTGGCGGACGAACTGGCGGGCGGTGCTTAACGGCAACTTGCGATTGGCTTCATCGGAGCGCACATCAATTTTATATATCTTGCCCGCCTCCAAACTATCAGCGATGGTTTTGGAGACCACCGCGGTCTTACCCACGCCGGGTTCGCCCTCGATCACTACCACCTGGCTCTGACCGGTCTCTGCGGCGACCGCAATATGTTTTTCCAATTCCCGCTGTTCCGCCTCTCGCCCCACGATCTTCTCCACCTCAGCGTAACGGCCGGCGCGATAGTCGATCTTTTCCACTACATAGCGATCGACCGTACCCACACCTTTCAGTTCGATCGGCTCGCCTAATTCTTTACAGCGCAGCCGATGGCTAGCCCGCCGATGGGTGCCGCCACTGATCACCACCCGATTCTCCGGCGCTGTCTGCATCAAGCGGGACGATTCGTTCACCCGCTTACCTACTTGAGTAAAGGTGTAATGTCCCTCCGTCCCTGCCACGCCTGAAAAAGCGTAATCGGTAGAAACGCCGGCGCGGAAATCAAAACCGGCTCCGTTCAATTTCTGTCCAGCTTCAAAGGTAGCTCGGGTAGCATGATATTCGTTGCTGGGCCCTTCGAACACCGCATAGATGACCCCGTCGCCGGTGATGCGTTCTACCCGACCATTGTTGCGATCCACGATGTGCAACACCTGGGAAATCACCGGATTGATCTGGCGATGGGCCTCCGCATCCGTCTCGCTGTCACCCGATTGATCGATCATCGGCCGCAGGCCGCTTACCTTAATGAAGGAAGTGGACACCCGCGGATAGTCCCAAAATGGTTTAAACTCTACTGGCCGGCCCTCCTCGAATGTAGTAATGATCGTTTCCCGCATCTCGCTCCGCCTATCCTGCGGAATGTGCGCCTCATAATAATGAGTTAGTTCCGCTATGGGCACCTGGCTTTCATCAGCCCGTAAATTAATGGTGACCGGCTCCGGTTTATCCTCGCCGTGGAGCGACGAGAGAATAAAGTTCTTCCCCGATTCTGTGCTGCGAAACCGCGACTTAGGGAGTAGGGCCCGTGCCGCCGGACTCACTGCCACTTGATGATGGTGCGCATCGGCCTCCCGCTGCAGATAGTCCACTCGCGGGATCACTTTGCCGAACACCGCTACCGTTCTTAGGTATTCATCACCCAAACTTGTAATCACCAGGTCGCCTGTTTCCCTATCCGTGCAATCCACTCCAGCTCTAAATTCAGCATCCTGATCGCCATCTCTGAACTTGAGCGGACGCAGGCCCTTGGCAGATTCCTGAAACTCCTTGGCCACAAATACCGCTCGCCTGACCGCCTCGGCAGGATCCTCATTCGGCAAGCTTTGGAAAAATATCCGCCGGCCATCGCCCTCGGCAGTGATCCATAATCCGCCATAAGTTTTGGCGATGCCCAGTAGTTTAGCATCCACCCCTTCCATCAACAATCCCACCTCTTCACCAGCTAATTTTTCCCCCTTCTCTTCAGCTAAACGGGTGGTACTCTTGGAACCATCCTCCCAATCCACCGAGAGGATCGCGCCTTGCAGTCGGCGGAAGCCCTCGCGCAGATCATAGGTCAGTGCCTCCGACGTGTAGCTGCGGAGAAGTTTGAGATAAGCCTCGGTTTGATACGGATCGATCTCGGGTGAGTGGCCGCGCTCAACAAATGCCAAACCTCCCCGAAGATGTTCTCCGGGTTGCAACTCATAGGTTAACCCCTCGCCCTCGCTATCATCAACCCGTTCCAGCGGAGCAACAACGCTTTCAATGGTGGGCCTAACCGGCTCCTCTCGCTGATTATCTCCTTCATGAGCCATGACACCCTATTATATCCGATATAAAAATTATCCGCTTCCAGAAAGTAAAAATCTACCACAAACCTGCGAATTTGTCAAGGGCAATCCCTCCCGTGTCATCCTGAATTTATTTCAGGATCTAGATGCTGAAACTAGTTCAGCATGACACCTAATTTTTATTACTCACTATCGGATCTCTTCTAACGGGGTCAACCCCGTTATATGTGAAAGCCCCCTTCTGATTTAGCCCGATGCTTACGTAAGCACCTGACTTTTTCAAAAGGGGGCTTGCTCTGTTGGGGTTGCCTGGGCGCCAAGTCACTGCTGCACTAAGACATAGCCATCGAAGGCGTTGAGCATGTACACCCCGATGCTCGAAGGTGGAGAGGGCGGCAAGTGAAACTCGTAGTAGAAGTACCCGGCGCTGGGGTCCGACTTGTCCACTGATGGACCTGCTTCCCCAGCGTTCCTTACGGCATCATCCCGGAAGTGCGCCGGCTCCATCACCAGCAGACTGACTGTACTAGCCCCCATAGCCGTATCCCCGCTCATGCCCTTGTCGGTCGCGGACATCCGGTACGCCCAGCGTATCGTGGTACCCAGCATCTTGATCGGCGGGTACCGGTCGGTGTAGATGTTAGCACCACCCAGAACCGTACCGTCGTTCAGCGGCAAGACTCCGGCTCCAAGATTGGTGTCCCATCCGTAGCCGATGTCAATGTGCTGGCCACTGGACGATGGAATGTCCGGGCCGCCTAGGCGGATGCCGCCGCTACTTCCTGATAAACTGCCGCCGATCTTCTTACTGCCCTTCGGGCAGCCCGCGATGCATAGAGCCATCACGGCCAAAAAAATCAGAACCAACCAAATGGTTCGCATAGCACATCACTCCTTCGTGTGTTGTTAGACCCTAGCTCCCCGGCGCTACTATCTTGAGTCCGGGGCTCACCCAAACACAAATCTGCTTATCCTTGTCCACCGATTGCAAGGTCCAGTCCATCCAGACGCTGAAGTTGGTGCTCTTCTTGAGGTTAGCTGTACCCTGCCCCACCCCATCGCCGAAAAACTCTTCGTATCGCCCAGTGATGGGGTTGCGTTGCAGGTAAAAGTACTGGGCCTTCGGATGGACATGCGCGATGGTCGCCCAATGCGAGAAGAGATAGACCGAGCCATCCATCCTGAATTCCACCGCGAACCGCTTCGGCAAGGGCTCCTCCAAGGTGAGGGTGGCGGGCGGCATGTCCGGGCCAAAAACCTCCCGTCGATAGAGCTCCTGCCCCGACTCATCAATGACCCGCAGGGTACCGTCCAGAAACGAGTTGGAGTACTTCTCGATCGGATCGAATGAGTCCCGGGGGTCAACATAGATGAACAGCTCCTCGACAGTCGGTACCGGATCGTACATCAGGCAATAGAAGCCGTCTTTTGTGCGCCGATCCATCGTCACTGTGTATACTGCCGACTTGCTATCGAAGCTAAGACGAAGTATACGCCCGACTGGATTCTTGCGGCTCGTGGCCCCCGTGGGAAAGAGCTCCACCGCTCCGGTTGATGCTACCTCCGGCAGCGCTCTCACATTGACGCAGGCCAAGCGGAACTCCGGCTTGCAGAACGGCACCAAGAGGTCTGGGTAATACGGCCCTTGCCACCCATAGCCCTGATCGATCCAGTAGCCGGTCTCCGTGGGCAGCTCATTAGAGGAACGATCCTTGCCCAATGTTTGGAGTTGTTCTTCCCATCCCACTAGCTCATCGCCGGTAAGCTGCGTCCAGCCTGCAGAGCGGGGACATCCACTAGCAGCGGCCAGTCCGGCCACCAAAAGTAGGACCCAAAGCCAATGGCCAACTGGCCGTGACATGTATCATCACCTTCCTTGTCAAAGTAGTCGCTTTTTTTAGCTTCAGGAGCTAAAAAAAAGCGCCACTCCCAAGATAGCACACCCCTCCCTCCTGTCCATCCCTACCCCCACTAATATATTGCTGTCCTGTCTGGGCCATTGGCACTCGAGCGTACTGAATCAACAAAACCCCCGTTGTGAAGCCCGTAGTCTTCCGCCAGCTGGCGGAAGGGCGAGAACAGTAAGGGGGTTTTGTTTGATGAATAGTGAGAGTGCCTGGCGAGAGTTTTTGGGCACTTTTTCTAAAAAAGTGCCGGAGGAGTTATTGGAGCTCAACGGTGGCACCAGCCGCTTCCAACTTTTTCTTAATCTCTTCAGCCTCAGCCTTTTTGATCCCTTCCTTAAGTACCTTGGGCAGAGACTCGACCAGATCTTTAGCTTCCTTAAGGCCCAGGGTGGTTACCTCACGTACCGCTTTAATAACGCCAATCTTATTACTCCCCGCTGCAGTCACGTTGATGTTGAACTCGGTCTTCTCTTCAGCCGCAACACCACTCCCGGCCGCAGCTCCACCCGCAGCCATCGTCGCCACCGGCGCAGCCGCACTGACCCCGAACTTATCTTCCAGCACCTTAACCAATTCAGCCAACTCCAGCACCGACATCTTCTCAACCATCTCCACAACCTTAGTAGCATCTTTGGAGAGCTTGCTCATATCCACTTCTTTCTCTGCCTTTTCTTCCTTAGCTGCCAACTCCTTAGTCGGCTTCTTCTCTGCCTTGGGTGCTTCGGGGGCCAGTGTTTCTTCTTTCGGCTGCTCCTCGACCGGAGCCGCTTCCTCGGCCTTAACCTCTTCAGCCAGGGCTTGCTCTTCTTGTCTTTCCTCATCCGCCATAATGACTCCTTCCTGTTACAACTTTAGATATATCTCTTATGCTCTGCTTTCTCGCAGCGCCTTAACTATGTTATAGAATCCTTGGAGGGGCCAACCCAGCGCTCGCACGAATCCGCTGATCGGAGCGGATAAGCTGCCCACTACCTTAGCAAGCAGTTCCTCGCGGCTCGGTAGCTGAGCCAACTGGATGATCATGTCTATCGGTACAACCTGCCTATCAATAATCCCGGAATAGACCTTAACCCGATCGGCACTACCTTGGGCAAACTGATAGACTAACTTGGAAACTGCTATTTCATCATCTCCAGTAGCCATGAGGAGCTGCCTAGCTATCTTGCTAACGTCGAAATCCTTCACCCCGGCCTGCTGGGCAGCCTTGGTTAGTAAAGTGTTCTTAACTACCCGAAAGGATACTTGCCCATCCCGCGCTTTTTTGCGTATATTATCTAGATCGGCCATAGTTAGAGCCGAAAATTCAGCTACCACCGCCGCCTTACTAGAGGACAGCTTTCCTGCAAGCTCTTCGATCTGTTGGGCTTTTTGGGCCTTGGTTTTTGGCATAGTTATAAAAATTTCCTGATCCCACCGATCAGGAAACACGACATTCCGCGTGCCCTTCCTCGGTAGGATTTACCTTATTACCTACGGTCTTTGAAAGGATACGAAAGCATTCTAACTAACCCGCGACTCTTAGTCAAGCATCAGAAGATTGCGCACCATGCTGGAGACTTCTTCGATTGATTTGCTGCCATCGATGGTTTTGATATTAGGATAATTGTCGCGCAGCCGCAGGTAGATTTCCCTGATCCGTCGTAGCTTATCTTCATACTCAAAGAATTCCTGCCCCCGGCCTCGCCCATGAATTCTCTCCATCGCCAGCTTGGGATCCAGATCCAAGTAAAAAACCAAGTCGGGAACCGGGAACCCCTGGTTCATCTCAATGAGCTGCTGATAGTCCCCGCCCATACCCGCACCGTAAGCAATGGTACTTAAGAGGTACCGATCGCTAATGACCCAGTCGCCGGTGGCGAGGCGCCCTTGGATCTTATTGACATGGTGGCGACGGTCTTCCACATACAGTCGCTGCATCTCTAAAGGATCCGCTGGGGCAGGCAGCTCCCCCTTCAAGATCTTCTTGATCCGTTGGCCTGCCTCACTCTCTAAAGTGGGCTCTTTAGTCAACCAAACGCTAATGTCATGAGACATCAGATAGTCCGCCAACAACTTGGCCTGGGTGCTCTGACCCGAGCCATCGATACCTTCAAAGACGATGAATTTACTCTGCATCTGTGCTCCCAAACCCTCCCCGGCTAACAGAGGTTAGCTCCTCTATCTCTATAAGCTCTGCTCTATCAATCTTAACAAATCCCGCCTGGGCAATCGCCTCACCACGGGCGATTGCTACTGGCTGGGCACCAACATTTTTCACCTGCAGCATCAACTCATCCTCGGGACCGCGATAGTCCTGATCGATCACCCCCACACCATGCGGATAGATAAGCCCCTGTTTCTTAGCGGGCAAACTGCTGCGGGGCACCAACATTAGCATATATCCCGGTGGGGTTTCCACCACCAGATTGAGGCGTATCCGAGCTAGTTCTCCGGGATTCACTACAACATCCTCGCGAGCCACTAAGTCAAAACATACTGAACCATCCGTCTTGTAGACCGGCAATGGCAGCGCTCTATCTATGCGTTTGATCTTAACCTGCATGGCTTTTAAAGAGAACTAACATCCAATCTGATACCTGGCCCCATAGTCGATGCCAAGGTAATCTTTTTAATGTATACGCCTTTGGCCGAAGCTGGCTTAGCAGTCAGAATAGCCCGATAGAGAGCTGAAAAATTATCTTTCAATTTTTCTGACCCTAGCGATACTCGGCCAAAGCTAATGTGAATAATGGCATCTTTATCCAACTTATACTCTACCTTACCTTTCTTAAACTCGGCTACCGCTTTGGCAGGATCTTTAGTCACTGTCTCGCTCTTAGGATTTGGCATCAGGCCCTTGGTTCCCAAGGTCTTTCCTAGCTTACCTACCCGCGGCATCAGATCAGGGGTAGCAATGGCAATATCGAAATCGAGCCAACCCTTAGCGATCTTCTCGATCAAGTCATCACTGCCGACATAGTCTGCCCCCGCTTTTTTAGAGGCCTCGGCCTCGGGGCCTTCAGCAAACACCAGTACACGTAGGTTCTTCCCGGTCCCCCCGGGCATAGAGACCGTACCGCGGATATTCTGCTCCGCTTTCTTAGGGTCCAGGCCAGTCTGAATATGTGCTTCAGCGGCAGCATCAAATTTGACCGCCGATGTCTTTACCAACACATCCAAAGCCTCATCCAAAGAATAGTCTTTAGTTCTATCAACTAATTTAGCGGCTTCCAAATAACGCTTGCCCCGCCCATGCTTATCTACGGGCGGGCGCTTACGCTCTTTTTTCTGGCCCTTACTCCCCCCTCCAGTAGAATCGACCTTCTTGCCTACGGGTTTAGTAACTTTCTTCTTGGTCTCTGCCACTCTTGCCTCCTTGTGGTGCAAACCCCCGCTAATTTAGTGTTGTTGGCTTGGTTAACCCACAAAACTAAACTTCAAATTGGCGGGGTCCCACAATTACGGATACAATTATTCCTGTTCAATTAAGATCCTTCGACGGGGCTCAGGATGACCAACTAATTTAAAATTAGTTGGTCACCTCTACCCCCATATTCCGGGCGGTGCCTTCAATGATCTTCATCGCCGCTTCAATATCGTGAGCGTTGAGGTCCACCATCTTCTTCTCAGCGATCTCTCTAACCTGCGCTCTAGTGAGTTTGGCCACCTTCTCACGGTTTGGCACTCCCGAGCCTTTCTCGATCTTGGCCATCTTCTTGATCAGGTCGGCGGCTGGGGGCTGCTTTAAAATAAAATCAAAACTCCTATCTTCATAGATAGTAACAACAGCCGGGATAACGTTCCCCATAAGCTCTTTGGTCTTCTCGTTAAACTGGTTACAGAACTCCATAATCTGGATCCCGTGCGGGCCTAATGCTGTACCCACCGGCGGGGCCGGATTTGCTTTCCCTGCCTCGACCTGAATTTTTACCTTAGCTATAATCTTCTTTACCATCTTGTTCTACAGAGTTACCCACAAGCCTTGTTTACTGGCATAGTATCAGTTATCTCCTACTCTCTGTCAAGACGGGAAAACCGACCCTTGCGGTCGGTTTTCCAGCTCTAGCATGAAATTAATAGAGTGTATCGGCTCCGGCAATGTCTCCGGACTCTAATGTCTGTTTCTTGGTCTCCCCATAGTCGGCATAGCCGTACATGGTCTGTTCCGAAGCTCCCAGAGTATACAGATCAGCTAACCCGATACTGTGGCCCAGCTCGTGGGTGGCGATATTCTCAAAATCCATTTTGCCCGCCTCGCCCGAAGTGGACCAAGTGTAGTCGGCATCATCATAGACTTGATCCCACTCGACTAGCTCCCGCCCCTGTGGTGGCCCACCAAAGATTCCCCAGACAACGGTGACCGCAATGGCGCCCGAATCGGATATGCCAGCAAAATATACCTCGTTGGATCCGTCCGGCGTCACTAAATCAGCCTCCAAGGCAGCAAAGGTTTCGGCAGCATCACCCAAGATCTTGCCAGAAACGCCGTTGCCTATTGTACCATCAGTGGCGTCTTCCCATTTACCGATATCGTAGCTGAGGTTGCCAAAGGCAAAACTTGGCCCGCCATAGGTGTTGTTCCCCGGATCGAATTCATCATAAGGGAGACCACCATTATTAACGGGATTCAACAGCCATGGCTCAACCGTTTTCCACTTAGCACCCTTGGACATAAACGCATAAAGCGGTGAACCACTGCCTGGCTTTCCGCCGCCATTACCCCCCTTGGCGTAGTGGACAATGGCGTAACCTTCCACTACCTTCCCCGTCTGCGGATCCACTGCCGTTCCCAGCGAGATAACCGGCGAATGATCGGCCGCTGCTGGTAGGGTCAACGTCTTGTGATTTCCGGGAGTATCTAACGTACCCCCTAACCGCTCCGGCATAGCTAGTGCCGTCCCCGTCATCAGCGCTAATGTTAGGCCAATGACTAGAGCAATTAATCTTTCTCTCATTACTAACCTCAAGGTTAATCATATTAATTTAATCCTATCACGCTGGAGCCGAGGATGGGAGTTGAACCCACGACCTACCCCTTACCATGGGGTTGCTCTACCAACTGAGCTACCTCGGCATTGCGGCGGGTGAATCCCCGCCCGACTGAACGACTCAGTCGTTCGGGCGGGTACCAACTGAGCTACGTGGCATATTACTAACTATGGCTTGCCACGGGGCGGTCCAGCTTCGGTATGGCCCCGTAAAGCAGTAAGCTGCCACGGGGCTCACGTAAAGCCTTTGTATAGTGAATCAAGGTAGCTTTACGTGGAGCCGGAGAGAGGAATCGAACCCCCAACCTACTGTTTACAAAACAGTTGCTCTACCGTTGAGCTACTCCGGCATCTTGTCAAGATATTCTCTCAAGATTCCTTTCAGCATAGCACGCCCCTTCGCGATCTTCATGTATCCTTCGCGACGAAGCGCATCAAACTTATTAACAAATCCCTCAAAATATATCAACTCAAAAGGACCCCTCATTTTGGTTGAAGCATTCTTGCCTGCCTTATGCTCATACAACCTACGTTTGATACTCTGGGTGAAACCAACATAAAAACTATGATTAGTTTCACTCCGCAGAACATACACATAGTACATATTTCCATTATAGCCGCGGTACTACTCGCTAACGCTCGAGTACACGGCATAAACCACTTTCTATTTTATATCGGGTTCTGGCGGCGCCATGAACCCGAACACAAGTGAGTGGTTTATGGTGCCGGGACTAGGATTCGAACCTAGGAAGGCTTGCGCCAACGGTTTTACAGACCGCTCCGTTTGTCCACTTCGGTATCCCGGCAAAGCTACTTTGTTAAGATCACTTCAATTTCGCCTCAGCTTCAGAGAGCAACCGCTTATATTCCTCATTATTGGGTTCCAGAATCAAAGCCTTTTCATAGGCGTCAGCAGCTTTACGATACTTTTTCAGCATAAAGTAGGCAAGACCCAGATTCATAAATCGAGAAGCCACCTTATTGTTGATATCAATGGACCGTTCATAGCTCTCTACTGCTTCTTCATATTGCCCCTGCTGATAAAGCAACAGACCTAGATTATTATGAAAAGCATCGTTATCCGGCTCTAATGTAAGTGCTTGGTCTAAGGCCTTGGCAGCGTCCTTGAACTCTCTCCTGCCTAGATAAGAGAGAGCTAACTTATTATATAAACTGGCGTTCTGGGGATCTTTGGTAATGAGCTTCAGACACAGCCGCTCGGCTTTCCCGTACTGGCCCGCTTGGGCATAGTGGTCCGCCTGCTCCATCAGGTCCTCGCCCTCCTCATCCTTCTCCGTCTCATCCTTTTCCAGCTGGCGCGCTTCATAGGCCAACTTTTTCACGACCTCCTTCTCCAGAGGCAGTTTTCGCAAGATAACTATCAAAAGCACTATCGTAGCGGCGAAGATCACAAACTCCAACATGACCACCATGGGGTTAAAATTAACAAGCTGATTATACCCTGTTTGGAGACTGATTATAACCGCGCGGGGGGACCTTAGCACCCCAACTCCAACCTATCACTAGCGACTCCAACGCTATCCGCACATTAGCCCCTCCTCGCAGTGACTCCAAGACTTCTTCTAACCTTTTGATGAGCACTAGCAGCTCGGGGGGCTCCACCAAACTGGCCCAGGCACTTACTACTGGGCTGTCCTGCCCCGAGGTAGTGGCTAGCCACAACCGGCGCGCCAGGTTGATCCATACCTCTACCATCTCCTCGGCTGCCTCCCGCTCCCGCAGCTCAGCGGTCTTTAGGCCCGCTATTACCCTGCCCCGCAAAAGATTCTCGAAAGTTTCCAAATAAGACCGCTGCCGCTTTAGTAGGTCTTTATCCCCCAGCAGCTGCTTGGCCTTACCGACCGCCCCATTAGCCAGGACCATTATCTCCTGGGCCTCCGGGACCCCCCGGCCGCCTTGGGCAATATAGCGCCGCATCTCATCATCAGTTAAGTAGTTGAGGCGAACTAGCTGAGCGCGTGATCGGATAGTGGGCAGAACCGAGTCGATGTCCTGGGCCGTCAAGAGGATACGCACATCACCAGGTGGCTCCTCCAAGGTCTTTAGGAGCGCGTTGGCAGCAGCATGGCTTAACCTATCAATATCATCAATGATAATAACTTTATGCCGGGAGGCCGCTGGCGATAGGTGCACAAAGTGGATCAGTGCATCAACTGATCTCTTCCATTTCTTTTCCCCCTCCTCGCTATGAGCAGAGAGAAGCTCATCAAAGATCAGAGTATCGATGTGAGGCTTGCCTGTATAGGCAATCCCATGGATGCTGGCCGCCAGAGCCCGGGCCAAAAAGCCCTTGCCCACATGCGGCGGACCCACCAGCAGAAAGACTGGGGACGTTCCCTGATTTAATAGTTTGGACAGCAAACTCTTGGCAGCCGCGTGTCCCTCGATCTGAGAGAGATTTTCTTCCAATATTTTCACCATTATCCATCATAACAAAACTGCCCCCGGCAAGGATGGCAAAAGCCATTTCCTGCACCGGGGGCATACTCTACTATCCTGTGGGGAGGGTATCACCTCCGTTCAGCTAACAACTCGGTTAGGCCGGGAATCGCCAGGAGCGAGCGGGGATAGAAGTCAATGTCGCCGGGAGCATACTGTAGAATGCGGCGGATCTCTCCAGCGATCATCAACAAACGCTCCTTAATGTGCGGATGCAGATGTAGACTGGGCACGCCCACGACCTGAAAGTTCAGCTCCGGCGGTAGATAACGAGACGCGGTCCTCGCTACCCGTGGAACATGGTACCAAGAAGTCACCACAATGATCCGAGAGATTCCCTCCAAGATACCTCCACTCACCATTGTGGTGAACTGCGTCTTAGTGTTGCCCACTCCACGGGGGCCACAATCATTGCATTCCCAGCAACTACGCTCGCTGCCAATGACGCACTCCAGAGCAGCATCGTACATCCCAGGTAGCTGTTCAGTCTCGCCGTTGAGAATCAGTTTAGGCACGTCGGTGTTTACTCCACCTGCCATCAGATCCCCCATCAGCTTATCTGCCACTCTGATCCTAAGCCGGCTCTCTAGGGCACTGCCCTCGCCCGGTGCTGAAAGCACCACTACCTTCTCCACCCCCTGCAAGATAGCAGGGGGGAGTCCCCCATCATCAGCGCAAACTGCCACGAACTCCCAGCCGACCAAGTACTCAATGAACTTAGGCACTTGGGCAACCGGGTCTGGCAGCTCCAGATTGTTAAAGGTGGGTGACAATGTAGATCTACTCCTTCTTGGGGATGTTACACTATCTTGCCCATATGCAAGGGGTCACTATAACCTAATTTCCTTATCTTGTCAAACAAAATTCCCGCTTTCAAAGCGGGAATTTTGCTACTAGCATTATAAACAGCATCTACCTACCGGCCACCCAGAACCTTATCGATGATCCCGTATTTCTTGGCCTCATCTGGCGACATATAGTAATCGCGATCGGTATCCTTCTCCACCTTGCTAATCGATTGATTAGTATGGTCAGCCAAGATCTTGTTTAATATCTCTTTGATCCTTAAGATCTCTTTGGCCTGAATGTCGATATCCGTAGCTTGCCCCTGCACCCCGCCCATTAACTGATGGATCATAATCCGGGCATGCGGCAGGGCCATCCGCTTGCCTTTAGCCCCGCCCGCCAAAAGCACCGCCGCCATTGACGCTGCCATACCCACGCACAGGGTCGCAACGTTACATTTGACGTACTGCATCGTGTCATAAACCGCTAAGCCGGCGCTCACGGAACCACCCGGGCTATTGATATAGAGAGAGATGTCTTTTTTAGGATCCTCGCTCTCTAAAAACAGCAGCTGGGCGATCACTAAATTAGCTACTGTGTCATCAATAGGCGTACCAATAAATATCACTCTGTCCTTTAAAAGCCGCGAGTAGATGTCATAGGCGCGTTCACCTAATGACGACTTCTCGATCACCATTGGCACTAAGTTCATATCTTAAAAATTAATAGTAGACAGCGACTTTATTATAACAGAACTAGCTAGTTGCTAGCTCCGACAAGCGCTCTAATGCTTTCTGCCCGCTTAAGAGATGCTTCAGTCTTCTGCGTTCAGCTTCACTTTGATACTTCTCCTTAATCTTATCCTTTTCACTAGGATACATTGCCTGCATACGCTTAATGTCCTCATCCACCTCCTCATTAGTTGCCTCAATCCCCTCCTGGCGCTGGAAAGCATTAAGGGCTAAGCCCGCCAGCACGCGCTTTTTAGCGGTGGGCTGCCACTGCCCCCGCAGTTTCTCTTCGGTCAGGTCGTTCTTTTTAAGATAATCGGCCAGCGTCAAATTCTGGTGCGTAAGTTGATGCGCTAGATCATGGATCATCGCCGATAGTTCCTGATCAACTAACTCATCCGGTACATCCACCTCTGTAAGTTTGATCAACTGCTCTAAGGCCTCTTCCTGTTCTTGCTGGCGCAACATTTTTGTCTTCTCCTCCCTGGCCCACTTTTCAACATCGGCTCTAAGCTCCGCTAAGGTTGCGAACGGCCCTGACTTCTTGGCCAGCTCATCATCAATGGGAGGTAACTTAACTTCCTTGACTTGGTGCAGTTTGACCTGGAATTCCACTGGCTTGCCGGCAAGCTTATCCTGCGGATAGTCCTTGGGGAAAGTAATAGTAAAGGTCTTCTCATCTCCCGCCTTAAAGCCCACCAAAGCCGTCTCAAAGTCTGGCAGGAATACTCCATCGCCGATGATTAAAGGATGATTTTTGCTCTCTCCTCCCTCAAACGGTTTACCGTCCACCTTCCCCATAAAATCGATCTCCACCCAATCGCCGCTTTTGGCCGCCCGAGCAATGGGCTTAAATTCAGCGGCTCTGCGCTGGAAGCTCTTTAACACTTTCTCTGTCTGCTCCTGGTCGATTTTGATCTCATGCTTTTTGACCCTAATCTTTTTGTAGTCCCCTAAGCTAACCTCCGGCATTACGGTGATCTCGGCCGTAAACTTAAGCGGGCTATCGATGCTCACGCTCTCTACTGAAATGTTAGGAGCAGTAAGCGGCACCAACCCATGCTCGTGAAGAGCCGCCGCGTAGAACCGATTAATGGCCACTTCCGTCGCTTCACTGACCACCCGTGTTTCACCTACCTGGCTAACTATTACCTCTAAGGGCGCCTTGCCTTTGCGAAACCCTTTGATCTCGGCGCTGCGGGAGACCGATTCGGCCGCCTTTGCCAGTACCTCCTGCCACTCCGCCGCATCCAAACTGATCTCCAGCTTGACCTTCGCTTTGTCCTTATTGACCTGGGTCTTCATCTTTATATTTAAAAATTCGCTCCAGAGCTATCATTCTCCTGCCCACAAAATATTACTTCGTCAAACCGCAACACTAGGTTCTAACGCTGACCTTATCCTCCACCTGGGTATTATCTACCTTAGTCAGGCGCACTTTAATTTCATGTACCCCTCCGTCCAATTTAGGCGGCTTGATCGTGAATTTGAAGGGCATGGCGTTGACCTGTCCCATCACTACCCCGTCATACATAAAATCTACCCGCTTGGCCAAAGACGGTTCAGTAACATCCGCTACTATTTCAAAATCACCATCAACTTTAGTGCCGTCAGTGGGGCTACTGATCAATATTCCCACTACCGCTGTCCCGTCCAAAGGGCCAGTGTAGATCTCATTGGGCACATTGTTGTAGCCATTATCCTTGGCCCACTTAATAACCGGGTTCTCCCAATTAGCGTTACCCGGTCGCTCAGAGTGTAGCACGGTGAAGACCTTTTCCTCCACTAAATCGGCTGGG
>META01000003.1:238884-242124 GCA_001772255.1 candidate division Kazan bacterium RBG_13_50_9 | reverse complement strand
CACCTTCACTTTTTTATGCACATCATCGGACTCCGTCGGCACATTGCGACTAGCGAATATCTCCGTCTTGGTAGCGGGTGTGGCCTCCGTCGGTAATTTACCGGAAAGCTCATCCACTTCCATCTCCCGGATCCCGGGCGGCACACTGAACGATCGGCCCGCTGTGCTGGGCAAAGCTTTGCGCATATACAGGTTCCAGATCGGAGCGGCTACCAAGCCGGAGGCGGCGGTCATCGATTCGTTATCGTTATTGCCCGACCATACTCCGGCCACTAGATCCGGCGTGTAGCCGAGAGCCCAGCCATCGCGAAACTTATCAGTAGTACCGGTTTTAGCTGCCACGGTGCGGCCACTGATAGACAAGGGCCCACCCACACCAAATATCGCTCCCCGGGCATTATCATCACTAAGGACATTGTTAATCTGGTAGGCGATCTCGGGATCCAATACCTGTTTGGAGGCAGGGGTCTTATTCTCTTCTAAGACCCTTCCCCGTTTATCTTCCACTTTGATCACGGCCCAAGGCTTAGACAGTTTTCCCCCAGTGGCAAATACGCCGTATGCCGAGGTTAGGTCGAGCAAGGTAACCTCGCCGCCCCCCAACACCAAGGATAGGCCATAGCGCTCCGGTTCATTCAGGGTAGTGATGCCCAGCCGATGGGCCATATCCACGGCACTGTTCACTCCCACATACGCTAAGGTTTTAACCGCCGGCACGTTGATCGAGTTCTGAAGCGCAGTGCGGATGGAGAGCGCCCCCCGGAACTTACCATCGTAGTTATTAGGCGCGTAGCCCTGACCAAAATCAGTTTTAACATCAATCAGCATTGTCGCCGGATTATAACCCTCCTCAAAAGCCGCCGCATAGATGATCGGCTTGATCGCTGAGCCCGGCTGCCGTTCCGCAATAGCCACATTAAAATTGCCATCCTCTTCCATATTGAAGTAGTCTTTGGAACCCACCATGGCTAGGATCTCGCCGGTGTTCGGGTCGATCGACACCATTGCAGCATTGCCCGCGTTATATCTTTCCTTGTTGCTCTCGGCGTACTGATCGATCGCTTCCTCGGCAGCTTGTTGCTTACTCCAATCTAGGGTCGTGGTGATAGTGAGTCCTCCCTCTTCCAACATCTTCTCGCCATACTTATCCGCCAAGAGCTCCTTAACATACATGACAAAATGAGGCGCCCGGATACTGTCCTTCCTCGGCGCAAAGGTTATCTCCTGCGCTTTTGCCTCTTCCATCTGCGTTGTACTGATATAGCCCGCCATGAACATTTGTTCTAGGACCCACTCCTTGCGTGCCATCAGTGCATCTGGATGCTGCCCATAAGGCGAATAGTAAGTCGGTGACTGCGGCAGGGCCGCTATTACCGCTGCTTCCGCTAAGGCCAATTCGTCCGGCCTCTTGCCAAAGAATATCTCTGCTGCCGCCAACACCCCATAGGCCTTGCCGCCATACGGAATCTCATTAAGATACATCTCCAAGATCTTATCCTTGGTGTAGAGCCGCTCGATCTCCAGGGCCAAGATAAATTCTTGGATCTTGCGCCCAATCGTCCGGCGGCTAGATAAGAACATATTCTTAGCTAACTGCTGGGTGATGGTCGAGCCACCCTGAAAGCCTTTACCCGTCAGCGGCTTTAAGACCACGCCCCGCAGCAGGCCTCTAGGGTCAAAACCGTGGTGTTGGTAAAAATTTTTATCCTCAGCGGCAATTGTAGCTTCTTTAAGTTGATCAGGAATTTCATCAAAAGGAACGGTATTGCGCCGTTTCTCGCCGTAGATGTCTAATAAGACCACGCCATTTCGATCCAATACCTTGGTGGCCTCCACCGGCCGAGCGCCGACCAGCCGAGTGGGGTTAGGCAGCCCAACACTTAGTACTGCTGCGGAAAAAGATAGAATCAAGATCAAGGCAACCCCAATACCCAATATTAATCTGGGCATATCGTGGATGCCATAGCGCTTAAGCACGGTAAATACTGCCTGCCGGCTGCGGCGCACTACGGCCCGCCGCCGCCAACGGCGGCGCAGGGCATCAGGATCCTTCAGTGGCAATAGATCGTTGCTCATCAGTACTCTAAGCTTAACATTGCCTATTATATCAGGTTGAATCTGCTACAATAAAATCGCCATGAAACCAGTTAATCAGCAACTCATCAATGATTTTCTTAACTATCGCATAGATAAGGTAGTCGACCGCGATAGCTTACTTAGAAAGCTCAAGTCAGGCAAAAAGCTAACCATTAAGCACGGCGTTGATCCCACTACAACCGACTTGCATTTAGGCCATGCGGTGGTCTACCATAAACTCCGTGCCCTGCAGGATATGGGGCACATCGTGGTTTTCCTCATCGGCGGCTTTACCGCTCGGTTTGGTGACCCATCTGATCGGAGCGAGACCCGAGCACTAAAAAGTAAGGCCGAGGTAGAAGAACTGGCCAAGCACTATACCCGGCAAGCGCTTAAGATCCTGGATCCGGGACGCACCATCATCCGCCACAATAGCGAGTGGTACGACAAAATGAACGCCGAGGAGCTTTTGGGGCTGATGAGCCACTTCACCTATGCCCAGATGATGGAGCGGGATATGTTCCAGCAACGCATTAAAAAGCGGGAGGAAATTGGCCTGCACGAACCGGTCTACCCCATTCTCCAGGGTTACGACTCCGTCATGCTAAAAAGTGATGCAACCGTTATAGGCACAGACCAACTATTCAATGAGATGCGGGGGCGGGATCTCCAAAGAGATCTAGGCCAGGCCCCGCAAAATATCGTTACCGTTCCTCTGCTTTTGGGCCTCGACGGTAAAAATAAGATGAGCCAGAGTTTAGACAACGCTGTTTTGATCACCGAGCCGACCGACAGCCAGTTTGGCAAAATAATGTCTATTCCCGATTCGCTCATTATGCACTACTTTGAGTTGGCAACCACCCTATCTCGATCCCAAGTCGAAGCCATTGGCCGCCAGCTGCGCAAAAAGGGCACCAACCCCCGTGACATCAAGCTCAAGCTGGCCCAAGAGATCGTTGGTCTCTACCACGGACCATCAGCAGCCGAGCGAGCGGCTCAGAGCTTTGTCCGCATCTTCCAAAAGCGGGAGCTGCCCCGCAACCTTCCCACCATCAGCTTCCCCCGCCGTCCCATCTCTATCAGCGACTTTTTAGTGGAAAGCAAGCTGGTCCCTTCCAAATCAGAGGCTCGGCGCATGATCATGCAGCGCGCGGTGCGAGTCAA
>META01000003.1:225140-238857 GCA_001772255.1 candidate division Kazan bacterium RBG_13_50_9 | reverse complement strand
TCAGTTCATCCCAGTAAGTGGCAGCGTGGTACAGGTTGGCAAGCGCCATTTCACTAAAATAAAGTAGACCCCTCACCTCTAAGAAGGATCTACCAATTTATTGACTGCCTTTTAAAACGGATTACCAGCCAAAAAGATGGGTGAATGCATTACGGAGGTTCCTCGCAACGCCTAGCCGGCTCCTCGTTTGGCGCCTGACCTGCCACTGGCGGTTACGCGGCACCCTGGCCCGGCGATCTTGCCCAAACTGCATCCCCTCAAAGTTGATAATTGGCTCTCTGCCCATTTTTTAGGGTTGATCCAAACATTGATATATCTGGCCCCCCTTTTGGCTTATTATCTTATTTTATCATATCTTTCAGCTTTGAGCAAGTATTTTATAGCTTCTGGAGCGCAAAAATCGTGTTTTTCCTCCTTGGAGACCCCCTAACCCAACTCCCCGGCATCGGCCCTAAAATAGCCCTCAAATTTGCTAAACTAGGGGTCAAAAGCATTGGTGACCTGGTCCACTACTACCCCCGAAGATGGGAAGATTTTAGCCAGATTACCCCTATAGCCAAGGCCCAGGAAGGTCAAAAACTGACCATTAAAGCTACCCTCCTGACCCTTAGCCAGTTCCGCCTCGCCGGGAGACACCTGCATATCACTAATGCTCTGTTCTCAGACCCGTCCGGCAGTCTGCCGGTAGTCTGGTTCAATCAGCCCTACTTGACAAAAACCATAAAAAAGGGTGAAAACTACTTTCTTGGGGGCACGGTGCGGCAGTCCCGCAACCGGCTCGCCCTCACCAATCCCAGCATCGAGCCGGCTGAAAGGGTCCCGCTTCACACTGGTAGGGTCTTGGCTATTTACCCTACCACCGAGGGGCTAACCTCAAAGCTAATTAGGCGAAGCCTCCGGCACCTAATCACAACTATCCGAGCCATCCCCGAGACCCTGCCTAAACACATCTGCCGTGAGTATAAGCTAGCCCCCTTAAATCGGGCCTTGGAGGATATCCACTTCCCGTCCTCCCCTGCCGCTCTCCCTCCAGCGCGCTGGCGGCTTGAGTTCGAGGAGCTACTGCCCATCCAGCTTGGCATTCAACTATCTAAGCTCCACTGGGAGCGGGAAGACGGGACTGCCGTTACCGTTGGGCCGGACTGGATGGAACGTTTTACTAACCAGTTAGATTTCTCTCTCACTAATAGCCAGCAGCGGGCCTTAACCGAAATCCTCTCTGACCTAACGCGCGATCGCCCCATGCGGCGGCTACTGCTGGGCGATGTCGGATCTGGAAAAACCATCATTGCCGCCGGAGCTATCTTGGCAGCGATTGAATCCGGCTATCAAACAGCCTTGATGGCGCCAACTGAGGTTCTGGCTAACCAGCACTACCGTAACCTCCAGCCACTATTAAAGAAGTCCGGCGCTACAACTGCCCTAATGACCGGCAGCGCTAAGCTCATCTCTGCTGATGAGATAGCTGCCGGTAAAGTTGATCTTACTATTGGTACCCAGGCCCTCATCCAAAAAGGAGTGTCTTTTCGCAACCTGAATTTGGTTATTATCGACGAGCAGCATCGCTTTGGCGTCCGCCAGCGCCAAAAACTAAAAAACAAGACCCGTCTTGGCACCCCTCACTTCCTAAGCCTAAGCGCTACACCAATACCGCGCACTTTCTTTCTGGGGCTCATGAATAACTTAGACATATCGCGCCTCACTGACCAACCCCAGCGGCGATCCCCAGTTATTACTCGTTTGGCCACCGCCAATAATTTACCTAAGATCCAGGCGCTAATCCATCGGGAGATAGATGAGCACCATGCGGTATTTGTCATCACCCCACTCATTGAGGCCGATGATACGGCCGGATCATCCGGACGGGCTTCAGTCCATTCCGAGGCTGTGCAACTAGCTAAGATGTTTCCCCTTGCCCGGATCGGTATCCTGCATGGGCGACTGGACTCTCCCCAAAAGATCAAAGTCATGGACCAGCTGCGGGCCAAAAAGCTTGATCTGGTGGTAGCGACATCGGTCATTGAGGTTGGTATCGATATCCCCCACGCCACGGTCATCTGGATCAAAAATGCCGACCGGTTTGGCCTGGCCCAGCTGCATCAACTTAGAGGACGAGTCGGCCGAAGCAATCTCCAGTCATATTGTCTAGTGGAGACTAACGTTGATGACCCAGACGGATTAGATCGCCTCAAATCATTCGTAAGCATTAACGACGGCACCCGGTTGGCGGAGATCGATCTTAGGCTTCGCGGACCCGGCGCTTTCTTCAGCGAGGAGCAATCGGGGTTTCTTAAACTTAAACTGGCGGACCTGACCAACGCCAAGCTCATTAAGACTACCCGCTCTGCTGCTCTAGCTATCCTAGGCAAAGACCCGAACCTCCAACACTATCCTGCTCTTAAACACCGAATCCCTGCCACCTATCTTACTCATGAAGAATAACAATGAGAGATTGGATTGATAAGATCACTTTAGCTATCGGCATTCTGCTTATTGTCGCACTGTTAGTGGGCGCCTACTGGCTGGTTCAAGCCCGGACCCTTCCCCCTACTGCCTCCGGTGAACAAATGATCGTAGTGGACATAGCGGGGGCAGTGCAGCAACCGGGCGTCTATGAGTTTAGCGAAGGAGCCATTGTCGAGGATGCCATCAGCAAGGCCGGCGGCATATCCCCAGATGCCAACTTGGAGCTCCTAGCTAAGACTGTCAATCGGGCAGGGCTTCTCACAGATCACAGCAAGGTCTACATCCCCACTCTTGGTGGCACGGCTACAGAGAGTTCCATCCTGCCTAAAGCCGGTAACCATCTGGTAAATATCAACACCGCTAGCGCCGCTTTGCTCGATACCCTGCCCGGCATTGGGCCGATCACGGCAGCGCGGATCATCGAATATCGAGACCAACATGGCGGATTTAAGCGCTTAGAGGAGCTTACGGCAGTGGAAGGGATCAGCACCACGAAATACAATAATCTCAAAAGCCAGATAACTATCTAAGACCATGGTTTATCTCTATTGGTTAGCCCTATTTGCCCTACTGCCTAACCTAATTCTCTGGCTATGGCAGCCACGCATGTTGTGGCACCACCGCTATATTCTTATTAAAATCGCGGTTGTTGCTACTCTCGTAGCGATGGTTTGGGATGCATTGGCTATCCATGTTTATGGCATCTGGTCATTTCCCCAAAGCAGCGTGGTGGGCTGGGCCTTGCTAGATATTCCCCTGGAGCAGTATCTATTTTATATCCTGGTCAGCTGGTTAGTCGCCAAGCTTACTCTAATTGTCCGCCAATATGATTAGCCACTACACTTACTTGATCAGCGCATTAATCGTCTTCGTCTTCATTGGCCTCGTGATCTATGCTCGCTACCGGCACATAGCGCAGTGGCGGCAACACCGGCACACCGTGTGGGTTATTATACTAGCAAGCTTTATCTACTCGCTCACTGAATACCCGGCTCTCCATTGGCATGCCTGGCAGTATAATTCAGATAGAGTCACGGGGCTCACCCTGCTGGGTATACCTACAGAAACCTACTTCTTCACTTTCACAATCTTTTTTCTAGTCAGCTTGGCAACCTTAGCTATGGCGGATAAGTTGGAGCGGGACAACCGATAGGGCGAGTGGCGGAACGGTAGACGCGCTAGGTTTAGGACCTAGTGGGAGCAATCCCGTGGAGGTTCAAGTCCTCTCTCGCCCACCATAACAAAACTGGGCCGTCTAGCTCTGTTTTGTTATTAAGGATACAAAGAGGACGAGAAGCAAGGTCCACCAAAGTGATATCTATATTCCAAGAGGCTAATGACCTACTTGGAATGAGATTGAACGTCGGCGGAAGTCTTCTTTCGCCCACCAGTTACACCTGGGGCTTAGTTGTAAATGGGGAAGCTTTTGGGTATAATGTATTACGAAAACCTATTCGAACCTTAAAAATCAGATATTACTTCGGAGCAATTTTATATCATTTATCTAACTCCGAAGATTAAAGGTCATTATATTAACTAACTTAGGGAGCAGAAGATGCAAGACAATCTTCTCAATGTCTGGGGTCAGGCTGTGCTCAACCCCCTCCAGGACATCTGGTACCGCTTCCTTATCTTTCTGCCTAGCCTCATCGGCGCTCTGCTGATCCTCCTGATCGGCTGGATCGTCGCCGTCGGTCTGGACAGATTAGTGGTACAGATCCTGAAGCAGATCAAGTTGGACGGTGCCCTTAATAAGCTGGGCACTAAGACTCTCTTCAAGAAGGCTGGTGCCGACTTTGAGGTCTCTGACTTTATCGGTGGGTTAGTCAAGTGGACCGTGCTTCTGATCGCCTTTTTGGCAGCTGCCGATGTTTTGGGCTTGGCCAAGGTAACTGATTTCCTTAATCAGATCCTTAGCTACATCCCGAACATCTTTGTTGCCATCGCCATCCTACTTATCGGTATGCTGGCGGCTAACTTCTTCGCCCACGTGGTGCGTGGAGGAGTTGGGGCGGCACGCATTCGGTCAGCAAACTTCCTGGCTGCAGTCACTAGATGGTCTATCTGGATCTTCACGGTCCTAGTAGCCCTGACGCAGCTTGGTATCGCTGCTGCCATCATCGACCGCCTAATCACTGCTATCTTCCTTATGGTCGCTTTAGCAGGTGGTCTGGCTTTCGGCCTTGGTGGACAGAAAGCGGCTTCCGAAACGCTGGAAGACCTGCGCAAGGAAGTCAAGCACAAGGACTAACCTTATTTGCTGGACTTATACCAAAAAACCCACCAATCGGTGGGTTTTTTGGATTCTCCATACAAGAACAGTAATCCCTTACATTACCCTTGTAGCTCCCCTAATTTTACCGATACCTCCATTGTCTTATCTCCCCGCAGCAACTTAATGCCCACGGTATCTCCAGGTTGATGCTTACTTAGGATTGAGGTAAGGCTGGTATCATCGTCGATCTCCTCACCATCAATACTGACAATGATATCGTTCTCTTTGATTCCCGCCTTATCCGCTGGTCCGCCCGGGGTCACCGCCAGTTCGCTGGCAGTATTCCCTCTAGTCACCAACGCTCCTTTATCTGTGGACATATTGTTAAGCGCTGCAAACTCCTTAGTGAGCTGGATATAACGAATACCCAACATAGCCCGTTTGATCGTGCCGGTAGCCAGCACTGACTCCAGCGCCAACTTGACCCCATTGATCGGGATGGCAAAGCCGATCACTTGGCCCTGCAGGTCGATGGCCGTATTAATACCCACCACCTGGCCCGCCATATTTACTAGTGGCCCGCCTGAGTTGCCGGGATTAATCCCCGCATCGGTTTGGATAACTCCCTCTAACCTCTCGCTGTCACCGCTGCCATCACCGGCAATGATTACCCGATCAACTGCACTAACGATACCGGAGGTTACCGTGTTTTGATATTGACCCAGCGCATTACCGATAGCTACCACCCGCTGGCCGACCTTCAGTTGATCCGAATCTCCCAAATCAGCCACCGGCAGATCCCTAGCATTAATCTTCACTACCGCCAGATCATTGAAAGGATCGGTGGCTACTATCTGGGCATCATAGGTCTTGCCGTCGGCAGTTACTACCTTATACTCCGCCTTGCTGTCAGCAACCACGTGGCGATTAGTAGCTATGAGGCCATTTTCACGAATAACAAAGCCGGTCCCGCCACCTGTTTGTTCGAACACACCACCAAAGATGGACCTAACACTTCGACTGGACACTATACTTACCACCGATGGTGATACCTTATCCACCGCCTCAATCAAGGCCGAATTCTCTTCTAAAGTAAGATACTGCTGGGTACTGGTTGCGGGGTTAGCCCCCTTGCCACTGAAACTGCCAAAGGCCAACATAACTGCTATGCCGCCAACAATTCCTCCCAGCAGACCATAGCCGAGATAGTAAAGATACTGTTTTGATACCATACCAATTAAAGATTAGGAATTAGTAAGAACAAAAAATCAAACAGGAATAGTATCGCTACCAAAAAAAGTGCTATCCCAATGTATTCCACAATAACTTTGACTGTCAAATTCCCCTTCAGGTAGTGAGCGACAAAGTCCGCATAGAGATAGTAGACGATCAGCAGCAGAAAGGCCTTAAAGTAGGCTCCCTTATGCCAGGCATGCATCAGCCAGGTCAGCTGTTCCCCCACTATTGCTAGCACCAAGGCATACAGCCAGAACTTTTTCAAGGACGACCCTTGCCGCCAGAAAAGCAGATACATCGCCAAGATAAACTGCAGAGCCACGCCACTCATTAGCCAAAACACTCCCAAATTGTAAAACTGTACCGTAAAGAACAACGACACGGTAACGATGAATAGAGCCAGTAAGTCGACCGGCACAAGCCAATTGATCGCAGTCAAGCTCCACTTCCGGTAATCGATGTGATTCTGGTGCCAGTAGGTTACCGCTGCACTAAGTAATATTATCATTCCGATAATCACTTGCGCTTGCCAGAGCCACAGCAAAGAGAATGACAAAAACCCAATACCTCCCAGAACAATCCACAGTAGCTCAGCTAGGAACAGCCCGAGACTTTTATTAAACTGCAGATTGCCAATCCATCCGCTCATAAGCACAACCACTACCCCAATAGCCACTACCCACCAACCTAACCCGGTGGGGATGAAATAGAGCAATTCCAAGAGCCCCAGTAAAAGTCCCTGGAGAAGTAAGAGTTTACGGTAGTGCCACGCCCAATCTAAGAAAGCTGCCTTGCTCAAAGCTAACTAGCTGAATCGCTGCCCAAGACTACGCGGGCCTGGGCTCCGCTGGTAGTAGTTATCTCATCTTCGCCGATCTCGGCTTGTAGAGTAGAAGCTAGTCTTCTTACCTCCCAGATCCTCTCACCGCCAGTCAGATCATAGACGATGGTCTTTACAAAACCTTTGGTGGTATTATTGCCGACCTGGACTACATCGTAGCCGCTCGTTTTCAGCTCCCCAGCGATCTTCCCAGCCAAGCCAGTCGTGTTGGTACCGTTTAAGACCTCCACTTTAAGCGGCTCGGTAGCCACCTCGCCTTCCAACTCTTCCACGGTGGCGCTGCCCGAGACTACTTGGGCCACATAATCAGAAACTGTCTTAAAGTCATCCCCAACCGGCCTTAGCACATACACCTCATCTACCCGCGTGCCGTACAGCAAACCAGTTGCCGAATCATCGAAGACCTTGGTGGTCAGTTGTGCCGAATCAAAGCCTTTGACCAGCTCCAGAGCGCGCTTGATCTCACCCAAATTCATGTTGGTCTCAAAACTGTCCTGCAGCGTATCGACCATGGCTAGAACCTTAGTAGACTGGGTAAGCAGATCTAGCTCCATCGCCTTGCTCCTGATCGCCAAGATCAGATCTTGCTGCCGCTTAGCTCGATCGAAGTCGGAAGTGCTATGACGCGAACGGGCATACTTTAAGGCCATCTCTCCATCCATCGTATAAGTGCCGGCTTTAATATCAACTATCTCATAGCCCTTATCCGCCGTGGGGTACTGATCGTCATATAGATCCTTGGCAACTTCAACGGTAACACCTCCCAGATCATCTACTAATTTGGCAAAGCCGCTAAAATCAACACGGACATAGTAAGGTATGTCTAATCCTAAAACCTCGCCCACGACCTCCTGCACCGTAGTTCCCGGTGTCGTGTCTTGGCTGTTGCCAATCTCATACACAGCATTAAGTTTGGAGTTGCCATAGCCGGGGATTTTAACATAGAGATCTCGGGGCAAAGAGAAGAGGAATCCGGTCTGGTTGCTGGTAGATAAACTGGCCACCATCACTGTATCGGTCAAGTCTGGCCCTTCTACTCCGGGACCGCTGCCCGGAATACCTAAAAGCAATACATTAACTCGGCCCGACTCCTCGCCTACAAGCTGGGTGCCAGTCAAGCTAAACAGGTTCTTCCAGATCGAGTCACCCGAAACGTTCCAGCCACTTAGGGCCAGCTTGGTAGTAAACCAGCCTGCCAACAAAAGTATTACTATAATTGCACTAACTCCAAAGAAGCGTTTAGCGCTGCTACGCTTTTTAATGCGCAGGAGGCGGCTGCTCTCGGACGGCATAGATGATGCATCGTCTGCCACTGCAACCGTCTCCGCCATTCTCCGGGATGGTTTCTCTCCTTTTCTTCTAACCACAACTCCCCCTTAAAATTTAATTCCTAACTTATCCTTCACTAATATAACATAATTCTACCTCAAAAAATTGACAAAGAAACGGAGGTCATAAGACGATGGTGGCGAGCCCTCCTTAAAATCCTTCTTGTATGAAAGACGACCAAGACAAAGAACTCGGTCCCCAAAGCTTTGCCTCCCCGCCAGTGCTGGCCTTAGCAATCGCCCTGCTTTTGGTGATAGTGGGGACCGTCTCATTTTTCTACGCGGGGGGTTGGCAGACCCTCAAGCATAGTTGGACCGGGTGGTTTGCCCCCTCGATCAGCCTTGCAGTAGAGCCTGAAAGCACAGGACTCCCTGCTGATGGCACATCGAGTTTGTCTATCAACATCATCGCCACTAATCGCCAAGGGCAGCTTTTGGATGGAGAGGACATCACCGTAGAGCTCACCCGGGGGACGGCCGGGCTGACCAATTCGGCTCGTACCCCCAGTGGGGCCTCCAAGCAAGTCATTCTCCAGGCACCGTCAGATCCTCAGACCTTATCGCTGGCCATTGGGCTTTCTGGCATCATCAAGAATCTTGACATTGAGGCCTTCGATCCCACCCCTCCAGCCGTCCCTTCGCTCAAAGCTCCTACTGACGGGTCGGTGCTAGCCACTGGCACCCCCACCATCTCCGGGCAGGCTGCTCCCAACACCCAGACCGAGATCTACCTCGATGATATCCTTAATACCACTACTATGGCTGACCAGAGCGGCTTATTTAACGCGCCTCTCGAAAAGGCGGTCGGGCGGGGGCGGCACAAGCTGGCTCTGTCTACTGTTAACCGCTATGGCATTCGTAGCGCTTCGAGCGCTGCCATCTATATAGACATTCAGACCTTAGACCCCGAGGTGGACTTCGACAACATCCGCCTCCGCCCTAACCCCGTTCCGCCCGGAGAGGTCACCTACGTATTCATTCCTGTATCTAACAACACCAAATCGGTCACCGTCGCCATAGAAGGTAAGGACTATCCTCTATACGACCGCAACGATTCGAGCATCTTCAGCGGAGCCGTCCAAGCCCCCCTAACGCCAGGGCTCTATCGCCTGTCTGCCACTATCATTAACGAGAGCGGAAATAGCGTCCTGGTCAGCAATATTACCTCCCTAAGGGTTCAATAGCGGCTCAAACCAACCCTTGACAACCCCAGGAAGGCATGCTAGCATACGGGTAGTTTCCGAAAGTATTTTTGGAAACTTTTTAAATGCCCAAGGGAGAGACTTCCTACCCGAAGTTATATCCTTAAAGCAGAAGAGGATTACTATTAGTACCTCTAATACCTCGTCACAACCATCATCTTATGAGCCCCCCTCCAAGGGGCCGAGGCGCAATACCAGCGACGCTCGCAAGACCTTACTACAGTTGCTTAGCCGGATCAGGAAGCACTCCAACCTAAGGACCATTAGTCTTAGCCCCAGTCATCCCGGCAGACGACCTGCGAGCATCCGTGAGGTAGTCCGTTCCTTTGGCCATTCCGGCCGGCACTGGGGAATGGTCTTATTAGCTATGGGGGTGATTCTCTCTAACTTCCACATATCCCTGCCAGCAGGCATCGGGGGGCCTGACACCGGGGAGGCCCAGCACTATAAGACTATTGCCGAGATCGCCTCGGCTGCCACCTTGGCAGAGCTAGGCAACCCGCTATACACCAATGAGGAGTACAGCGTCACCATCGATAGCAGTGGTGACTACCTATTTAAGACCGTTCAGACTGAAACCATCATCAGCCGCAGCAACCGCCGGGAGACTATCACCTATATCGTTCGCCCCGGCGAATCAGTGGGGAGCCTGGCATCAGACTTTGGCTTAACTGCCGTTACCATCCGCTATGCCAACAAGCTTTCTAGTAACGCGCTCAAGGTAGGCCAAGAGCTGAAGATCCCACCGGTTGATGGCCTGTTCGTCGCCGTCAAGCGTGGCGACACCATCAGCACTATTGCCAAGCGCTACCGGATAAGTTCTGACGACATTATCAAGTACAATAACCTCTCGGCTGATGCCACCATCCATGTTGGCAACGAGCTTTTGATACCAGGCGCCATTGTGCCCAATACTGCTAGCCCGAGCTACAGCCAGGCCGGCAACATAAGCGTACCTAACTTCAACCCCACCCCCTACTCGGGCAAATTCATCTGGCCGACTGAATCACCCACCCACTATATCTCCCAGGGTTATAAGGCCTACCACCGGGCAATCGACCTCCCTCGCACTAACGGTTGGGGGATCTACGCCAGCGCCCCCGGCATTATCCAGACCCGCAGCACTTTAGGCGGATACGGCAAGCTCATCATCATCAACCACGGCGGCGGCTGGACCACCTACTATGGGCACTTGAGCGAATACAAAGTCGAACCCGGCCAATACGTACAGCAAGGCCAACTTATCGCTATTATGGGTTCAACTGGCCGTTCCACCGGGGCGCATCTTCACTTCGAGATCCGCCAGAACGGCACTCCCTTAAACCCCCTTAACTACCTGCCCCGCTAATCCTGCCCGCCCTGTCATTCTGAACGCAGTGAAGAATCTAGCGATAGCGTTCTGCTACATAGCAGAACTGGATCCTTCGCTTCACTCAGGATGACGGCTTTGGTTATGTCGTACAATATTAGTGTGGCTATACTATCCCATCTCATCGACGACTTCCTCGACTATGTCGAAGTGGAAAAGAACCGCAGCCCCCGAACGCGGGACAACTATGCTCATTACCTTGGACGTTTTGCCGAGTTCGCTGGCGAGGATATCTCCCCCAACCAGATTACCTTGCCGCTTATTAGGCAGTATCGACTGTTCCTCAACCGCCTTAAAGACGTGGCCAATCGACCACTCAAGCCCGTTACTCAGAACTACCACATCATTGCCCTTAGAGCTTTTCTTAAATTCCTGGCCAAGCAAGACATCCAATCATTAGCAGCCGAAAAAGTAGAGCTGGGCAGAACCTCCGAGCGACACATTGAATTCTTATCACCCGAGGAATTAGACCGCATCTTTATAGCTGTTCCTAGAAATGACAAGATCGAGAGTTTACGGGATATCACTATTTTAACTACGCTGTTCTCCACTGGCCTACGCGTCTCCGAGCTCACTAATCTTAAGCGCAAACATATCGATCTGACCCGCGGTGAATTTATGGTTCGAGGAAAAGGCGATAAGCCCCGGGTGGTCTTTCTCTCATCTAAAGCGAAGGGGCTGCTCACGCAATATTTTGCCCGAAGGACTGACAACACCGAGCCAGCTTTCGTAGCCCATCATGGCGCTAGCAAACATCAAGCCTTAACCCCCCGTAGTATCCAAAGGATCGTTGAGAGGTACACTAAGCAGGCCGGGATAGTCAAAAAAGTCACCCCTCATACCCTGCGCCATTCCTTTGCCACCGACTTACTTATTAGCGGCGCTGATATCCGTTCAGTACAAGCAATGCTTGGCCACTCATCTATTACTACCACCCAGATCTACACCCACCTCACCAACCCCCACTTGAAAGAAATACACCGTACCTTCCATAACAAACGAGGTCGAAAGTGAACAATGTCACAGAGAGGCCTGCCCCGTACCAACATACCGCTGAAATTACAATTTATTGTCATCCTGAGCGAAGTCGAAGGATCTATATCTTTTCCGGTTTGTTTGGTATCGGGGTGCATAAAGCATTCCACAACCGCCGCCGAGCCTAAACATCTCGCATCAGCCGACTAACATGATGGGCTCTCACATGGGATAGATACCCCAGATAGGAGGGCATAGCTTTAGCCAATGCATCCTCATTGCCAACCTCTATCCATTTGGTGATCTGCTGTAAAATCCGTTTGACAGTTTTTCTCCTCGGCAGACTGTAATGCGGCAAAGCGACATACCCGACAAAATCAATCCCCCAGTTTAGTTTTCTTAGAATAATTTTGTCGGGGTGCAGATCTAGTTTAAGCTTATCTTTCAGAAATCTGCTTATCTCAACCAAACAGCCCAGCAATTCATCAGGATCGGTGGAGAGCAAGACAAAATCATCCGCATAGCGGAGATAGTATTTAGCTTTGATTTTATGCTTAACAAATTTATCCAGTGGGTCCAGATAGATATTAGCGAACAACTGAGAAGTTAGATTCCCCAGCGGCATCCCCTTGCCCCCTCCGTCATTCCCGCCCTCCTCTCCGTCATCCTCTGACTTCCTATTTCTGTCATCCTGAGCGTTAGCGAAGGATCTAGTTCTGCTGTACAGCAGAACGCTATCGCTAGATTCTTCGCGGAGTTTATCCTGAGTGGAATTGAGGGGTTCAGGGTGACGCGCAGAGAAACTACTAATAATATTCTGCAGCAATCCCAGTAATCCATCGTCAGCAATCAGCACCTTCAATAAATCCATCAATACTTCGTGGTCCACGCTGTCAAAGAACTTCCGGATATCCAACTTCAGCGCCCAACAAGAGCAAGTGTAATTTTTGCTGACCTTGCGAGCCATATCAACCAGTCGGAAAAACCCTTTATGCGTTCCTTTATTTTTGCGACATGAGTAACTGTCAAAAATAAAAGTTTTGTCAAAGGCCGGATACAAGATTTGATAGATGGCGTGGTGAAGTAACCTATCTCGCACGGAAGCTTTACTGATCAGGCGGGGTTTGGGGTCAGAAATGCGAAACTGGTGATACCCGCCATGGCGGTAAGTCCCCCTCTTCAGCTCCTCATACAGAGTAAATATGTTATCTTCAAGATGAAGCTCGAACGCTTGAACATCCGACTTACTTCGTTTGCCTTTGCGAAATTCAGTCCAAGCCAAAAATAAATTCTCTAATGAAACAACCTCATCAAAAACGCCGGTATGGAAAATAATTTTCCCACTAAGCCCCCCCCCCGGACGGATTTGGAGAAATCCCGATTGTCTTGAGATTGTACGAATTCTATCGTGTTTTGCATGACGCTGTTCAAAAATTTCCCAAGTCCGAAAAATATTCCCTCGGTCAGGCGCTCCAGAATACGACCCTTATACTGCTGCGGTCAATTATAATCGCCACCCGCTCCGACAAAATAACCAGAAAAGGAACCCTATCTGCCAGCAATGCCGACTTGGATATTCTAAAACTGCTTATCCGCCTGGCATTAGACACCAAATCGCTTGACCAGAAAAAATACCTTCTCTTAGAAACTATGTTGCAAGAAATCGGTCGAATGCTAGGCGGATGGTTGCGCAGTTTAGGGAACTAGATACTCCGAGAAAAGCCACCGCAGAACCATAGTTGTCATTGGCGTTGTCAGCGTTCCTGTTGTCGAACTTAAGCTTGCCGTCGTTGAAGTTGAAGTACACAGAGTTCGTCCAGTCGCCGTCGGCGTTCCAGTATTGCCTCTACACTATCCATACCACTGCAAGCTAAAATCATAGCTTCGCTGTATTTTATATGGGGATTTTACCCTCAAACTTATGAGAGGCAAGGAGTGTCTAATTCTCAAGTTGGCACTCTTTGGCAAAAACATTTTCGCCAAACTCTGGCCAGTGCTTGTGACACAATTTCGGCGGGCTAAGTCCGTAAACTTAACCGCACTGCCTACTTTCACATCTATTCTACAATAAAAAATGCGGCGGGT
>META01000003.1:183744-225133 GCA_001772255.1 candidate division Kazan bacterium RBG_13_50_9 | reverse complement strand
CCCGCCGCAAAACGAACGCAAATCACAAGAGTCGCAAAGGGCCAACCCCCAAGCCGCTACACTCCGAGAAAAGCCACCGCAGAACCAAAGAAGTCATTGGCGTAGTCAGCGTACCTGTTGTCGAACAGAAGCTTGCCGCCGTCGAAGCCGAAGCACACAGAGCGCGTCCAGCCGCCGCCGGCGTCCCAGTCCCACTCATCGCCAGAGCAGTCAATAAAGAGCTGCTCCCAAGCGGTAAGCCTGTCGGGCATCGTCAACAAGAGGCAAGCCACCTGCGCAGCAATCAGCGGAAACTGATTATTGTTCAACGCCTCGAAGCGGGCGTTGCGGGGACTGAAGCCAGCGTAGAGGTTGCCGAAGTTGAAGGACAGCACTAGCACATCGCCAAGGGTCTCGGCTTCCAGCTTCTTTAGCTGCTCCCGGACATCTTCCATAATGCGGATGTGCTGCTCGTTCATCTGACCCGTTCGGTAGTTGTGGAAAGAACGACTTGCGGCGATCAGTTCGAATAGCTTCTCGCAGATGGGGCCATAGCCCCCACCATACGGGTCGGCAATGTTCCAGAGCTTGGCGAGGAACGACAGCTTGGGCAGGATAGCGACGCCATCAGCTAGCTTCTGGGCCACCAGCTTAGCAACTAGCATCTCGACCTGTGATAGGTCAATGCCAGGAAACAGAGTCGCAAGCTTAATGACCTGTTCGGCTACGCCTTTGGCCTGCCAGTTCTTCGGGTAAAACCAGGCCTGCTTGACCCGTTCCTTGCTGAACGGATTCAGCGCGATGGCCTCCTCCAGAAGAGCGGTCAGCCCTTCCTTGAACTTCGCCACGCGGGCCGAATCACTAATGAAGGCCTGGACCTGGCTGAAACCAAACCCGATCGCCTTCAGTACATCACTCCCAAAACCCAAGATCTGCTTGATCTGGGCCGCACTAATCGACTTCTGCATTGAAATCTCCTTTATGATAACCAACTGTCTGCGAGGCTTTCCGGTTCACCGGAACTTGCGGGTTAAACCGCCTCCTCAGCGTTGTATAAGCACAGACGCTTACACCCTAAACGTAGCACAAAACCCGCTCCCAGTCAATAGTTTTCTCGCTCCCAGACCTGTTTTTCTCCTATAGCAGCCCCTCCCCCGCCATTGGAGGAGGGGCGTACTGAAATGAGCTAAATCCGGGTTGGGTGGAGCTGTTGTCTGAGGAGTCCGTCAGCTGACGGACGACGAGTTCAGCGAGAGCGCCCACGGATTTAGCCATTGAATAGCCCCGACGACTGGCCGTCCTTTCGGTGCTACCACTTTGGACGAGCAAAGTGGTAGCGAAAAGATAATTGTAAGATTCTGGACAAGCCAGAATGACGAGGCAAAGATTGCCACGCTGTCGCTCGCAATGACGAGTTGTGGGTCAGTCCGCCAGCTGGCGGAGACGAGGTTGGCACGACCAACAATTATTCCAAAAATCCGGAGGTCACTTCCGCTAAAAATTCTTTGGATTTGAGGTTCCGATCAACGATCTGCTCCATAAACCCAGCACCAATCTGGGCAATCTTTGGCGATACCTGTTTGGGAATATTCCCCCCGATTGCGCGCAACTCCAGCAGCTCCACAGCGCTAACCGGCAACGCGGCCAGATCACTATTGCGATGTTGGGCATCCAAGATCCCGCCCAGTTCAAAACTAAACCACCCCTCTTCTAACGGAGCTCGACACTCCACACAACGATTTAATTCTGGCCTAAAACCTAAACTAGCCAACAGATTTATTTCAAACCAACCCTTGATCGCATCTAGGTCCCCGCTTTGGCTAATCGCCTTGAGCGATCGATAAACTATTTCAAATGTCTTGCTGGCCTCCTGGGTCTCTTCTATCAACTTATCCACCGTCTCAGCAATGTAATAAGCAGTGGCTACGCTACGCAAACTCTGGCCAATACTAACCAGATTATCAATGGTATAGGCGCCAGCTACTAAATCTAAGTTCCGACCTTCCGCCAGCAGATATTCATTGTATCGGAACATCTCCAAGAATCCGCCCAGCTTGGCTTTGGGTTTCCTTACCCCTCTGGCTACCACCCGGATCTTCCCCCGATCGGCAGTTAGAATAGTGAGGATCTTGTCTGCCTCACTTAAGTTAACCCGCTTGATGATAATCCCCTTGGTCTTGATAATGGCCATGATATCATTTTACCAAAAGACCTGCTTCTGGATTGTCAAAACCCCCTGAAGCTGATATTTTACGAGGTGTAAACCGCTACTCACCGGGGGGCGCATACCCGCCCGAACGACTAAGGTCGTTCAGTCGGGCGGGGCTCAGTCCCAGAAAGGAGGGGTTCGGTGAATACCTACACTGTCTATATCCTTCGAAGCGACAATGGCATGCTCTATAAAGGTATGACTAACAACCTCTGTCGCCGCCTCCAAGAGCACGGACGAGGGACAACCAAAACAACTTGTCGCATGCACCGCTTGCAAGTACTCCACACGGAACAGTACGATAACCCCGTAACTGCCAGAAGAAGAGAACTGTATCTTAAGTCGGCAGCGGGACGCAGATACCTCAAGACAATAATCCCGGGCGCATAGCTCAGCTGGTTAGAGCGCAGCGGTGCCCCGTAACGATTCTGCCGCACAGCAGAATCTGCTACCGGGGTCCTGACCCTGAACTAGAAATTTGAAATTTTGGGCATGTAGCTCAGTTGGTTAGAGCGCAGTCCTGATAAGACTGAGGTCCCTGGTTCGAATCCAGGCATGCCCACCAAATTTCAGTTCAGGGCGCAGTAAGACTGAGGTCCCTGGTTCGAATCCAGGTGCGCCCACCAAAAAGATGGAAAAAAGTTTTTTAGACAGCAATCTGATGGGGGCAGAACAAGGCTCAGGAGAAGCAGCGCCACTTGAAGTTATCCCGGGAGAGCAGAGCATTAAGCCAACCGAGCCCGAGGAAGAGGGAGAGAAAGAACCTGATTTCACTGAACAAGTAAATCTAATTAACCTCTTGGTTGAAGAAGGCTTATATCCCACCTTGGAGCTTCTCGAACGGGAAAGTAGCGGTCTATTCCGACATCTGAAGCCCATCGATGCAAAGCGAATTATTTTAAAAGCTGTTGATTGCCGCATCCGTTACTCAGACGCCCAAATGGCCCAGAGCAAACATAAGCAAGAAACTGGTATTGGTAAAGTAAGGAGCCCGGAGTTTGAAGAAGACACGCTATTTTGGCAACGGGAAAAAGAAGCCGCACAGGTCAAGAAACATGAGCTGCAAGTACAAATAACCGAAATGTGCCAGGAGAGCAAGTAAAGCAAGTGACATGAGATTCTTCTTTTTTATATTGGGCGTCTTTGGTGGCACGCTGTACATCATCTACCACCGCAAGATCACTGAGGTAATTAACCTACGCATTGGTTGGGCGGAGCAATATTTAGGCCCAGGAGGTACCTATACCGCTCATCTCTTGTTCGGTTTTATTGCCATCATCTTGGGTTTTCTTATCGGCTTTGGCTGGCTACCCCTGCCATTTATTTAAAACTGGGCCCGTACCTGCCCGAACCCCGCCTGAACAATCATTAGTCGGGCAGGGACCAGTCGTTCAGTCGGGTGGGGTTCATCCACCGACTAGTGGGGAGCAGAACGCCTGGGGGGCGTCCATCCCGTTAAAAATTGGGGCATTAGCTCAGCTGGTTAGAGCGTCTGATTTGCAATCAGAAGGTCATCGGTTCGAATCCGATATGCTCCACCACCCCAATTTTATTCGGGACAATCAGGAGGTCGGCAGCCTGCCCCATAGTGAAATCATCGCTGATTTGTCGGCCAAGACAAATCCGACATTTCTACTACTGGGGTTCGAATCTCCCCGGGTCCACCAACCTTCGCCACTTTATTTGTGGCTTATTATATTAAACAAGGTGAAGGTTGCCCTGCGTAGCTCGTAGGGCGAAGCGCAGGCTTACCTAAAACTTAGCCCCTCAATGCCGTTGCGAACCGCTTTAATCGCGGATCCTGCTTGAGTTTCCGCAAACCCTTAAGGTACTCTGCCACTGCTTCTGGAGTAGATAATCTATCAACATAGAAACGCTGTAACACACTGTCGCCCAGCTCAGCTAGAACTTGGATACCTCGAGCAGTGTTAGCTATAACATATCTGCCGTCACTCTCCACTAAGGCTCCACTCTCCAGCAGGGCCACTAACTGGGCAGCACCTGCCAAATAATATGGCTCTCCATCGCTATTATCCTGACTGGATTTTTCGGTCAGATAAGCGGCAACAGTCCCCATTTTGGCCAATAACTGATGCCTCCCGATCTTATCAATGCGACGGTTGGTCTCAGATGCCCTCGCTAGCAGCCACATCCCCATGGTCTCTGCCTTGAATTCATCCAGGGTGTCTCTGTATTTTCCTACTCGTTTCTCAACCGCATCATCATCGGCTGGAAGAATCGCATGCCCCAGCTCATGCAATACAGTCTCCATCACCGCGGCTTGTTTATACCATTCACTGTCCCCTTCGCCCACTAGTTGCAGCCGCCGCAAGAGCGGCAATTCCTTATTTAAGGCCACGTCCGCTACTGCATTGGTATGCGATAAAATTTGTGTCTCCTCCGCCTCGCCTCGGGTCATCCAATAAACATTGGGGCCAAAGGCCAGTGGTTGAATGTTAAGCACAATGCTTGGCTGATCCTGTTCTTCGTCCAAACTATCAGCATATTGTTGATTGAGTCGATGCGCCAATATGCCAAACTGGCGGAATAGTTTTTGTGCTGCCTTGGTCTCGGGAGTCTGTAGACCGAGCCTTAGTTCAATATCTACCTTGTCTGCCTCACCTGAACCAGTAGCCCCTTGAGCAATCAGCATTAGGGGGCAGCCCTTTTCTGCCAACTTGGTCCCTGCTTTATAGAGTTCCTCCCATGCATCTTCCAATTCCTGAGGGTTCATAACGTCTGAACCGTACATCTTGGCCATATGCTCCAGATACTCCGGCAGACTGTCATAGGATTGCGGCAGCCGCCCTTCAAATAGCAGACGCCGGGCACGCTCAGCTAGAGCTCGTAATCTATCAACTATTCTCGACCATTCAAATGGAAAGATCTCGCTGTAAGTTTTGATAATCATTACAGATCGGCGCTGCCCCTCCGGCACAATCCGATAATCGTATAGATACTCTGCCCCGCTCAACTCTTCCTCGCCAGTTTTGCGCTGATGGCGAATATCTAATGGCGTACGCTTCATCCCGCCCGGCAGATCGGCAATCTCTAATTGCTTAACATAAGCATGATCAATATATTTACCTAAGATGCCGGCTGCGTCTAACAAAAGCTCCAGTTCAGCACGACCAAAACCTAACCGGGCAACCCGCTCATCAGTTAGTTCAATCTTAGCCCAATGCCGCACCAAGGCGAGCACTGCCAGTTGCCTCTCCGAAGCCACCATAGCTAAAGTCCGCCACGCTTCTGGCTGCGTCCCCCGAATCGTCTCTAATACACCAACCTGCTGAATGTGCAAACCTTCCTCTAGTTTAGCGGGGTCCAGCAGCAGCTCGCGGGATGCTCTACTCTCTGCATCTTTATCCGTAATCTGGCCAGCCCAGTGTTCACATTTAGCGGCCAATTTAATTCCGGCTGACTGTTTCCAATATTCAGCTACTACTGCCCGGCCGATAGAAAATAGATTATCCACGCTCTTAATATCTTCCGGGCACTCCGGCCAACCTTCCGCCTCTATAAATCCTCTTAAGTCTGCCCGGAGCTCTCGCGCAAACTTAACATACTCCGGCAGATTCTCGGTAGGATGCAAAATATCCATCCGATTTATTTCCCGCTCTGCTTCAGTCCGTTCAAATTCCTGTCCAAAACTTAGGTCTCTGTGTTCGCTCATTCGATCTTCACAAACATTATCTTTTATTATACCACAAAATCAGGCAAAGGTCAATACCGATGCCCGCGTATTTGCTTTGACAGCTAAGATGGTGACTAAAGCGCTCTGACTTGCCCCTATGGAGCAAGATCGGTCATTTTGCTTTCTTGGAAAAAAGCTTAGAACACTCGGTGATTGGGTGCCAGAGACAAGGTTTGGCCTTGTTTCCAGCATCCAACCACCGAACGTTCGGATAGCTCCCTAGAAAGGAGGTGTTCCATCCGCACGTTCCCGTACGGATACCTTGTTACGACTTCACCCCAATCATCGGTTTCACCTTAATTCCCAAAAGGGAGTTTCGGGTGCCCCCGACTTTCGTGGTGTGACGGGCGGTGTGTACAAGACCCGAGAACGTATTCACCGTGGCATGGCTGATCCACGGTTACTAGCGATTCCAGCTTCATGAAGGCGAGTTGCAGCCTTCAATCCGAACTTGGACTGGTTTTCAGGGATTAGCTCCACCTCGCGGCTTGGCAACCCTTTGTTCCCAGCCATTGTAGCATGTGTGTCGCCCAGGCCATAAGGGCCACGCTGATTTGACGTCATCCCCGCCTTCCTCCTGCTTAACGCAGGCAGTCTGTTGTGAAAAATACAACACAACATGGGGGTTGCGCTCGTTAAGGGACTTAACCCAACATCTCACGACACGAGCTGACGACAACCGTGCAACACCTGTCTCTGCTGTCCGAAAGGAGGGTCCGAATTTCTCCGGACTTTCAGCAGGATGCAAGACCTGGTGAGGTTCTCCGCTTACTGTCGAATTAAACCACGTGCTCCACCGCTTGTGCGGGTCCCCGTCAATTCCTTTGAGTTTTAGCCTTGCGGCCGTACTCCCCAGGCGGGACACTTAACGCGTTAGCTTCGGCACTGAGGGGACCGATGCCACCAATGCCCAGTGTCCATAGTTTACAGCGTGGACTACCGGGGTATCTAATCCCGTTCGCTCCCCACGCTTTCGTTCCTCAGCGTCAGGAATGGCCTAGCAGACTGCCTTCGCCTTTGGTGTTCTTCTCGATATCTACGGATATTACCCCTACACCGAGAATTCCATCTGCCTCTACCATCCTCTAGATCGACAGTTTCGAACACTTTCCCCCGGTTGAGCCGGGGTCTTTAACATTCGACTTATCCATCCGCCTACGAGCTCTTTACGCCCAGTAAATCCGGATAACGCTCGGGCTCTACGTATTACCGCTGCTGCTGGCACGTAGTTAGCAAGCCCTTATTCCTAAAGTACCGTCATAATCTTCCTTTAGAAAAGCAGTTTACAACCCGAAGGCCGTCTTCCTGCACGCGGCATCGCTGCGTCAGGCTTTCGCCCATTGCGCAATATTCCTCACTGCTGCCTCCCGTAGGAGTCTGGGCCGTGTCTCAGTCCCAGTCTGGGGGGTCACCCTCTCAAGCCCCCTACCGATCATCGCCTTGGTAGGCCGTTACCCTACCAACAAGCTAATCGGACGCAGGTTCCTCCCTGGGCAATAAATCTTTACTCAAAAGAGACCATCGGGAATTATCCCACCTTTCGATGGGTTATGCCCGACCCAAGGGTAGATACCCACGCGTTACTCAGCCGTCTGCCATGCCGCCAATTTAAAGCTCGAATCCGAGGATATTCTCCACGATTACCAGCCCTAAATTGGCGGCATTCGACTTGCATGTGTTAGGCATGCCGCCAGCGTTCATCCTGAGCTAGGATCAAACTCTCAAAAAATAGAATTTGAACTGAATTGAAGATGAGCACTTTTAGTCACCACCTTAGCTGTCAAAGTTCCTCCCTTAGACCTCTTATAAAGAAAAACCCGACCGCACGCGGTCTGGGGATTTCCCGGAATAAACCGATATGTGGAAATCCTTTTGGTTCCTCCTTTTTAATTTAAGGCTAAGTTCGCAGTTAGCATTATAGTGTATCTGTTGGAATTAGTCAATCATCTGACCTATGCACTATTTACAAAAGGTGCTCCCAGAGCATATAATAGCTCGTATGGAAGGAGAGCTGCGACCCAGGTCGAACCCAGCTGAAGCGGAGACCACAACCGAGCAAATCCGCCGTCTAATTGAGGCGGAGGACTGTTGTGGGCATTTTGAAGATGGCCCTAAATTCATGCCGGCCTACAAGATGCTGGAGCTCTACATCCGGCATGCTACCCGCCAAGGCGTAACTATTGATAACGGGCCTTTTGTCTGCCTGCCTACCGAAGTGGAGATGCAAATTAATGACATACTTCCTGCCGGTGTGTACTGCCTTGAATCTCGCCATGCTCCTAATTGGTTCGATAGTTCCCTGCGGCTTGATTTAATTAGAGATAAAACCAACATCATCCAGGGCAAAGTTGCCACCCACACCATCACTAATCCCAGACCGTTTGAAGTCAACCCTGCCAATCATCAAACGCCCGCTAACATCCTGCTAACATCGGAACAAGTCGCCACCATTATTCCCCAGGGGCGAGAGATTCAATTTATCGACGCCGTCACCGAGACACCCGGGGGCTCTGCTATAATCCTGCAAGGTCTACATCGGGTTACCCCCAACGACTATCTAACGCTACCCGACCAGAGAGGATTCATTTTTAATGCTGCCCGAACCTTAGAGGGATTTGGGCAACTGGCCTATATCCACTTCCACCAGCAATCCCCCGCCGACCACGACAAGCTCCCCGTCTTCCAACAGATCTACGCCTCTCTCAACTGGAACTGCCAACCCAAGCCGAATGAACTCATCTATTATCGGCTCACCCGTTTCGAACAGGACCGCAGCGGGGGCATTATCGCTGGAGAGGTAGTCGCTAACAATGGCCAGACCCTGGCTACCTACCATGCTAGAGCAGGGATTATGCCAAAAAGAATGCTGGAGAGGATCGTCGAAAAGATCACCCGCCCTTCCACTCCAGCCTTGGATTAGCTTAAGAGTTTTTCTATTTCCTCCAGCGCTATGAACTTATCGTAACGTACCCCATTGACCACTGTCAGCGGGGCATTTTTAACATGGTGCAGCTCGACCAGGGTCTGGACCGCCGGTGAGCTGGACCTAATATCAAAAGAGTACATCTTCACCTGGTCATAGCCCAGCTTCTCCTGCAGATAGCTTAAAATGTAACCTTGGTTGTCACACTCCTCGCACTGCTTAGGGTCATTGGAGTAAAAGTAAAGGATGAGATCAAAATCTCGGCCGCATCGACTGGCCGCCTCCTGCATTAGCAGGTAGTGGCGGATCTCCAGCAAAAAGTACGGCTCTTTGAGCTCTAAAATGCGGTTGTCGCCCTTGCCATAGCGGCTCTCCAGATTAGCGAGCTGTTTCCCTAGATCGCTCAGCTCGGCACTAAACTGGCCCAAATCCGAGATGCCGCAGATGTTCTGCTTAAGTAAGGTCTGCCTTAGCTCCAAGCTAGTCAGCGAGGTCCTTAAGTCCTCTTCAAACCGCTTAATGTTTTCAACCTGCCACGAAGTCAGCTGCTGGCCTGTAAACAAGCCGCTCAAAAACAGCACTAGAGCGGCTATAAATGCAAACAGAAAGTTCCGGTAAGCAATCTTTCTCCTTACCATCGGACTCGCAGTTGAAACAGCTTATATGCCAAGGTGGTAAACCAAAAGGCGCTAAAGATGAGACCGTAGGTGAACGTATATAACACTAACCCCCCTCCCACCCTGGCCTTATCGCGCGAATACAGCTTGGCTATGCCAAACATAATCAGCATAAACATGATAAGCAGCACAGCCAGCATGGAGATAGGATTGATCCACCGCAGGATAGAGAAGTGCTCCACGTAATTAGCAGCTACACCAGCCATATCAAAGTTGATGAGATACATCTGCTGGAACCCATCAGCTACAGTTTGGGCAAAGGATATCCCATAGTAACTCAAATAAGCCAGCGCCAACACTACCGAGATGACCGCCACTGGCAATACGAAGATTCCTAAGTTGCCATTGCGGGGAGTAAACATCCGCCGATACTGCCACATGTTATTGACCACCCCCGAATACCACCTTACCCGCTGACGCAGAAGATCGCGGAAGTTACTCGGTGCAACGGTAAAAACCTCAGCATTAATAGAGTTTTCGATCTCATACCCCAAGGATTGGATCCTTAAGGCTATCTCTAGATCCTCAGTGATATTAGCTTCATCAAAGCCGCCGTGCTTATCAAAAAAAGACTTTCGATAGATAGAAAAAGGACCGGGGGTGACATAGACGCTCTGCAAAAAAGCGAATATCTTTCTGAAAAGAACAGAGAAGAGATATTCAACATACTGGATCTGCTGCCAAAAACCTTTGGGGTTGTGCACCTTGAGCGTAGGAGTAACGGCCATGATCGAGTCCCGGCGGAAGTGCCCGATCATCTTTCTTAAAGCGTTACGGCTAACAAACGAATCAGCATCCATGACGGCCATTAACTCACTCGTGGCATGTCTCAAGCCAAAATTTATGGCACTGCCCTTGCCTCCATTGGTTTTAGTCAATACCCGCACCCCCCTAAAACTCTGGGCAATGGCATAGGTATCGTCAGTTGAGCCATCATTCACCACAATGATCTCTAATTTGTTCTGAGGATAGTTGAGCGCCCTTAGGGATTCCAGGGTTCGGCAGATAGTCCGCGACTCATTGTAAGCCGGTACGATAATACTAATGGTCGGGAAACGCTTGATCTTAGGGTCGCGGAGCAGGGCCTTGTTGTCAAAGAAAGTAATCAAATAAAAGATTCCCAGAAACAAGGTCAGGAACGTCCCCAGGTAGAATAAGATTAGGCCAAAATCAAACATAACCGATTAGACTGCAATAAATAGTAACGAAATCGTGATCCCCATCACGACCAGCTGGATGAATATCGAGGCCCCCAGCAAAAGCCAAGCCGCCAGGATATCCCTAGGATACAGCAAGAAAACCAGCCAGGTGTTCAAACCCAAGAATACCAGATTCAATAGCGGCCACAAATAGTCTTTAAGAAAGGCTACCACTCCCAAACTGACCCCCAAAGGGACCGTCAGGGCGATGGGGTTAGGAGCAATAAAGGCGATCCACAAGAGCCAAAAAATAGCATGCAAAATCCAGACAGCGTACACAAATAGGTACAGATTGCGCTCTCTCCGCTTCAGCCTCCCCCACTGGTAGAAGAAATCGCTTCCACCACTCCACTCAAACAACCTGATCCGCACCATAGTACTTTTGCCAACTCCTCCCTGCCCCACTTACAAGGCTACATTAAATTTTCCCTTCGCTCGTACGCTTATTCCCCTCGATTCAAAAACCCAGCGATAGCCATCAACAGCACCGGCATAACTAGCAACCAAGAATAGTAGCTTAGCAGCGGCCCAGCAATTAGCGAGCCATCCGTAATCTGCAGTTTAGTCTCCTCTGGCAAGAATTCCAGTATCGAACCGGCAATAAGAGCTGCGCTCAAGAGACTATAACCTACCTGCACCACTAGTCCCATTAGGCCGCGGCCCCCCACAAAGGCGCTGGCCAACATGCCTCCCCGCAAGGCCACGATCAACAGGGCTGCCACAAACAGCACCACCTTGATGGTAAAGACTGAGACGTTGCCCTCTATCCACTCACTACTTATGGCCGTCACCTGTCCGCCAGTCAGAAGCCCATAAGCACTGGCGCCCCATTGATTAGCAATTACTAAGCCAACGTAAGCCCCCAGTAGTGTCATCAGAACCTTCTCTTGACCCATCAGAAAGCCATAGATCACACTAGCTCCCAAAAAAACGAGCAGAACTAAATCCCAAGTCGGTACCATGAACTAAAGAATTTAAATAACGCCCAAAACTGGGTTCACCATAACAAAAATGACCCTTAAAGTAAATCCCACGCCCCTTATTCTAACTCGCTTTTAAGCTCCTCTAAGAGCCGTTTTTGTTTAAGGGTTAATCTGCGGGGCACATCAATCTCCACTTCAATAAATAGATCCCCGTTCCCGCTGCGGTCCAATCGCGGCAGACCTTTGCCAGCTAATCGGAACACCTCTCCGCTCTTGGTACCTGAGGGGACCTTAAGCTTAAGCACGCCCTCTAAGGCTTTAACCTTTATCTCGCCACCTAGAACCGCCACGGGGTAGCTAAGAGTCTCCTGCCGGTATAGATCAGCTCCCTTCCGCTTAAAGTCAGGGCTTTCTAAAACTTGGATCACCACGTAAAGATCACCAGCCCGGCTCCCCCGAAAACCAGCCTCGCCCCCGCCGGACAGCTTAATCGTTTGTCCGCTTCCTACGCCAGCCGGGATCTTAACTTCCACTTTTTCAGTTAGGCTATGTCTCCCTTCGCCTCGGCAATGGCGGCAAGGCCGAGCCGGCTTTTTGCCCGTTCCCTTACAGACATTACACAGCTGAACTTGAGCAAATGTACCTAAAATAGTGCGTTGGCTTACCCGGATCTCGCCGCGGCCCCCACATTTATCGCAACTAACAAGTTCCCCATCACTGGCGCCAGTCCCCTTGCAGTATTCACATGCCACCGCCCGGGGGACACTGATCCGCTTGGTCGTACCGAAAGCCGCCTCATCAAAAGTGATCTGCAGATTGATCTCTATGTCCCGCCCGCGCTGGACATCCTCAGCGCTCCGTCTGCGGCCGCCGCGCATCCCCCCAAAGAAAGCATCAAATAGGTCCTCAAATCCGCCTAGATCACCAAAATCCTGGGTGAAGCGTGCAAAATCCTCTGGTCTAAAGCCCGCAAATCCGCCACCAGCCGCGCCTTCAAAGGTCTGGCCGAATTGGTCATATTGCTTACGCCTAGCCGGATCGGAGAGCACTCGATAGGCCTCGTTGACCTCTTTAAACTTCTGCTCGCCCTCCTTATCCCCTTTAGTCTTATCCGGATGGTATCTCAAAGCCAACCGGCGATATGCTTGTTTAATCTCATCCGGACTCGCTCCCCGGCTAACTCCCAATATCTTATAGTAGTCTTTACTCATGATTCACAAACAACGAACCCCGCCTAGTCCGCCGATTTTCAAATTATTTTTTCCTCACGTTACTGCGCCTCAACTACACCGCTGGTAGCATTGACCTGCCAGCTTTGCTCCTCCGCATTAGCCCCATCGGCATACGATACATACCAACTTAGAACCGCACTCTCCGGTCGGATTAATAGCAAAGTCACAGTATAGTCATTGGGGTGATCGATTCTGAAAGAGTAACCACCGCTACGCTCAACTATTTCTAAGGCCTGCACAAAATTAATCTTCATAAATTCCTCTTGCCAGCCCCCGGGCATCGTATTGTCAAACAAGTCACTATTGCCATACGTCTGTTCCACCTGCCCGCTGATGCGAGGGTTGCTCACAATCAAATATCTCCGCGACTCCGTTGGTGATTGAAAGACATAATTATAGTGGCTCAGGAAATCGTAGCCCAGCCCATCTGCGAAGCGCATAGAGATAGCGACTAGGCTAGCGTCCCCCCGCCACGTTAAAGCTCGGGCCTTCGCCTCGCTTAACTCCTCTTGGATAGTTGGTTCCTCTTTAATGTAGTCAAACGGCAGGAAGCTACTGCCAGAAGCTAAGCTCGGCGTCGCTCCCGAATGTCCTGCATCACCTAGTACATTTACAAGCGACCAGATTCCAAAACCGGCTAAAACTAAAAACAAAATGAGTGATACTTTCTTGTAGCTCATATTAGATTATACTTACCTCCGCCGTGTTGGCATCTACCTGCACCTGCAGTCTAGCGCCAGAGCCATCGGTAGCTTTGTAGGTAACAAACCAATTAAGATGCTGCCCGGCTGGCCGGGCCAGGATCACCGATGTCTCAAAAGTCTTATGCTGGGCCCGGAAAGCTTCTCCTCCCTGCCCCTCTGCCAGTTCCAGAGCAGCAGCATAGTTAAGCTTCCAATACTCGAACGGGACCGGCAAGACATCAAAATCCAGATCAAAATCCTGCACCGGCATCAGAAACCTCTTCATCGGATCTAGCCCATTACGGGGCACATTCACTAAAAAGTAATAATCCGGATTGGTTGGCGAGGTGAAGACGTAGTAGTTGGTAGAAAGGCCAAAGGAATTTGACAACGAGTTAATGTACTTAGTAGAGACCAGGGTGAGAACCACATCCGGCTGAATAAGACGGATAAAGGCCGTGGCATCATTAGTCTCTTTGACTAACTGCGCTTGGATAGCATCTGGATCGGCCAGCCCACTAGTGGGCGGGGTCGTCCCCGGATAGGGTGTGAATTCAGCACCCGCACCTCCGCTTTGATCCGTAACCTGATTAGAGATACTATTATCAACTGTCTCTTGATCAACCTGGCGGCGCGGTTGGCATCCTGCCGCTGCTAAGACTACTACTAAGGCCACGGACAGACCGATCCAAGCTATCTTGTTCTTTGGCATAGAAGGTTTTCCCCCTTAACTTCCTTTACTATAACAGATATTTATTTCTTATCGCCATCGCCTTCGCTGAACTCACCCTCCTTAGCATCTTGGGGGCCACTCTCGTTCTGCGGACCAGCAGAACTCTCCCCTGCCTGCTTGTAAAGGTTCTCACCGATCTTAGAAAGCGAGCTACTTAAATCTTCCGTAGCTTTCTTCAGTGCTTCAATGTCGTCCTTATCCAGCAGCTCCCGAACAGTTTTGATCTTGCCCTCCAGCTCCTCTTTTATCTTGGCATCCAATTTATCGCCCGCATCCTTGATCGCCTTTTCGGTAGCATAAATCAGGCTGTCTGCTTGGTTCTTCGTATCCACCTGCTCCCGCTTCTTTTTGTCTTCCTCGGCGTGTTTTTCGGCCTCAGCAGCCATCTTCTCGATCTCCTCTTTAGATAGACCTGAGGAGGCAGTGATGGTGATCTTCTGCTCTTTGCCGGTTGCTTTATCTTTGGCTGCCACGTTCACAATGCCATTGGCATCGATGTCAAAGCTGACCTCGATCTGCGGAATACCGCGGGGAGCCGGCGGGATTCCATCCAAGATAAAGCGCCCGAGCGTTTTGTTGTCCCCTGCCATTTCGCGCTCGCCCTGGACCACATGGATCTCTACCGAAGTCTGGTTATCCGCGGCCGTGGAGAAGACCTGTGTTTTGCTGGTCGGAATAGTGGTGTTGCGTTCAATGAGCTTAGTAGCCACCCCGCCTAAGGTCTCGATGCCCAAAGACAGGGGGGTTACATCCAGTAAGAGAACATCTTTGACATCGCCTTGCAGTACACCGGCTTGAATAGCTGCACCGATAGCTACTGCTTCATCTGGGTTCACACTATGATTAGGTTCCTTACCAAAGAATTTCTTAACGGTTTCTCTAACCGCCGGCATTCGGGTCATGCCGCCAACCAAGATGACCTCATTAATATCACTCTTGCTCATCCCGGAATCTTTAAGCGCCTGTTCGGTGTGAGGAATAGTTTTTTCGATCAGATCTCCTACTAACTGCTCCAGCTTAGCCCGCGTCAACTTCATTACCAGATGCTTAGGGCCCGACTCATCGGCAGTCACAAAAGGAATGTTTATCTCCGTTTCGCTGGAGCTAGAGAGCTCCTGCTTAGCTTTTTCGGCTGCTTCTTTAAGCCGCTGCAGCGCCAGCTTATCGGAAGTCAAATCGATCCCCTGATCTTTCTTAAACTCCTCCCCTATCCAGGCCATTATCCTCTGGTCAAAGTCATCGCCACCCAGATGAGTATCGCCTCGTGTGGCCTTCACCTCAAATACCGCTTCCCCTTCGGAATCACCAATCTCTAAGACCGACACATCAAAGGTGCCGCCACCCAAGTCATAGACCACGATCTTTTCATTCTTTTTCTTGTCCAAGCCGTAAGCCAGTGTGGCAGCAGTCGGTTCATTGATAATCCTTTTGACCGTGAGCCCCGCTATCTGCCCGGCATCTTTAGTAGCTTGCCGCTGGCTGTCGTCAAAGTAAGCTGGCACGGTAATTACCGCTTCGGTCACTTTCTCGCCTAAGTAAGCCTCGGCGTCGGCTTTTATCTTTTGCAGCACAAAGGCGGAGATCTCCTGCGGCGTGTAGTCCTTGCCCCCCATCTCCACCGCTATCCCGCCATTAGACTTCTTTATCTTGTATGGCGCGGTCTTTACGTCTTTCTGGGCCTCGGGGTCATCAAAGGTACGCCCAATAAAACGCTTAACCGAAAAGACTGTGTTCTCCGGATTAGTCACCGCCTGGCGTTTGGCCAGTTGGCCTACCAATCTCTCGCCGGCCTTATTAACGGCCACGATCGAGGGGACCGTCCTGCCTCCTTCAGCGGAAGGAATTACTTCGGCCTTGCCGCCGCGCATTACTGCAACCGCACTATTGGTTGTCCCCAAATCGATCCCAATGATTTTATTCATAACTCACTCCTTTACTTACTCTTACGCTGAAATTATTATTTTATAGATCCGTTCGACTCGCCTCTCATCCCGCCATACACAAGTGAGGGCGGGATCCTCCTGGGGAATTATTTCCCCACTCGGACCTTAGCGGGTTTTAATACTCTGTCTTGATACTTTAGTCCGGCTTCGAACTGTTCGATCACCGCATCATCTTTATATTCGGCGTGCTCTTCGTGCGAGATGGCTTCCATTGTAGCGGGGTCAAACTTATCGCCCGGCTTCACCTCGATGGGCTCCAGGCCCTCAGCTTTAAATACCTCGGTAAACTTCTTTAAGATATTGACTATCCCATCCAGCGCGCTCTTCTGGCAACTAACCACCTCGGCCGGAATAGTGGCTGGATCTAACTTAGTGCTCTGGATAGCAGCCAGCATCCGTTTAAGATCGTCGTAGATATCAAGCACACGAGCTAGAAGTGCCAAGTTCATAAACTGCGTTAACTCGCCTCTAAGTTTCTCTTGATGCTTTTTATAGTTATCTAGATCGGCCAGCGCCCGTTTAGCGATGTTCTCCCAATCGACGGGTCGGTCATCCTTTCCACTGGTAGGCAGGCCTGATAGCTTATCTGCTTTTTTGCTCTGCTTCTTGTCCATAATTACATTTCATCTAATATCTCCTTCATATATTCGATCAGGGGTAACGCCTTTCTATAGTGCATCCGGGTCGGCCCGATGATACTGATCACCCTTTTCCCTTGGGGGCCAAAATTAGAGATGACGATCGTAGCCTTCTTCATCCGCGGGCTATCCCCGATCAGGACATTCATGCCCCCGGGCCTGATCGTGCCCGCGAGGTTCTGGACTAACTCCTCTGGGTGCTCTAGCGCCTCCATTAATTTGACCCTAAAGGACTCGTCCGAAAACTCCGGGAGCCGGGCCATATTGCTAAAGCCGGAAAGATATACATTTCTAGTATCGTCCATCAAAAACCCGACATTGCCCGAGAGCTCTGCCAAGAGCCTAGCCGCCACCCGATACTTCTCCTGCAGATTTCTCAAATTCCTAAAATGCCGAGATAGAACCTCACGCTGATGTTGGCTTAGTTCTTTACGCTCTCGAGTCAGCCGTTTCACATAGTGCCGGTAGCCCAGATCGGTAGGTACTCTCCCCGCTGAAGTGTGCGGTTGCTCAAGTAAGCCCAGTTCGGTCATCTCGGCCATATCATTGCGAACTGTTGCTGAACTCACTTCGTAGGGCAGCTGCTCGGCAACCTGCACTGAGCCGACTGGTTGGTTAGTATGCACAAAGGTCTCGATAAGTACCTTGAGCACATCCTGTTTCCGGGTGTTACTATCCATACCGAATTATTTTAAAACCACTTAGCACTCGTGTCAAGCGACTGCTAAAGAGAACCCCCAACATGGCTACCAGAGCGGATAATTTACATATGGGAATGCCCTGAAAAAGTGCGAATCGCTGATATGCTCAAGCGATGCGCTCCCTCTCAGGGCATTTTGACGAGCGCGGCCTGCCAGTAATAGTGTTCCCGTGTGTAATGTTGTGCCATTGCCGCTTCAACCGGTAGGGACCTGTGGATTGCTCAGCTGTTGGCGTTGGGAACGATAGTCGTCCCAACTCAATCCAACATACATGCACAGAGCGAACAGGCACACGAGCACGCCCAGGCCGATGGTGATATAGGAAAGCACCCCTCCCACGATAGCGGATAGCCCTGTTGCCAGTACCAACTGGGGCAAAGACCATGGCGTCACGTCGGCTAGAATATAGTAGACCTGGTACATCGCCACCGCGTTGCCGCAAATCAGAGCAGCTACCGTTGCCAGTAGCCAGAATCGGGCATCAAACCAAGCCACCGCACCGGCCCCCAAGAGAATCCCCCAGCCGACCGCCACGATCAAGCACTGGACAGCTGCCGCCCCTACGGTCATGAAGAGATACAGCCATCCCTCTACCCCCTGCTCTTTGTACACCCCCCGGCGCACATCGAGAGCGTGTACCCAAGACCAGATGTCGTAGGCAGCTGCCACAACGCCCACTAGCAGGAACACTAGCAGCATTATGTTAAAAAACATCTTCTTCAACCTCCTCGGAGAAAAGATACTCCCAGACTACCAAAAACTCCCCCTTTCATCAAGCTCCCCCTACCTCGCACCCCGCTACTACGCTATATAGCGTAGTACACAACAAGTTTAGGAGAGGAGTTTTAAGAAAGCGTCTTGGGGGATCTCAACCTTGCCTACCATCTTGAGGCGCTTCTTGCCCTTCTTCTGCTTTTCCAAAAGCTTATCCTTCCTGGTTCTATCCCCGCCATAGAGCTTGGCTAAGACATCCTTACGGTACGGCGCGATATCATCCCGAGCAATGATCTTGCTACCGATGGCTGCCTGCAAGGCAATCTTGAAGTTCTGTTTGGGCACTACCTCCTTTAGCTTAGCCACGATCATTTTGCCAACTCTTTGAGCCGATGGCTTATCAACTATCACGCTAAGGGCATCAATAACACTGCCCCCCACCAGCACATCTACCTTCACTAGATCCCCCGCCCTATACTCCAAGAATATATAGTTCATCGAGGCATAGCCGGAAGATATGCTTTTGAGCTGATCATAGAAATCTACTATAATGCTGCCCAAGGGCACTTCGTAGGTCACTAAGACTCTCTCCTTGTCTAGATGTTCGATGTTTTTCTGGACCCCCCGCCGATTCTGTAATATCTCCATCAAGCTGCCTAAATATCTGGCTGGTGAAAGGATCTCTAAGCTAACCCATGGCTCGGCGATAGTTTTGATCTTATTCGCTAGTGGTAGCTCAGTGGGGTTGCTCACCAGTGCTTCTTTCCCATCAGTTAGCTCCACCCTATAACTCACGCTGGGTGTGGTAGCTATTAGATTTAGATCGAACTCTCGCTCTAACCGTTCCTTAACTATCTCCAAATGTAGTAAGCCTAAAAAGCCGCACCTAAAACCAAATCCTAATGCCGGAGAGTTCTCTGGTTCATAGACCAGCGCAGAGTCGTTCAAACTCAAGCGCTGCAAGGCATCCCGCAACTTCGGGTAATCATTGTTGTCCACGGTAAAGATGCCGGCATAGACGAACGGCAGCACCTTCTTATATCCCGTGAGGGGCATCACATCAGCACTATCTGCCAGAGTGATCGTATCGCCTACCCGCACCTGGCTGACCTCTCTTAAGCCCGTGGCCACATAACCGATCTCCCCCGCCGACAGCAACTTAGTTTTGGTGAGCTGGGGGGCAAATGTACCTACCTCCAAAACTTCCGAGATTGACTGGGAGGCCATCATTGTAATCTTAGTTTCTGCTTTTATCTCTCCATCCACTATTCGCACGTAAGCGATGACTCCTTTATACTTATCGAAAACTGAATCAAATACCAATGCCCGCAGTGGCCTGTCGATCCTCCCCCTAGGCGGAGGGACCTGTTCCACCACAGCATCTAGCAGCACCTCCACCCCCGCCCCGGTCTTGCCGGAAACCTCAAGGACTCCAGCTTCCTCTACACCTAGCAAATTCGAGAGTGCCCTTTTAGTGCCTGCTTTGTCCGCTCCGGGCAGGTCAACCTTATTCACTGCCGGGATAATCGTAAGCCCCTGCCCGCGCGCCAGATGCAAGTGGGCCAAGGTTTGGGCTTCGATCCCTTGGCTCGCATCCACTAACAAAATAGCGCCCTCGACTGCTGCCAAAGAGCGCGATACCTCGTAACTAAAATCCACATGCCCCGGTGTGTCTATGAGATTCAGCACATAACCTTTATACCGCATCCTGACCGGCTGCAGTTTGATGGTGATCCCCCTCTCCCGCTCCAGCTCCATCGTATCGAGTAGCTGCTGCCGCATCTTCCGTTTCTCGACCGTCCCGGTAACCTCCAAAAATCGGTCCGCCAACGTCGACTTCCCGTGATCAATATGCGCAATAATGCAAAGGTTTCTTATCTTATCCATAAATATGAGCAACTTGCCCCGTAGTGAAATCGTTGTTGATTTGCCGGCTTAGGCAAATCCGACATTTCTACTATCGGGGTGATACAGAAATTTCTTATCTCGTTCTGGGCCATAAGTCTATTCTACTAAAGGTAGGGTGGCCCGTGTGCGGCCGCCCGGGAAATTCAGTTGTCTCGGGCGTGTTCATGTTAGTGGATGTCGGCTATTTCCCATTGCTGGCGCTTTTGGTTGTAGGATAGTCGAGTTTGGCAATTGCCACATTCGATCAGGCCCGTGGCCAAAGCGGAAGCACGAGGATTGAGCTGGGTATGACAGAAAGGGCACTCACCAGGGAATGGCACTACTCTGCCACCAGCTATTGGGAAGAGAAAGCGACTGATATAGCAACGAGTGAATCTGTGCACATGACCATCAGGGCAGCCCAGCCACACAAACTCTTCGTCAGAATGCGAAAGGGTTAGTGGCTTGCTGCACCGGATTCTCTCCCCGCCCCGCTGAACACGCTTAGAACAACTGAGGTACATTGTGGTAGGCATGAGGCCCACCTCCTCTCCTCTTGGGTGAGGATATCTCATCATACTACTTACTCCGCTACCAGAGCAAAGAACCCCTCTTGACCCCGATACCAAATAGGCCGGATTTGCCTTGGCCGGTAAACCAGTGGGCTATTGGTATGGGGCAGGCATTTTCCCCTGAAAAAGGGGCTACGGGAGCAATAAACTTGACATTTACCAAATTTGGTGTAGTATTGGAATGTCCTGCGGGTCTCACCCTTAGGACTTTGAAAATCAATCAAGTAGCTAGGGCGCGAGGCCCGTAGGCACCCTTTCTACATACCGGGCAACAGAGATTGGCATGAGCCCTGCCCAAGCCGACCTTTGTTTTTAGCTTTTTATATTCGATGCTGAACCTTTATACACGTATACACGCGAGGGGTGCCTTGCTGGGATGGATTCCCGGACATGCCCGAAGAAGCATGGCGGCTCAGGCAGGATCATTGGCCAGTGAAACCCCGCATTAATCATAGCCGCCACCAAGTAAGGGGGAGGCTTGCTGGCCGGCTGTTTGAGGGTTCAAATCCCTCCTCTCGCGCTTCTACTGGCGATGTAGCTCAGTGGTAGAGCAATGGGCTCATAGCCCAGAGGTTGCTGGTTCAATCCCAGCCGTCGCCACGATCTTTGACAACCAATCTGCTGACCGGGGGAATCCTTAAGGAGGGTTCCAAGATGAAGAAACCATTCCTCGCCGCCGCAGGATGGATTACTACTTTCGCGCTGATCCTCTTGGCGTTGCTCTACTGGTGGTCTATACCCCAAGCAACGTTTGCATCCAATCACCCAATTGGATACGAGCTCATCCAAGAGGGGCAGATCGCCGCCATCGCCGCCGTCGAGGAGGAAGGGAGCGAGTGGTACGTAAGGGTGCGCTTCGTCTCGGGACATCCCGAGCGAAAGTGTAGTCTCTCTACTACCACTCTCAAAAAAGCCCAGAAAGGAAAGCCGCACGCCGCTATCTACCGCATGCAGTATGAGGGAGATAGCAGCTGGAAGTTCATCCACTTAGTGGTAGAACTCCCGCCAGAGGCGTACTGGCAGTTCCGCTGGGCAGGATGGCCTTTCTTCGGAGATCACTTCCGCAAGGCCATCCAGATCGATCTATAGTGTTACCCCCCGGTCAGTAGCAGTTCTCGCAGATAACCCGGCGCCACGCGCGCCGGGTTTGCCATATACTCAACTAAACCAGCTAACTAACCAGCAACCACACCCCCACAAGCATCAGGATAGCTACCACTACCCGCAAAGGTAGCTGCTTTTCTCGAAATAGCTGGCTGCCCCAAATAGTCGATACCAAAATGGAGCTTTTCTTGAGCGGGATCACTAAAGATACCTCCGTCATGCTCAAAGCTTGGGAATAAGCCAGCCGGGCCAGCACGGTGAGAACCGCGATCCAGACGATCAGCCACCCCAAATTCTCCACATGGGCCGGTATCTGCCTGATATCCCCCTTCACCACCAAATACAGAACCACATGGTTAATAAAGAGAAAGATACCGACCACAAAGACAAAACTCACTACATCCGTGCGTAGTAAGATGATCTTATCAAAGATGCTCGACAGACCAATGAAAACCATAGAGAGCAAAAGCAACAGCTCGTAAAAAAGCACCTTCCGCCGGTCAAAAAGGTCGCCCACCCTAAGCATCCCCGGAAAACCGAAAGGGTGAGTGCCTTGGAACGATAGCGCACCCTGCGCCAAGATCGCACCGCTTACTATCATCACCACTGCCCCTAGCCATTGGTTGCTGCTTAAAACCTCTCCCAAAAAAAGGTAAGCAAAAAGCAAAGTAAAGACCGCAGTAACCACCGATTGGGGGGCGACAAACGAAACATCTAAATGCCTCAAGGCCTTAGCCCCCAGCCAAATAGCTAAGGAGCCCAAAATGGAGGCGGCGTAGGTATAGGCGATGGTCAGGCCATCTAAGCTGTTCCACCTGACCCACGGCCACAAAAAGAAGCTCACCAGCATCGCTACCACCGAAGCTGCCACCACATAGTCTAGCGAATGCTCTCTTTTGAGTTCGGTTTTCTGGAAGACTACCTTAGCCCCTACTAGGACAGCAGAGATAAGGGCGAAGACGTACCAGGGAATAACCGTCCAGGACATCTACTCTTTTCTTAAAAGTAAGCTCATTGGCCTTAGCACCATCTTAACCTCCGGAAGGCCTAGCCTACGAGTAACTGCCAGGTAAGTCAGGCCAGCGACCACTATGGCGGCCAGGGTTTGAGTTAGCAGCCCCACAAAGGTATGGGTATCTACCACCCAGCTGGCTGCCTGCAGCGTCCCATACCCCATGGCTCCCATCACTATGCTGCTCCCTACTATCTTAACCACCGCATTCCAAAGCTGCTTTACCGGCAAGCCGCCGAGACGTAGGCTAAGAATCCAAAACAAAGTAATGGCATTAACCAGCGCGGCAATGGAGATGGCCAGCGCCAACCCCACCACCTTCAAATAAGTAATCAAGAGCAAAGCCGCTACGATATCTATAATCAAGGTCACCAAGCTGGTCAAAAAGGGGGTTTTAGTATCCTGCAGGGCGTAGAATGAACGTGCCAAGAGCGGGACCACGGCGTGAGCCGCCATACCGATGGTCATAAAAGCTAAGACCGAGATAGTAAATCGAGTATCCTCCCAGCCAAACTGCCCGGCCCCCAAAACCAACCGCACGATCTGGGCCCGCAGTAACCAATACACCATGGTCATCGGGATGATCAAATAGAGTATCTGGCGCAGGGTTTGCACAAAATCTTTCTTAAACTCCCCCACTTGCTTGAGAGTGTAGCGTTCCGCTAAAGTGGGGAATACCGCTACCGCGAAAGAGATGCCGAAGATGCTGACTGGTAAGCTGTAGATATTGTCAGCTAAGTTCAGCACGGCAATGCTGCCCACTGCCAAAGTCGAGGCTATAACGGTATTTACTAAAACCGTGACTTGCTGGGCAGCGATCCCCATAGTTCGGGGGATCATCAAAGCAGCGATCTGGCGCAGAGCGGGATGCTTAAGGTCAATGCGCATTCGATAACGATAGCCTAAAGCAAAGACACTCGGCAGCTGGATCAGCATATGCAAGAACGCCCCCAGAACCACCCCGTAAGCCAGCCCCATGTAGCCAAACTGCGGCACTAAAAAGATCACCCCGCCAATGATTCCCACGTTATAGAGGATCGGGGCGATAGCATAGACAATAAAATTCTTAAAGGAGTTAAGAATCCCCCCCGCCAAGTTGCTCAAGCCAAAGAATAAAGGCGAGAGTAGCATCACCCGCATCAAGTTAGCCACCATCATGAGCTTGTCTGGCTCAAAGCCGGGGGCAACGAACTTGGCCAGATAAGGCGCAAAGATAGCGATCAAAAGGAGCGTGCCAGTCAAGACCACGATGCCAAAATTCACCAGGGAGTTGACCAAGCTCCAAGCCTCTTCTTTGCCGTTGCGCCGCACATACTCCACAAACACTGGAATAAACGCTGACGAGAGCGCCCCCAAGATCAACAGGTTGAAGATCAGGTCAGGAATTTTAAAGGCAGCAAAATAGGAGTCTAGAATGTCCCCCGCCCCGAAATGAGTAGCCAGCGTACGGTCGCGGATCAAACCAAACAATCGACTAACTAAAGAGGCAACGGCCAATACCATCGTTGCCTCAAACACACTGGAGCTACGGGTAATGATCTGGCGCATGCGCTAATTCTAGCTATCGTCTTTGGTTATGCCCGGGAAGAAGGCAGCAAAATCTTCATGGTCGATCGTCTCTTTTTCGATCAATCGGGCAGCAATAGCATCCAGCTCTTTGTGATACTTTTTGAGCGTTACTACTGCCTTATCCACTGCTGAATTGATCAGTGATGCTACCTCATCATCAATGATGGCCGCTACCTTTTCGCTATAGTTCTTCTGTTCATGGATCTCCCGGCCCAGAAAGACTAGCTCCTCTCGGCTGCCTAGGGCTACCGGACCCAGCTTTTCGCTCATGCCAAAACGCATCACCATCCGGCGCGCCAGGTCGGTGGCTTGCTGCAGATCGTTAGCTGCACCGGTAGTGGCCTCTTTAAATATCAATAGTTCAGCGGCCCGGCCCCCTAGCATCACCGCCAGATCATCGGCAAATTTAGATTTAGAGTGCAAATACTTATCGTGGGTAGGCATACTCCAGGTATAACCCAGCGCCATGCCCCGAGATACGATTGAGATCTTATGCACCGGATCGCCAAGCGGCAAAATATGCGAAACGATAGCATGCCCCGCTTCATGGTAGGCAGTGATCTTCTTCTCCTCATCAGTTAAAACCTTATTGCGTCGCTCTGGGCCCAGCAGCACCTTCTCCAGCGCTTCGGTCAGTTCATGCTGGCCGATTCGTTTTTTGTTGTACCGGGCGGCCAATATGGCCGCCTCATTGATCAGGTTGTAAAGATCCGCGCCGGTAAAACCAGGGGTTTGGGAAGCCACCCGGCCTAAATCTACATCTTCTTCAAAGGGCTTACCCTTAGCGTGAATATCTAGAATCGCTTTTCGATCTTGAATGTCCGGCCGGTCTAACATTACCCGCCTATCAAAGCGACCTGGGCGAAGCAGTGCCGGGTCCAAGACATCTGGCCGGTTGGTGGCAGCTATAATAATAACGTTGGTATCAGTTTCAAAACCATCCATCTCCACCAGAATCTGGTTTAAGGTCTGCTCCCGCTCGTCGTGGGAGCCACCCAAGCCCGCGCCGCGCTGGCGGCCAACGGCATCAATCTCATCAATAAACACAATCGCTGGAGCATTACGCTTGGCTTTAGCAAAGAGGTCTCTAACCCGAGACGCTCCCACACCTACAAACATCTCCACAAACTCGGAGCCCGAGATATTAAAGAATGGCACCCCGGCCTCCCCCGCCACCGCCTTGGCCAACAAGGTCTTGCCTGTCCCCGGCGGTCCTAGCAGCAATACCCCTTTGGGGATTCTGGCGCCGATGCTTAAAAATTTGCTGGGGTATTTAAGAAACTCAACCACCTCCATCAGCTCTTGCTTAGCTTCATGGGACCCCGCTACGTCTTTAAAAGTGATCTTATCCTTATCGCGCTGTACCATCATCCGGGCCCGACTCCGCCCAAAAGACAACGCCTGGTTGCTAGCCCCCTGCGCCTGGCGCAACATAAACCACAAAAAGCCGAATATCAGTAAGAATGGCAACAGCGACGAAATTAAGGTTATCCAGATGGCGCTGCCGGCAGTATCTTTAACTTCGATCACCACTCGCCGTGGATCGATCCCTACTTCAGCTAGCGAGGTTCCGGGTTCTTTCCGGGAGAGATACTCTACTCCATTATTACCCACAACCGTCAGCTCATCGTCCTTGACGATGATCCTTTCTATACGGCCAGCATCAACATCCTCGATCACTTGGCTAAGCGGAATCTCCTTTAGGGGACCACTGCCCGCGCCAAAGATGCTATACAGTAGAGCGATGCTCAAAACCAGGACTAAGCCATAACCGATAATTCGACTCGTAGTGAGCTTCATAGTCTATAAATTCTTAGGCCTGTAGCGGCTAATAGTAATCTTATCACACGTCTTTATGAGGAACAATTTGGCCGGCAGCTGCTTGCTGGAGACCTTTTTGGGGCTATCCACTACCCGCCGCATCTCGCTAATGTGCACTTTCTTAAAACCTTGCCGACTTCCTAGAATATACTCTATGGCATAGAGCAAAAGCTCATCTTGAATAAAAGCATGCAGCTTACTAAAAGCTGCTCGGTGAAAACTGATCCTTCCTCGTCCCTTAATGGCCAGTTTGTGAAAGACATCTTTGACCATCTGGGCCACAAAATCTTCCAGCGCGGCGAACGTAGTGGCGCTGCGCAAAAGCATATTCCTTAAACCGGGATTAATCCGCTCAAGCAAGGGGAGCGCCTGGTGGCGGATCTGGTTGCGAGTATAGTTGAGCTCACGATTACTCCTATCTTCCCGATAGGCTAATTTATATTCTTTAGCAAACCTTTGCAGCGCTCTTTTCTCCACGCCTAAAAGCGGGCGCCAGATACCGCGCTCTAATCCCCGCATACCCGCCAGCCCCCTCACTGCTGCTCCGCGCAGCCAATTCATCACAATAGTCTCGGCTTGATCGTCCGCCGTGTGGGCCATAACGATAGCTGCTGCTCTATATCGGCTGGCCACTCGCCTCAAAAACCTATATCGGGCCGTCCGGCCCGCTTCCTCAAGAGTTAGTTTGCAGCTCTTAGCCTCTCTTCTCACCTCGGCAGTTCCACCCACAAATTTAAGCCCCAACTGCTGGGCCAACTGCTCAACAAACTGGGCATCCCGCTTGGCTTCTTGGCGCAACTTATGGTTAAGGTGTGCTACGACCAACCTCCAGCTATAGTGACCCGCCAGGGGGAGTAAGATGTGCAACAGTGCAACGGAGTCAACTCCGCCAGATACAGCCACAACTAAGATTGCTCCCTTGGGAGGGAATCTATTGGCTGCAACCTGCTTCCTGACACTTTCAACCAGCTCCATTAAGCCTATTATACTTTTTTGACAGTCATCTGCTTTTGACCTACTCTAAATTACGCTATCCTTAGAGCGAGAGGGTCCGGACGTGGCAGGGTAGCTCTCCGCCGTCCGCCAGCTGGCGGAGGTAGGCATGGACGCACCCCGTTAGATATTTGCCAGCGTAGCTCAGTGGTAGAGCAGTGGACTCATAAGCCATTGGTCACAGGTTCGAATCCTGTCGCTGGCACCAGCCTTCGCACCTTCAGTGCTTCGGCTGGCTCCGCCAGCCATAGAGATAAAATAGAGGTAAATAAGAAGGCTGCCCTCCGTAGCTCTTTAGAGCGAAGGATGGGCCTATCTCCACAAGTCACTGTCCCTTATCAAATCACAAACATTTTTGGGCTCCCGCCCCATGATTGGTTTGCGATTTGAGTGTAAAAAATAAGATAACCGCTGTGGAAAATCCCCTCGAAAAACTCAAAAGCCAAAAAAAGCTCCGCTCACAACTAACCATGGTGGGGGTGGGTGCACTCTACATATATATGGTCGTTGCCACCGGGGAAGCATTGTGGCAAAACTACCGCGTTAATAGCGACATTGCTAAGCTCCGAGCAGAGATCATTGAGCTGCAGGACAAAGGAGTCCAGCTCCGTAATCTGATCGCCTACCGCGGCACAGAGTCATTTAAGGAGCGAGAGGCCAGAAGAAAACTGGGATACAAAAAACCGGGAGAACAGGTCCTAGCTATCCCCCAGCCATACTCTCCCGATGTAGAATCTGGACAAGCCAAGGAAACAACAGAGGAAGAGACCCGGGCTAAACTGAACAATTTCCAGAAGTGGATCGATTATATCTTTGGCTAAAATTTACCAACCCGCTGATATATACTGGGTGTGAACTTTATCATCAGGGCCAGTAGCTCAGCGGCAGAGCAGCCCCCTCATAAGGGGTTGGTCGTAGGTTCGAATCCTACCTGGCCCACCACGAACTATTCGCTTCGCTCAAGTTCATGGCGCCGCCGGGACAGAAGCGAATAGTGAGTGCCGCGTACTCGATTCTGCCGGATGGCAGAGGAGTAGTGCTGCGGCAGATACCGTTGTGCTGGACAGTCGCTCTTTCCTCTGTTAGCATTACAAAGTCATCGCGGGGTAGAGCAGTAGTAGCTCGCCAGGCTCATAACCTGGAGGTCGTGGGTGCAATTCCCACCCCCGCTACCACGTCGCAGCGAGTTCCGCTAATTCGCTTTTTGTAAGCAAATTTACAAAAAGCTCCCCGCTCCGTTGCTGCTCCTTTCCAAAACACAAACAGTCACTGCGTTCCTTGGTTTGTGTTTTGGGTTAGCAACACAAAAGGCCCGGGATTACTCCGAGCCTAATTTGTGTGTTGCAATTACTTACTTCTTACTACCCCAACCAGCAAACAAGTGGTAGAGAGCGGCTAGGCCAACCAAGGTGTAAACCACGCGGGCAGCGGTTGACATCTCGCCCAATATGGCAGCCACCACGTCGATTCCAAACAGGCCTACCAGCCCCCAGTTTAGACCTCCGATCACCAGCAGAATAAATACTAACCAACCTAACCAGTTCATAATTCAATAATGCCTTTCTATTACATCGGTCCCCACCTAATTCTACCCTATTTAGGTAGCTTTATTGAAGACGAGGCGCTTGTACACTAAGCCGCCTCGCCATCGATTGCAAATCAGAGAATAATTACTTCTTCCTTCTCTTCATTCTTCCTCCGCAAAAATGCGTTAAGATTATACCAAATCAATTATCGGACTTACTCAAATAAAAGACCACCCTATCAAGGCAGGATTGCTATCCTGAAGCACTAAATTTATTTTGTGGTTTCGATTCCCACCCGACCAGGTCGTACGGGCGGGCTTCCACTGCGGGGAAGCTCGTCACGGCAATCCTTTTTGGCCCTCGAGCTAGGATTTGGATTTAGATTATCGGGACCAAAGTCCAGTTAATCTAAAAGTTCAAAAGTAGCGAGTATCTTCTTCGCTACATCCAGTTCTGGTTTACCCGTCATATCATACTCAGGGAGCTCTGGGAGACTGGTGCTTCCAAAATAGCTCAACGTAGCATTCCCCCTAAAGTCACCTATCTCAAAAGGATTAAAGAATATCTCTTTAACCCGCCCTTCGTAGACAAGCTTTTTAAAACTAACTTCTATGCCACCAATATTTACTACTTCACCCGAATCTACAAAATCCCCTGCCTGAACCCCCGTCCTTAGACTTGGCGTCATTATATCGCTGTCTTTCGGTACAATGCCAAAAGACAAAATGTAACTTCCATCAGGACCCTCAAAGGAGTTTGATTCGTAATATATCCCAAATTCATCGTTGTACCCAGAAGAGTGTTTTGCTATCCAACCTTCGGGATATCTCATTTCATAGCCATACTCCTCATTTCTATAAATCTTCCAATCAGCAGTTTCATCCGAGGTCGACTTGGAAATTGGCACTGCTGGCACAAAATACCAATAAATTAAAGATCCCGCTCCAAGAACGAGTGCCAAAATGATGACTATAGATATTGTCCTTTCAAACATCTTTGTGGCTCCGGGGTATCCTTCGCTATGAGCTTCGGAATACCTGTTCCTCCGCCAAACCATTCCATAGCTCCAGTTATACTGGAGCGACGGATGGTGGCTCCGGGGGGCGGACTCGAACCGCCAACCAACTGCTTAACAGGCAGCTGCTCTGCCATTGAGCTACCCCGGATTGTCATTCTACCTACCAATGCCTTTGCGACATCCCGCGCTCTGCCTCCGCCAGCTGGCGGAGAGCTACCCCGGAATATCAAAGATACTAACCGATTCTATTCTACTTCAGATAATCCTTCAACCGTTTGCTATCCTTGGATTTCCTGAGCTTCATCAGCGCCTTGGCCTCTATCTGACGGATGCGCTCCCGGGTAACCCCAAACTCCTTACCTACCTCTTCTAATGTATGGGCCCATTCACCGCTCAAGCCGAACCTCATCCTTAGAATCTTCTGCTCGCGCGGTGTCAGCAGATGCAGCACTAAGCCAACATCACTCTTGAGCATTTCATAGGCCGACTGCTCCTCTGGCGTTAAGCTATCCTCATCCTTAATAAAATCACCCAGCAAGCTATCGTCTTCATCCCCTACTGGTTTTTCCAAAGAAACCGTCTCTTGAGAGATCTTAAGGATATGGTTTACTTTCTCAATATCCAACTCCATCTCATTGGCTATCTCCTGCGGTGTAGGCTCACGCCCCAATTCCTGCACCAACTGTCGTTGGGTGCGTGCTAGTCGATTCATCGTCTCCACCATATGTACGGGGATACGAATAGTCCTGGCCTGGTCAGCAATAGCCCTAGTGATCGCCTGCCTAATCCACCAAGTAGCATAGGTCGAGAACTTAAACCCCCTAGTATAGTCAAACTTTTCTACTGCCTTCATTAGGCCAATGTTTCCCTCCTGGATCAGATCCAGCAATGATAGCCCTCGGCCGATATACTTCTTGGCGATGCTGACCACCAGGCGCAGATTAGCTTCAGCCAGCTGCTTTGACGCCACCTTATCACCAGCGGCCACCCGCTTAGCTAAGGCTACCTCTTCCGGTTTCTTCAAAAGCGGGATCTGCCCGATCTCCTTCAAATACATCCTCACCGAATCCTCGCCAATGGTCTCTTGGGCCTCCGTCTCGCTCAAGCCCGCTCGAACCGATCTCTTCTTCCTAGTTTTTTTCTTTGTTTCCCCGAAAGCCCCAGTCTGCCAGATCAGATCATCGCGCATATCCACCACTTCAATACCTAGATCAAAGAAAGCCTCATACAACTTATCTAGCAGGTCCACGTTGTTCTCTGCCTCCGGCAAGGCCTGCACGATCTCTTGCTGGGTAACAAATCCCTGATCCTGGCCTTTGAGCACTAAATATTCAACCTCCGGAGGAAATCTATACTGCTTGTGCTTCTTTTTGATATCTTCGATATCTTTTACTTCCAGATCCTCCAGTTGGGGTTCCTCCTCGACCTTTTTTATCTCTAATGCTACCTTCTTAACTTTTTTAGCCGGCTTTCTACCTGCTCTCTTAACTGGCCCACGCTTAATAGCTCGCCGGACCATTCTTTTAGCTACTTTCTTGTGAATCCTTTTCTTAGCCGCCCGGGCCGCACGGCGCTTCGGTGCTTTTTTGGCTTCCAACTTTTTTCTGATAGGCCTCTTTGGAGCTATCTTCCTTTTGGCTCGTTTTTTGGCCGCCGCTTTCTTAGCTGCCTTATGCCTACGCACAGCCCGCCGCTTTGGGGCAGTTACCCTTTTAGTGCGCCTTTTAATTACCATACTAATTACTTAGACTCTTTAAACTTTTCTAAGAGAGCTTGCAGTTTCACTTGGTCGCCAGATTTTTCAGCATCCGCGATCTCCCGGCTCAGTTGCATCATTTCTACTCGAGTGTTGCGCTGTTTGAGCAAATTAATATAGAAGTTCAGCTCCTGCCCAATGTCTACATCGGGCATATCTGCGTAGTTCTCCTCTATCACCATCATCAGTTCTAGAACTTCAACCTTATCCGGATACTCTAACTTGCCCAGCAGTTCGTCTAATGAAAATTCTCTCCCAGTATAGCAATCTTTAAAATAGCCGTAAATCTGCGCTAAGGGCGGACTAGCCCAATTAACGGCATCGAGCTTATCCCGGAAGTGGGCCCACTGCGCTGGTTTATACAAGATGATGCCTAAAAGCCTCTTCTCCAGCCAGTGGGGATCCCGCGATTCGATTTGAATCTGCTCCTTGGCCGCAAGCGGCTGGGGGGCAACCCTCCCCCGCCGGGTTTTGGCTATAGCTTCATATAGGCTCTGTACATCCACAGCGATAGCTTCAGCCAACTTTTTGGCATATTGATCCTTCTCCACCGGGCTATCCAATGCGGCAATGACCGGGAGGACCTCAGCGGCTACCTTCTTTTTAGCAGCCACCGAGTCACTGCCAAATTTGCTAATCGAGTAGCTAATATAAAAATCTACGATCGGAACGGCCGACTGGACCACCGCCCTCCACTGATCTACTCCGGCTTTAATACATTCATCCGGATCTTTAAAATCTCCCAGCAAGGCCACCTTAATATCCAGGTCCTCCGCCGAGGCCAACTCAATAGCTCTTTTAGTGGCCTCACTGCCAGCGCTATCTGCATCCAAAGCCAATATTAGAGTCTCCGTATAGCGCCTTATAGATCTTAACTGATCAATGGTCAGTGCCGTGCCGGAAGAGGCCACCACATTGCGGATCCCTGCCTGATAAGACGCCAACACATCCATCTGCCCCTCCACTAATACAGCTGAGTTGGCAGACTGAATATCTTCCTTAGTAACCGATAAGCCGTAAAGGACCTTCCCCTTATTAAAAATCGGGGTCTCCGGTGAGTTAAGATATTTAGGTTGGTCCTGTGGATCTAACACCCTACCGGTAAAACCTACTACCCGGCCGCTAACGCTAGCAATTGGGAACATTAGCCGATGGCGGAATTTGTCACTGTAGCCCCGATCCCGTTTGATGGCCAAACCGGCTCTCTCTGCGTCAGTTACCTGATAACCCCGGCGCAGCAAGAGCTTGGACAGATACTCCCAGCCAGATGGCGCATAGCCCAAACGAAAGGTTGCTACAGTCTCTTTATTAATGCCCCTGTTCACTAAATAGTTCATGGCCTGCCGCCCCTCCTTGCTATCCGAGAGTGACCGCTCAAAGAACTTGGCCGCCAGTTCATTTATGGCAAATAATTTGTTTCTTTCCCCCCAGTCCTGGGGCCGACTCTTAAGCTCCACTCCTGCCCGTTCAGCCAGTTGAACTAGCGCCTCACTAAAACTGATGCCCTCCTTCTCTATTAAAAACCCGAATATATCCCCACCCTTGCCGCACCCAAAACAGTGCCATATCTGCTTCTCCTGGCTTACCATAAATGATGGGGTCTTTTCAGAATGAAATGGGCACAGACCCTTATAGTTTCTCCCCGCCTTCTTAAGCGGTACAAAACTGCCGATCAGATCGATAATATCAACCTTGTTTTTTATCTCATCTATTTCATTCATACTCCTGCCATCTGATTAACCGCCTCGATAATTTCTGACCAATTATTAGCTCGGCGAACCGAACTTGGCAACCGGTGATAGGAGTTCCAAGGTTTGTTGAAGAGAATTACCCGAACCCCATGCGTCATCAAGGTTTCCACATGCCTACTATCGTCATCGATCAAGACCTCACAGCCCAGCCGCTTACAGACCTCGCCTTTGCTGAGAGTTGGTGAATTGCCCTTGGGATAATTGTTAGTGAACTCCACTGCCTTAAACACCCCGGGGAAATTGTGATCCAGCCACTTATGAGTAGCCCCCTCGATTACGTTTTGCCTCCCTGTCACCACACATAGCTCGTGGTTCTTCGCTAGTTCGGCGATGCCCTCCTTCGCCCCTTCCACCACTGGCAGATTGCGAAAGCTGTCCGTCTCAAAGAACTTATACACTTCATCTACCAGCTCTTCGGTTGTCTTGCCCATGAAGGCCGGCCAATGATAATTAATAACATCGTTAAAAGACCAGTCTGTCCCGTGCTTTCGATTGTACAATTTCAAAAATTCACCAATAAACTCCCCCAGCACCTCATCTAAATCAACCGCAATCCTCATAGATTCACCCCGCCCAAACATATGACTCCTTGGCGGAGGGGGCGGGATTCGAACCCGCGATACCCTTTCGGGCATACCCGCTCTCCAAGCGGGCGCACTCGGCCACTATGCGACCCCTCCGAGTCCGCTTAGCTAATATTCAACTGACCACATATTATACCCGTTTTAGTTGCTCGTCCCATGGAGCAAATTACGTCATCCGACGGCTAAATTGCCGCTGGCGAAGGCGTTGTCTGAGCCCATAGGGCGAGTTCGCCGAGAGCCAGAAAGGCAATTTTGCCAGTCGGATAGTAATTTGTGATTGGGCCCGCCTTTGGGCGCCACCCGTTTGGCGGCGCAAATGGGTGGCAAAAACTGTTATTGGAGGGGCAAAATATGGATGGTCAAGACCCCTTGACTCTAAGCCCCTACCACCCTATACTCATCTTACCTTATTAATTAAACCTTTTCCCCCGACGAGTCGGGGTTCCCCATGGGAAAGGAATTTTTTGCTTATGGACGAGGAAATTATACCCAGTACCTACGAGCTGACTTTGCTCTTAAGCCCCGAGCTTTCTGATTTCGACCTTCTCAAGGTGGTGGATAAGATTAAGGCCAGCATTGCGGCTAAAAACGGCCAGTTGGTTAAGGAGCACTCTTGGGGCAAAAAGCAATTGGCTTACCCAGTACGCAGAGCTGATTTTGGCCACTACTATACTCTGGTCTTTACCTTTCCCCCCGAGGCGGTCGAGGGTCTAGTCAAAGAGCTCCAGCTTACCCCTGAGATCTTCCGCCACCTACTCATCTCTCTGGAGAAAGAAGGCACTACCCCAGACCAGCTGTTTACTCCCGAGAAAGAGGAGGCTGTAGTATCATCAGCCGTTACTGAGAAGATCATTACCAAAAGGCCCTTGTCCGCACCAGCCAGGCCTCCCAAAGCCCCTGCGCTTAAAGCCGAGGAAGTAAGCCCACCTTCAGTTGAGGAGAGCCAGCCAGAAGACGACGCAGCCCGGCGCCAAGAACTAGACAAGAAGATAGATGAATTGCTTAAAGAAGACCAACAATAAGAAAGCGGCAAACAAAAAGCCATAGCACATTTTAAGGATAAAGATATGCGTGACCTAAACAAAGTAATGCTAATCGGCAACCTGACCCGGGACCCAGAGCTCCGCTCCACCCCTTCTGGCCAATCGGTAGCATCGTTCACCGTCGCTACCAACCGCAGCTGGAACGACGCTGCCGGCGAACTGCAAAAGGCAGTCGAGTATTCTGACATTGTTGCTTGGGGAAAGCTAGCCGAGATCGCGGGCCAGATCCTCAAGAAAGGCCGCCGGACTTATGTGGAGGGTCGGATACAGACCCGCAATTGGGAAGGCCAGGATGGAGTTAAGCGTTTCAAGACGGAGGTGGTGGCCAGTGATCTAATAGTTTTAGATAAGCCGACCGGCATTGGACTGGAGCCTGACTCATCCCCAGCCACCGACACTGCCAATACCCCCCAACCAGAGCCAGCAGCCGCCAGCGAGACCCCCAGTGCTACTAATGAAGAGATCGATATAGAAGATATCCCATTTTAGAACCTATGGCATTCAAAAAAAGATTTAGCAAACCAACTACCTTCCCCCGCTACCAGCTACCCACTAAAAAGTACTGCCACTTCTGCCGAGAAGAGGTTGACTACATCGATTTCAAAAATACCAAGCTGCTCACAAAATACCTGTCGCGCTATATGAAGATAGAGCCCCGCAGGCGAAGCGGTGCGTGCGCCAGCCACCAAAGATCATTAGCCACTGCTCTAAAGCGCAGCCGCCACATGGCGATGCTGCCATTTACCCTGCATTAAAAGCAGTCTCTATGCTGGGAATTATGGATCTTAAAACCGGGGTAGTCATCGATTTAGATGGCATCCCTTTTGAAGTTATCCGGTACCAACATACTAAACTGGGACGAGGGGGAGCTATCCTGCGTACCACTCTCAAAAACCTCCTGACTAGCGCTAACATCGAAAGGACATTTAAGGGTGATGCTAAATTCGCTCCGGCCGATATCGAAAAAGGCCAAGCGCAATTTCTATACCGAGAGGGCAGTAACTATCTCTTTATGGATAGTGCGTCCTTTGAACAGTTTGCTGTGGGGAGTGAGCTTTTAGGCATGAACACTAACTTCCTTAGTGAGGGGCTACTAGTTGGAATAACATACTTCCAAGGCCAACCCATCAGCATTGATCTTCCTACCAAGATGCGCTTTAAGGTCACCCAAGCTGACCCGGCAGTCAAGGGCGATACGGTCAGCAACCCCACTAAGAATGCGACCATCGAAACCGGCCTGACGTTAAAAGTGCCGATGTTTGTTAAGCCAGGCGACATGATTCTGGTCGATACTCGCGACGGCAGCTATATTGAAAGGGCTTAGCTAACTTATATCGTCGACCATGAGCCTTTCAATCGGCATTATTGGGCTCCCCAACGTTGGGAAATCAACGCTATTTAACGCACTCTTGGGCAAAGCCCAGGCGGCGGCCAGCAATTTCCCATTCTGTACCATCGAGCCGAACGTAGGGACAGTACCGGTCCCCGACCCGCGCTTGGATACCTTAGCCAAATTGGAGAGCTCTGCCCAAACTACCCCCACCACCATTAAATTCGTAGACATTGCCGGGCTCGTAAAAGGCGCTCACCAAGGGCAAGGTTTGGGCAACCAGTTCCTGTCGCATATCCGAGAGGCAGACGCCATTATCGAAGTGGTCAGGCTATTCGCTGACGAGAATGTTGCCCACGTTACTGGCGCCATCTCCCCACAAGATGACGTCGAAACCATCAGCACTGAACTGCTCTTGGCCGATCTGCAGACCCTGGACAAGCGGCTTATGAAAGAAGAGAGGGAAGCTAAAACCGACCCTAAGCTCCGGCCCAAAATTGCGCTGTGTCAGCGGCTAAAGCAACATCTCGACCAGGGCCTAAGCGCCCGGTCTTTCTCTGCTAGCGATGAGGAGAAGCATTATGTAGATGAACTATTTCTCTTGTCAGCGAAACCCCTCCTGTATGTGGCCAATGTGGATGAGAAACAGTTGCATGACGCATCGGTCTTAGAGCCGCTTAGGGGAGCACTGGGGTCTGAATCCAGCAAGATTATTACCATTAATGCCAAAGCTGAATCTGAGCTAATTGATCTGAATGCTGACGAACAGACTGAATACCTTACTGAGCTGGGGCTGGATGAGCCTGGGCTCAACAAAGTCATCCGCGCCGGATATGCTCTGCTTAACCTCATCACGTTTTTCACCACTGGTCCTAAAGAAACTCGGGCTTGGACCGTCCGAGAGGGCACCAAAGCTCCCCCAGCCGCAGGGGTAATCCATACTGACTTTCAAAAGGGTTTTATTAAAGCCGAGGTGGTAAGCTTTACTGATCTAACCTCCGCTGGCTCAATGAAAAAGGCCACCGAACAAGGCAAGGTCCGCTCCGAAGGCAAAGACTACACCGTCCAAGACGGAGACGTGATCTACTTCCGGTTCAATGTTTAGAGCCAACCGCTAAAGAGGTTGCCAATGCTGCTGAACAACTGGATGATGGTCTGAGCAAAGCCGCGCAGAGAACTTTCGGTGGCATCTCTAAACTCACCCGGCACACTTGGGATAATCCGCCTGATTAGCGGGGTCTTGGTAGTTGGTTCCCCACCGGTGCTCGGAGCTACTTTGGTAGCCCTGCCTTGAACCGTGATATTCCAATAAACTCCCCAATCGGGGCCGACCCACTCGGATAACTCAGCTACCGGTTCCACATATTCACGGTAGATGCCAACCTTAGAGGGTGCTTTCATTTTAAAAGTAAAGCGACCGACATCTCCTGGCAGGGTATCCTGATCTATCATCGCCAATCGGTTTTTAGAGAGCCAGCTCTCACCCCGGAAACTACTATCCCGGTCTCTTGGCCGGCTAGTACCAAGACGCATTTGAGCTGGTACTTTCCGCAGCCAAGGGATGGTACCAGTATTTCGAAATTCTACCCACAGCTCAAACTCCTCACCTAGCCCCACCGTGGGGTAATCAGATTGACGTATCCACTTGGCGGCGAGAACACCAGGGAGAGCCTGGATCGCTTCGAGGGCCACGGTTTGTTTGGAACCAACCTTGACACCCAAATCATATTTGCCCGGTGGCAGTAACTTCGGCTTAATCTCAACTTCTAAGACAAGTTGTTTGATAGCCTGCTGAATCGAAACTACTTTAAGTACACGAGGCAGTAATTCAATCTTCTTTTTAGGCTCTGGAGCTCTACTTGGCTGAAGGACCACAAGGAAAGTAGCTGTTACAGCGGAGGTTTCAAGTTCCGGCATTAGGTAAGCACCCAACGAGCTATAGATCTCCTTTGGCGCAACTCCAACTAACTCAATCACATCCGCACCTTCAGCCACTGGTGGCAGCACTTCCTCCCCTCTAGGAAGCGGAGGATAATAAACCGTTCCTCCTCCACCTCCCCCACCGCCAGATGTCACCGCCCGAATCGTAAATATGCCGCTACTTTCATCGTTAACTGTGTCATCACCAACCTTACTAACTCTGACTATAGCTGTAGTCGTAGCGGGACTAGTTACCACCCACGGATAGCTGCCATCATCTTCGCTCGAGTCCACAATCTCTTCCCAGCTCCCTCCAACGGATCTCTGCAGCTCAATCTTCACGTTGTTCACCGGACCCCAACTGTTCCAAGTGATATTGTAGTTCGAGCCAACGTCCCAAGTTTCTCCGCCGTTGGGTTGGGTCACCTCGATCATTCCTTCGGCGGGGTAGACCATAATAAAGGCGGTAATAGAGGCATCAGATTCCGCCCTTGCCCAAAGCACCCCCAGCGCTACAATACAAACCGCCAGAACTGTCAGGAGCTCTTCTTCCAAAACCTTGCAAACGGTTTTTTGTATTTGTTTTAGCATAAGCGGTTAAGAGACGGCCCTAAGGTAAACTACCAAACAGGCCTTTAAGGTCAGAGAACAACCTTTCGAAGTAGCCAACTAATCCGCTAAAAGCCCGCTCGACGCTATCTGCAAATACCCGTGGCTCCTGAACCTCAAACGTTGGGACTAAGGATTGGGGTTGACCACCCGTGCTGGGGGCCTTTGGCTGCCCCGAGACCGTTAGTGTACGTGATACCCCTCTCACAGTCAGATCCCAATACACTCCCCCATCCTCCATCCAGGTAATAAACTCCGCTACCGGCTTAAAGTATTCTTTGTAGCGACCGGCTCTTGAAGGGACTTTAATTACAAAGGTAAATCTTCCAATCTCGCCCGGTGCAATGGAATAGCCATCAGCGGTGCTAGTACCAACACCATTCACTACTGCCGGCCGGTTGGGCAGCACCCACTCACCATTTCTAAACGCACTCAACCGATCCTGCGGCCGGGAGGTACCTAAGCGCACTGGATTACTGCCGTAATTAAGCCAAGGGATAGTGCCGGTATTCTTGAACTCTACCCATAAAGTTGCTTCCTCTCCACGATTGAGAGTTAGATACGGCGACTGCCCCACCCACTCGGCGGAATAATACTGCTCCCCTCCAGTGGTAGGCGGGATAACCTCGGCCCCTACCCGAACGTGCCATTTAATTTGCGGGGCGCTCAACCATTTTACCCCTTCTATCACTGGCGCAAAGAAGCCATCATACTCTCCCGCTTGGCTGGGAGCTTTAATTAGAAACCGAAACATGCCGATCTCCCCATACTTGATCTCCACGCTCTCAAACAATCTAGCTGCCCGGTTGGACACTACCCAGCTTCTGGGATCATAAAAGATGCTGGACCCATCTCCCACTACTCCCAGTCGGAACTGATTCGTACCATCCTTCTTCCAAGTATAGTTGCTGCTATTTTGTAATTTCACCCATACCTCTGTTAGCGCCCCCGGCGCCATGGCAAGATCGGCAGCAGACTGTTCTACCACAAAGGCTTCGTATTCATCAGCATATACCGTGATGCGCGAGCCATAGCTCCCTTCCTGCCCACTGGGATGCCTAACGCGAAAAGTGTAGCTGCCTAAAGGAAAGCTAACCGGCACCACCGCTATCATCTTGTAGCCTACCGCATACTTAACGGTTATCTCTGTGTTACCCAAGAAGGCCTTAGAGCCGTAATCCAAATTAAAACCATTGGCAGTCAGCTCTACCACAGAATTATTAGTAAAAGCCCGCGGCGACACATTATATATGCCGGGCACCAACGGTCCGGGTACGCCAATCGCAGCCCCACCCCCTCCTTCAGCAACAATACTAAAGACATTGGCGCTCTCATCATAGACCGTAGGATCGCCCACTTTACTAATCTTAATCTTTGCAGCGGAGGTATCCGGACTGGTCACCGTCCATGGATGAGAGCCATCATCCTCTGTAGACTCAACTATGGTAGTCCACGATCCTCCTACTGACCGTTGCAACTCGATCTTAACGTTATTGACTGGTCCCCAACTGTTCCAAGTGATGTTATGCACCGTGCCAACTGTCCAGCTCTCTCCGCCGTTGGGTTGAATGAGCTCAAGCATGCCTTCGGCCGGATAGACCACAAAAGAAATATCCGTAGATATTGAAGTGCCTGCTCTAACAAACAAAACTCCCAGCGCTACAATGCAAACCGCCAGAACTGTCAGGAGCTCTTCTTCTAAAACCTTGCAAACGGTTTTTTGTATTTTTTTTAGCATAATGGAAAGATATTCTTTCCATTATAACATAAAAAGATTGTTTCGTCAAGAGACGAAATCTGAACTCTTTATAAAGAAACGCCAAGGGTATTTGGCACATTTCCCGGCATAAGCTACCCCCCTGCGCGCTGATACTCCAATGTTTTTAGGCTTGATGGAAAGCCCCCTATCCTCTACCCATAATCCCGCTACTCTACCTAACTTCATTCCGTTAAGTTGCTTGGTGATCCGAAGTGCCCGGCAGAGCTTACCCGGTCCACTAGTATTCTGGTGATTTAGTTCGTTAGCCGATAACGGCTCAACGGCCCGGATTAGCACCGCTTCTCCCTCGCCTTGGCCTGCTGTTACCAAATTCAAACAATGGTGCATGCCGTAGATCATATAAACATAAATCCGGCCGGCTGGACCAAACATTGTTTCAGTCCGCCTAGTCCGGCCGCGGCTAGCATGGCAGGCCAAATCTTTTGTCCCACAATACGCCTCTGTCTCAACTATCCGATAATGCGCTGGTAAACCGGGGGGCAAACGCCGCACCAGCACTTTACCTAAAAGCTCCCTAGCAACTTGCGGCGTAGGGCGCCGAAAAAAATCTGATCTTAGTATTCGTCTCACCGATGCTGGTTGGTATACTGCCTATCCCCTGGAACAGCAAAGATCATCTTGCCGGCAATGGTTTGAAATACTCGCGTAACTGATACCTCTATCTCTTTCCCGATGAACCGCTGGCCACCCTCGACTACCACCATCGTCCCATCGTCCAAATAACCTACTCCCTGATCTTTGTCTTTGCCAGTCTGAACCAGCTTGATGTGCAAAGTCTCACCCGGCAGCACTACTGGGCGCAAGGCGTTATTCAGTTCATTTACGTTTAAGACTGCTACATTTTGGATCTGAGCTACCCGATTCAA
>META01000003.1:183467-183730 GCA_001772255.1 candidate division Kazan bacterium RBG_13_50_9 | reverse complement strand
AGCTCCTCCAATACAAACTTAGGAACCAGCAGGGCGCCAGCCAGAAAACCGGTTCTGACGATCTCCAAGATCCGCCCATCGATAATAACCGAGGTATCCACCAGAATCCCCCCCACCCCCTTTTCGCTAGCGGACCCGGCTGCGGCCGGCTCACGCTTTAGGGCGGCGGACAAGAGAGAGGCAAAGAAATTATTGATGGAACCAGCGATGGCCGAGCGCTGGTTATAAAAATAGGTCGTCACTACTGCCACGCTAAATATATT
>META01000003.1:181037-183413 GCA_001772255.1 candidate division Kazan bacterium RBG_13_50_9 | reverse complement strand
TGAGATCAATGCTCCAATCGATAAACCCACTACCACTCCCAGGATGGCTACCGCAAAGTCAGAGGCCTTAATCTCCCATGACTTGCGAGCAAAAAATAAATAAGCCACCAACAGCAGGAAAGCAATAATGCCTAAAAATTGCCAAAATGTCATAGATAAAAAATAAATTAGATAAATCCTTTCTTAAGAACCGGCTCCAAAACTATTTCCTGACTTGTGTGCGCGGTTTTAGCAGCGCCAGCTGATTATTGCGTTTTTCCACTTTAACCGTTACCCCCCGGCCAAACTCGCCCGAGAGAATCCCTTCAGCCAGGGGATCTTCAATCTCATTTTGAATCACCCGCCGCACCAGCCTGGCCCCACTCTCTGGGTCAAATCCGCGAATAGCGATCAGATCCCGGGCTGATGCGCTAACTTCTAAAACCATCTTCTGCTTAGTCAATCTCTCCCGTAGTTCATGAACCTGCAGATCCACGATTTGCCTGATGTCAGCTTCGGTCAATGGATGAAAGACAATGATCTTATCAACCCGGTTTAAAAATTCTGGCCGGAAGCTTTTTTTAAGTTCGTCTAAGACCTTATCTTTCAAAACTTGGTAGTCCTTCTTACTACCGCTCCCCTCTTCACGAAAGCCAACCGCCACTTGCCGGTTCATCAAACTCGTACCCACATTGGATGTCATGATCACTACCGTATTGCGGAAGGAAACCTTACGCCCTTTGGCATCAGTCAGAAAACCATCCTCTAGTATCTGCAGAAGGATATTCATTACATCCGGGTGGGCCTTTTCTACTTCGTCTAAAAGCACCACCGCATAGGGCCTGCGCCGGATGGCCTCTGTCAGTTTGCCTCCTTCTTCAAATCCCACATATCCCGCCGGAGCCCCGATCAGACGGGCAACGTTGTGTTTCTCCATAAACTCACTCATATCGACACGCACCAGGGCATCTTTGTCTTGAAACACCTCTCTCGCCAAGACCTTGGCTAACTCGGTCTTACCCACTCCGGTTGGCCCCAAGAACATAAATGAGCCCATGGGCCGATCGGGGTTGCCGATCTGGACCCGAGAGCGGCGAATCGCTGAAGCCACTGCTTCAACTGCTTCGTCTTGCCCTATGATCCCGCACTTTAAGGCCTCCGCTAAATGAGTGAGGCTTTTAACCTCCTCGCTGGCCAATTCTCCCACCGGTATATTAGTCCAAAGCGAGACCACCCGAGCGATCTCTTGGGCCGTTACCTTGGGCCAACTCGCCTTATCACCATTGGTGTCTTCTTTTTGGGTCGCCTCGATCTTCTTTTGCAACCTCATCTCTTGGGCCCTAAGCTTAGCGGCCGTTTCGTAGTCTTGCTTCTCTACCGCTAACTCTTTATCTCGAATCGCCTTCTCCAACTGCGAGCGCTCTTCAACTACCTTAGGATGACTCAAACCGGCAGCGATCCTAACGGCCGAGGCTGCCTCATCGATCAGATCGATCGCTTTATCGGGCAGGTATCTATCGTTGATGTAGCGTACTGACATCGCCACGGCCGCTTCAATAGCCTCGGCGGTAATAATAACTTTATGATGTTCTTCATACTTTTCCTTAATGCCCATGATGATCCCGATGGTCTCTTGGGCAGTGGGCTCTTTGACCACAATGGGTTGAAACCGCCGCTCTAAAGCAGCATCTTTTTCAACATGCTTGCGATACTCATCTAAAGTAGTGGCGCCAATGAGTTGTAGCTCACCTCGGGAGAGGGCCGGTTTTAAAATATTCGCGGCATCCAAACTGCCTTCGGCGCTCCCGGCGCCCACTAAGGTGTGGAGCTCGTCCACGAACAATATCACATCCTTGGCTTTTTTGACCTCATCAACAACCTGATTGATGCGCTCTTCAAACTCACCGCGATATTTAGTGCCCGCTACCATCGTTGACGGGCTAATGACCATAATCCGCTTGCTCGCTAGGTTTTCGGGCACTTCCTTATTAATAATCTTAATCGCTAATCCCTCTACAATAGCGGTCTTACCAATCCCGGGATCGCCAATCAAAACCGGATTGTTCTTGGTACGTCGGTTGAGGATCTGAATCATCCGTTGGATCTCTTGGTCTCGGCCCACGATCGGATCGATCTTGCCTTCCCGCGCCAGTGCCGTCAGATCAACGCTAAAGTTATCTAGCGTAGGGGTAGTGGACTTACTGATACCCTTGGCTGTCCGCCCCCCCATCCCGGGGGCTACACCCGCTCCTTCACCAGCACTAGCCTTAATCGCTTCTAAGGCCAACTTAGCGGTATCATTGGGATCAGTGCCCAGCTCCTGGATGATCCGGTAGGCCTGGCTGTGCTTGTCTTGCACCATAGCCAATAAAAGGTGCTCCGTCCCGATGTAGTAGC
>META01000003.1:175043-181024 GCA_001772255.1 candidate division Kazan bacterium RBG_13_50_9 | reverse complement strand
TTCTCAGCACTTATACCCAAACTGCTAAGTATTTCATATGCCGAGCCGCTTTTAATATTAAGCATCGCCAGAAGAAGATGCTCCGTACCCAGATGGGCTGAGCTGAGCTCCCGGGCCACCTTCTGGGCATTGGTCAGCACCTTTTTGGCGTTAGTGGTGAACTTGTCCAAATAGTGATATCCGTCCATAGCTACACTTTATTCTCTTCTGCATCACTGCTTTCAGCTGGAGTACCCCCCTCCGCATCCTTTGCTCCTTCCGTTTCCTTGGGGAGCTTGTCGCCAGCGGGGGTAGTAGCGATACCTTCACGACTCCCGGGAGCCGGCATCCCCTCCTTATCCACTTCAATCTGCCAACCGCTTAGCTTACTGGCTAACCGGACATTTTGGCCAGCCCTACCAATGGTTAAAGAGAGCTGATCGGGAGCTGCTTTGATCTTGGCACTCTTAGTCTCCTCATTCAGTTCCACCGCTTCGATCTTAGCTGGAGCTAAAGCACTGACAATAAATTTCTTCGGGTCATCATCCCACAGTACTATATCGATCTTCTCTTCACCGATCTCGGCCATAACTGCTTGCACCCGCACCCCTCTACGACCGACTAACGAGCCGACCGGATCAATCGCTTCTTCGGTCGAGCGAACCGCCACTTTAGAGCGCACACCCGCCTCCCGGGCAATCGCTTTGATCTCTACTGTCCCCGCCGCTATCTCGGGCACCTCCATTTCAAATAACCTCTTAATCATCTCGGGATGGGCCCTACTGACCACTACCTGGGGATCCTTGCCGGAAGACTGGACCTCTACGATATAGACCTTGAACCTCTGCCCAACATAGTAGCGATCTGACCGGGACTGTTCCGAGGGGAAAAGAATACCCGAGGTCTTGCCGATATCGATCATTACTACATCCCCCTCAATCCGTTGGACCGTACCTTGGACCAGTTGCCCCTCTTTCTCCTTATACTCCCGGTAGATAATGTCTCGCTCGGCCTCCCGCAAACGCTGCAGGATAACCTGCTTGGCCGTCTGCGCTGCCACTCGCCCATACTCTGCTGGCGGGAAGACCTCTTCTTTCACCTCCCCCCCAATCTCGGCTTTCTTATCAATCTTTTTGGCATCTTTAAGCGAGACCTCCTTCATAGGATCTTCGACTTCCTCCACTATTTTGTGCACCACAAAGATACGGGTTTTCTCCGTCTCCGGATCGATCTTAGCAACTATGATCTGCTCTTTCTGCCCAAAGTCTTTACGGTAAGCAGCAGCTAAGGCGGCTTCGACGGTCTCCAAGATCACTTCCTTGGGGATGCCCTTCTCTTCAGAGATCTGATTGATAGCTGACATGAACTGGGACGATTCCATATTAGTCGCTTCTTAAAGCTGTTAAAAAAGCGGGTTGCACCCACTTCCATCAAAATTATAATACATCACATCGAACCTATACGTCAACTAGAAACCGGGTTAAAACGCCTCAGGAATTAGCTTGGCAGTATACCGCTTGACATAGGGATTATACACTACCTCTACTACCCCAAACTGGGCATCCCCCCGATAGCTATGCCCTGCCATATAGTAGGTAGCCACGCGGCGCAGCCGATCCTGTTTAGCAACAGTTACCGCCAGCGCGGGAGTGCCGTAAGCCAAGTTGGATCTGGTCTTCACTTCAATGAAATGTACGGCATGGTTTCGCGCCGCTACTATATCGATCTCCCCAACCGGGGATATGTAGTTACGTTGCAAGATTCGAAAACCCTGAGCAGTTAATAGCTTGACTGCTACCTCCTCGCCTGCTTCCCCCAAAGGCATCATCGCTGAGCCATCTCCAAATTGGCCTGCATCGATACTCGGCGTCTAACTGGAATGAAGCTGGTCCGATGCCAGCTCGAGATACCCAGCTTTCGTACCTGGCTTTGGTGAAACGCCGTGCCATAGCCCTTGTTGGTATTAAAGCCATAGCCTGGAGCAGTTATGTTGATCTCCTCCATAATGCGGTCTCTTGCTACTTTGGCAACTATGGAAGCCGCGGCAATAGACACAGACCGTTCATCACCATCAATCACCCCGCGGGAGGGAACGCCAGCAAACCCTACCTTAAAGCCATCCACTAATACAAAACTAGGATCGATAGAGAGATTATCAACCGCCCGGCGCATTGCCAGGTAACTCGCCTGCCCTACCCCCATTTCATCTAACTCTCGATTTTCAACTATGCCGATACCGACATCTACTGCTAATTTGTAGATCTTAAGCAAGACTCTTTCCCTCTGCTGCTGGGTTAGCATCTTAGAATCTTTAATGCCATAATAACGATTTAAAAAAGGCAGCACGACTGCTGCTGCAACCACCGGACCGGCCCAGGCCCCCCGACCTGCCTCATCCACCCCTGCCACAATAAAGTGTCCCTCCTGTTGGAGCTCCCGTTCAAGCTTAAGGTTGGGTTTCCCCTGCCTGGCTGCCACCATTCACCTCCGCATCTACTGTATCACCTTTTGGTGCATCACCATCTTTGGTGGTATTTTTAAGTGTATCATGAGCCGGAGGTAGGCTGGGCTCAGAGCTTTCGATAGGCTCTTCTTGGGCAGCTGCTTTCACTGCTTCGGCCAACTCTTCTGCGCTAGCTTCTAGGGGCTCCTCGCCTTTGGCCACTAACTCCCAGATGTCCCTGTCGAGCTTTTTCTCCTTCATCTTTAAAGCCTTGCCAGATAGATCACGGAGATGATAAAGCTTGGCGCGCCGTACTTGCGAGCCTTTCTTGAACTCAATCTTTACAATATCGGGAGACTGTAACAGATATGTTCTTTCCACCCCCACGCCAGAGGCAATCTTACGGACAGTAAAGGTAGCATTCGGACCAGTTTTGCGGTGGGTCTTGATCACGATTCCCTCAAAGACTTGGACTCTCTCCTTGCCTCCTTCAGTAATCTTTTGGTGCACTCTAACAATATCCCCAGGATGAATCTCGGGTAGTTTACTTTTTGGGGTGGGGGCTAAGGTATCTATCATTACTTATGAGAATTACCCCGCTATGTTAGCAAAAGAACCGATGGCGGGCAATGCTTTTATAACAAAAGAGGGGGAGGGGGAGGTGCCCGAAAAAGAGATCGGGGCACCCCCCCCACAAGTTCTGCCAGCCGCATTTCACCAATCAAGATAGTGCCGCCAACGAGTTGGCGCTACCCTGCCGGGAGAGGCTGAGAGGGAGGAATGTGTCGTTTGAGGTCGCGGACAGTGATGTCCAAAGGAAACCTGGTCGTAGAAGCGGCCAGGCTGTGAGGAGGGATCTTGACCTCGATGATCTCGGGCAACTTCTCGTCAACCAGCTTGACGTGGTCCGGAGAGAACCCCAGCTCCGCAAGCCCAGAGGCCACATGCCCTCTGATCGTCTTTCTGGCTGTCTCATGGGGATCCTCACCCCGCACCCGGTCGGCCACATCGCACTCGCAAACGAGCCGATGGACAGCGCGCCTAAGGTTCTTGGGGGGAGAATCGTTGTGCCGAGAATGGTTGTCACCACCTCCAGATCCATTCGACTTACGTGGCATAATTCCAATTCCTCCTTAACTTGTTGTGAAGAACAACGCCAGAAATCAGAAAGATAGCTTGCTTCCAGCCACCCTTCTGCAGCGTCACCTCTATAATATTATCTAAAACTCGCTCCTGTAAAGACAAACGCCTGCCCCCTATACCCTAAGGGGCAGGCGTTATGACCTCCAGCTGAGAGGCATTGCTCTTCACCAAATAGATAATGTCCCTCCAATTCGCGCCTTCATTGGCCATTAGAAATCCTTGAACATCAAAGAGGTAGATGTTCGGTTGCGTCCCGCTCGCATCCACAAGATAAAGATGCCAGTACTCCGGGTCGAACACTGCCTGCTCGAACCCAAACGGACGATCCCAAGAGATCTGATAGTTAGCCGCATCATCAGTGGAGATAATCATCTCGTCAGCCAGCTTAATATCGACCGAGAGATGCGACCGGGCCAGCCCGGACACCACTACGATGCTCTGCTGCACTATTGCCCCCGCCGAATCGCGGTTAGCCTTCACCGCCACCACCCCGCCGGCTACCAGTTTAACTTGGAAGGGTTGCCCGCAGTCAGCCAGCACCAAGTTGGCCCGAGACACTGGCTTATCCCGAACTCGAGGGCTAATCCAGAAAAGGTTGTCCTGGCCGCTAGCACTATCGTGATGGACGAAGTACAGCCGCCCGGCTAATCCTTCTGTTGTCCAGATCGGGGGTGCAGTTAGACTGATGCCTCCAAGAACCACTTCGCGCTGGTCGGTCCCCAAGCGATGGAGCACCAAGCTCTCCCTGCTCTGATAGGCTAACCACCGGCCATTGGGTGAAAAGCTGGCACAACGGCTTTTGCCATCAAAGCTAACTGGCTCCACTACTCCCTCGCGCCAGATACAGACATCGCTCAATCCCCCCCGCTCCCATGTCCAAGTTAGGGCACGTTCGGAAGCGGCCGCCCGGGGATGACTATGAACCCCTCGAAGTGGAAGTTGCCAATTGCGTTGCCAGTCTTCATCCGTCAGCCACAATTGGCCATCTTGGATATAGGCAAACTTAGCCCACTCCCAGACGTTCTTGGTATCCGACGCCAGCTCGATCTTGTCCGGAGTGGCCGGTAGGTCAGTCTCTATCCATCGGGGATAGAGATCCAAAACCTCGCCCAGCCACCCTAAGACTTCCCGATCCAAGGTCAGCTCGCCTTTGCCGCTCAAGAGCTCCTGGTGATCATAGCCCGGCCAGAGCGATACGCGACTGACATCGGTGCCCATAATAGCGGAAGACACCGGCACTGCTCCATCACTCAAGCGATCGAACTTGTCGCCCTCTCCCCAATAGGTGGCATTGATCACCACCGCTCCCAATTCCAGCAACTGCCGGTCAGTTCTGGCTCCCGACAGAAAGTTACCTCCTCCCGCTACCAAAGCATCCAGCAGATCGATGTTGCGCTGCACCACATCTACCGAATGGGGCTCAATGTAGCCAGCAAAGAACCTAAGGCGGGTTTTAGGAGTACCGGTCTCAGGATAAGCAACGGTTAGTTGCTGGGTTCCTTGGGCTGCGCTTCGGCAGATCCTAAGTACACCAAGGCTACTAGCCGCCGGCCAAATCGACTCTACTGCTCGATCTCTGATCTCATCGTGGACTAATGGAGTTGACAGTATCGGAGCCCCCACCACCGCGCCACCGGTAATGGCATCGTAGCGTTGGTCCACTAGCCACAGCACTACCCCTCCCTGGCTATAGCCTACAATTGCTACCAAGCTGTTAGAGAAATGGCTGTTGGTTCGGATCGCTTCCACCACATCCTCTGCGATCTTGGCGATGTCTTGCTGGGACTGATAGCCATAGAGCCAGAACTCAACCCGCTGCGACGTGGCCGTTCCAAACAGCTCACTCCCCAAGTAGTTTAGATTCTCCAGCTTGGGGCTAAAGTAGCCCTCCAATTCCCGGGGCTTAAGCCCATGAGGATCGGTGGTAACGACATGGCCCGGTATGAACACGATCTTCTTGTGGGATTCTGCCTGCTGTTCTGACCACTTTACCAACCGGCCGCTACCGGCCTCCGGTGGTAGCTCTGGATTAGAGGTCTGGCAGGCGGTCATCCAGATGATCCACAAACCCAGCCACAGCCAGCGCCACATAGCATCATCACCTCCTTCTTGCCTAGTAAGCGCTTTCTGATATCAAGGTACAGATTGTAGCATCGACTATGACAGCACAGCCGATAGCTCACGTTCCAATTCATCGGTCCGGGCGGTCCTCGTTGTAGTCCGCAACCGTTCCCACCTCCCCTTTGCAAAAACTTCCAACTCAACCTGGATATCCCCCCGGTGTTGCTCTAATAATTGCTTTAGGGCTTTAAGACGATCCTGCCCGAAGCCTTTGGGCAGCTTGATCACTAAATTATTGCCGTAATATCGAAAATGCCGACCGGCAGACGGAAGCGTAGGCAGCAGATCTCGCTCT
>META01000003.1:151663-175017 GCA_001772255.1 candidate division Kazan bacterium RBG_13_50_9 | reverse complement strand
AGCCCCAGCCAGTCGGTCCAAATAGCTGTCCGTCACTTCCGTAATGGACTCGGCGATTACTTTAATCTCACTGCGGACCACCACCTCATCGTTCTCTTCGTGAACCCGGTCCTTAATATTAATCTTCCCTTCAATAATCAATATCTTGTCGACGGCCAGCAAGTCCCGGGATGCCTGCAGCACCTTCGGGAAGACCACTATCTCCGAACTGCCCGTTAGATCCTCAAACCGGGCAAATGCCATCGGCTCCCTGCTTTTAGTGTTCACTCTCTGGATGGAGGATATCATCCCCCCAATCTTTATCTGTCTACCATCCATATCTTCGTGGAGTGAGCCCAGCTCACGAACTATCGATTTAAGCTTTGGCATCATCTCCTTGAGGGGATGTTTGGACACAAACGTGCCCAAAAGCTCCTTCTCCCAAGCCAACCGCTCCCTTTCGGTAGAGCAATCTGCCGGCCTAAGCTGTAATGACAGCACCGAGTTGGCCTCCGCCCCGAAGATCCCTAACTGGGAACTATCACTGCCCCGGCTAACTGTCCCTACAAAGTCCACCAGCACAGGAACATTCTCGTATAGCTCCCGGCGGTCTCCAAATTCGTCCAGGGCGCCAGCTTTAGCAAGCGACTCCAAAACTTTCTTATTTAGGGCCTCTTTGGGCACTCGCCGCAGAAAATCTTCTATGCTCTTATACAGGCCGTGGGCCTTACGCTCTTCTTCGATCAGCTCAGATACCTTGCGGCCAACATTCTTGATAACATTCAGCCCAAAACGAATGTTACCGGTATCCTTAACCACTGCAAAATCAGTAAAGCTTTCGTTCACAGACGGCGGCAAGACCTTAATGCCCAACCGTTCTGCTTCAGCGATGTATTTGGCTATCTTATCCAGATCCCCCTGGTCCGAGGTCAAAACCGCCGCCAAAAATTCATTAGGGAAGTGCGCTTTAAGATAAGCGGTCTGGTACGCAATTAGGGCATACGAGGTTGCGTGAGCTTTATTGAACCCATAACGAGCAAAGGGCTGCACGAACTCAAACAGTCTCTCGGCGATCTTTTTAGCCACCCCTTTCTTTATTGCTCCGTCCACAAATTTTTTCTTCTGCTCCAGCAAAAGTGAGCGGATCTTCTTACCAATGGCTTTCCTTAGGATGTCTGCTTCTCCCAAGCTAAAACCGCAAAGGTCCCTTGCTATGCGTAGAACCTGCTCTTGGTAAACAGCAATTCCATAAGTATCCTTAAGAATCGGTTCGAGTTTGGGATGGAGGTACTCAATCTTTTTTCTGCCGTGCTTGCAATCAATAAAATCTGGGATTAGTTCCATCGGGCCGGGACGATAGAGCGCCACCATGGCGATCAGATCCTCAAAGACAGTGGGCTGAAGATTCTGGAGATTGCGTTTCATCCCCTCGCTTTCAAACTGAAACACCCCGTCGGTATCGCCCCTGCTTAAGAGCTGGAAAGCAGCTTTATCGTCCATTGGGATAGTACTAATATCGACTTCCTGTTCTCGGGTCTTTCGGACAATGCGCAAGGTGTTTTTAATAATGGTCAGATTCTTCAGGCCCAGGAAATCGATCTTTAGTAGACCCAGCTTTTCAATTGGCCCCATTGAGTATTGAGTCACTAGCGAAATCTCCCCCTTGCTGGCTCGCTGCAAAGGTGTGTAGTTAATGAGATCTCGATCCGCCATCACTACACCCGCCGCGTGGACAGAAGTGTGCCGGACTACCCCTTCTAACTTTTTGGCTAAATCCATCAGCTCCCGGATCTTGGGATCCGTATTGTAGGCTTCCTGCAGTTCATCAACTGTGCTGATGGCTTCTTTGAGTGAAAGGCCAAAAGGCACCAGCTTGGCGATCCTATCCACCTCTCCGTAGGACAGGCCAAGCACTCGGCCAGTATCCCGGATGGAGGCCCGAGCGGCCATCGTGCCAAAGGTAACGATCTGCGCTACCCGATCCTGCCCATATTTATCGACTACGTATCGAATTACTTCATCCCGGCGATCATCAGCAAAATCAATATCAAAGTCCGGCATGGAGATACGTGCCGGATTCAAAAACCTTTCAAAAATGAGGTCATAGTCCAGTGGGTTAATGTCCGTGATGCCTAAAGCATAAGAAACTATGCTAGCTGCCCCGCTCCCCCGACCCGGCCCCACCACAATCTCGTGCTGCTTGGCCCAGTTTACAAAATCCGCCACCACCAAAAAATATGACTCATAGTTCATCTGGTCAATAATGCCCAGCTCATACTCCACCCGCTCTTTGATTTGGGGAGCGGGATCATCGCCGAACCGAGATCGGATACCTACTTGGACCAACTCTCGAAGATAGCTTTTATAGTCATACCCGGCCGGCAGGCTAAAGTTGGGTAAAATGGTTCTGCCCAACTCGATCTTAGTAGTACAATCCTCCGCGATCTTGAGCGTGTTGGTGATGGCCTCCGGCACATCAGCAAAGGCTTCCGCAATAATCTTAGGATCCGTGAGGTCAAAGACCTCGCCCCGCATGCTAAAACGATTATCATCGGATAGGAGCGCACCAGTCTGCACACACAGCAAAACTTCATGAGCATCACTATCATCTGCACAGAGATAGTGCGAATCTGTTGAAGCCACCAAAGGAAGATCAAATTCCCTAGCCAACTCTTTAAGCCGGCTGTTAACTAGTGCTTGGTCTGGGATATTGGGATGGTGTTGCAGCTCTAGATAGTAATCGCTACCAAACACCTCTCGGTGCCAGTTAATTAGCTCCCGGACTCTGGGTTCATTGCCCCCTACGATCGCTGAGGGCAGGGCCCCCCGCAAACATCCTGATAGGCAAACCAATCCTCTGCTGTGCTCCCGGAGAAACTCATAATCAACTCGGGGACGGTAGTAGTAGCCGTCCAAATGCGCCTTGGTGGTAAGCTTTATGAGATTAAGATAACCTTCTTGGTTCTTGGCCAGAAGGGTTAGATGATAGTAGCTCTTTTTGCCCGCAATGATCGTTCTATCTTCAAGCTGGCCTTCCGTAATGAATATCTCACAACCAATGATCGGTTTGACACCAGCTTTATGGCACTCCTCATAGAATTCAATCGTGCCGTACATAGCGCCGTGATCGGTCAGCGCCAAGGCTCTGGCGCCCTGTTTCTTTGCCGCTGCCACCAGGTCTGGGATCCGGCTTAAACCATCCAGCAGGCTATAGTGGCTATGCACATGCAGATGAACAAACTCCACCCCACTCATCTCATAGACAAATGAAAAAGCATCCTCTATTGTAACAGACTCTATTAGGGGCAGGGTTACCTTCGGTGCCTTTCAAAAAAGAGCCAGCTAACGGCCACTATCCCTAAGATAACGAGCAGGATAAGGATTAACCACCAGACCCAACTTAGAATAAAGTGGGTCAGCCCCACCGCTAAGTTCACGAGCCACTGACCAGGGGTGGTGTCCGCTAAGAACCAGACTCCCACCAAAAACACCAGGATCCCCACAAAGATGTTCCTCAACAAACGCGGATGCAGCTCCCCAAAGTAGGTAATCTCATTGGCTAATTTCTTCCAAAAACCCTTTTCTTGATAGTCCTTGCCCATCATATCCAGGATGGCCTGCAGATAGATGGCCGTAACTTGCTTGGCGACCTTTTGATCCACGCTAAACCCGGGGACCTCTATAATGTCTTCATAAACTTTGCGCGCCTCCATCAGCCCCTTGATATTAGAAAAGGTATCCGATGCGTTTTGAATTGCTTCATTGACCGTCTCACCGAAACTGATGATCCCTAGCACCTCCCGAAATAACTTATCCGCTTCGATTACTGCCAAACTATTAGCCACCCGGTTCTGATGTGCCAGTAGCCGTTCAATCCTATCCCACTCCTTCTCAATGAGAATCTCCTCTTGCTCAATATTTTGATTGGGCTCTTCCCCGTCCATAGTTAACGAGTTACAAAATTAATAATCCGACCCGGCACATAGTGTTGCTTGGTGATCCGCCTACCCTGTAGATGCTTTTTAACCGTATCCAGCTTGGCCGCCGCTTTGATCGCTTCGGCTCTACCGGTATCCATTAGTAGTACTATCGTCCCCCGTAATCGGCCATCAACCTGAACTGCAATAGTCACTGCCGAGGCTACCACTAGCTTGGGATCAAATGTGGGCCAGACTGCCGAAAAAATGCTCTGCCGGCTCCCCAGCCGCTCATTAAGTGCCTCCGCTAGGTGCGGGGCAAAAGGGGCTAGCAGGATCGCTAGAGTCTTAAAGGTCTTAGCGGTAATGCCCACCTCCATTGCTAAGTTAACAAACTCCATAAAGGAGCTGATGGCGGTATTAAAATGCATCGCTTCAATATCCCCCGTCACCTTTTTGATTAGTTTGTGTATCGCCCGATCGGTCTCGGGGGCCTTGGCCCGGGGGGTTAACCCCCATACCCGTTTAATAAATCGCCACACCCCCTCAATGCCCGCTGCACTCCAGGGTATGGCCTGATCAAACGGCCCCATAAACATCTCATACATCCGCAAAGCATCCGCCCCATACCCTTCAATAACGTCATCTGGATTGATCACGTTGCCCCGGGACTTACTCATCTTCTCGTTATCCTCGCCTAAGATCAGACCTTGATGCCGCAATTTCCTAAACGGCTCATCAAAACTGACTAATCCCAGTCTATGCAAAACTTTAGTTATGAAACGAGCATACAGCAAGTGCCCGGCTGCATGCTCAACCCCACCGATATACACATCTACTGGCAACCAGTAGGCCAGTTGCTTCTTACCAGCAAAGGCCTTAGAGTTATCCGAATCGGCGTAACGCATAAAGTACCACGAGGAACAGACAAAAGTATCCATCGTGTCAAACTCGCGTTTGACTGCTCCCCTGCGCCGGTAGTGCTGAGGGATTCGGCTAAACTGTTTGGAGTCTGCCAGGGGCGAGGCACCGGTAGGTTTGAACTCCACATCCTGCGGCAACCTTACTGGCAAGTCACGAGGTTCCACTAAAATTGGCTGCCCCTTGGTGTCATACAAAACAGGGATAGGAGCTCCCCAATAGCGCTGGCGGGAAATCAGCCAATCCCGCAACCGATACTGCACTGTGGGCTGGCCACCTACTTCCTTGGTAATCGCTCCTGCTGCTTTAGAAGATGGCATACCGCCAAACCTACCCGAATTAACCAGCGGGCCTTCGCCTAGATACGGCAACTTCCCACCCGGTGAATTCACCACCTCCACGATCGGCAGTTTGTATTGTTTAGCAAATTCAAAGTCTCTCTCATCATGAGCAGGCACAGCCATAATTGCACCGTAGCCGTAACTACCTAGAACATAGTCGGCCACCCAAATCGGGATATTCTGCCCACTGGCCGGATTTATGGCATATGTTCCAATAAACACCCCCGTTTTAGTTTTGGCAGTAGCTAACCTTTCTAACTCCGTTTTCTCACCCGAGCTCTTAATATAAGCATTCACGCTCTTACGGCAGCGCGCTGCAGTGATCGTAAGTAGATCGGGGTGCTCGGGCGCCAACACTAGATAGGTCGCACCAAACAGAGTATCGGCTCGGGTAGTAAAAACCTTAACGGTGCGGGCATGCCCAACCACCTTGAATTCCAGATCGGTCCCTACTGACCTGCCTATCCAGTTGCGCTGTAGCTCCTTAGTGCTCTCAGGCCAATCCAACTGATCTAAGCCGGCCAGTAGCTCCTCGGCAAAGTCAGTGATCTTTAAGAGCCACTGCTTTCTCTTCTTTTGGACTACTACTGCTTCACATCTCTGACACCGGCCCCCCACTACCTGCTCATTAGCTAAAACCGTTTTATCTTTGGGACACCAGTTCACATACGCTTCCTTCTGATAGGCCAGCTTATTCTTATGCAGCAAGGTAAAGAGCCATTGGGTCCAACGGTAGTAACTTGGATCCGAAGTGTCGATGGCCCTATTCCAATCATAGGACAGGCCCAAGGCCTTAAGTTGGCTACTAAAGCGTTTGATGTTCTTCTTAGTATTGATGGCAGGATGAATCCCCGCTTTGATCGCTGCATTCTCTGCCGGTAGACCGAAAGCATCAAAGCCCATTGGGTGCAGCACATTATAACCGTTCAGCCGATAGTACTGAGCTAACACATCGCTGCCCACATAGCCCCGGGGATGCCCCACATGCAGCCCCTCGCCAGACGGATACGGGAACATATCTAATATGTAGATCTTTGGCTCCCGGCCACCAGTGGCCCCTTTAAAGATCTTGCGCCTCTGCCAAAACTTCTGCCATTTAGCTTCAGTCTTTTGATGGTCATATTTAGCATTTTTTTGTGCCATACAGAGAAATTTTATCGTACCCGTAGCTTAATTTTAACATAAAGCAAACTGGGCTCATCATCATAGACAGCCCCTGCTACCAAAAGAATGCAACCTGGTGGACCTGAGGGGATTCGAACCCCTGACCTCCTCCATGCCATGGAGGCGCGCTACCAACTACGCCACAGGCCCATGCCGTATCACAGGATAGCCGATAATATCGTGCCCAGCAAGAGCTAAACCTTCAAGTTCTTGGCGATCACCCCCAACCACTTAAGTTCCTTTTTAGCGCCAGCGGCGGCAAAATATGCTCCGGCCAGGCTAACTGCAGCAAACAGGAGCCAAGCCAAGCGATAGAAAAAGACCATGAAGCTATAAGCTCCGAAGGAGAAGACGGTGGTCAAGAGTGCCTCCAGCAGCCAGAGGATAAACCAAACTACTATCTCCGCTATAAATAAAGCTAACCCCTGCCGGACATGGAACATTACAAACCCATCATCCCGCTTGATGACCCAGGGCACGATAAAAAGCACCGATAGATAGCTAATCGCTGCAAATATGCGAGCATCTAGATCCGGCTTAGGAGAGAGCAAATTGACGCTTTTTTCTTCCTCCACGCTTCTTATTATAGCCCGAATGGACTGATAAAACAGCCATCATCCCGAGAACTAGGAAGACCAACAATCTCCCTTGTTGAAGAGTCCAGGGATAGTGATCGATCAGCCCCAACACTAGAAGTGACAGCCAACTCAATAGAGCCGCAACTCCGACCAGCGCCCGGCGCTTTCTAACTAACCCCCCAACCACCACTAGTGCACCAATCAGAATCAACGCTAACAGAGCTCCCCCCACTATTCCCAATTCTGCTATAGCCAGCAGGTATATATTGTGGACCGGTTCATAGTAGCGGCCATCCCGACCAGGGTTATAAACCCAACCATCCACATCCTCCCGGTAGCTCCATCCCAAAGTTGATTGATCCAAGTATTTAAGGTAAGGCACATACTGCCCTATACCCACTCCCACTACTGGATGCTTACGATAGACCTCTTTAAACTCACCCCACTGGCGTAAGCGATCCGAAAGTGAGATCTGCTCAACCGGCTCGCTCAAATCAAAACGCGGTACGATCACTGAATACTGGCTAATAACTAGGGCCAGCGTAACTGCCGTCACAATCAGCCCGGGCAGTATCGCTGCCCGTAGTTTTTTAGGCCGTGCCCACAATGCCCATAATGCTAACCCTCCCATGCTTAGAAGAAAAACTGCCCAGGCGCTCCGCGACAAACTGACCACCAAGCCCAGCACCCCGATCGTAAATAAGAGCCACATAAGATAGTGCGGCCACTGACGCTTCACCGCATAGAGCCAAGGCACCAATAGAGCGAGACTGGTAGCTAAAAACCCGCCCAGCAGATTGGCATGGGGCAGTAAACCGTGCCCCCGCAGCCGCCTCACTCCATCCACTATTACTACTGGGATGCCCGACTGGTTGGGGTCCAAGACTGACTCGTCCAGCCACTTAAGGCCTAATGAGTGATTAGAAAAATATTGCCCCAAAGCGATTAGCCCCTGGCAGGCCACCCCCCAACCTAGCGGCCATAAGATATCCCTGATCGTCCTGACATTATTAATGAGATACAGGTAGAAAAGAACGAATAAGGTAAAATGACCAGCGGTCCAACTACCAACTAGCAGACTTAGGCCTAGTTGATGTACCCAGATAAGTGAGAGCCACATCCATACCACCAGAGCCACCAGCGGCCAACTGATCGCCCGTGGCCCCCAACAAAACCTCTTTTTAGCTAGCACCCCGGGAAGCCAGATGATCAACAACGCCATAATTAGTAGGTCTGTAGCATAAAGGCTGATCGCGGCATATTCTACAAAGGCTCCTTGATGAAAGACCGGAACAATTACCTTGCGCATCTGCCAAGGCAGGATGAACAAGGTCAACCACAGCAGATACCTACTAATCCTCGCCCAAAACTTCACGGATATCCCTTTCGATCGCGTCTCTAACTTGAGCCCGGCGATCATTAAAATGCAACTTAATAATATTCTCGTTAGTAATGACTTCTGGGTTCACCCCCATCCTCTCTAAATTTCTGTCAATTACCTTGGCCTGCAACCGGTACAGGAGTTGCTCCAACCACTCACCAAACCTGCCCGACAGCAGCTTCTCGGCTAACCGCCTAAAATATGAGGGCTTAAGCCAGACCAGCGGCCTAATCTTGGGGCTGCGCCAAGCAATCGGCAGGTCCTTCTGCGCCCAGCGATTATGCCGATGGAAGAGCTCGTCCTCGCCCGCAGGCCAGATGGGTACTAGGTCTGCCATCCAATAAGAAAAATAATAGTCCCTGTCTAAAGCGATGGCTTTAATGTCCAGCTCATAGTCACTGATAAAAAATTCCGGCGAGAACCGCCCATGTCGATCCATCCCCCTGACCCGCCACCCAAAAAGATTCAGCCAGAACACTAGCCAGGCCCGCATCGTCCACAGCCGCCGGTGCTTACCAATCAAGAACAGATCAATATCGCTGCCAAAATGGACATTATCATAAGCCAAGGTGTTTGAGACAAAGGCTTGGTCTAAAAAAGGCACGTTAGCAAAGATCCACCGGCGCCTGGCTACTTTTGCCCAAAACTCCCGGGCTAATTTCTCCCTCAGCCCGCGATCGTGGGTAAATCTCCCCCACCACACTAACCCATCGGCACGCTGGGCCTGGGGCAATCGCTTGAGCACCTCTTCTATCTCGAGGGGAGTAAGCTCATATTGCCAGAGATACCGCCTTAGCTCCTTGAGATTCAAGGGGAACTGAAAGAAACTAAAGAAGATTATCGGCACCAGAACTGCTTTTTGGGCTTTATCCATCCTGCGCTCTTACTTCCTACCTTATAGTATAGCCACACTTACCTATCCCCTGAAACTATGCTAATTTGAGTTTGTATGAAAAAGACCGTTTTATCTGGAATACAACCTAGCGGCGTTATTCACATCGGCAACTACCTTGGCGCTATTAGCCAGTGGGCCCTGTATCAAAACAAATACCGCAATATTTTCTGTGTGGTAGATCTACACGCTATTACTACCCCCCAAGACCCCAAATCTCTGCGCGAGAAGACCTACGAGGTAGCCGCTATCTATTTAGCTGCTGGTTTGGACCCCAAAAAATCTATTATCTTTGTTCAGTCTCACGTCCCTGCTCACAGTGAGCTGGCTTGGATCATCACTACTATCTCTAAGATGGGGGAGCTCTCCCGAATGACTCAATTTAAAGACAAAACTACTAAATTACGTCGCGAGAGCATCCCCACGGGCCTGTTTATCTATCCTACCCTCATGGCAGCTGACATCCTCTTGTATCAAGCCAACCTGGTGCCAGTGGGAGAGGACCAGAAACAACATGTGGAGCTGGCCCGCGATCTATCACAGCGCTTCAACCAGCGCTTCGGTAAAACATTTATCGTCCCCGAGCCGCTCATCAGAAAGAGTGGGGCTAGGATTATGGGATTGGACAATCCTGAACAAAAGATGAGTAAAAGCGCTACCCGTGAAATGAACTACATTGCCCTCACCGATAAACCAGCCACGATCCGCAAAAAGATCATAAAGGCAGTAACAGATTCCGGCACGGCCGTTAAATTCGACCCCAAACGCAAAGGGCTACATAACCTACTGACCATCTATAAATTATTCTCTGGCCAGAGTGAAACCCAGATCGAGCAGCACTTCCGGGGCCAGGGGTACGGTGCACTGAAGAAAGACTTGGCCGAGCTGATCATCAAAAAACTGGCTCCCATCCAAAAGAAAATTGCCTATTACATGCAAAACAAACACCTGCTTGATAGGATCCTAGCCAATGGAGCTAAGCGGGCAGACAAGATCGCCCAAGCCACTCTAAAAGAGGTCAAACAGAAACTCGGCTTAGTGCTGTGATCGTTTCAGTAAGCTCACATGTCATCTGAGACAAGGTCTCACTGCTTTTAGCTTCCACATTAAGTCGCAGCAACGGTTCAGTCGAGCTAGGGCGGACATTAGCCCACCAATCCTCCGCTCGAATAGTTAAGCCGTCAAGCCGGTCAATTTCTTTGCCGGCGTATCGCGCTGCCAGTTTATCTATGACTGCTCTGGTATCAGCTACCTGAAAATTAGTCTCCGGAATCTGGAAATGCTTACGATGAGGCACAAGGACTTCACTTAAGGGTCTGCCCTCTTTAGACAGCAGCGCCAACACGATAGCCGCCGCAATCAGCCCCGAATCGGCGTTGAAGTTATCCTGAAAGAAAAAGTGGCCGGAATGCTCGCCGGCAAAGAAAGCTCCGCATTTTTCCATATCCTTTTTGATGTAGTCGTGGCCGACTTTGGTCCGGTAGGCAGTAGCTTTGTGTTGTTCGACCACATCCCGCACATTCCAGCCACAAATTGCATTGTACAAGACCACTCTCCCCGGGTCCTCCGAGAGAATCTTATCGGCTACCATTGCTGTCATCTCACTGCCGGTGACGATTCGCCCCCGCTCGTCCACCAAAAACACCCGATCAGCGTCACCATCAAAGGCCACACCCAGATCCGCACCAATCTCTACAACTTTTCTTTGCAGATCAGCCATATTCTTTGGCTCGATCGGGCTGGGCAAGTGATTAGGAAAGCTCCCATCTGGCTCAAAATACATCTCGATAAGCTCAACCGGTAGTTTTTTAAATAGCTCTCTAACAATCGGTCCGGCCACGCCGTTACCGGCATCAACCACAATCTTCATTGATTTAATCTTGGCAACATCAACGAACGACAAAACATGCTCCACCCATTCCGACAACATATCCAGTTTTTCTACATCCACTAATTCTTCATTTGGCATTTTTAGTTCTTTGCTGAGATTGCCAACAATATCGGCAATCTTCTCTATCTCTCCTTCCCCCCCAATTGGCGCACCACCGCGCTTGGTCAACTTAATGCCAATCCATTCTCTGGGATTATGCGAAGCGGTAACCATCACCGCCAAATCAAATTTAAACCGGCCAGCAGCAAATACGGCCATATCGCTACTAATCATTCCTAAATCTATTACCTTGCAACCCGAACCAATGAAACTCTGGCAAACTGCCTGATGAATGGCAGGTGCCGATAGCCGGCAATCTCGGCCTACCGCCACCTTCTGGGGCCGGGCATATTCAAAGATCGCCCGAGCAATCTTATATACCCCAACCTCATTAATCTCTCGGGGGTAGATCCCCCGAATATCGTAGGCCCGAAAGATACTAGGATCTAAGCCCTGGCTAACACTAATGCCCATACTTCCTTAGCCCCATTATTTTTTAGAACTCTAGCGCATTCTTCAATGGTGGATCCAGTAGCCACTACATCATCAACCAGCACAACCGTCTTGTCCTTTATTATATCCAACTGATCTGACTTTATTGCAAATGCCCCTACTACATTAGCACGCCGCAGGTGACGCCCCAGGCCAAACTGGGGCTGGGTATGCCGCACCCTCTTAAGCGGGCTTACTAGGGGCACCTGCAGCTCTTTAGCTACCACTTGACCTAAAAGCTGGGCCTGGTTAAATCCTCTCTGCCATAATCTTAGGTAGTGCAACGGAATAGGCACCAGTAGGACGGGGCCAAAGATGTAATCTTGGGCAGCCCCGGCCATAATTTTTCCTAGACTTTCAACTAGCACATGCCGCCGGCGATACTTAAGCTGATGGACTAACGACTTAAGGGGATCCTGCCAATAACCGCAGACGATCATCCGAGCCAAGCGCGACTGGCGGCGACAACTATTGCAAACCTTAAATCCGTCCGATAATCTCCCGCACCGATAGCAGATCGGGGTAGTGATCCGACCAATATCCCCCCAACATTTGGCACATATCCAAGCCCCCTCGCCCCCACAACTAAGACACTTGGGCGGAAAGACAACGTCCCAGACTAGGTCCAATAGTCGCTTGGGGCTAGGCCATGCCAATGCTAACTCCCGAGTAAAAGAATCTTAGGATCTGATCAAAAGTCTGACCCTGGTTGGCCATGTTATAAGCGCTCCACTGTGACAGCCCAATGCCATGACCATTGCCTCTGCCATCCAGCACAAAATCGGGGGCATTGGCCGAGCCAGTCTTGCCAACGGTGAAGTTCATGCTTTTAACGTAGTTACTATCGGTCAGATAATCAAACGTGGCAATATCCATAGATGCGCGTTTGCCGGTACTAGTCACAAGCGCGATGCTCTTCATCCGGCCTGAGGGTAATCGTTCTTCAACTACCATATCCACCACCGTCTCTGAAATGGCACCAACGCTACGCAGCTGGTCACTGAACCGCTCTTCTACATACTGCTGCGGCAACGTGACGGTCCAGGTCACAGGTTTAGCATAGGGGTCCGCAATCCCCTTAAGATATGGTATGGCCAGATTAGGATTCCCTTTATTCCAAATATCCTCAACATTATCCGTAGCCCCTCCGCTATCAGAGTGGTAATAAGTTAAAGCAGGTCGCCCGCCGTAGAGCACTGCCATCCCCCGGGTAGTCTCTACCGCCGTGGTGATTCCCGGTTTCCCAGTCTCGTAGTTATAGCCGTAGTACACTTGGTCCCGGGTGTCATCATAGATATCAAAGATATCAGCACGCGGCTCACTAATGCGGCGCAGGGCAAAGGTGCGAGCTGCCACCACCTGCGCCTTCCGGGCCTCCATGGGCCAGCTTTCTGGTACCTCGGCGATGCCCTTTAGGTAGTCTTCCAGCTCCAGTTCATTCACCATCCAAACCCGCCCACTCCACGCTGAGCGACGGATAGTTATAATCCCCCTGAACTGATTATAGGCATTGCCGACTTGATCGTTGCCGACCGACAGGATCGAACTCTTAAGCGGGATAAAACGAAGATAGTCACCAACCGTATAGTTGGTACCTGCTAAATTAATCGTATATCCCCCATTCTGAGATGTAACAACCGCTGGATACCCCCCGGTGGCTTTGGCTACCAGCGCTTTGCCGTCCCCCTGGCGGATGACTAAGCCCCCCGTGCTACCAACTGTGATGTTGCTGGTCGCAGCACTTAAGCCCACCCGGATAGGACGCACTAAAACCAGCTCCTCGCTGACAGTGATATTCCAAGCAATACCCAGATCCTTCATCCAAGTAACATATTCCACCACCGGCCTGAATGACTCACTATAGCTGGCAATCTTCTCCGGCGCTCTAACCACAATAGTGAACCGGCCTACCGCCCCCGGCGGGGTATCTTGCTCCACCACCGCTGCTCGGTTAGAGCCCAGCCATGAGCTATGGTAAAAATCACTTGACCTATCTAAAGGGTGAGCGGTGCCCAAGCGCGCAGTCCTCTCCCCACTGCTCTGCCAAATAGTGTTACCCTCATTTCTAAGTTCCACCCACAGAGTTCCCTCTTCTCCCGGAGCTAGCACCAGATCATCCGACTTACGCACAAAAGCTGCGGCATAGATAGCCGGCTCAACCGTGATCCCAATGCTAAAAGTTGTATCTTTTATCCATGCCAACTGCTCTGCTACTATGGCAAACTTCTCGGTATACTGCCCCACCCGAGCGGGAGCTGCCAGAGTAATACTGAATTCTGCTACCCCCCCCACTGGCACATCCGTAGCTAAGGCGGCAACCCGGTTGCGACCTGTCCAGCTGGGGTCAAAAAACACGCTTGCCCGATCCAAGGGACCTGCCGTGCCCACCTTAACAGCATTGGGACCACTACATTGCCAAGCCACGTCGCTCTTGTTTTTGACCTGCAAAGTGAGCCTGTAAGTCTCCCCGCTTTTGAGCTTGACGGCAGGTAGGCTCGAGACCATCTCGCCAGCAAAAGTAGTCGGTAAGACCATCACATCCATATAAAACTCAAAGTTGGTGAACCAACTGACACCCTCGGCCACTAAACCAAAATACTCCCGGTGCTGGCCAGCGCTCAAACTGGAGGTAACATCAAAAACAAACCGGCCAATCTCGCCAGGAGCAACTTGTGCCGCCACAGCCGATGCTGCCCGATTATTACTCAACCAAGAGATGCTGTAGAGGGCACTACTGCGATCCCGCCTTCTGACCGTACCGACCTTGACCGCGCTGTCTCCACTATTAGCCCAGGTTGCTGTACCCGTGTTTTGGATCTCTACCCAAACCGAGGCCCGCTCACCGGCCTTGAGCGATACCGTATCGGACTGAGCTACCCACTTAGCCAAGTAGGCCTCTGCCCCAAAAACAGGCTGCGCCACCCCGCCAGCGGCCAGGCACAACCAAACAATCCCGATAAGGGTAGAGACGGCTATTTGCTTTAACATTTCTTTTCGGTAGATAGCAGTATAAACATTATACTAAATTACCAAAGCCGCTGGGCTCATATATAATAGTAAGGCATGGGCAAAGAGATTCGCATCTCTACTCAAACTATCTCCGGGCACAATTTTGCTGACCCAGACGATGTTACCGACTACAGCCAGGATTCAGATGAAGATGAGCTGGAACTGCCGGTCGACATTGCCAGGAAAGGCAAGCAGCTAATCATCAGGGCGCCCGTGGTTGGCGTTACCCCAGATGAGGTCAACATTACCGTCAATAATGATACCCTTTTCATCCACAAAAGCGCCATGATCGACAAAACCAAAGTAGATAACTACTATCTCCGTGAATGCCATTGGGGGCCCATCGCTAGAGAAGTGCGTCTGCCCATCCCCGTTGATCCGGCCGGTGCTCGCGCCTCGCTCACCGATGGCATCCTGACGATCACCCTACCGATTATTCACAAGCCCATTACCCGTATTATCAAAGTCAGATGAAAAAAGTAACTACTGGGGTTATCGCCATTGCAGGTTTCGGGACCCGGTTTCTCCCGGCCACTAAGGCCATCCCCAAAGAGATGCTGCCGATCATTGATCGGCCGATCGCCCAATATATTGTTGAGGAGATGATCCAATCTGGCATCAAAGACATCGTCTTTGTCACTAACTCTACCCAAAAATCTATTCTAGAGCAACATTTTGGCCGCTCCCCCGAGCTGGAGAGGCATCTTACGATTAAAGGTAAGACCGGGCAACTTAAGGAGATTAAGCAGCTTTCAAAGTTGGCAAGATTCAAATATGTCATCCAGCCGGATATGGATAAGTTCTACGGTACGGGGGCTTGCCTGCGCTCCGTAGAGAGGCTAGCCAGCCACGGGCCATTCATCTTGGCCTTTGGCGATGATCTGGTTAAATCGCGGGTGCCGTTCTGCCGGCAACTCATTACTGAATACTCTCGCCATAAATGCCCCATCATCGGCGCAGAGGAGGTTCCCCAATCTGAAACTCACCGTTATGGGATAATCGAAACCTTCTCTAAGACTAACCGCATCAAAAGGATCATCGAGAAACCCAAGCGCCGACAGACCCACTCTCGCCTAGCCATTCTGGGGCGGTACCTGCTGACCCCCGCTATATTTCCGGTGCTTAGAAAGCTTACCACTAACCACCTCGGCGAGATCTGTCTCACCGATGCTTTCAACATTATCTTGAAGGAATCAGCCATAGTGGTGCATAAGATCCAAGGCGGCCAGTGGTATACTACAGGTGATCCTACAAACTATTTCCGGGCTCTGCTGGCCTATAGTGTCGAGCAGCCAGCACTAAAAAAAGAGTTAAAAAGATTTACTAAAGAGAGCTTATGAAGAACTTGGCCAGATACACGGCCCTAGGGCTAGCCATCGCTGTCATCTTGGGTGCAGCTAGCTGCGGACGCCGCAGCGACAGTGGAGATAAGATCGAATTTGAGACTAAGCAAGAGGTGGTGCTGCAATACGATCGGCTATGGGATGAGGATGACGTTCTAGATGAGATCATCCAGGAGTACCAGGACGAGCATCCTAACGTGAGCATTATCGTCCGCAAGGTGAACCTTAAGCCCGAGGAAACGATCTATGACTACCAAAAAGATTTGATCAAACAGATCGCCGACGGGGCCGGGCCGGATATGTTCATGATTCACAGCGATTGGCTCCCTTACCACAAGAATCAGATCGCCCCAATGCCCAGCGCTTTAATGGAGCCGGATCAATATGCCCAAAACTTTCCCCAAGTGGCAGTAGAGGACTTCATTGACAGCAATAAGATTTATGCTATCCCCTACTATGTCGATAACTTGATGCTGTTCTACAATACCCGCATCTTCGACGATCTTCGGATCCGCAAGCCGCCCCGCACCTGGCAAGAAGTAGTCGACCTGATCCCCAAACTAACCAAGTACGGACCTAATGATACTATCATCCAATCGGCTCTGCCTTTGGGCGTAGCCGACGGTATCCCTCGTTTTGCAGAGATCTTGGCCACCCTTATTATGCAGTATGGCGGAGAGATGACTACTGCTGATCACGCCAAAGCCACCTTTGATCTGCCGGCCCCCGATTCCAATCCGCCCTACTTCTCCGGCAAAGAAGCGCTAAGCTTCTACACTAGCTTTGCTAATCCGAGCTCATCAACTTACACCTACACTGATGCAAAGAACCGCGATGGGTCACGCCAGTTCCCCATCGATATCCAAGCCTTCATGGACGAAAAGGCCGCTATGTTTATTGGTTACTCTTATCATGTTGAAGACATTAAGAAGTTCGCTCCCGGGCTCAGATTTGAAACGGCTCCACTGCCACAACTTCGCCTAGAGAATCCCACCGTCATTGCTAACTATTGGGGTGAGACCGTATCAAAAAATTCCAAATATCCCAATGAGGCATGGGATTTCATTAATTTTGTCGCTCAGCGCCGCAACATCGACAAATATACCCGGGCCGCCAAGCACGTGCCCGCCCTAAAAGAGAAGCGCGAGTCCTACGTCTCCCGCCAATACTACGGTCCGATAGCCCAACAGATCGATTACAGCCGGTCTTGGTACCGGCAGAACACTCCGGAGATAGAAGCTATCTTCGAGCGGATGGTCGATAGCGTGCTGCACTATGATGTTGATCCCAGCACCGCTATTAATACCGCGGTACGCGACATCAATAACCTAATCTAGGGCTTTTGTAATATGCCACCTGAGGTTCAAGCGTTAATTGACTCTCTCACCTCTGGATTCACAGGGATAATGGGCTGGGTCCCACCGATCATCGGGGCGCTTTTTGTCTTGATGATAATCTACGGTGGCCTTGTCTATCTACAAGGCAATGCCGAGAACGGCAAGAAGATCATCCTGGCCGCTATCATCGGTGCGGCCATCGTCATGCTGGCAACCATCATTATTAGTCTGCTCCTAGGAGGCAGCGGACTACTACTGCACTAGAAGCTCAAATCCACTAGTATAGTTTTAGTTTCCCTAACAATTGGGTATAATATACACTGATAGCAATATAAATAAGTAGCGAGGTGCATATGAGGAAGCTCCAAACCATCAGCACTGCCTTGGTTGCCACCGCTGTCACTATGTTTAGTCAGGTGGAGGCAGTGTTAGCCCAGGTCAGTCCCCCATCGGTGGGCCAGTCCAGCGGCAACATCAAAGATATTATCGTCGACATCGGTAACTGGATCTTGGGTATAGCTGGCGCTATTGCCGTCTTGTGGCTTATCTACGGCGGCATCATGTACATCACCGGCGGAGAGAAAGGCGCCGAGTCCGGCAAGAAGATCATCATCAACGCTATTATCGGCTTGGCTATTATCGGCTTGGCATCCCTGATTGCCCGCGCCGTGGTAGTGGCTATTGGGGCCTAACTGGTATCCTTCACTTGAATTTAAAACCCCCTTTTAAAAAGGGGGTTTTAAATTATCTTCTATCTGGCGTGCCCGGGAGGATTCGAACCCCCGACCTTCTGGTCCGTAGCCAGACGCTCTAATCCACTGAGCTACGGGCACCGGTTATTATCTCTACACTCTAAGCAATCTATTAATTCTGTCAATCCAGTCCTCTCCCTTATTGCGTGACTCTGGTAAGACCTGAGCTAGGACAGCACGTATCTTCTCTTTAGTCGTCCCTTCGATCCGAATGGAGATAACTGGCATCAAGCGTAGCGTGGATATTAAATTAAGAGTGGTGCCTGTAGGGGTCTCAACAAACCAAAAAGCTTTCAGCTGGTCAAAGCCAAAGGCCTTGCCCCCCACCGCAATCCCAGAGGCATCGATCCGGTATCTGAGCTTTCGGGGCCTGATACTGCTAGATAAGTATAGGATGACGCCTACCATCACCACCACTGCACTTAAGATCCAGTGCCTAAGGTAGAGGGTCAGGACCAAGGCCAAGATCAGGATGATCGCTGCTGCCACATACCAGATTGCCCCACGCTGATGGGTCTCAAACTCAGCCGCTTCCCATTCAATGGGACTGACATCGGGCATCTTGCCTACCGGCTTATCGTTCATACCTATAAATTACTACGTATTAAATAAATCCCCTATGGCGGAGAGAGTGGTCCGCCAGCTGGCGGATCGAACCCCACTATTACTATCTGGCGGAGGTGACAGGATTCGAACCTGTGAGGGGCCCAAAGCCCCAACCAGTTTTCAAGACTGGCGCCATAAACCGCTCGGCCACACCTCCTTTTGGAAACGTATCAAAATTGGGGCGGGATTCAAGGAGCAGCGACGGAGCGGCGATAAGCTCTGCGGCCAGCAGAGCAACGGAGCATAGTCCGCTGCGACGTGGCGGTGAGGGAGGGATTCGAACCCTCGCGGGGGATTTCTCCCCCCTACCGGTTTAGCAAACCAGCCCCTTCAGCCACTTGGGTACCTCACCAATAGAACTAAGCAATTTTTTAATGTGGGACTTATATATTATACCTTGCGGTGATTGCCCACAAAAGAATTAGAAGGCTACATGTAGAAAGTCCTTATAGCTGACCTTCTTGCAGGTCTCATTACTATTGGCGATGCATCCACCGACCATCAGATCGTGCATCTTATCAATTTGGGAAATTGTTTGCCCCACCGGATTAAGGAACCTAAACATAAAGCTCCCTGCTTTCTTCCACCATGGATCATCCGGATCCAGTATCGCATAGACATAGTTGGTGCCATTTTTACTGAACACGCCATTATCGATCGGGGCATGGCTAAAGTGATCGTCCGCATAGTCCACTTTGCCGTCACCTACCTCCTCCCCCTTGAGAGCGATCTCTACACCACCAATATCCACCCCAATTATCCCCCAGGGGAAAACATCCTCTTTGGCCCTGCCGTTATCCAGATCGTCCTCGGGAGAGAAGGTAATAATCTGCTTGACCACTAAGCTTTTATCAAACCCGCTGGCCAGCCCCTGGCTGCTTATAGCCATCTCCCGGGGCATCTCCAGCAACTCTTTAACTACCTGCCGGATCTTTACCCTCGCTTCATAAGCCTTCTGCCATTTGGTATTGCCATCCTTCCGAGGGGCATCCCAATTTACCATGTTAGCTACTTGAGTAGCCTTATATACCCATCCGGCCCCCTCACGGATCCTATCGGCCAGTTCCCCGATGCTAGTGATGGCATTGGCGATTGCTTCCTCCGAAGCTCCCTCCCCCATCCCCTTTACTGCATCGTTGAGAAGATTAAAGCTGCCCGTGGCCTGGCTCAGATACATTGACGTTCTAGGATCAAAGGCCTCCCCGCTCCCTACTATGCCCATCGCCCTTTTTATTAGCGCATAAACGCGGGGAATTTTACGGAAGGTCTCTTTATATAGATCGTACGATTCCGCTTCTAAGCTAGCTAGGTAGGCCTTGGCTACCCTTAAGATAGCTTCCCTATCTCCCCGCTCGATCACTCCTTTATAGATAGGGGTGTTCTTATCTAAAAATCCTACATCAAACGCCAGCTCTTCCCACAGAGGACGAACTGCTCGTTCCATAACGGTCTCCTGCCAGTTAACCTGTATCGGAGGGGGCACCGGAATGCCGCAAGCCATATCTGTTGGCGGCAACACTGAACTACGATCAATCTCGGCTATCGCTATCGCTTGACCCGTGTTAAAAGCAGACAAGGTCTCTTTGGTCTCTTGCTCTTGCCCCTCAATGTCAGTGGGATCAGTGAGCTTCCGCACAAAACTTTCGCGTAATAAGGTCGGGGCGCCGGTCTTAAGCAGATCAATCCGAATGCGGTGGCCCCGCTTATCATCGGTTAAATAATCCAACGTTGCTAGGACCCTGATATCTAGTTGATGAGAGTATCTCTGAGCCTCCGAGTTATATTGCCACTTCAGATCCTCAACCCCGCCCTCATACACCACTAGCCGGGGGTCACACCCTTGCATCCGCTCTTCCAAATTGCTGACGATCTGGCGGTGGAGAGGGTTATTGTAGTTCGCCGGCACGAAAATCGAGCCTCCGGCTAGGCTGCTGACCCCATTAATAGCGCTAAGGAAGATATTAATAATAAAGATGAGGATAATGATAAGGATGACGGCCGCCAGAACGTACGGATTGGCTAAAAACTTCGCCAATTGAGCCGCAACCTTGGCCGCGACCTTAGCAGTTTCGATCGCCACCTTGGCCGCGACCTGCGCCGCCCTGATAGCTACTTGGCTGGCAATCCGGGCTGATCTAGCGGCGGCTTGTGCCGCCACCCGGCCAGCCTGACCCGCCGCCCGGGCTCCCTCCTTAGCTACCTGCGCTGCCTCACGAGCGCGTTTAGGAATCTCTTGAACCTGCTTAGCAGCCTCTTTATTAGCCCGGCGGGCTGCTTCTCTGACCTTTTTAGGCGCTTCCTTAAGCTGTTTCAAGCGCTTCTGCGCCTTTTTTATCTGCTCCGCCTTTTCTTTCGCTTGTTCGGCCGGGCTCTTCTTTTTCTCCTCTTCTTTCTTACGCCGCTCTGCTTCAGACCCACCATAAGCACCACCCTCTTCATCAAAGGGAGAGCCAAATTCCCATTGTTGCGGTTCGTCCGCCATAGCCGATTTTTATTTTTATGTCTTAAGTTTAGTGATCCTACTATCCTCCACAATGAATAGTTCGCGCGATAACAAGGAGTAGAGCAAGCGCTGGGGGGTCAGCACTCCCACAGAACTAACAAATTGCACTGGCCGCTCTTCTCCTGTAAGCTCCCAATACCATAAACTATTATCCTCCTTGACTGCTACGATGCGACTATCGGTCTGCCAAACAAATGCCCGGATAGGTTCATCAAGCGCTTGCTCCTGCGTGCCGCTGATTAAATTCCAAACTCCTAATCTTAGGCCCCCTTCCGTGGCAATCCAGTACAATATGCGGCTCCCATCCGGCGAGCTGGTAACCGTCGTCTGGCGTAATCTGTCGGGCATAATCTCGATAAACTCTTTGCTGATCACATCAAACAGCCGATCGGGCAGATTACCATCGTCTAGTAGCAACACGTATCTATCATCATTGAGCCAAGTAAGCTGGGGGTCAATTGCATCAATGTGAGTAATCAACCGTTCCCACTCGCTGCCATCGGGATGAGCCACTACCAAAGATTTTTCCCCGTCGGCAGTCTCATAAAAGTAGACGACCCGGCCCCCATCAGGAGCAAAGGCCACATCCCGTACACTTTCATTCAAAAGCACCGGCTGCCATCCACTAGCCGTGCGGCGCGCATCATCAAAGAGCCAGGTGCTAATCCCGTTATCGCGGGGCAGACCCTGTGCTGGCCTCTCTCCCGGTGGGATAAAGCGCCCCCTGACCCCCCGGTTATCATACATATTCTTAAGCGTTGGTTTTCCTAACAGCTTCACGATGGCCGCTGGCTCACCCGGCGACCAGACTACATCCTGCGCTTCGGCGAAGCTGCCTTCGAACAACTGGGCCTCCGGCTCGGGAACAGCAGCCGTGACCGCGGTAAACTGGCCGTCGGGCATCATATATACGACCCTTTGACCGCTCCGCACTACGCCCACAAATCTCATCTCTCCTTCCGCCACCACCGTAACTTCCGGAACAGGCTCCATCACCACATTCATAGCGGCGCGCTCCCCGGCAGCCAAGTTAAACTCTCTTTCAAAATCCAGATACCCACTCTTAGTGGCCTGCAAGATGTGCAACCCGGCTTTGAGCTTAACGGTGAGAGAGCTGACCGAGCGCTTGCTAAGCTCCCCATCGATTACGACGTCCACGCCGGGCGGCTCAAAGGCAAACTGAATTGACCCTCGGTTAAAGTTGAGCCGACCCAAAATCAAATAGATGGTCACGGCTAAAAGCGCCACGACCACTACTCCCAAGATCGCCCATGGCCAAACCAAAACTGGCCGCCTAGGGCGGAATCCGCCAGCCAGATTGCCATGCTTACTATTAGATAACGCCGGCGGGACATCGGCCTTGCCTCCACCTACGGGAACTCGCAAATCCTCCGGCAGATCAATGCCGCTCCCCTCATTGGTCCTTCGCTCTGTCTCCATCGGCTCTTCAGCCATTTCCTTTAGTCTTAGTATTTAGCATTAAAAAGATCGCTAGCTTAAGTATACTATATTATCTCATTATATCATATATTTACTGATTTGTAAAGGATTAAAACCCCCTATGATAAGGAAATCGATATCCTTTATAAGCCTTGACGAAAACGGATTTATCTGATATAATAAATTAATAGTCAATAACTATCTTGGCTGACTATGCAAAAACCAAAACAAACCCTATTAAAGCTTCTGCTGCTGGGCATTCCTTTCGTAGGGCTGCTGCTTATCCCCGTACCGGGCCACGCTGCCGGAATTTTGGAGATGTTGGCAACCGGCCTACTTACCATGATTGTCAATCTGGTAGGCCTGCTAGTCGGGGTAATAGCAGACATCATTATGCCTCTTCTGTGGGGTATTCTTAAAGTGCTGTTGGATGATCCTAACTATCTACTGACTGGCGGGCAGATCCTAGATACGGTTTGGCAGGCCTCCCTAATGGTAGCTAATGGCTTCTTCCTTTTGGCGCTAATAATTGCCTCTATCGCTATCATCCTGCGGCTCAACACCGGAACTTACAATATAAAAAAGGTCTTAGGTGGGCTCATCACCGCAGTGGTGTTGGCTAATCTTAGCTTGGTCATCGTTAAAGCTTTACTCGCCGTTGGCGACATCCTAACCTCAAGCGCTTACGGAGTATTTAATATTATCGGCGTCACCAAGGTCGACATATTGAGTTACTTAGAGAATCTTTTGGAGGTGCGCTACGATGTTA
>META01000003.1:149777-151629 GCA_001772255.1 candidate division Kazan bacterium RBG_13_50_9 | reverse complement strand
GGTGCTGCTAATTATGATCCTATGGATCGTCGTTAAGCTGGCGGCCATCCTTATCGAAAGGATGTTCTGGTTGTTTGTGATGGCGATTGTCGCCCCGGTATCCTTTGCTTTAAGCCTACTCCCCACCACTCAAAAATTGGCGGCCAACTGGTGGGAGACAGTGATCAAATGGATCATCGTATTGCCCTTAACCATCGTGCTTTTGGCCCTATCGGTAGCCCTACTCAAGCAGATCGGTGATCCAGATGAACTCAAAAACTCGTTGACTAGCAACTTCACTTCCATAAAGGCCCTCTTCTCCAGCTACAAAGGGCTAACCTTAATCGCCGGGTTGGTGGTGATGTACCTAGCTGGGACTGCCGGAAAGATGCTCAAGATCGGCGGCCCGATCAGCGGCATGGTAGAGACCCCCCAAAAGATGACTGGCGCTGGCCAAAAAGTATTCAAGAGCGCTGCCGATACAGTTACCGGGAAGAATATGCTTGGTCGGCAAATCGGCCGGCGCGGCCGCGACATTTGGCATGCGGCTATGAGTAGTAAAACTGGCCAAGCTTTCGAAGGATGGCGCCGTGCCCAGCGTGGAGGCGGCCTCTGGGTTCAAACCAGAGACAAGCAGGGACAGCCAACCTTTCAACCACAGTGGCGCAACTGGGTACCTAACCTCCTATCAAAAATCGTTAACCCCCATAGCGAAATGGGCCGATCCAAAGTTGAACATGCTAAGGAGATGCGTCGAGCTGAAATGCGTGCCAGACGCGACAAGATCAGCGGGTACCAAAAGGTTCTCGATCAGACTGCTCGTGATCACCGGAAAGATCCCAACATTACCTGGGATGAGCTCTCCCCCTCGGAAAAAAATGATCTCATGAAACAAAACGCCAATGTTGCTCATAACGCCTTCCATCTCAAAGAAGAGCGCAAAAGTTTGGGATACGCCGCTAGCCAGGGCGTCAAAGAGTTGTCTCGAGACTTGCTCACGCCCGTTCCCGAGTTGAAGGAAGATCTTATGTCATACTATGCAACAGTCCAAAAAGATCCGGCAAAAATAGACTACGGCAAGACCATAGATAAACTAAATGTTTTAAGAGTTATCAGCCGGCAAAACACGGCAGACGGTCGAGCGGCACGAGAGCTGCTGCGCACGGAAGCGATCCAAGACCTGGTTGGGCTAAGCGGCCTCAGAAAATCAGAATGGATGCCGCCACCAGAAAAAGGTACTGGAGAGTACGGAACTGTTGGCGGCGACTACGTTGGCGGCACCAAGGGCTCTGATACAAACCTGGCTAACGCCCAGGAAGAGTTTAGTATTGCCTTAGCCCATATGGAGAGTCAACAACAAGAGGCCGTCATAAATCTCGGTGATCAGGATACCGAACTGATTGCCAACATGGAAACCGAAGCGGGAGATAAAATGGACGCCCTTCTCGCGAAGCTCCAGGAGATAGCCAAAGATCCAAAGAAAGCTACAGGGGCTATCTCCGAAATGCAAAATATGGGCTTAAGCCCCAAGATCTCCAGCGAGGCGGCCCAGCTTAGCCAACACCCTCTCATGGTTACCGCCCTCCGCGCCTTAGAAAAAGCGGCTAAAAGTCAGCAGCTCACCATGGCTCAGCTAATCCAGAAAGTTAAAGGATTGCAAAAGGAGATGGACGACATCGAGCGGGTCCAGAAAGCCCAGCTTACTGATATTCAACCGGGAGGTAGGCGCGAACATTTTGGGGCCCAGATAACCGGTACTATCAACCAGCGAGCTGAAGGCTTCCGAGCCGAGGGGGGTGATCTGACCGTTTCAGTCCAGCCTTTCCAGGCCCAAATTACTCAGGAGCTAAACAGCCAAGCCGCTGCTACCTAT
>META01000003.1:139779-149750 GCA_001772255.1 candidate division Kazan bacterium RBG_13_50_9 | reverse complement strand
AGAGCTACGGCTGGAGAGAGCGCCCGTTCACTTAGCGATCTGGACGAGGCCACGCGACAGCAGGTCAGCAAGTTCTTTGCTGAACAGGCCAGATTTGTTGATCCTATCTACACCTCCGAGATCAGTAGCTTACCGACAGATAGAGCATTGGAAGAGATTCGATTGATTCGAGATTTTACCGCCCAAGGCAGGGAGACTTAACGGTAATCTAAAGCTATGGCCATAAAGATCCCCCAAAACATCGACAAAGAAGATAAGCTGGTTGGCCCGCTCACCCTTAAACAATTTTTATACCTCTTGGGCGGAGCCGCCTTGGCATTCATCGCCTACCAATATTACACACAGGGGTACCTATTTTTCATCGAATTTTTACTGATCGCTTTTCTGCTGATGGGGCTGGCCGCCGCCTTAGCTTTCTTACAAATTAACGGCCGGCCGTTCATTATCTTTTTAGGGAATACCCTCCTCTATTTTCTCTCTCCGAAAAGAATGTTCTGGAACCGGGAGAACCTAAGCACCGTAGGGCCTCTTAAGCTACGCGATACGGCTGCTCCCAAAAAATCTCCGCCCAAAACTAGCGAGGCCAACCAGGGACAACTAGAAAAGTTAGCACGCATCTTAGACACGGGTGGTAAAATGGACACAGGCGAAACTGTCGACGAACACGAAATAAATACACTCGAGCTCAAAAAAATCCAACCGGAGGCAACCGAAAGCAACCCGGCAGTAGAAGACATCTTGGCAGAAACTGACATCTAAAAACTATGGCTAAAAAACAAAAACCACCAATCAGCACTCAAAAATATCTCCCCTTCAAAGCCATCAAAGAAGGGGTAGTTGCTATGAAAGACGGCAGTCTGGTGGCAGTTTTAATGGTCAACTCTATCAATTTTAACCTCAAATCGCCCGATGAGCAGACTGCGCTCTTAAACTCCTACCAAAACTTCTTAAACTCCCTGGGCTTCCCCATTCAGATCGTGGCCCAATCCCGCACCCTAGATTTAGACGAATACCTGGGTCGTTTAGAGGCCTCCGGCAGATCGCAGCCCAACGAGCTGCTGCAGCTGCAGACCAAAGAATACATTACTTTCGTTAAAGAGCTCCTGGGTCTAGCCAACATCATGAGCAAAAATTTCTATGTGGTGGTCTCCTATCATCCGCAACTGCAGGTGCAGGCAGGATTTTTCGCGCGCCTCTTCAGCAAAAGATCCATTACGCCTACTGGCAAGTTCAGAGAAGCTAAAGACGAACTCCTCCGCCGGGCCAATCTGGTCGCCAATGGCCTTGCCCCGATGGGTTTAGATAGCGTGCTTCTAAAAACTGAGGAGCTAATCGACCTACTCTACACCACCTACAATCCCGACATAGCCAGACGGCAGAAACTATTTAACGTTAGCAATGTTGATGCCGACGTTATTACCGCCTTAGCTAAAGAAAAGCTTACCTAAAATGGCTTGGTTTAGAAAGAAAAAAAAGACAACCGAAGAGGCAGCGGAAGAGCAAGCCCGCAAAACTTTCGAAGAGGGGCTGTTCTCCGTTCGAGACCTGATCGCCCCCGCCGCTTTAGCCCTAAGCGCTAGTCACCTGCAGCTTAATGATCGCTATGTCCGCACTTTGTTTGTGCTGACCTACCCCCAATACATCGATACTAACTGGTTAACCCCGATCATCAATTTCGACACTAGCTTTGACATCTCCATGCATATCTACCCCGTAGACAGCACTAACATTATGAAGCTACTGCGCCGCAAGGTTACTGAGATGGAATCCAGCTTGCGCTTAAACGCTGAGAGGGGCGCCATCCGCGATCCCGAACTGGAGATCGCCTACCAAGATGCGGAGGAATTGCGCGACGGTCTGCAGCGGGGCCTGGAAAAATTCTTCCACTATGCTCTGTATTTCACTATCTACGCCAAAAATATGGAGGATCTGGATGCCGCCACTGACCGGATCGAAACTGCACTGGGCGGACAGCTAGTTTACACCAAACAAGCCCTCATGCAGATGCAGGCTGGCTTTAACTCTACTCTGCCCTTGGGGGATGACGAGCTAAAGATAGTTAGAAATATGACCAGCTCATCGCTTTCAACTACCTTTCCCTTTGTCTCGCCTGATCTGACCACCAATGAGGGGGTGCTCTACGGCATCAATCGCCACAACAACAGCTTGATCTTGTTTGACCGGTTCAAGTTGGAGAACGCTAACATGGTGGTCTTTGCCAAATCCGGGGCCGGTAAGAGCTACGCCGTCAAATTAGAGATCCTAAGAAGCATGATGCAGGGGGTAGATGTTATCGTCATCGACCCTGAAGATGAGTACCACACGCTGGCTAAAGCAGTAGGCGGAAGTTATTTGCCCATAAGCCTAAACTCCGATAAAAGGATCAACCCCTTTGACCTACCCACCCTAGGGCCAGAGACTGACGGCGAAACAAATCTGCGTTCGGCCATCATCGCGCTGTTGGGATTAATGAATCTGATGTTAGGCCAGCTCACTCCCGAGGAGGACGCCTTAATGGATCAGGCCATCCGGGAGGCCTATGCCCTAAGAGACATCACTGAGAACGTTGCCAGCCAGAAGAACCCGGCACCCACGATGCAGGACCTATCCCAAGTTCTCTCCAATATAGAGGGGGCCAAAAGCCTAGCCCAGCGCTTGGAGAAATATGTTTCTGGTACCTTCTCTGGTATCTTCAACAAGCCTACTAACTTTGGGTTGGATCGGGGGCTGGTGGTATTTAATATCCGCGACCTAGAAGAGAGCTTGCGGCCGATCGCTATGTATATCGTTCTAAACTACATTTGGAATAAAATCCGATTTGAAAAAAGAAAGCGCCTGCTCATTATCGACGAGTCCTGGGTAATGATGCAGTATGAGGACTCAGCCAAATTCCTCTACAGCATTGCCAAGCGGGCACGCAAATACTGGCTGGGTTTAACCACCATCACCCAAGATGTGGAGGACTTCCTCAATTCCGACTACGGCAAGGCGGTGGTATCAAATTCCTCTTTGCAGCTTCTATTTAGGCAGTCCCCCGCTTCGATCGATATCGTGGCCGACACTTTCAATTTAACCGAAGGAGAGAAGTTCTTACTGCTGGAATCGGCGGTTGGTGAAGGCCTGTTCTTTGCGGGCACCAACCACGCTGCTATCAAAGTAGTGGCCAGTTACATTGAAGATAAGATCGCCACCTCCGATCCCGAGCAGCTCGCCCAGTTAGCTAGCCTTAGTAAGATAGAGTAAAGGGGGCGCGATGAGAAATCTGTCCCCCGTTGCCGTCCTTATCATCGCCAGCATCTTCACAGTCGCGGCGATGGCTTCGATTATCTACTTCTACCAACGAGAGACCACTTCAATTGAAGATAAATATCTCAACCGGTCATCGAGCGAGGAAGTCGATGCCCTCTACCACAGCTCTTATTATGGTCCGGGGTTTGACGAGAATGATCCCTCTACCTTCCCCGAATCGGGACTGGTAACAGAAGATGACTATTACAGCGACAATCTTACATCCGGCAGTGATGTCCTTACCCAGGGAGTGGTCATCGAAGAGTCTGCTAAAAAGGTCTGTGGGGACGAGCAAGGCAACCCCAGCACTGCTTGTAATATTAATGATGACTTAAGCGATGCTGATGCTAGTGGACCGCACTGGCGCAATGGCATAGTGGCCAACAATGGGGACTACGTTAAGTTCCTTGTCCATTTAAAGGTTACTAATCATTTTGCAATAGCTAAAACGGTTTTGGTGGGTGATATATTGGGCGATATGCTCGCCTACTCTGTAGCTAACCCCGCTCAGTACAGTATTAACGGCAGCGGTCATCCAGCAATCGTTGGCCGGCCAACCTGGATTCTGGAGGAAGATGCACCAGACACTCCTGTGCCCTATTCGATCGAGTGGTATCAGTGGCTTGAGGAGGATGGTTTCCGCCTAACTGTCCCCGCTGGGCAAACTTGGACTCTCAATATTGTGCTATGGGCCCAATTGACCCCCGGCGACTCTTATAGCACCAAAAACACCGCTTATATCCTAGTGCCCTTAAAGCCGCCTGTGGTTAAATCGGCGGTCATTGAGAAGCGGCATAAAACGACCGGTGGAGAGGAGGAGCCTTTTAACGATACCGAGTGGGCCTGGCAGTCGGAAGATACCACTCCCGAGGGTGGCGGTACGCTCCCCCCCACTGAAGGGTCCTTACCAGACTTACTGAAAAGCCAATACACCTATAAGTATGTGCGTAATGTCAGCCGCGGAGAGAGCCAGTGGGACCGCTACACCATCGCCTCTCCCGGGGAGCAGATCGACTTTATGATCCACGCTCAACTGGGAGATACCAGCAAGTTAACTCAACCGATTAAGATCTCTGACATCTTGGGTATTGGGATCAACTACCAAGCGGGCACCTCCAAGCTTAAGTTAGGAAGTGGGGAGATTAACTTGCCTGATGACTGGTTTGGAGGTTATCTACTTAGTCCCCAGGAGCTCCGGGGGGCCAGCTCGCTCGAGATCAGCTTTAGCGCCAACATCCAACCGGGATACTGGCGATGGAGTACTGGGACTACCAACAATGTTGGCCGCTTCACTATCCCCGAAGGATTTGTCATCGACAAGATTTGCTTAGTGATCGTTGACCGCTAAACTAAACCTATGAGCAATCTTAACTCACAATTCAGTGGACTCCCCGATAAGGATCTGGCCCAGCACCAGCTCGAACTGGCGCAGGAGAATACTATCCCGATCGAAAAGATCGTGGGCGATATTAATCGCCGGCAGGAAGAGGAGCAGACCAAGAGATTAGCCGAAAAGGTGTCTCTACCCTATTTGAACCTGATGAACTATCAGCCCGAAGCGGGAGTAGTAGAGATTGTTCCTAAGGAACTGGTTGAGACCGGTAAGGTCTTTGCCTTCAAAAAAACCGGACAAAACGTGTACCTGGCGATCAGTGATATCCATAACCCTGTTACCCTAACCGCCTTGGAGCAATTGGAGGGGAGAGATGACTACCGCTTTATTCCTGTGCTGGTATCCGACTCCAGCATGCGCTATCTAACCGCCATCTATGGTACATTCGCGCCATTAGAGCAGACCGGAGAGGAGATTAGCTTAAGCGAGACCCAGCAGCAAGCTGCCGGGGGAACGATAGCTGCCTGGCGTGGCCAGGACAGCCGTGCATTAAAAGTTTCGACCAGTGAGCTATTTGACACAGTCATCTCAGGTGCCACCTACGCTGATGCCTCCGATATCCATATCGAACCTACCGCCGAAAAAATCCACCTACGATTTCGGATCGACGGAGTCCTGCAGAATACGGCGGACTTGCCCAAAGAATCCCTGAAGGGCCTGATCTCAAGGATTAAGATCCTCTCTCAGCTCAAGCTCAATATTACTGATTCGGCTCAAGATGGTCGCTTTAGTCTGCGGGTTGGCCCGGTTCGCTATGACATTAGGGTTTCAATCCTGCCCACTGCTTATGGTGAGTCAGCCGTCTTAAGGTTGCTGCCGCAAGAAGGCAAATTTATTAGCCTGGATGCTTTGGGATTAGTCTCCCATAATGCCCCTGTAATAGAGGGGATCATTAAACAGCCCAACGGTCTTATCCTTAACACCGGTCCAACTGGCTCTGGTAAGACCACCACCTTGTATGCCATCTTGGACAAGATCAATGAACCCGGTAAAAAGATCATCACCATTGAAGATCCTATTGAATATCGTCTAGCTGGTATTACCCAAAGCCAGGTTAATCCCGAGGAGGGCTACACTTTTGCAACCGGCCTCAAATCCATCCTCCGCCAAGACCCGGACGTAATTCTAGTAGGAGAGATCCGCGACCATGACACCGCTGACATCGCTATCAACGCATCTCTCACTGGTCATCTGGTGCTATCAACCTTGCATACTAATGATGCCGCGGGGGCTATCCCCCGCTTGGCCGATCTGGGGCTTAAACCTACCTACTTTATCGAATCTATCTTAGCTATCATCGCTCAGCGTCTAGTGCGCCGAGTCTGCGCAAGCTGCAGCGAAGAGTATGTCCCCGACCAAGCTACTTGGGACGCTATTCAGACCGAGCTTGACCACCTGCCTCCCACCGTGTCCAAACCAGTTCTACCTAAAACAATTAGACGTATCAATCTGCAAAAAGCCGCCCAATGCGCACAATGTCATGGGACTGGTTATAAAGGGCGCCTCGGTATCTTTGAGATCCTTCGGCCCAACGAAGATATCGTTAAAGCGGTGCTGGCAGGCACCACCACTGGCGAGATCAAAAAACTGGCTATCCAAAACGGGATGATCACCTTAAAGCAGGACGGTTTGCTGAAGGTCCTCTCTGGCACCACTACTTTAGACGAGATCGAAAGGGTCACTAAGGCCGAGGAGTAGAGTTGCGGTATAATAAACCCGGAGGTTGAAAAGGGGCAAACGGTTGTCCGCTTAACCTCCTTTTCGTATGCCCAAAATCTACCATCTAGCTATTGTCTTCTTGGTGCTGGGTGTTATCTTCGCCGAGCTTCTGCCTAATTTGCAACAGGATGTCCAGTCCCGAGCCTACTCTCAAGATGAGCTTCTCCCCACCCAAAGCGACGCCCTATTAGCATTTTTGGAGCAACAGGAGGCCAATCAATCCGCCGCCTTAACTACTCCTTTTATCTCCGAGGTGGTCAGCATCCCCCAAACCTTAGAGTCTATCGCTTACGATCTTGCCGATGGACTGCCGAACGGCCGATCGACTAATCCGTACGCTCCATATTCTCTCCTACCAACGACTGTTGCCCCTCAAATCCCATCCCAAGACCAGGCCTTTATCGGCGACATTATCCCCCCCACCGGGACCGCTTTATCCCAAGCCTACCAACAAGGAGGATACGCTTGGTACGAGGAGACCAGCAAAGTGATCGTAATTATGTCGGATGGAGAGACCCTCCGCAGCTTCAATAAAATCACGGGAGAAGAGATCGATTGGCTGCAGGACCGACTTAGCTATGATCCCTTGGATTCGCCCAACGCGCTTGACAATTACATTAACAACTACCACGGACAGATCGTAGCTGAAACTTCATCATGGGCATTAGTCAAATTTCCCTCCGGCGGATTTATTAAGATCGCCAAACCCTCTACTCAACCCGTCTTCCTCACCCAACCCTAACCCCCCTCCCCTATCCTGCCATTGGAGGCGTATTTTATCCCGGCCTTAGTCTCTAAGCGTGATGAATTAGTAAAATTAGCGCTGCGGGGAGATGTTTGAGCCCTCCAGAGGAGGGCGAGTTTCGACCATTAGCAGAAAGCTAATTTTGCTTGATGAATAGCGAGGAGACTACCGGCCGGGCGATTTGCGCTACTTTGACAAGCCAAAGTAGCAAAAAAGTATTTGGACAAGCAAAATAGTAGCGAAGAGATTATTTGGGCCACCTCTGCCCTAAGAGTAGCCCCTCTCTCTCATACACTGCCCTCCAAGCTGCCTCAGTAGCAAACGGCACAAACGGGTGCAGCATTACAAGACTATCCCTAAGGATGTGATGAAGGGCTGCAGCGGTGGAGTCGTAGAAAGCCCTATCCTCCAGCCGGGGCTTGGCCTCTTCGATACATTCATCGCAAAACCGGTGCCAGAAATACTGATAGAGGATCTCCCCGGCCAGAGCGATTTGATAGCGATCCAAATGGGCAGTGACTTTTTTAACCACCTTCTTAAATTCATCCACCATCTTTTTATCTGCCGGGTTTAGCTTAACTTCACTAATCTCTTTAACCTTGGGGCTCTTTATACTAATGAAGCGGGCAGCGTTCCAAACTTTATTGGCAAAGTTACGGTAGGCTCGGATTTTATCCTCCGATACACTAGTATCATTACCAGCCGCTGTGCCCATAACCAATCCCATCCGCAAGGCATCGGCGCCATATTTATCGATCATATCAATAGGGTCAATTACATTTCCCTTTGACTTGGATATCTTATTGCCTTCCTTATCACGAACCAAGCCATTAAGATAGACCAGCTCGAACGGTGTCTCGCCCGTGCAGTAGATACCCAACATAATCATCCGGGCCACCCAGAAAAATAAGATATCCCAACCGGTCTCCATCACAGTCGTGGGATAGAAATACTTAAAATCAGAGGTCTCTTGGGGCCAACCCAAGGTCGTAAATGGCCACAGGCCGGAGGAGAACCAAGTATCCAAGGTATCCTCATCCTGCTCCACTGGGCCACCTAGCCACTTTTCAGCATCTTTGGCGCTCTTGGCAACAGCAAATTTAGTCTTATCGTTTTTTAAATAATAGACTGGGATACGATGCCCCCACCACAGCTGCCTGCTGATATTCCAATCTCGGATATTCTCCATCCAGTTAAAGTAAACTTTCTCAAACCGCCTGGGGATAAATCTGATCTTACCAGACTTCACCGCCTCTATCGCCGGCTTAGCCAAAGGTCCAATTTTTACAAACCACTGTTTGGAGACCACCGGCTCGACCACCGCTTTGCATTTTTCACAATGCCCTACGTTATGACTATGCTTTGTCTGTTTTTCGACCAGCCCGGCTGTCCGCAAATCCTCCAGAACTTTTTCCCGAGCATCTAAAACGGTGAGGCCCTTATATTTGCCTGCTTTGTCCGTCATCGTGGCATCCAACCCAATCACCACAATGCTCCCTAGCTTGTGCCTTGCCCCTATCTCAAAATCGGTCAGGTCGTGTGCGGGGGTTACCTTGACTGCACCCGTACCAAACTTTATATCTACTATATCGTCAGCGATAATAGGGATCGCTCGTTCCATCAGCGGCAGTATTAAGGTCTTGCCAATAAGGTCCTTGAATCGTTTATCCTTTGGGTTAACCGCCACTGCCGTATCCCCTAACATTGTTTCAGGGCGGGTTGTAGCAACTGTCACGAATCCGCTGCCATCTTCCAATGGATACTTAATGTATGTAAGTTGGCCTTCGGTTTCTTGATGTTCAACTTCTAAATCCGACAAGCCCGTGGCGCATCTTGGACACCAGTTGATAATTCGTTCTCCTCGGTAGATCAACCCCTCTTCACACATCTTTTTAAATATATGGTAGACTGCTTCGCTCACATCCGGATCGAGCGTGAATTTCTTGCGGGTCCAATCACAACTCGCCCCCAGCCGCTTAAGCTGGTTCTCCATCACCGCACGCTTATCCAAAACAAACTCCCGAAGTCGTTTAACAAACTCCGCCCGGCCCAGATCATAGCGGGTCTTGCCCTCTTCTTTTTTGAGGATCTTCTCAAAGAAGACTTGGCTAGCAATCCCCGCGTGATCAGCCCCCGGCAGCCACAAAGTGGGCTCGCCCCGAAGGCGATGGTAGCGAATCATGATATCCTCTAAAGTTACAAACAACGCATGCCCAATATGCAGCTGGTCATAAGCATTGGGCGGCGGCATCGTAATGACATACGGTTTTTTGTTCTTGTCGATGTTGGGTGTGAACAAACCAGACTCTTCCCAGGCCCGGTATATCTTTTGTTCTGCCTCTTGGGGCTTAAAAACGGTATCCATATGACAAGTTAGCTCATCAGCACACTATTGGTAGCAACTTTTACATTATACCATTGAGATTTTGTGCCCCCCTTCAGGAAATATGCTGCCAGAGCCACCATTGCTGCGTTATCAGTACAATACTGGGGCGCCGGAAAATAATATCGAAGCTTCGCCTTGCTGGCTAACATTTTCACTGCTTTTCTCAAGTGCCCGTTGGCGGCTACCCCGCCGGCCAATACAATCGCTACTGGTTTAAACCGGCGAATCGCTCGAGATAGCTTAACTATCAATACCTCTACAATTGCTGCTTGAAACTCGTAGGCCCATGCCCCTTTTTGAGATCGATCCGCCGAGCGCAACAGCGCAGTCTTGAGCCCCGAAAAGCTAAAATCCAATCCAACCTCCATTATGGGCCGAGGCAGCTTCCCTACTAAACCCACCTTAGCGGCTCTCGACATGGCCGGCCCGCCAGGATAACC
>META01000003.1:138077-139766 GCA_001772255.1 candidate division Kazan bacterium RBG_13_50_9 | reverse complement strand
TTGGCTGCTTTATCAAAGGCCTCTCCAGCAGCATCGTCGCGTGTGCCACCCACTCGCACGAAACGATCCTTGCCCTTCATTAAGATCAACTCAGTATGCCCCCCACTTGCCACTAGCGCTAAGACTGGGAACTTTCGAGGCACCACCCCCCCGATGAAGCTCCCATAAATATGAGAGACCAGATGATCGACCGCAACTAGAGGTTTATGCCAAAGGTACGCCAGTGCTTTAGCCGTCTCCAACCCAACCAGCAAAGAGCCCAGGAGTCCGGGCCCATTAGTAACTGCAATAACATTAACATCCCCCCTCCCCAATTTTGTCTTCTCAAATAACGCGTCAAGTAAAGGGAGTAAAGTCGCCAAGTGCTGGCGCGAGGCCACCTCAGGCACCACTCCACCAAATCTCCGGTGAAGCTTAGTCTGTGAAGCAACCAATGACCCTATAACTTCTCGGCCGTCGCGCACCAGCGCTACCGCGGTATCATCACAACTCGTCTCAATCCCTAAAACTATCATCCATTAAAATATACCACACCTGTAGCGAGAAAATCGGCACCAGCGTATAATACAAGCACTATGAACCCCGTTAGAAATCTACCTCCCTTACCCCTGATGTCTCACTTAAAGACTCCGTCTATGCCGTCGCCGTTTATACTACCAACTGCGCGCAAAAAGACTACATATTTTTGCGCCGAGGGTTTCTAACGGGATGAAGCTGCTCACCAACACCGGTATCGACGCCAAAAGTTGGGACTATTTTATCCTCCAACATCCAGAGGCCAACCTACTCCAGGGCTGGGCCTGGGGCGATTTTCAGGAATCGTTGAATAATAAGATCTGGCGATTTAGAGTAATTGATAATGATTTGATCGTCACCCAGCTACTGATGATCAAATTGAAACTGGGACTTGGACAAAACCTATTTTATGCCCCCCGCGATCTTTTGATCAACAAATCAGCACCCGCCCATAGCCAACACCTAGCCATGAAGATGCTAGTTGATCATATCAAAGATCTCGCCCCAAAAGAGCGAGCTATTTTACTGCGCATCGATCCGCCCATCAGCCCAAACGATACTACATCACTTTCAGTATACCGATCGCTTGGTTTCATCCCCTCCTTAAAATCTATCCAGCCCCAAGAGAACCTGATGTTGGATATCTCCGTCAAAGAGACTAACCTTCTTGCCCAGATGAAGCCAAAGACCCGCTACAATATCCGCTTGTCCCTAAAGAAGGAGGTGAGAACCGTCATGTCGCAGAATTTGGACGACATAAAGATCTTCAATGCCCTTAATCGAGAGACTACCCAGCGTGGCGGATTTAAGCCCTATGCCGACAGCTACTATCGCCGACAGTTGGAAGCCTTAGGTCGCTCGGACATGATGAAGCTGCTGATCGCCTACCTTGGGGCTACCCCTCTAGCTGCCATCCTAGTTACCTTCTTCGGAAGTAAGGTCACCTACCTACATGGGGCCTCCAGCCATCTCCATAAAGAAGCTATGGCCAGTTATGCCGTGCACTGGGCAGCCATTCAACTAGGCCAAAAGTGCGGCTGCCTAGCTTATGACCTGGGTGGCATTAACTATCAGAACGCTCATTCGGCTTGGACCGGCATTACTCGGTTCAAAGAAGGATTTGGTGGGAAAGTAATAAAATATATAGGCGCCCTGGAGCTCCCCCTTAATCCT
>META01000003.1:125109-138070 GCA_001772255.1 candidate division Kazan bacterium RBG_13_50_9 | reverse complement strand
ACTAACGGCAAAACCACCACCGCCAATATGTTGGCGCACATTTTAGAAGCCAGCGGGGCCCGCGTCGGTATGGCTACCACTATTAATATCTGGACTGGCATCCGCAAGTGGGTCAACGAGACTAAGATGACCACTCTCTCCCCCTTCGCCCTGCAAGGATTACTGCGACAGATGGCCAACCACCGGTGCAAATATGCGATAATCGAAACCACCTCCCACGCCTTAGCTCAACATCGAACTTGGGGCATCTTTTATGATATTGCGGTCTTCACTAATATTACTCATGATCATCTGGATTTCCACAAAGATTTTACGCACTACCGGGAGGCTAAAAGCAAACTCTTCAGAGAACTAGCAGAGAGCTTGAGAAAACCTCACATGGCCAAGATCGCTATTGTCAATATCAGCGACCCGGAGAGTGTTCACTTTAGCTCATTCGAAGCCGATAAAAAATACTATTTTGGCATCGACAACATCGAGACTGCCCTGGCACCAGATTCGCTTGTCTGGGCCGGCGGCATTCATCTGGGGATCGAGCACACCCATTTCACCCTCAACACTCCCACGGGCAGCATCGACATTAAGCTTAAGCTTCCGGGGCGCTTCAACGTGTACAATGCTCTGGCCGCAGCCACTGCTGCATACAGCGTAGGAGTAGACCTTCCCACTATCGGGCAGGGTTTAGAAAGCATGTGGCAGATACCCGGCCGGATGGAGAGCGTTCCCAACCCGTTGGGGCTCACTATTATTATCGACTACGCTCATACCCCAGACGGTTTTCAGCAGGTCTTTGAAGCTCTTAGGCCTACCGCTGAGAAAAAACTGCTGGCTGTATTCGGAGCGGCGGGTGACCGAGACAAAACCAAACGGCCTACCTTAGGGGCGATCGCCTCCTCTTTTGCTGATTACATCGTTCTAACCGAGGAGGATCCCGCTTCCGAGCACCCCCAAGACATCGTTAACCAAATCTTGCCCGGGATAGATAAAAACAAGTTCCGCACGGGTGATAATCTGCACATCATTCTCGACCGCGCCGAGGCCATCACGCATGCTCTCAAAGCCGCTCAACCAGGCGACACAGTAGTGCTCTTGGCTATCGGTGCCCAGACCGCAATGGAGAAAGCCTGCGGCAAGGTCCCCTACAACGAGCGGGAGACAGTTGAACGAATTATTACCGCTATGTCATAATATGTGGTCTTATAGATATTAAATTAAAGGAGAGCTCTATGGAGTTTGATGAGAATCTCAATCCTCTAGGCCAAGGCAACGAGCCAGATTGGAGCCAGACGCCTCCTCCCTCAAGCCCGCCATTTGACCGGGAGCCCGCTGGCCCTAAGTTCGCCGATCAACCACCAACTCCCCCACCGCCCTTCCGGCCCGAACCTCCCGCTCCCCTAGCTAGGGAACCTCACCTGCCTGCGCCAAAACCCGCCGGCTCAAATGCAGCTTTGATCGGCCTGATGATCGCTACGGTGCTCTTAGCCGCTGTGGCCATTGTGGCTATCGCCACTGGCAACCCATCGGTAGTCGCCCCGGGCGGAGAGAGCGGAGGAGAGCAAGGCCTCTCGGTTACTGGCACCGGCACGGCTTACGCCACCCCGGATGTGGCCAAGGTTGATTTCGCAGTCAGTACCCAGGCCAAGAACGTAGCCGACGCCCAAGCCACCAATGCCGATACCTTAGCCAAGATCAAGAACGAGATCTCCCGATTCAACATTGAGGCTAAGGACATCCAAACTATCCAATACAGCGTATCTCCGGACTACGATTACTACCCCACTCGCAGCCCGCAGCTTCGGGGGTATACCGCCTACCATATGATAGAGCTCACCGTCCGCAACTTAGAGGATGCTGACGCCATCGTGCAGACTATCGGCAGCGCTGGCGCTACCGATATCAATAACATTCGTTTTACCGTCGACGACCCAACGGAGATCCAAAATGAGGCCCGGGAAGAGGCCATCGCCAAAGCCAAAGACCAAGCAGAGCAGTTGGCCAAACTAAGCGGTGCCAAACTAGGCAAGATCCTCTCTATTAAGGAATCCGTGCCTTACGACATCCTCCCCTATCCCAAAGCTATCGATGGCTACGGTGGGGGCGGCACTGAAGTAGGATTGGAAGAAGGCAACGTTGAATTTACCTCTTCGGTAACGATCACTTACGCGCTCAACTAAAGCTCTTAAGCTAACCCCGATTATGCCCCGCTCCCTAAAATGGGCGGGGTATAATCATAATGTATGGCTGCAAGGAAAAAATTAGTCCTTATTGATGGCCACTCCCTGGTGCATCGGGGCTTCCATGCCTTCTCCCGGCTGGGGTTAACCTCTCCCACAGGAGAAAACACCAGCGGGGTCTACGGCTTTACCCTGATCTTACTTAACATTCTCTCCAAGCTCAAACCGGATTATATCGCTGTGGCTTTCGATAGCCATGCCCCTACCTTCCGCCATAAGGAATACGCGGAATATAAAGCCACCCGCGTGGCTCCCCCTCAAGAGCTTAGTGACCAGATCCCCCGCATCCAAGAGCTGTTAGAAAAATTCAATATCCCCCAGTTCGAAAAACCTGGCTTTGAGGCTGATGATATCGTCGGCACCCTTGCCTGCCAAGCCCCCAAAGACACTGATGTCTACATCGCCACCGGCGACATGGACACCCTCCAGCTGGTAAACGACAACGTTTTTGTTTATGCCCCCCGCAAAGGATTCTCGGATATGGTAGTCTTTGATAACGACACCGTTAAGCACCTGAAGGGGCTATCGCCCGATCAGTTCACCGACTTCAAGGGGCTTAGAGGCGACCCTTCGGACAATATCCCTGGGGTGTCCGGCATTGGCGAGAAGACTGCCCGTACTCTCCTGCAGGATTTCGGCTCGGTCGAGAATGTTTACAAGAACTTGGACAAGGTCCCCGAGCGTTATAGAAAGCTGCTTGCGGGCCACGAGAACATCGCCATCCAGAGCAAGCATCTGGCCACCATTGTCACTAATGTGCCTGTGAAATTAGATTTGGAGAAAGCTAAGCTTCACGAATATAACGAGAAGGAAGTGCGTGACCTTTTCTATAAACTGGGCTTTACCAGCTTGCTCAATAAGCTCCCCCAATCCACTGGTACTTCGGCCCCCTCTAATAACCCTAACGAGCCCACTCGAGGCAAGCCCAGGCCAGTAGCCAAAACCCAGGCCGATAAGCTGGATGCCAAGCTCGAGCCCGTCCTGCGAAAGATGGAAGATGCGGGCGTACTAGTTGATGTGCCCTTTATAAAAAAGCTTAACCAAGAGGTCACCGCAGAGCTAACCCAGCTCACTAGAAAGATCTACCGGGCAGCCCGACAGGAATTTAATATCAACTCCCCTTCCCAGTTGGCAATCCTCCTATTTGAAAAGTTAAAACTCCCCACTGAAGACATCGCCAAAACCAAAAGCGGTTATTCCACCGCTGTTTCAGAGCTAACCAAACTACTAGGAGTCCATCCCATCATTGAGCTGGTGATGGATTATCGGGAACTAGAAAAGCTGCGCAACACCTATTTGGAGACTCTCCCTAAACTGGTGGATAGGGAAGGCCGCCTCCACACCCACTTTGCCCAGAACACCGCCACCGGAAGGCTTAGCTCTGCCGAGCCTAACCTTCAGAACATCCCCGTCAGAACCGAGCTGGGAGCAGAGCTACGTAAAGCTTTCATCGCCCCTGCGGGGCATCAATTAGTAGCTGCCGACTATTCTCAAATCGAGCTACGAGTCTTAGCCCATATCTCCAAAGATAAAAGATTGGTGGAATCCTTCTTGAACAACGAAGACGTCCATGCCCGCACGGCAGCCGAAATCGAGGGGGTCAACATTGACGAGGTTACTCCTCGACAACGGCGCCAGGCCAAAACCACCAACTTTGGCATTATCTATGGCATCAGTCCCCACGGGCTCGCCCAACGCACCGAACTCTCCCGCTCCGAAGCCAAGGCATACATCGAGAAATACTTTACCTTGCACCCCGGGGTCAAAAAATATATGACCGACACGATCAGCTTTGCCCAAAAGCATGGCTACGTCGAAACTTTGCTAGGACGCCGTAGGGAGCTACCGGAGGTCCAGTCGAGCATAGTAAATGTACGCTTAGCTGCTGAACGGATGGCCATCAACGCTCCCATCCAGGGCACCGCGGCCGACCTCATCAAGCTGGCAATGGTGGAGCTGGACAAGGACCTGCCTAAGGTCAGCCCCCGCTCCAAGATGATCCTTCAGGTTCACGATGAGCTAGTCTTCGAAGTGCCGGATGCCGATGTAAAAAAAGTGTCTGACCTCATAAAGATCGTCATGGAGAATGTATATAAACTAGATGTCCCCACTATGGTAGACCTCGGCTCTGGCCTAAACTGGGGCAACGCCAAATAAGATGCCTGAATTACCAGAAGTAGAAACGATCACTAACGAGCTAAAAAGAACTCTAAAAGGGGCCGCCATTGAGGATGCCAAATTTTCTCGTCCCAAGCTGATAAAAGGCATCTCCTACACCACTCTTAGAAAAGATTTAAAGGGAAAGAAGATCCAAAAGATAGAGCGGAGGGCCAAATACATCCTGCTTCATCTATCTGGCGGCAAAACCCTAATTCTCCATCTCGGAATGACGGGGCGGCTTCTGCTTCATCCCCAAAAAGAAAAGGGGCAAGTAACGAATCTTAAAACCAAAAAGAAAGAGCCCGACCGCTTTGTTCGCGGGCAGTTCTTCCTAAACAAAAATCGGGTTCTGGATTTCTCCGACCTGCGCCTCTTTGGGCGAGTCTATTTAATGGATACTGCTAACATTGCCCAAAAAGACCCGATCAAAAAATTGGGCATAGACCCTCTCTCTAAAAACTTTACCTATCCCCTCTTTGCCCAGCAGCTTCGGAAAAGAAAAGGGAAAGTCAAAGTTGTCTTGATGGATCAAACCTTCCTTGCCGGCATCGGCAATATCTATAGCGACGAGATTCTATTTGAGGCCAGGATTTATCCCCTCACTCTCGTTCAGGCACTAAAGCCGCCCCAAGCAAAAGCGCTCTACTCCGCCATCAAAAAAATCCTCAAAAAAGGAGTGAGGTATCGTGGCACCTCTGATTCTGACTACTTTGATCTCCGGGGGAATATCGGAAGCTTCCAAAAACACCTAAGAGTTTACCGACAAACCGGAAGGCCCTGCCCCCGTCCCTCGACTACGCTCGGGACAGGCCCCTGCAAAGGAACAGTCAAAAGAATGAAGGTCGGCGGCCGCTCCGCCCACTTCTGCCCCTCCTGCCAAAAATAATTTTCTCCCCCGCCACTGGAGGAGAGGCGCAGTAGGGCCCGCCTTTGGGCGCCACCCGTTTGGCGGAACAAATGGGTGGCGAAAGGATTTGGACGAGCAATCCGCCAGCAGGCGGAGGTAGCGAAAAACTACATACGATAGCGAACCCTCTTCACCAATCCCCCATCCATAACTTTATTGATTAGCCCTATAACCTTCGGACGGCAGGCTTTAATTTCAAATAGATACGTTAGATCGGTTACCTCTATAGTAAGTACTCCGTCGCGAAAATTCATTGCTTCGTGTGCTTCCATCGCCTTGGATAACAAAAAACGGGCTGCATATTCATGCCACAACTTACACACTTGCGCTCCCTCAACCTGGGCCCGGGATTTAAGCTGGCGCGCCCCCTCAGGCAATATTTTACTCACTTTATGCCAGCTCACGAGTCCCCTCCTTGACCTGGCCTTCTTCCACTACTAAAATTGTGGCCTCTTTCTCGCCACGGACCATCTCCTCACTGGTAGTAGTAACTATGACTTGCGAGTCATCGAGCATTCCTAAAACCCGTTGGCCCCTCTCTTTGTCCAGCTCCGAAAAGACATCGTCCAAGAGATAGATCGGCCTTTCTCCTAAGGCCTCTTTTAAGTACCTGCCTTCCGCCAACTTAAGCGCTAATACAATTAACCTAAACTCCCCCTGCGAAGCAGTGTAACGAATATCCAGGTCATCCACTAAAAATACCAGATCATCCCGGTGCGGGCCGAAGGTCGTATGCCCCCAAGTGATATCGGCATCCCGGTTTTTGATTAGTCTGGCGCTGTATTGGTCTGGACCAATTGCCCCCGCTTCGGTTTTATACGCCAACCGGAGCTTTTGGCTGGCCTGCCCGGCAAGGTCAGCAAAGAGCTGTCCGATAAACCTATTAAGTCCTTCGATCAACTCCTGCCGGCTCTCAATTATCCTGGAGCCCAGGGCGGCCAACCTATCATCCCAACCCCCTAGCTCCGACATGTCTGCCCGGTGCTGCTTAATTAAGAACAGGAGCTGGTTGCGCTGCTTGAGAGCCTTATTATAATCAGTCAGATCGGACCAATACGTCGGGTCAACCTGGGCGATGGCTTCATTCATTAGCGCCCGGCGAACGTCTGGTTGCAGCTTAAGTAAGCCCACCTCATCCGGCGCGAACAAGATCGTCAGTACATTACCCAAAAACTCTCCTTTAGCTACCGTTCGGCCATTTAACCGAAAGGTCTTTTTAATCCCCATCTCGTCCCGTTCCAATAGAAGGCCTGCCTGCTCCTCTTCTCCATTGTCCCTTCGCACCGTTGCTTCGATCCGAGCGGCCAACTCTCCAAACCTAATCAGCCACTGCTCCCGGCTACTTCTAAAAGACCCACCCAAGGATAAGTAGTGAAGCGCCTCTAAAATATTGGTCTTGCCCTGGGCGTTCAGCCCCACCAGAAAATTCTTCTTGCCAAAAGCGATCTCGATCTGGGGGATGTTCCTAAAGTTGAGCAGCCGGCTGGAAACAAACTCCATTAACTACGCAGGGGCATAATGATATACATTACATCACTCTTCTTGCCCTCCGTCTTGATCACCCCGGGGCTTAATTTGCCAACCAGCTCGATGCTGGCTTCTTCCCCCTCGACCCCGCCGAGAGCATCTAGAAGATAACGAGCATTAAAACTAATCTCATTATCCTCACCAGTTATGTCGCCTCCTACTTGCGATTTATAGCTACCCAGCTGGGAGGAGGCCGCCTCAATACCCACCGCCCCCTTCCTGAAAGTCAGCTTCACATTATTAGCGTTCTCCCGAGCAAAGAAGCTAGCCGTTTTGATGGTACTGGCCAGTTCGTGGGTCGGCAACACCGCCTTAGTCTTAAAAGATTTGGGCACCACCTGTCGGTAGTCCGGGTACTCCCCCTCGATCACCCGGGAGATCAGCTCCATGTCGGGCAGGACAAACATAACCTGGTTCTCCGAGACAACCATCTTAACATCAGTGGGTTCAGTGATGATCCGATAAAGCTCCTGGATGGTCTTAATGGGGACAATAAAGCTCGCCTCTTCCTTGGTATCTACCGCAACGGTTTTTTCGGCCAACCGGTAGCTATCGGTTGCCACCATCCTTAGTGCCCCGCCACTCAAGGTAAAGAGAACGCCCGTGAGGATGGGACGAGACTCATCGAATGAAGCCGCAAACCCAACCTGATTAATAGCCGCTTTGAGGGTCTGACTGTTAATAAACATAACCTCTTTGCCTTTCACCTCCGGGATAGGGGGGAACTCCTCGGCCGGTATGCCATTGAGGCTCGCTTCGCTCTTCTCGGTTGTGGCATACAGAACATTATTCTTAACTTCTAAGGTGATTTTGTCTTCACTTAAATTATTAATGAAGCTGCCCAATACCTTGCCTGGTACAGTAATCGATCCTGGTTTTTCAACCTTACCGCCTAGGTAATAATTAACTCCCATCTCTAAATCAGTCGCTGATAGGACCACTTGGCTATCTTCTGCTCTAATTAAAACGTTATTTAAAACCGGCAAGGTACTTTTACTTGCAACGATCTTTTCAACTGCCCCCAATCCCTTTTTAAATCTTTCTAATGAGACAGATATCTTCATCGCACACTCCCTTTATTAATTGTTTTTATTAATTTAGTTAAGTAGGAGTTATAGAGCTGGGGATTCTGGGTATAAAGTATGTTAGGTGGGTTTGGGTTTAATAAATTAGCTTTTTTGAAGTGTTTATTACGTGGGGATAAAATGTTTATAACATCTTTAGGGGTGGGACTTTCTAAAATTAATCAACACTATAAAGCTTGTCCTTTATCTTCCCCACCTCACACTCTAAATCATTGCTTTCTAAAACCAACTTTTTTATCTTGTTATAGTCGTGAATGATAGTAGTATGGTCCCTACCTCCTAGCTCCCTACCAATGCTTTTATACGGCAGATCTAGCTCCTCTCGTAAGAGGAAAATCAGCACCTGTCGCGGGAAAACAATCTCCTTATTGCGACGCCGGCCCAGCAAGTCCTCTTTCCTCATCCCATAATGCTTGCCGAGGATTTTAATTATCTCACTAACCTTCAAGATGCGCTTCCCCGGACTTATCAACATCCCACCCAACAACCCCTCGGCCTCCTCTAAGGTGGGCACAGTATTGTTCAGTTGGCCAAAGGCCACCACGCGGGTTAGCGCCCCCTCTAGCTCGCGGATGTTATTTTGGATCTTCTTGGCAATCAACTCTAAAATCTCATCAGGTAGCTTAAAGTCCAGATTCTCAGATTTGGACTTAAGCACTGCCAAACGCATTTCGTAGTTAGGGGCGGAGATATCGGCGGTCATCCCCCACTCGAAGCGGGAACGAAGGCGAGCCTCCAGCGTGGGGATGGCCTTAGGGGGGCGGTCGGAGGTAATAACTATCTGCTTATTATTCTCGTAGAGAGTGTTAAAGGTGTGAAAGAACTCTTCTTGAGTAGCCTCCTTGCCGGCCAAGAACTGGACGTCGTCGATCAAGAGGCAGTCTACTTTACGATATTTTTCTTTGAACTCTTTGGTGGTCTTTTGTTGGATAGCGCCGACCAGCTCATTAGTGAACCGTTCGGAGGTAACGTAAACCACGCGCTTTTTGGGGTATAGGGTTAAGATCTCATTACCAATGGCTTGTAAGATGTGAGTCTTGCCCAACCCCACCCCACCGTAGATAAAGAGAGGATTGTAAGTAATCCCTGGGGCCTTAGCTACGGCCTCAGCCGCTGCCTGCGCTAAGCGGTTGCTCTCGCCCACCACGAATGACTCAAAGGTATAGCGAGGATTGAGCCGCTCGGGCTGTTCCCTAGCCTTAGTTATGACGGCAAAAGATGCTTTAGGTACGACTAAGGGCTTGGGCTCACTGCTCTTGGCTGCCTCGCTGAAGAGAGTCTCTCGGGGCGTCCTGACCCCTGTGGCGTATTCAATCTCGCGTAGCTGAGGCAGGCTGCGAGCCAAGCATCTGCGCACGTCTTTCTCGTAGTTCTTTTTAAGCCATTCTCGGGTAAAGGTATTTGGCACTCGGATGATCACCTTGGTCTCTTCGATCTCAAGAATCTCGGTATTTTTAAACCAAGTATTAAAGTTCGCGTTAGTCAGCGAAACCTGCATCTCGCCCAGTACGCTTTGCCACAAGCGGTTCTTATCCACTTTGTTTTCTCCACCCATAAGGTAATTTTACTAAAGTTATCCACAAGGGACAATCAGTAGCTACCCCCCATTATATCTAAAATTGACGGGGCGAAACCTTTGCCGATATACTGGATGGGTACAACCCAGATAATATCCACCTGTGACTATGAAGCGCACCTACCAACCCAAAAAGGTCAAGCGTAAAAGAAAATTAGGGTTCAGAGCCCGGATGTCCAGCCGAGGAGGTCGGCGGGTGCTTGCCCGGCGCCGCACTAGGGGGAGGCAGCGTCTCTCGGTTTAGATTTTTTCTGATCCCCTTTAGGAGGCCAGATGGTCAGAGCCCCAGAGCCGGCCGCGGCTCATACCGCAGCATTCACGATTAAGCACACGCATCCGGCGCATCCCTTGGGGCGCCCTCGGGTTATTGTTAGTACTAAGGTGACCAAGCGGGCCACCCAAAGAAATCTAATCAAGCGCCGCCTAAGAGAGCTCTGGCGGGAACTGGGGAAAGATCACCAATCGCCGCACATCTACGTTAAAAAAGCTGCTCTTGCTATGTCTTTTGCGGAGTTAAGGGCGGAGATGGCCCAAGCGCTAAAACGACTTTAATGAAACAGATTGTCCTTTGGCTGATCGCTGTATACCAAAATACCCTCTCGCCTGATCATGGGTGGTTTAGCCACTGGTATCCGTATGGCTTCTGCCGTTTCCATCCCTCCTGTTCGCAATATGCGGCCGAGGCTGTCAGCCAAAAAGGTGTCCTAACGGGGGGATGGCTGGCCGTTCGGCGCATCTTTAAATGTAACCCTTGGCATCCCCCGGGGATTGACCAACTAAAACAAAGTTAGCTATGAACCCAATTAAGCTGACCTTCAACGAGCAATCACTGATGACCAAGCTTTTATATAAGCCGCTGTTTAACGTGTTAATGCTCCTATATGTTTACCTGCCCGGGCAGGATCTGGGCATAGCCATCATTGCTCTCACCCTGGTTATTCGGCTGATCCTCTTTCCTTCCTATCTAAAGACTCTGCGGTCCCAGCAAATGCTCAAGAAGATCCAGCCCCAGATCGACCAGATCCGGGAGCTACACAAAGGGGACCAGTCCAGACAGTCGCAGGAGCTGATGAAGGTCTATCAGGAGAACAAGGTCAGCCCCTTCAGCAGCTGCTTGCCACTTCTGATTCAACTTCCCATTCTGTATGCTTTATATAGGGTATTTGCTTTCGGCTTAAATAACGATAGTTTGGCTCACCTCTATGCTTGGTTTCCGAAGGTGCCCGAGACCATTAACACTACCTTCTTGGCCTTCGCTCATATTCCAGCCCTCACCGTTAATCTGGCTGCCCCCAACCTATGTCTGGCCATTACCGCAGGGGTCATCCAACTGGTCCAGAGCTGGCTGATGACCAAATTCCAACCTATCCCCAAAGAGGGCGGGATGGCGAGAATGATCAATATGCAGATGCTGTATCTCTTCCCGGTCATCACCGTTTTCATCGCGATGAGCCTGCCCGCCGCCCTAGCGCTCTACTGGGTAGCCACCACTTTCTTTACTATCCTGCAGCAACTGATCGCCATGAGCAGCTTTGGTCGCAAGTATGTCGAGCAATAAGTTATGGATAAAGAAAAGGCAGTTAAATACATTGAGGGGATAATCGGCGGGATGTTTAAGACCTGGCCGATTAAACCCAAAGTGACTGTGTCGCAGAAAGAGGATGCGGTCATGGTTGATATTAGCACCGGCAAGGACTCTATTTTTGTCCAGCCCAATGCCGGCCCGCTCCTGGCGCTGCAGCACCTGGTCCGCCTGATGGTTCGTAAAGAATTTCCTGATGACTTTGTGCATCTATCTATTAATATTGGTAACTTTCATCAGCGCCAACGTGAGGCCCTGATGAAGGTAGCCAAAGAAGCGATCGCCCGCGCCATCAAGAGCGGTGAGCCAGTGTACCTGCCGCCGATGTCATCTTTTGAGAGGCGGATAGTCCACCTTTACGTAGCGGCGGAGTCGGGTGTTGCTTCTGAAAGCGCAGGGGGTGGACCGGCCCGCCGAGTGGTGATTAAGCCCGAGCCCTCCAAATGATGCACCTATGTCACACTGGTCAGATTATTACGCACAGGGCGTAACTGCCGACCTCTACATTCGTAACCTTTGTGGCCAGAGGGAATTTTTACTGGCCATTTTAGATTCGGGGGTCCAAAAGGTGTTAGAGGTGGGCGCAGGCACTGGCACCATGAGCATATTCCTCTCTCACTGCGGCCGGGAGGTTACCACCCTCGACAATGATCCTGCCGTGCTTGGGTTAGCCCAATCTGCTAAGGCGGCCTTTGGTGGGCATAACCAGCTCGTCAAGGGCGATGCCTTCAAGCTCCCCTTTGCGGCCGACTCGTTTGGCCTGGTCTTCCACCAAGGGCTACTGGAGCATTTCTCCAATAGAGATATTCATACTCTACTTCAAGAGCATCTGCGGGTAGCCCCCGTGGTAGTCTTTAGTGTGCCCAATAGCCACTACCCCCAAAAAGATCTCGGTAACGAGCGGTTGATGAACAAAACTGCCTGGGAGCGACTGCTGGCGCCCTATCGGGTTGAGATGAGCTGCTACTATTCACCAAAGTTTATCCCGCGCTGGTATTTGCCCTGGCGCTTGCCAGTGCAGTATATGGCAAAGGTCACTAGAAGATGAGTCCCGTTAGAAACCAGCGTCTCGGGCGGAGCATAGATTTTGTGGAGCAACCAGTGATAAATCCGACTAGCCTACTGTGTCAGCCAATAAAAAAGAATTCCGAAAGAATCATTTTTTATGAAAGGTCTCTAACGGGATGAGTGTTGCCCGAAAGATAGCTTTTAACACTGCTATTCAACTGGTCGGTAAGGTCATCACGGCGGCCACGTCGGTATTGGTGATCGCCTACCTCACCCGCTATTTGGGAGTAGCCGGTTACGGAGACTATGCCACAGTCTTTGCTTACTTGGGGATCTTTGGCGTACTGGTGGATTTGGGGCTGTTTGTGATTACGGTCAGGGAGATCGCCAAAGAACCTGGCCGTGAGAGCCTAGTGTTGGGGAATATGTTAGGCTTGCGGCTAGTGGTGGGCGTAGTGGTTTTTGCCGGGGCCTACCTTATCGCTCTAGCCCTGCCCTACTCGGCGGTAATCAGATGGGGTGTCTTGATCGGGGCTGCCTCCCAGTTTCTCATCTCTCTCAACCAGATACCTTTAAGCTTGTTTCAGGCCCGTTTAACTATGCATAAAGCCACCCTGGCTGATATTGTAGGACGGTTTGTCCTGTTGGGGTTGGTGCTCTGGTTCATTAATGTGCGATTAGGGTTTCTGCTCATGGTGGCAGCCACTACCGCGAGTAACGCCATGGTCTTCGTTCTGACTATGATTATGCTGCGGCTCGCGGTGCCGATCCTCCCCCGGTTTGATCTTGGCTTATGGCGCAGGATGCTGGGAGCAGCTTTGCCCATGGGCATCGTGATCTTTTTGGGGGCGATCTATTTCCGCATCGACACGGTCATGCTTT
>META01000003.1:124864-124954 GCA_001772255.1 candidate division Kazan bacterium RBG_13_50_9 | reverse complement strand
GGCGGCTTTTGGTGCCCTATACCGTAGCGGTTGTCTTTAATGTGGTCGCTAATTGGATGGTGATCCCTCGCTTCTCATACTTTGGTGCCG
>META01000003.1:111732-124818 GCA_001772255.1 candidate division Kazan bacterium RBG_13_50_9 | reverse complement strand
TAATGCCTAAGCTCACTGGGCAATGATTATTGGCGTAGACGTAAGAGAAGGGGTCAGAGAGAAGCGGGCGGGCAAGGGGGAGTATGTCCGCGAGCTGGTCCCACGGTTGATCCGGGATAGCCAAGACAAATTTGTTCTGTTTGCCGATAGACACTTGCCGTCCGACTGGAGGTTAGACGGTCAGGTGCGGTGCGTAGTCTTTCATCTGCCACCGATGCTCTGGCAAGTAGCGGTGCTGCTCTACTTGGAGTTTATCCGGCCGGTCGATGTTTATTTCTCTACCACTAGCTTGGTCGTGCCTGCTTTAGCCCGGAGCGTACCAACAGTAACTACCTTATTTGACTTTGTTAGCTTCCTCTTCCCTGCGGATCATCAGCGCCGGGCGACTATATTAGAGAGGATCTGGATGGTGCCGGCTCTGCGCTATGCCAGCCGGCTTCTGGCTATCTCGGGAGCCACTAAAGATGATGCTGTCCGGTTGTTTGGTGTCCCGTCAACTAAGATTACGGTGACTCACTTGGCGTCCTCTCTTATAGCTACTGAGAGCGCTGCGTGGCCATTGGGTCCCAACGCGATACTCTTTATCGGTACGTTGGAGCCGCGCAAAAATTTAGTTCGGTTGATTAATGCATTTGAAAAACTACGTGACGAAGGTATTACCGCCACTTTGGTGTTGGCTGGGCAGTGGGGCTGGAACAGTGGGGCCATCCAAGCTGCTCTTGAAAGCAGCCCCTGCCGGGACGAGATCAAGATTCTTGGATATATTGCTCCAGAGCAAAAAGGGATGCTTCTTAGAGGGGCCACAGTCTTGGCTTTCCCCTCGCTTTATGAGGGGTTTGGTCTACCGCCGCTGGAGGCAATGTCGGTAGGGGTCCCCGTGATAGCTTCACGAACCTCGTCGCTGTCAGAGGTAGTGGGGCGAGCCGCCATCACCATTGACCCTAACTCGACTGCAGAGATCTATGAGGCGATCAAGAAGGTCTTAACAGATGAGCGGCTCCGCCACCAACTCATTGAGCAAGGGCGGGCCCGAGCACAGCGGTTTAGCTGGGAGCAAACAGCTCAGCTTACCTTGTCGGCGTTACATCAATCTGCTGCCCGAAGAGTAAGATCAAAGGGAGGAAGATAATGGCGATCTATATCTATCTGGTAGTTTTCTTGGCAGTTTACGCGGGGGTGGCCTGGCGCAATCTGCGGGTGGCGCTGTATTTGATTTTAATGTTGCTGCCCACCTACCTCTTTCGCCTCTCGGTATGGTTTATCCCCACCACCTTACTAGAGCTTGTCATCTATACTGCCTTTGTAGTCTGGCTAGTTGCAATCTTCCGGGGGCGGGCTACCTTCAACTGGTTGGAAGTTAAGCGCTACCTTGCCTCCCTTGGGCTGCTGGCAGCCGGGCTGGTAGTTGGCACTCTAATATCCACTGACCAATTGGTATCGGTAGGCATTATAAAGGGGTGGTTTTTAGACCCCCTGCTCTTATGGGTGATGTTAGTTAGCGTTCTAGAGCGCCGGGTGCATGTAAAAAAGGCCATCATCGCCTTAATGATATCCGGCGTCTTGCTTTCGCTCTTTGCCCTCTATCAAGTTGTCTCCGGAGACTTCGTCACCATTGATGATCGGGCCTCGGCCCTATTTAGTTCCGCCAACTACCTCTCACTTTACCTAGTGCCGATTATAATCTTGGGTGTTGGGCTACTGCTGGCGGTTCATTCCCAGAAAAGATGGTGGGTGGTTATAAGCCTAATCTTGATGCTGGTGGCGCTGTATTTCAGCTTCTCTTACGGCGGCTGGCTAGCTTTGGTCGGCGGGATCGGGTTTTTAATGTTGATCACTCTCCCTTGGCTACCAACTCTTATCGGCATCGGGGTAGTAGTGGTGGTAGGGATTATCTCCCAGTGGCAGCACCCTAAATTTCAGCAGATGCTAGATTTAGTGGAGCGCTCCTCATCATCAGTCCGGCTGGAGGTATGGCAGACTGCCTGGCTGATGATTAGAGAGAACTACCTCGCTGGTATTGGGCTGGGACTGTTTGAGCAACGCTATCCCGCGTTTGTTAGCCGCTTGTTTCATCCCCCACTAGAGCCCAGCATGCTGCATGCCCACAATGTCTTTATGCAGTTCTGGATCAATTCAGGCCTGTTGGGGCTAATAGGATTCATAGGAGTGTTGGTAACGTTCTTCGGGCAAATAGGAGCTGCCTTCAAATCACGCCGTCATGTTTTAACTGGGGCCGTGATGGCCGCGATGGTAGCTTTGTTGGTCCACGGATTAATTGATACTCCCTACTGGAAGAACGATCTAGCGGCCCTGTTTTGGGCGATAGTAGCCTTTGGTATAATACTGAGTCAAAATGCAACCCTCAAAAGATCAAACCTATCGGATCGGGATTGATGCCCGAATGTTTGGTACGGCACATGCTGCCGGGATCGGTCAATATGCTGAGGAGCTAATTGGTAACGTTGTCAGGCAAGATACCGATAACCAATATCGGGTGTTTGTTGCGCCAGCTGCCAGCGTAGGTTTTCCCATCTACGGGCCGAATCTGGAAAAGGTGGTGGCGTCGTTTAGGCACTATACTTATGGGGAACAGTTTTTATACCCGGCCGTTCTGGTGAAAGCCGGCCTGGACCTTATTCATTACACCAACTTTAACTCTCCGGTCTTCTTCACCCGGATTCCCAGCATAGTGACCATTCATGATCTTACCCTTTGGTTCTTTGCTGGGCGTACTCATCGAGGATGGCTCAAGAAAGCGCTGTATCGGTTTGTCGTTCGCCGGGCTTGCCAGAACGCCAAGGGCATCATCGCTATAACTAAAGCGACCCGGGATGACATCGTGCGAGTCTTAGGTATCCCGGCCAGCAAGATCACGGTTATCTATGAGGCGGTAGCTAAGCGATATCGTCCGATTAGCAATCCAGAGCGCCTGAGCGCACTCAAGCATAAGTTCAACATTGCCAAACCGTATGCTCTCTATGTTGGCCAGTGGCGCGATCACAAGAATCTAGTGCGACTTATCCGGGCTTTTGGCTTGCTTAGACGGCGCTATCATCTGGACTATCAGCTGGTCTTGGCGGGCAAGATCGACAATCGTTATCCCCAGGTACCTGATACCATAAGAGAGTTAGGGCTCAAAGACGAGGTAGTTTTAGCAGGCTACGTAGCCGATACCGATCTGCCTTATCTCTATAACGGAGCAGAATTCTTTGTCTTTCCTTCACTCTATGAGGGGTTCGGCCTACCGCCGTTGGAGGCGATGGCCTGCGGTACCCCAGTGGTATCCTCTAATGTTTCGTGTATGCCCGAGGTGTTAGGCGATGCTGCCTATTACTTTGATCCTAGGAAGGTTGAAGCCATGGCCAAGACCATGGCGGAGGTGGCTAAAAGCTATGCCCTCAAAAGATCTCTGAAGCTTAAGGGGCTCCGACAAGTACGCCAGTATTCTTTTGAGAAGATGGCCCGGCAGACCATTAAACTTTATCACCGGGTGCTGGAGGCCAATTAGTTTTAGCCTCTCAACCCCAGGCTTTATAATGGAGTGTGTAGCAAGCATATTAATTTTAAGTAACGGATTATGAATTTGGTGGATACTGTTTTATTGTTTGCAGCCGGGTCCTCGCTTTTGGCGCTACTATATGCAGTTGGTTTGATCGTTTGGGTGCTTCGGCTCCCGACCGGCAATGATCGGATGCGCGAAATAGCTCGGGCCATTCAGCAAGGAGCCAAGGCGTATCTAGCTCGGCAGTATGCCACGATCGGTGTGGTGGCGATCATCTTGGCAGTAGCTATCTATTTGACCCTCGGCTACCCTACGGCTCTGGGCTTCTTGATCGGCGCGGTTCTCTCCGGATCGGCAGGGATCATTGGCATGAACATATCCGTGAGGGCCAATGTACGTACCGCTCAGGCAGCGCATTTGGGGATGTCCCCAGCGCTGGGGGTAGCTTTCCGCGGCGGCGCCATCACAGGGCTCTTTGTGGTGAGCTTGGCGTTGCTGGCGGTCACGGGGGTCTACTTTTTGTTTAATGATATTGGGGCGCTGATCGGCTTAGGCTTTGGTGGCAGCCTCATTTCTATCTTTGCTCGTTTGGGAGGTGGCATCTACACCAAAGCGGCTGATGTGGGAGCCGATCTGGTGGGTAAGGTGGAGGCCGGGATCCCGGAAGACGACCCCCGGAATCCGGCGGTTATCGCTGATAATGTGGGAGATAATGTGGGAGACTGCGCCGGGATGGCGGCTGACCTATTTGAGACATATGTCGTTACCGCTGTGGCTGCTATTGTCTTGGGCAACCTCTTGTTTGACGGCCAGCCGACGATCCTGGTCTACCCCCTGCTTTTGGGAGGGGTATCGATCTTAGCCTCGATCTTGGGTACGTTCTTTGTTCGTCTCGGCCGCAGTCAGAATATCATGGGGGCGCTGTATGCCGGGCTGGCGGTTAGCGGTCTTCTCTCCGCCGTTGGATTTTATTTTGTGTCCCGCTGGGCGCTTGCAGAGGTTACTCAACTAAACTTTCTTAGTAGCTTCTATGCTTCTCTAGTGGGCCTAATAGTGACTGCTCTGATTGTTATCATCACTGAATACTATACTGCCACTCGCTATGCTCCAGTTAAGCACATTGCCGCCGCTTCGGAGACCGGGCCGGGGACCAATATCATCGCCGGCTTAGCTATCGGCATGAAGTCCACCGTCCTTCCGGTTGTGGTGATTGTGGCCGCTATTTGGGTGGCCTACTCTCTCGGAGGTCTTTACGGTGTGGCCATCGCGGCTATGTCGATGTTGTCGATGACTGGCATTATCGTGGCTATTGATGCTTATGGGCCCATTACGGATAACGCGGGTGGTATTGCTGAGATGTCAGGGCTACCCGAGTCGGTGCGTCGGATTACCGATCCGCTGGACGCGGTAGGCAATACTACCAAGGCAGTGACCAAAGGCTACGCTATTGGCTCAGCTGCTCTAGCCGCTATCGTCCTGTTCGCGGCCTATACCCAGGAGCTGGAGCACCTGGCTGGTCGGACCTACGAGTTTCTTTTGAGCGATCCCAAAGTGCTCATTGGCCTCTTTATCGGCGGCTTGCTTCCCTATCTCTTTGCGGCCATCGCGATGGAGGCGGTTGGCAAAGCAGCGGGCAGCGTAGTCCGGGAGGTGCGCCGGCAGTTTCGATCCATCAAAGGAATTATGGACGGAAGCGCTAAGCCAGACTATGCTAAGGCGGTTGATATAGTAACTCGGGCCGCTATCATGGAGATGATTCTGCCCGCACTCATCCCTGTCTTGGCCCCCATCTTCGTAGGCTGGGTGCTCGGTCCAGTGGCCTTGGGCGGCATGCTTTTAGGCAGCATCATAACCGGGATCTTTGTGGCCATTGCTATGACCACTGGCGGGGCGGCTTGGGATAACGCTAAAAAATACATTGAAGACGGCAAATTCGGAGGCCGGGGATCCACTGCTCATAAAGCGGCGATCACTGGGGATACCGTTGGCGATCCTTATAAGGATACGGCGGGCCCAGCGATTAATCCCATGATCAAGGTCGTCAACATTGTGGCTTTACTAATTATCGGCCTGATTATTAAATGAAGAGTGAGGACCGATCGCCTGATTGACCATCAAATTAAAATAGAAGTTACCAATTCTGAGGGGGTAATTAGGTTTAGGTTGCCTGATGGCCAGGAGATAGTTTGGCCTATCCGGGACGAAGCGGTGGCTGCGGGGACATTTTACCTTACGCTCTCGCCCACTCCACAACTTCCGACTAAAGACGAGCTGGCGAAACAGATCCTCAAAGAGATACTGCAAGGTGGAGAGTGATGTCAGCGCGCATTTTTGGCAAAATAACTGGTAAGTGGTATGCCACAGCAACGATTGTTGGGGTTGTCTTTTTATTAGCAGCGGTCGGATATTTTATGATAGACGTGGCTTATGCCGGTCGGGTGCTGCCGGGAGTGGCAGTCGGATCGCTGGCTATCGGTGGTTCCACGCCCCTTGATGTTGAGCGAGATGTCCGAGCATTGCTTAGCAACCAACCCAATCGACTGTCTTTTATTATTAACGGCTCAGCGGTCACCTACTCGCTAACGGAGCTGGGCATAGCCATTGACGCTGAGGATACTATCTCTTTAGCGATTCGCTGGGGCAGGACCGGTAATATAGTAAGTGATCTTAGCCAACGCTACCGTAGCCTAATGGGCAGCGGGCGGTCCCCCGTCAGCTATGATTTATCGTCTCGATGGGAGCTGGTCATGGACCGGCTTGGTCAGAAGATCGATCAGCCTCCCACTGACGCCCAAGTGATAGTTGACGATGCTCATGCAAAGGCGCAGCCAGCGGTCACCGGCTACGCCCTCGATCGCGGGCGGCTGACCAAGTTAGTAGGTAGCCAAATCAGCCGGCTGGACTTTGCTTCTGTGGAGCTCCCGGTGGTGTCCTATGTTCCCCGGCTTACCACCGAGTTAGCGCAAATTACTGCTGACAAGATCAATCAGAGCTTGCGGGTTGGCTATAAGTTGACGGCCCTTGGTCAGATCTACGATCTGCCGGCGGCGGCGCTCTGGTCGGGGCTGGAGTTATCAGTTCAGGCTGATAGTTTTGTGGTACGCCTCAAAGGTAGTTCACTTTTAAGCTACTTTAAGGATTTGGAACAGAAAATAAATCGACCGATGCAGAATGCCGTTTTGCAGATGAAGGATGATCGAGTTGCTGCTTTTAGGCCCCACCAAGCTGGCGCGGTCTTGCGAGTCCAGGACGGCTTAGAGCTCATCAAAACCACTCTACTAACCGAGCAAAGAGAGCTGGAGCTACCAGTCAACTATCTAGAGCCCCAGACCAAACTCTCGGATTTAAATAATCTAGGCATCAATGAACTGGTATCGCAAGGTGTCTCTAATTTTTCGGGCAGCCCTGCTAATCGCCGTCATAACATTCAAGTGGGGGCATCGCGGTTTGATCTGATGTTAGTACCACCCCAAACTACTTTTTCTTTCGGTGCCGCCCTGGGGGCCGTAGACGCTAGCACGGGTTACCTCCCGGAGCTGGTTATCAAGGGTGATGAAACTATCCCCGAATACGGCGGGGGCTTATGCCAAGTCTCCACCACTGCCTTCAGAGCAGTTCTCAATGGTGGCTACCCCGTGCGTGAGCGCAAGAACCACTCCTATCGAGTTGTCTACTATGAGCCGGCGGGATCCGATGCCACTATCTATCCCCCCTCTCCCGACCTAAGGTTTGTTAATGATAGCCCCGGTTACATTCTCATGCATACCTATGTCGAGGGGAACAATCTCTACTTCGATTTTTACGGTACCAAGATGGATCGCCAGGTTCAGTTGGACGGCCCATACGTTTATAATGTGACGGACTATCCCGATCCGGTGTATATTGAAACGTCCACTATCCCCGAGGGCGAGATCAAACAGATCGATAGTGCGCATCGGGGGGCCGATGCGGTGTTGTATCGCTACCTCTATGACCCCTCCGGTAAGCAGATCAGCAAGGATGTGTTTGCTAGTCACTACATTCCTTGGCCCGCCAAATACTTGGTGGGAGCGGCTGAGGCGCCCAAAGTGGATGCTAACCTCAAAAATATTCCGCCAGAGTCAAGCGCCTCCGAAGAAGCCTCGATTGGTTTAACTCCTCAAATATGATCTATTTTCTGTTCGGTTCAGATTCATTTCGCCTCCGGGAGCGCGTCCGGCAGTTGCGCTCGGAGGCCTCAAAGTTAACTCCGCTGGACTATGTGGAGTTGGCTGCGGATCATATCAATTTCGAGGATTTTATTAATGCAGTAGCTTCCCAATCGTTGCTGGCTGAGCAGAGATTAGTGGTGATTAATGATCTCTGTGCCGCTGAATCGGAGCAGCTTAAAGAGCGGGTAACCGATTGGCTAGCGGGGGCCTCGAATGATAGCGGCGCGATCGTGGTATTCTGTGAAAATGATGAGCCAGATCGGAGGACAAAACTATTTAAACTGCTTAGTAGGTTCACTGCCGAATCATACCAGCCGCTGAACCTGCGCCAAGCTTCCCAGTGGCTGGATGATCGAGCGCATCAGCGCTCAGCTAAACTCTCCCCGGCGGCCACCCGAGCACTGCTGGGAGATTTTAGCGATGATATGTGGAGATTGAGCCAAGAGGTTGAGAAACTAGCTCTATTTGCGGAGGGCAAGACGATTGATCTGGCTATGGTAGAGCAGCTGGTGCCCAGAAGACTGGGCGATAAGATCTTTCAGACCATCGATGCCTTAGCTAGTGGAGATCTAAGGTTGACTAATCAGCTTCTGAACCACCAGCTGGCTTTTGGGATGACCGAACAGCAGCTTTTGGTCATGATCGCTTACCAATTCCGGAACATTGCTCTCATCAAAGCCTTGCTAGCCGAAGGGGTGGTCCCGGCTAAGCTGGCCGCGGCCAGTCAACTGCATCCTTATGTGGTGAAAAAGACAACAGCGTTTGCCAAAGGATTTTCTACTCAGAAGATTGGTCGAGTATTCTCTTTATTGCACCGAGTGGATACTGCTATTAAAAGCGGCAAAACCCCACCGGAGGCGGGGTTAGATATCCTAGCCGCTCAGTTAGTTAGAGCCTAAGCTCCCTTAGGAGCCAGTTTCCCCTTTTTGGCTAATTGGGATTTAAGACGCGCCGCTCGGTTAGGATGGATTAGCCGAGAGCGGGCGGCCTTATCCAGGGCTTTTTGGGCCGCTTTGAGCTTATCAGCGCTAGGGTTACGCTGGGCAGTCTTTAAAACTTGTTTTAGCGCTGTTCTCACTCGGGCATTAAGGATGCGTCGGCGACTGTCCCGGCGGATTCTCTTTTTGGCGGATGATGTAATGGGCATCGGGTGAACTTTAGTTAGTACTTTGCTATTTTATGGTAAACCTAGCTGGTAGTAAAGGTAGGAGTCTTCAGTAAAGAGCGTGGGCTTGGCTTCATCACGTAGGATGCGCCGGTAGATCTTAGCGTATTGCTGATTGACTAGCTCTCCATCGATCTCCCGGGCGGCGAAAGCCCCCGGGTGCTGGCTAAACTTAAGGTAATACTCTCCCAGAGTTCGACCTTGAGCATGCGGGGGCACCCGATATTTCTGGGGATCGGCTGTATCCAGAGCCCTGGCTACATCTTCCGCACAGAGCAGAATGATGTTGCGTTGCCGGAAGAGATCGATAGCTTCCTGGCGCACCGCTTCCCAGGGGGAGTTACTGACCACTAACAGTCCCCAGCCTGCCTCTAGAGCTCTAGTATACTGCTTTATAATGGATTCAGCCGTGGTGCTGGTGATGGGCTTAAGGTAGGTCTTGGATTCCAGTAGCATCTTTACCATCTCGCCGCTGGCCGCATCGCGTAGCTGGAGGATAAAGTCTGGGATCATCATCTTTTTCTGGGGCAGGCCTAGGTTCAGTTCAGGCAGGTCGGAGTGGTTGCCCAAATGCCGGTCCATATTAGCGAACAGGATCTGACAACTCACTTCTGCTGGGAGCTCTTCAATGCCTAGCAGGGCCGCTACGTTAGTTTTAAGCGCCAAGCCCACAAAGATCTCCCCCATCCTGCCGGTGGTATGCCTAGACTCCCAGGCGGTCTGGCTGACTGCTTCGTAGTCTAGCAGCTTCTCTAACTCGGCCATCTTCTGGGGGTCGCGAGCGTGTTCGGGCAACAAACGTTTAGCAAGAGCAAACAGGGAGCGGATTGCGTGTAAGGACGATCTTTCAGTCTGGGTTTCCGGGTCACGCCAGAGGACCCGAGCGCGATTATAGATGTAGTTACCATCTACCATCTGTCCTTCAATCAGTCGGGGCTTTCGGTCGCGGTGCAGAGCATAAGCATTGGGCATCTGGTTCTCCTGGCCGAGCTGATCAACATAGTCGATGAATATGTTAGCTAATTCTACTTGGTGCTCCTTAAGGGTCTTCTCGGGCGGATAGATGTCAAAGCCGAAGATCCTTTTAGGGCGCCTGCCCGCAACGGGATCGGGTCGTTTGATGAGACGTTTGAACTGGGCACCAACATATTGAGGCTGGTGATTGATTCGGGGGGAGTATAGTCTCCGGGGCCCATGCACAGAGAGCTTTTCTACCCAGCGCGCTTGCTGGGCGAGAGCAAAATAGCGAGGGTGCAGCATCTCTCGGACCTTTTCTACTACCCCACCCCAATCCTCTTCGGTTATGGCCTGGGCTCGGGTGCTTCTTTTTTCATATAGGCGTTGGTTCTCTGCCTTCAGTGCCTCCACGATTGATCTGACCAGCTCAACGCCGGATGGGAATGGACCTTGAGCGAATTCCTTATCGGCGGCAAAGAAGTATAAAAGGTAAGCCAAGTTGCGCAGGGTCTTGCCTTGGCTGCGCCTAAGTAATCGCTTAACCATAGCCTCTGTCCTGAAGATGGTCCGAGCGACGCCCTCCTCTCTGTCGCGCATCAGCACCTCTCTAAAGACGGGGTAGTTATCAGCGAAGTTTCGGTATTTGTCTAAACGGCGCAACATGTGGGAGCGTTCGACGATGTGCTCCAGCACGTTGCAGAGATAACCGTCCTCCCGGACATTAATGCGGATAGGTTGAAAATATTCCGGCCGGCGCTCAAAACTCTCGTCGTCAGTGACAACCTCGCCCTGTGTGTTGAATCGGAACTGGAAGCGCTTGATCTTTCGTACCCGGTGCTCACTACTGACATGATCAGTAACCCAGCGGAGGAAATGTTCTCTCACCCAGCGCTTATCCCTGGTCTCTACCTTATCGACCAGATCGGGGAACTGATTGTAGAGATATTCTTCCTCGGTCAGCAAAGGATCCCCTTCATTATGCCGACGAATAAGGCCCGGCAGGGTCCGGTCTACCTGCACTAGCTCTCGGCCATGGCCTAGGTCGGCGGCGATACTGGGTCGTCCCCCGCCCTTAGTTCCGATATTAGCTTCTGCGACCAGTATCTCCTCTAGTCTAAGTTGCTGGTGAGTATCCCGCGCGAGCGAGACCTTGGTAAAGAGGGCATAATTAGAGCCCAGAAACTTTCTCTCGGCCTGAGCTTGCAGTTGCTCAGCGCTACTTTCTATTTGGGGATAGTTGAACTGATGGACCTGCCCATTATCAAATCGGCTGATCTTCCATTTGGGCCCCCACAGCACGCTGATCTCTATCTCCTCGCCCGCTTCCAGGGCCTCCTCTAAAAGCTGGCGCTGCTCGGACGGCAAGCGCTCCACCATAAAACCTAACTCACTCGGCTGTCCGTGTATGCTTTCTTCCCACTGGATCCTTGACCCTTCGATGAGGGGTGCTAATCGGTGAGTATCACGGTCATCGATGATCAGTATCTCATCGGTCAATTTGCCAATGATCTCATCGGCTGCTGCTCTAAACAAGCAGTCTGGGGCGCTTACTTCTGCCACCAAACGTTGGTATTCTTTATATTTAGTGGCTGGGGCCAGGATGATCTCGCCGTATTTCTTAGCTAATACCAAGCTGGTCCGCCGCCGCCGCCGAAACTGTAGAGTGCTGTCTAGAAGCTCTGGGGATCGCCGGCGAAGCCAAGGCGCTGGTTCTCGGTAAAATTGCCCTTCGTCATCTTTGGGGTAGTCCTCCCCTAGCTCTAGGCCGTCATCAAGGGGTGGGCCTAGCTCTTCCTCTTCGTAACGATGCCGATCTGTGTCTGACTCCGACAATTTTGCCTCCTTCTTCCCCCCTGGCTTATTAATGTACTGGTTGGGTGGGCTAAGCGTCAAATCGGGAGGCGGCGGGCACTCTTTAAGAATACCGTTGACATTACCAGGGGTGTTTAATACAATTACTCTTCAATATTAATGGTTACTATGGAACTCACTCCCAAACAGCAAGCCCTAGAGCTGATTAATAAAGCCAGGCAGATCCTGATCGTCCCTGGCCGACCGGACGGCGATGCCATCGGTAGCGCCGTGGCCCTGCAGCTGGTTTTGAAAAAGCTGGGCAAGGATGTCAGCACTGTGGTGCTGGACCCACTGTCTAGTAAATTCAAATTTATGCCAGAGGTGGAACGCCTCGAGCGGGAGTTTAAGAGCCACCGAGACTTTGTTATTAGCTTGGATTGTGCCAGCGCTACTGCCGACAAGCTGGTCTACAACTTTGACAGTGACAGATTAAATATTATTGTTACGCCTAAAGCGGGCAGCTTTCGACCCCAGGATGTCAGCTTCTCCGACGGGAAGTTTCCTTTCGATATCGTCATCACCTTGGATGCAGCCGATTTTGATCAGTTAGGGAAGATGTACGAAGACAATCCCAAACTGTTCCAATCAGTACCGGTTATTAATGTCGACCATCATGCTAGCAACGACTACTTTGGTGCAGTCAATTTAGTGGACCTGACTGCCACCTCGACGGCTGAGATCTTAGTGGGGTTGATTGAAGCACTGGGTCCCTCACTCATCGACGAGGAGGTAGCTACTGCCCTGCTTACTGGCATCATTAACGATACTGGCAGCTTCCAACACAGTAATACTACTCCTAAGTCCCTAACGGTAGCGGCGCAGATGGTTGGCTTTGGGGCTCGCCAGCAGGAGATCATTAAATACTTATTTAAAACCAAAGAGCTTTCCACTCTCAAGCTGTGGGGGCGGGTCCTCTCCAATATTCGGTTCGATGCCGTAAGTCAGTTGGCCTGGGGCTCCGCTGCTCTCGCTGATTTCGCTGAGACGGGAGCGGAAGGCGAACAACTGAGCGGCTTGATTGACGAACTGATGACTAGCGTGCCAGAAGCTGACGTGGTGGTCTTGCTCTCCGAGCGTGAGCCTGGCATAATCTCTGGCAGCATCCGGACCAAGAAAGGCATTGACGCTTCTGATATTGCTAAGATTTTTGGCGGGGGCGGCCACCATGGAGCAGCTGGTTTCAGGCTGCTAGATACCTCTATCGCTGAAGCCGAAGATACGGTGATCTCCCGGGTTAAAGAGTACCAGGCCAAGCGCCACGGCGGTCTTCCCCCAATGGAGGAAGGGCCCAAGACAAGCTCTTTAGAACCGGCCGTGCCGCCCCCTAGTGCGGAGGCTACAGGCGGTCCCGGAGCCGGTAATCCCCCTCTTGATAAAACTGACTAAAAGTGCTATAATTAAGTAAAGGTATGACGTTA
>META01000003.1:110196-111725 GCA_001772255.1 candidate division Kazan bacterium RBG_13_50_9 | reverse complement strand
ACTACATCAAGAAGGACCATCCCCGTAAATATAGTAATTTAGTAAAAAAGTTAAAAATCAGGAAGTAATTTTGGGACGCGGCAGGGTTGTGGTCGCAGGAGTCTCATAGAGCATAGAGCTAAGCAAATCTATCTAAGGTTGGTTTGGTCCTAGGCTTTATGTACTCTCTCCCACAACCCATATTCGTTCCCTTCCTGTAGAAAGGAAGGCTCTATGGAGAAATTCGAAACTACACTTGGCGATGCCAAGCTCATACTTGAGACAGGCAAGCTGGCCAATTTGGCCTCCGGCTCTGTCACGGTTCGTTTGGGGGACACTGTCGTACTCGCTACGGCCGCGGTGTCAGCTGAACCTAGGGAGGGCATCGACTTCTTCCCTCTTTTGGTGGACTTTGAAGAAAAAATGTATGCTTCGGGGAAGATCTCCGGCAGCCGGTTTATTAAACGTGAAGGCCGCGCCTCGGAGAACGCTATCCTTACCTCGCGGTTGACCGATCGCCCCTTGCGCCCACTATTCCCCCGGGGCTTTTACCATGATGTCCAGATCGTTATTACGGTACTCTCCGCTGATTTGGTGCATGACCCGGATGTGCTGTCGATCGTGGCGGCTTCGGCTGCTCTGATGCTCAGCGGCACACCTTTTAGTGGGCCGGTCGGAGCGATTAGAGTTGGGCTTATTGGCAGCGAGTTTGTTATTAATCCTTCATACGAGCAGGTCGATAATGGCAGCCAGTTGGATCTAATAGTCGCGGGTACCCAAGATAGAGTCATGATGATCGAGGCCGGCGCCCGGGAGGTTGATGAAGCGACGATGATTCGGGCGATCGAGTTTGCTCATCAAGCTCTTCAGCCCACTATTGAGATCCAAAAGCAGCTTGTCAAAACCATGAGGGCAGCAGCAGCTAAAGAGTACAAACTGAGCTTGCCGAACGACAAGTTAGTCTCAGAGTTGGCGAGCTTTATCGGCGATAAAGCTAATGAGGCCATCTACCATCCAGAAAAGACTAGGCGGAGTGAGATGTTAGAGGAATTACGCCGGGAGGTCTGGGCAGAGTTTATTACCGAAGAGAATCCTGAAGTGGTGGTGGCGGAAGCTTTCTCCAAGGTTGTCTCAGAGGAGTTTCGTACTAATGTGCTAAAGCACGGGAAGCGGCCGGATGGGCGTAAGCTAGATGAGATCCGGCCAGTTAACTGTGAGGTACGGGTCCTGCCCCGTCCTCACGGTTCGGCTCTGTTTACTCGCGGGGAAACTCAGGCACTGACCACAGTTACCTTGGGCTCGGTGGGCGACGAGCAGATGATCGACACGATGGATGAAGATACCACCAAGCGCTATATGCACCACTATAACTTTCCTCCCTTCGCGACCAATGAGGTCAAGCCCATCCGTGGGCCCGGCCGTCGGGAGATCGGTCACGGCGCTTTGGCCGAAAGAGCCCTCGAGGTGGTCATCCCCTCCAAAGAGGACTTCCCCTATACTATTCGGGTGGTTTCCGAGATCTTAGCCAGTAACGGCAGCAGCTCAATGGC
>META01000003.1:107324-110131 GCA_001772255.1 candidate division Kazan bacterium RBG_13_50_9 | reverse complement strand
CCAAAAAGGCGCGCCTAGAGCTACTAACAATTATGGGACAGTGCATTAGCGCTCCCCGCTCGGAGCTCTCGCCCTACGCTCCTCGGGTAACGATGATGAAGATCAATCCTGATAAGATTCGCGAGGTGATCGGCCCGGGCGGCAAGACCATTAACGAAATCATCGCGCGCGCTGGTGGCCGCAGCGTTACGGAGATTAATATCGAAGAGGATGGAAGCGTCTACATCAGCTCTACTAACGCTGACTATGCCCAGGGAGCGCAGGAAGAGATTCGCAACCTGACCCGTGAGGTTAAGGTGGGCGAAACCTTTGAAGGCCGGGTGACCAGGATAATGGGCTTTGGGGCCTTTGTTGAGCTCTTCCCCGGTACCGAGGGATTAGTGCACATCTCCAAACTAGCTGACCACCGCATCGATAAGGTTACCGATGTGGTCCATGAGGGAGATCGAATCCCCGTAGTAGTTATTGAGATCGATTCTATGGGGCGGGTTAATCTGGCCCATCGGGATATCGCAGGCCGCGAGCAGCCCAGACGGACTGACCGGCCGCCGGATCGCCCTAATCGTTCGGATCGCTTTCAGCGCCGTAAGTACTCTCACTAATTAGTTCTTTCTATGAAGTGCTCTCAATGCGGTCGCCGCAACAAGGATGATAATGACTTCTGTGTTGTCTGTGCGGCACCCATTAACCGGATGCCCAAATCGGGTCGGCGCTTTATGCCGCCCCAGGATCTGTCGGATGCTCTATCTAGCCGAGCATTTGAGCGGCCTGCCCCAACAAGAGGAAGCTGGGGGCCCGCGGTAGTGTTCTTGGCGGTCATTGCGCTGGGCGTTGCCGTGGCCTACTGGGCGGTATACTACGTTGATATTTACCAAGTTGAAGCCATTGAACACTATCTTTAAACTTCAAATGGACGAACGCAGAAAGATTCTTCAGGAGATTATCCAAGACATTAAGGCGCATACTTGCTCACTAAGGAGTGGCTGCAAGCAAGCAGTGCCGGGCGAGGGTAATCCCGCAAGCCCGATAGTGTTTATCGGTGAGGGTCCGGGCCGGTGGGAGGACGAGCAAGGCCGGCCATTTGTTGGTCCGGCCGGCAAGCTCTTAAATGAGCTCTTAGTGGAGATCGGCTGGAAGCGGGAGGATGTCTACATAACCAACATTAATCGCTGCCGGCCGCCAGGCAACCGAGACCCCTTGCCGGAAGAAGTAGCAGAACATAGCGAGTTTCTGCGTCGGGAGCTTGAACTGATTAAGCCTAAGCTAATAGTACTTTTGGGCCGCCACGCGCTGAATAAGTTCTTGCCCAATGAGCAGATCTCCAAATGCCATGGCCGGGCCAAGCGCAAAGGGCGGGAGGTCTATCTGGCGATTTACCATCCTGCTGCGGCGCTGCATAATCCTAATCTAATGGGGGCTCTTCGGGAGGACTTCAAAAAGATTCCCCTGATTCTTAGTAAGATCGATGAGCTTCCTCCCGCTGCTGCTGGTCCCACTAGCGCCGAGGTGATGCCCCCCGCCCAGCAAGACCCACTATTTTAAATGTTGTATATCGATTAATGAAATCTATAATGTATAACCGAAGACTTAAACGACAACCAAGAATATCTCGCCGTCCCCAATCCCGTAGCAGTGCTGCGGTCCTTAGGGTTATTCCCATCGGTGGGCTGGATCAGATCGGCAAAAATATGACGCTTTTAGAATACGGCGATGATATTATCGCTATCGATTGCGGCATGATGTTCCCCGACGAAACCATGCTGGGTATTGATTATGTCATTCCCGACGCCACCTATCTTCGCCAGAACAAGAAAAAGCTCAGGGGGATTATCATTACCCATGGCCATGAGGACCATATTGGTGCCATCCCCCACCTGATCCCGGAATTGGGCGTACCGGTCTATGCCAGCGTCCTGGCTAAAGCGCTGATCGAAGCACGCCTGGGAGAATTCAAGGGAATTAAAAATATCAAGATTAACGCTTACCGCGATGATGATGAACTGCGCTTGGGGGTGTTTCGGGTCAGCTTCTTTAGGGTTAATCATAGTATCCCCGATAGTTTTGGTATTATCATCGGCACGCCAGAAGGTATCATAGTGCACACAGGAGACTTCAAGCTCGATCTGACCTCGCCCGATAAGGTAGTGACCGATCTTCATAAACTGGCCGAGATCGGCGGGCGCAAGCCCCTGCTGCTTCTCTCGGAGAGTACTAACGCCGAAGTTCCCGGCTATACCATCTCCGAAAAAGCCATCGGCGAAAGCTTTAACGAAATATTCGCTAAGGCCAAAGGTCGCATCATCGTTTCGTCTTTCGCCTCCAGGATTGACCGGATGCAACACGTGCTTTTGGCTGCCACCCGCTACGGGCGTAAGGTTACTATCTCCGGCCGCTCAATGCTGCAGTACTTTGAGGCGGCCTCCCGGTTGGGGTATCTTAAATACCCTAAAGATCTATTGGTTCCGTTAAACGCTATTAGAAGGTTGCCGGACGAGAAGATAGTTGTCTTGAGTGCAGGTAGCCAGGGCCAGCAGGGCTCGTCCCTGGCTCGCATGGCCTTTGGCGAGCACGCTCAAGTCAAGATCAAAGAGGGTGACACTGTAGTGCTCTCGTCCTCCCCCATCCCCGGTAATGAGCGCTCAATCGCTGCGATCATGAGCAATCTGTGCCGTGAGGGGGCGGAAGTGATCCATAACAAGAATATGCAGGTGCATGTTACGGGCCATGCTTTCCAAGAAGAGTTGAAGATGATGCTAAAGTTGGTCAGCCCTAAATATTTTATTCCCATCCACGGCGAGTACTATATG
>META01000003.1:73070-107295 GCA_001772255.1 candidate division Kazan bacterium RBG_13_50_9 | reverse complement strand
GTGATCGCTACCGTCAATAAAAAGAGCGGCAAGCTAGTGGGCAGCCCCGATATTATCTCCCGCGGGTTTGTCTATATGCGTGAGAAAGAGGATCTGATCAACCGCACCCGAGCTCAAGTCAAGCGCATCTTTGAGGGTCGCCGTGGCCCAGTGCCGGACGACTGGAGCTATCTTAAACAAAGCATCCGTGAGCAGGTCGGTCAGTTCCTCTATGATGAGACCCAGCGCCGGCCCATGATCCTGCCAGTGGTCATTGAAGTGTAAACCTCATAAGTAGTGGTACCCAAAACCCGCCATCTGGCGGGTTTTGGGAGTTTCTTTCTTTAGAGTGATTAGCTGGATTTTAGCCGCTTAGCTAATTCCCGGAATTCATTGATGTAGAGCTCGGTCTGTTGGGTGAATATCTGGGTAAACTCCGGCAGCTCCTCTCGAATGTATTTTAGGGTTTCTTCGGGGCTGTGATTTCGCGCATAGGTTTCGATGTTTTTGGCATCCTCATCGGTCAAAAAGGTCTGGTCTAAGACATTAAGCGTGCGTCCTAGCACTATTTTTACTACCTCTTCGCCGAGTTTAGTTCGTTCCTCTGCCGACAACATCAACCCGGTGCCGTCTAAGATCTTATCTATCAATGCGTCTAGCTGGTTATCCATCAGTTGTTCCCCCTCGGTTTTATTTTATGCTTCCTCGTCACCTTCCTGGAAGGGATGTTCGATCTCCGGCAGATTGTGCTTTTTGTTCCAATCGTTCCACCGCTCAATATTATCATCCCAATATTCCTTCCAGTGCGCATCTTGGCTTTCTATTGCCGCTTGCTGGCTTGCTTCTTCCAGGTTGCGCAAAGCGTTGTTAAGAGTTGCTTCTTCCTCCTCATGGGTAATCTCCCCGCTTAGGCGATCGATATACTTGGGAACGCTCTCTCCCTCGTGGACTCCCGCAGCGGGATAATTTTTCTGTAGATGAGCGTTAAAACGTTCCTGCTCTTCCGAGGAAAGCTGATCGTAAGTATTGCTCAAACGGGTGAGATTCTCTCTGCGGCTATCGAACTCGATTCGCTCCTTCTCTGGCGAAGTCTGATAGACCTGTGCTTGAGCCATCACCCGGTGGGTTTTATCCATAGTCTCAGTAGTTGCCTCACTGGTAGGTGCGAGCGGCAGCGGTGATGGCACAGACTCAATGCGACTCTCTTTAGTACGGTGGTCATACACCAACTCCTCGCCGCCACCGATGTCTATACGGGTTTCCTCCGCGGTATCTTCTTGGTCCGCCTCGCTGTCAGCAGGAGCTGGTGCGATTTGCTCTTGGGCTTGCGATTGAGTCGCTACCGGCCTCTGAATATAGCGGGATTCGGATGACTGCTCTGCTTGGCGAGAGATAAGATTACTGATCAAAAGTCCACTAACCAATGCCAGCGTGCCAAAGGTAATCAGTCTGCCATAAAGACCATGCCAACGGCGGCGGGTGTCGCTAGTCTCGATAGTTTCCAGGCGGTCTCTTTGGAATCCCAAGATACGTACTACTATAGCCCGGTCTGTAGGTAATGTTAATTCAGCTGAGGCCCCCTCTGTTGGGCGGCTGATCTCGCGAGCCATCCGCTGCAGATACTCATCTTGCAAGATGCGGTAGGTTTGGTGCCTATCATACAGAGCGCTATCAGGCACCATATATCCTTCCTGTGACCAATCTAAGCTCTTCTTGATCGCCCTTCTAACGTGGGCATTCATCATCGCGACGATTCTATCAGTCCTCAAGTTTTCTACTGCCGCCAAAGCGTTTTCTAAGTTGCCTCCATTCATGGTCACGATGTCCATAGCATCACCGATAGTTCTCCTCTCGGCTATGTCTGAATTAAGGAAGTTCATAAACCGTAGCCACCAGTTCGAGCGCCTCTCTTGATTAACCTTCCCGGCGTAGTTAGCGATTAGATGCCTCTCAAGCGCTCTCTTGGCTTCCACCATGCGGTTGCGGATCAGCTGTAAGGACTGGGGAGAATCCAGATTGCCACCCCTCTCTGGTATGGCGATTAGCAGTTGTGCGTGGTAATCCAATAAGGCTTGTCGCTCTACTGCTTGGAAGTTAGTTAGACGGGATTCAACATTATATATTTCTTCTCCACGCAGCCCCCGGCCTCCGTAGCCAGTTCGATACATCGTATGTACTAATTGAGACTTGGCGCTCATGCCTGCGCTGCGCTCAGCGAAGGGCCTATTAGGATCAAAGGTCTCATTAGATGGAACCGGGAAATAAGTTTCTGGGTGAAATTCTGGTAGGGTTAGCGTTTCTCGCTCCTGCTGTTCTCTGCGTATGCGCACAGCCTCGGGCATAACCTGCTCTCTACCCTCCCCTTGGTTAATTCGTTGCATTACAGTCTCTACGTTTCTGTTTACAGTCTCGCTGGCCCTAGCCCGCGTCTCTGTTTGTTCTGGATGAATGCCTATAATCTTTCGTACGTCGATAGCGAGCTGCAGTTGCTCCTGCACTCGAGTTAGCTCCTGCTCAAGCTGGGTCATGCGTCTCTCCATTTGGGCCATCTGCGCCCGTGCGGCATCGCGCTCCCCTTGTACCGATTCCAGCTCCTGCTCAACGCGGCTAAGCCGGTTGCGCAACCCTTGGTTCTCTCGTGCTAAGCGCTGGTTCTCCTGCTCTAAGCTGGTTGGTTGCCTTCCCTGCTCTTGGCGAGTCCTGCCGTGCTCTCGTCCCCTATCTCTTTCCGGTGACCGGGGTGAGCGACCTTGACGACGAGAGGTCCCCTCTCCTTGGGGTGGTCCACCCTCTTCACTGCCTCCCCGCTCCCCTGTCGGTTGCGGGTTGGTTGGCTCCTCCCCCTCTGGATTTTGATCAGGTCTTGTTCCTTCTGCTTCCGCCATCTTAAGCTCCCTTAAAAATCTTAAAAATTAAGAATGACCAAATATACCACGATCCATAGTTTTGTCAATACCAGAGCCATAAATTCATTTTTTATGCGGCTGCCTGTGATTGGGCACCGCTATCAAGGGTCTTGAGATAGGTTAATTGCCCAAATATCTCAAAAAATAGGTTAGACTGCCGGGCCTGGAGCTCTACGAACCGCCTGGCTTTGTCTAGCGATTGCTGGATATCAAAATCTTTTGATATTTGGGCAAGCTCCGGTAGTAGTTTCTGATATCCCAGCCGCAGCTGCTCGAATTCCTTTACTGCCGGCGTTTTACGCGCCAAGTGTCGCCGGAGCAGGTCGGCATTTCTAAGTAGCTCTTTTTGAAGGTATCGCTCCCGGGCGATGATGAGGTCTTTTTCTATCTCAACCATCTCTGCCATCTCGGCTGGGCTAACGGCATAGTATTCAGCGCGAAGCTCCCGTAACTCTGCCCATGGTGAGGGCTTTTGGGCCAGCCCCCTTGCTTTTGCTGCCGCTGCTTTTTTAGGTCCGCCTTCTTTGATCTGCTGGCGCTCCTTTTCTAACTCCCGAATGGTACGTTCTGCTACTGCCCGCTCTCGGTCGGTGTAAGCGCAGTGCTCTTTTACTCTCTTCCAACGTTTTATGTCTTGATCCAAATGCTCAATATGCTCTGGGTCGTCTTTGGTTACCAACTTTATCTGTTCGGAAATGACGTTGGCCTCGGCTAAATAACGAGATTCTATTCCGTCCAGATAGCGATGGGCGGCTTCCGGGGTAAGGCCTTCGATCTTTTTCTGCACCTCGCCAAGCTCCCATCGGTATGCTGCCTCCAGCCGGCGGTTATAGAAACGCTCAAACTTTTTAGTGGTTTTTTCATCCCAGATGACCTCGCGGCCAAAGAGTTTGAACTTGGTCTGGGCTTTGGGGATCTCCATCTTTGGCCGGTAGGTCTTCCAAATCCAAGCTAAACGCTCTTCTGGGGCCATCTTTCTCTTCTCGGCAAAACGGGCTTCCATCTCCATCCGGGCTTTAGCAACTAGGTCGACCTCGCCAGTCTCCCCCGTTACGAGCTTAGAGCCAACTTTGCCCACGATCAGAACATGGTCGTAAGGATTCTCGCCGTTCTTTTTGCCAGTGGGTTTTGCCACACCCAAAAGGTCTCGGAGCGTGTCGATGTCAACTTCGTGAACGGTTACCGCGTTCCGAGCAATAGGGTCGCGCCGCACTAGCTTGCCCCTCTCTTTATCTAAATAAACGGCTACCGCATGTTTGTCAGCGATGACCACTAATCCTTTATCGCTCCCGAGCTCTCTTAAGATATCTTCCAGATTTTTTCTAATAGTAACGGTATGCCCTAGTTGTTTATAGAATTCGTAAGCGGCTTTGAGGGTCACTCCCTTTTCGGTCTGGACGCCGGCTTCCTTAGCTTCATGCACAATGTCCCGGTCACTTTGGATCTCCGGATAGCCAAGGGCGAACTCACGCAAGATAGCCAAGGCGGCTGCCACGCAGGTTTTTTCTCCAGACTGCTCATTGTGTTCGCCTAGCTCCTGTGCCGCGGTCCGTTCACCGCCGGCTTCAGGGGCAGATTGGGATACCCTCTCAACCATGTTCAAACGAATTTATATTACTTTTCATTATACCACATCTTATGGATTTAGTCAATGCCAGAGCGGATTTTCCCCATTTTACAGATAAGGAAGCCCCCGTGTTATAATTAACCTGTTACAGAAAGACTTTTTAACTTGTCCCGTTAGAAATCCGGCGATTTCTCGGGACATAATCAGCAAGAGTGGTGATTTCTAATCGGGATGGCTAGGAGAAAGAAAAAGAGACCATATCGTTATCGGTCGTACCAGACCTCTAAATGGGTTGAGGGGCTGAATTTAGATCTTCAGCTGGAGCCGCACATCGTTAGGGAGATGATAGCGGTGCTGCTCTTGGGCTTGAGCGTCTTTACTCTGCTGGCTATCTTGGGGGCAGCTGGTAGCGTAGGCCAAGTTTTTTATAATATGCTGCGGGTGGGCCTAGGGTGGACGAGCTTCATCCTCCCTCTCCTACTCGTGGGGTCTGGTATAGCGCTCTTCTATCCAGTGAAATACAAATTTGCTACTACCAATATCATTGGAATGGTGCTCTTTGTGGTGGCGATCTCTTCACTTATGCATCTCTTTGTTAGTTCCGGCAATGGCGTGGCGATGGCCCTAAGCGGTGCGGGGGGCGGGTATCTGGGTTTTGTAGTAGCGCTAGGGCTGGTTAAGTCCGTAGACTTTTGGGCTTCGCTCCTGATCTTAGGAGTGGTCTTTTTTATTTCGCTGTTACTTGTTTTTGGGCAGCCCTTAAGGGAGCTGTACTATCGTATGCGCATTAGCTTGCCACCTATGCCTAGGTTTCCCAGGGTGGTTATCAATGATACTAATGGCGGTCGTGATGAGGATTATGCAGAGGATGAGGATACCCCTGCGGCGGAAGCTAAAAAAGAAGAGGAGCCCAAGCTGACTACTACCAAGCAACCCATTAAGAAGAAAGAGAGGGAATCCGAAGCAGACTTTACCCCCCAGCTAGCTCCTACTAGTGACTACACTCCTCCCCCGCTTGATCTGCTGAGCAATGTGGCTACTAAGGTCGATAGCGGCAATATCCGTCAGAATGTTGGCATTATCCAAGAGACTCTCGAGGATTTTGGCCTCGAGGTAGAGATGAGCGAGGTTAATGTAGGCCCAACAGTGACCCAATACACGCTTAAGCCGGCCGCTGGGGTTAAACTCTCCAGGATTAATAACCTGTCTAATGATTTGGCACTGGCCTTAGCGGCGCATCCGATTCGCATCGAGGCCCCCATCCCCGGCCGCTCGCTGGTGGGGATCGAGGTGCCCAACCGCAAAACTTCTTTGGTGCGGTTGCGGGAGGTGATCGAATCCGAGGCCTTTGGAGCCGTCCGTTCTAATCTGCGCATGCCTCTGGGGCGCGATGTGGCGGGCACTCCGATGGCAGCAGACTTAGTTAGAATGCCGCACCTACTGATCGCTGGTGCTACCGGTATGGGCAAGAGCGTATTCTTAAACGCGTTGCTGATCAGCCTCATTTATCAGAACTCTCCGGCTGATCTGCGGATTATTCTGGTGGACCCGAAGCGGGTGGAGTTCACTGCCTACAATGATATCCCTCATCTACTGGCCCCGGTCATCGTTGATCCTTTTAAGACTATTAACTCGCTTCGGTGGCTGGTGGCAGAGATGGAACGGAGGTATCGCATCTTTGCTGACCATAAGGTACGTTTCATCGAGGCTTTCAATAAGACCTATCCGGAGTCTAAGATACCCAATGTCGTGCTGGTGATAGATGAGCTGGCCGACCTAATGGCGGTATCGGCTCGTGAGGTGGAGGCCTACATCTGCCGACTGGCCCAGATGGCCCGGGCCGTGGGTATCCACTTAGTGCTGGCGACCCAGCGCCCGTCAGTTGATGTTATCACCGGGCTTATTAAAGCCAACTTCCCTTCCCGCCTGGCCTTTGGTGTTACCTCCGGCACTGATTCCCGAACCATTCTTGATACCATTGGCGCCGACAAGCTATTGGGCAATGGGGATATGCTCTTTTTGCCATCAGACGCTAGCAAACCAAAGCGTATCCAGGGCGTCTTTGTCAGCGACAAAGAGATTAAAGATGTTACGGATTTTGTTAAGCAGCATGACAATCCCGCTTACGTAGATGAATTGGTGGCTGAGACCAAAGAGTCGAAGCAAGCCGAGATCGAATCTAACGGCGACGATTTGATGGATGAGGCGATTGAGCTGGTAGTTAAAACGGGGAAGGCCTCAGCTAGTTATCTGCAGAGAAGGTTTAGGATCGGTTATGCCCGGGCTGCCCGGCTGCTGGATTTACTGGAGGCCAAGGGCGTAGTGGGGCCGGGCGAGGGAGCCAAGCCCCGAGATATCCTTATCTCTAAAGTTGACCTCCCCGGGGGCGATGGTGAGTACGAGGAAGAAGAGGATGAGCTGTAATGGCGGTGGAATTCTCCTTTGACATTGTCTCCGAGATAGATTGGCAAGAGCTCAATAATGCTTTGGACCAGACCCGCAAAGAAATTGCTGCTCGTTACGACTTTAAAGACGTGCCGGTGGAGATCAAGGTCGAGGATAAGCAGCTAGTGGTACTAGTGCCGGATGAATATAAACTGCGGGCGGTTATGGATATCATCCAGTCTAAGCTCATCCGTCGGGGGCTGGATCTTAGGATCTTAGGTGAGGAGAAGCGGGAGTCTGCCTCGGGTGGCAGCCTACGGTCTACGGTCAAATTAGTTGAGGGCATTGATGCAGAGTATGCCAAAACTATCAATAAGCTGATTCGTCAGGAACTGCCTAAGCTCAAAGCCGTTATTCAAGGCCCAACGATCAGAGTCAGCTCTAAAAGTAAGGACGAACTTCAGGCAGTGATTGGACTCTTGCGAGGGAGCTCGACGGTTAAGATCCCCCTGCAGTTTACAAATTACCGTTAGTATCTATCCGTGTTACGCTTAATATATGGGCCCTGCTAAAACCACAATCAAATCTCCGGCCACCGAAGAGTCCTTAAGCCAGGCCCTCAGTGATATTGAGAAGCGTTACGGCAAGGGGGCGGTAATGCGCTTAGGGGAGGCCGAGCGCAGGGATGTGGAGGTGATCCCTACCGGTTCACTGACCTTGGATATGGCGTTAGGAGTGGGTGGTGTCCCCAAAGGACGAGTGGTGGAGATCTTTGGACCAGAGTCTTCCGGCAAGACCACTCTGGCTCTGCATATTATTGCTCAGGCCCAAAGGCGGGGCGAGACTGCAGCCTTTATCGATGCCGAGCATGCGCTGGATCCGGACTACGCGAAGCGCATCGGTGTAGACACTAAGAACCTGCTTATCTCCCAGCCGGATACCGGTGAGCAGGCGCTGGATATTGTTGAAGCTTTGGTGCGATCTAATTCGGTAGGGGTAGTGGTTATAGACTCCGTGGCGGCTCTGGTTCCCCGAGCTGAGCTTGAAGGGGAGATGGGCGATGCCCATATGGGTCTACAAGCGAGGTTAATGAGCCAAGCTCTGCGCAAGATTACTGCTTATGTTAGTAAATCCCGCACCACCGTGATCTTTATTAATCAGTTGCGGATGAGGATCGGGATTATGTTTGGTAACCCCGAGACCACTACCGGCGGTAACGCCCTTAAGTTCTATTCATCGGTGCGCTTGGACATCCGCCGGATTGAGGCGCTTAAAGAGGGTGAGGTTAATGTAGGTAATCGGGTCAGGGTTAAGGTCGTCAAAAATAAGGTGGCCCCTCCCTTCCGCCAGGCCGAGTTTGACTTGATGTTTAACGAAGGCATCTCGAGATTTGGTGAGCTGGTCGATTTGGGTGTGCACCGAGGCATCATCAATAAATCTGGTGCCTGGTATGAATATGATGGTGAAAAGATTGGCCAGGGGCGCGAGGCAGCCAAGGAATTTTTGCGTGCCAATCCGAAGATTGCCGATAGGGTCGATAAAGCTATTCGCATTGTTGGCTAACCTGTCTAGATGATTTCGACTAGCGTTCCATTCTCCGCCCAGTCATAAAGCACTTTTGAGGCGGTGATCCCCACTCGCACACAGCCGTGCGATCTTTTTTCGCCCAAGTGAGTGTAGTCTTCATACAGCTTGCCTTGGGTGTACAGCCGCCCGTTGATGACCTCCCCCTCTCTCCCGGCATAGCGACCGCTGGGGTTAACTCTCCAAAACGGCAAAGCGTGGAGGCCGTAGCCGGTGAGGCCGTATTTTAGACTGGCTAGCGCCATCCAGTTATCCATATATAGTTCGTACGCCGAAGAGTATGCCGTATCGATATGATTAAAGATCTTATACAGGCCCTTTGCTGTGCTATAGCCGGATTTGCCACTGGAGATCGGTGTATCCAAGATAACCACATGATTCTCAATGGCGAGCAGGCGCTGTTCGTCTAAGATAATCTGAATCTGTTTGTCGTCCCGGCTCTGATAGCTCAGCTCTGAGCCGACCTGTACCAGCCATTCGATGGGCTGTCCATCAACCCAGCCTATATGCTCCAAAACTGGCCTGAAGGTCTCTTTATAGAGGCCACTTTGGGCTACGGCTCGAATGGGGATGTCAAAACTAACCCGGCCCCGAGGCGGGACCTCCTCTTCCCCCTCTGCACTACCAGGGTGGATTCTTAAGCCGTCTGTCCACTCGGAAGTGGCGAACCGGCTGACTCGATCGTAAGCGCCGTCAAAGAAGATGCTGCCCAGATACAGATTATCTAATGGCCAGTCGTTTTGTCCCACGTTCTGGATAGTCACCTTCAAAAAACCCGGCCCGGTTGGATCTAATAGGGGGTCTTCACTTTGGCTGATGACTTTATAGCGATAGGGGGCTGCATTCGTCTCATTGGCTTCGGCTGCCCAGGCAAAATATATAAAAAGGCCGGTGATTAAGCTGAATCCCAGCAAGGAGACCCCCAAGACCTTCAGGATTTTCATTTTTATATTAGTGTTGGTGTATATAATGTATCTTTTTATTATATCAAAAAAACCGCTTCCAGTCAACATTTTCCCCTTGACTTACTCTGGAGAGCATGATATCTTATGATGAATTCGATCCGTTCTTTGAGAGAGGTCTCTCTTTGGCCCAACCAGGGAAGAAGGAGGTGATGATGTTTGGGCAAAGAGAAAGAGCTTGTTATCTGGCGAGTGAAGATGGCTTACTGGGAAACGACGAAGATTGATGAGGGGTGGAGTAAACATGAACTCTTTGTTGAGGCCAGTTCTCGGGGAGAAGCAGTCAAGAAAGCGGCGGAAGCTATGGACTATGAGATGTTGCCGGTGGCTTCTGGAGCGAAGGGGGAGTACTTCTTGGCATTCTGCTATTCTAAGGGCATCAAAGTGGTCCGGGCTCTGCACCCAAAACAGGTCCGCGCCTATATCAAGAGCGTCCTTGGATACTTCCCCAAATACTCAATCTGGTCAGTTACCGCCACCAAAGATCGCTCTTCCGAGCTATCCCTGCCTCCCCCCACCATTAGCCAGTCCCTCCCCCATTGGCAGTGCCCACACTGCGATTTCGAAGACGAGGAACGTCGGCGATCCGACAATGAGGGGCCATGCCGCTATTGCGGCCTTCGTCCGAATGAGGACGATGCCGTTATTGCCCATCTCTTCACCACACCGTCAGACCATCCGTAAAAACCGCACCAACATTAGCAAGAGGATTCATTATCCTTCTGTCGCTTGAGGTGCGGTTCGACTTTTAATAGAGGCAAGAGAGTAATGGATGGGTCCTACCAACCAATGAAGAGCAGACTGATCAAGAACAATACTGCCAATACCACCAACACCCAGAATAGCCAGTGGATATCCTCATCCCCATCTTCTGGCATCTGCATGATGAAGTCTTTCTTTTTGGGAAGTAGGGATCTAAGTCGGCTAACTCCCTTCTTTTTTTGTGTTTTATCTGCCATCCGGTGTTTCCTCAGCCTTAGTATATGTCCGGCAGCACAATAATTACAAATTCGCCCTTAGGCCGGTGGTTAGTAAAATGATTTAGCAGGCTGGTTACTGTCCCCTCTTGCAGCTCCTCGAACTTTTTGGTGAGCTCGCGAGCAGCGATGATCTTGCGTTCGCCTAAGTAAGCGTGGATGTCGCGCAGGGTTTTAACGACGCGGGGAGGCGCCTCGTAGATCACTATCGGTATCGCTAATCTCTCGAGCTCTTTCAGTAAGGTCTGCCGGCCCTTCTTTTTGGGCAGAAATCCAACGAAGTAAAAGCTATCGGCGCTGATCCCGGCCACGCTTAGGGCGGCGGTTAGGGCAGATGGCCCTGGGATAACCTCCACCGAGATCTGGGCATTGCGCACTGCCCGGACCAGTCTCCCTCCGGGGTCCTGGATCCCTGGGGTGCCCGCATCCGTTACTAAAGCAATGCTTTGGCCAGCCCGGAGCTTCTCTAATAGTACTGCAGTCTTTTCCTCCCCGCTATGCTGATGATAGGAGATGGTTGGGGTATCGATCTCGTGTCGCACCAACAGACGCTTAGTTATGCGGGAGTCTTCGCAAGCGATTAGATCTGCCTCCTGTAGGATACGGATAGCCCGCAGAGTGATATCCTCCAAGTTGCCAATGGGGGTCGCTACTACATATAGTGTGCCCATTACAGTAGTTTGGTGATTAACCAAACACCAAATAAGATCATCAACCCGACGGCGACTATTGCGAGAAGATTAGTCAGCCAGCCGTTAGTATGCCGCCCCATGATTTTTTTGTCATTGGCGATGATTGTCATTAGCACGATCAGGATTGGGGTTAAGATACCATTGAGAACCTGTGTATAAAGCAACATGATCATCGGCGGGATGCGAGTTAATACTAACAAACCCCCGACTACTAGGGAGCCGATTAGCAGAATATAGAATCCGCGAGCTTGTTTGATCTTCCGATTAAGTCCTTCGGGCAGATTAAGCGCCTCGGTTCCGGCATAAGCAGTGGAGGCAGCTAAAATCGGGATGCCCAAAAAACCCGAGCCGATAATTCCCAGAGCAAATAAACCAAATGCCCAGTTGCCTGCCAGTGGCCGCAACATTTGGGCAGCTTCGCTGGCGCTGCTCACCAAATGCGATCCGCCAAAGACTAAGCTAGCCATCAGCATCACTGATAGCGCTACCAAATTAGCGTAGATAAATCCGATTATAACGCCGCGGCGCTCTTGTCGCATCGCTTTGATTCTGATCTGTTCCTCGACCTCCTCGGTGGCTTGCCAGAAGATAGTATTGGGAGTGATGGTGGTGCCTAAAATAGCTACAGCGGCTATTAACCAGAGTAATGATCCATCGCCAAGGCTGATCGGCCAAAGTTGCTGCCAGATCTCAGCAAGGTCAATAGGCATATTAAATATAGCTATGACATAGAGCAATAATGAGGCGGTTAGAATTAGCAGATACTTGCTGATCGACCGGTAGCTTCCTTTAACCATTAGTAGCGATATCAGCAAAACCACTGGGATAACTAACCATTCCCAGCGAAGTTGGAGGGCTGCGCCCATGATTTCAGATACGGCGGTGATGTTGGCACCGATGGTTGCTGTATTGCAGATTAATACAATCAGCCCAGCAATGATCGCCCAAGTTTCCCCAAACCGTGAATGGATCGATGCATTTAGCCCGCGTCGAGTAACAATGCCAATCCGGGCGCTCATATCCTCAATTGCGATGACTAACGGGGTGGCGATCGCTACTAGCCACGCCAAGCCAAAACCGGTGGTGCTACCCACTTGCATGAAAGTGGCGATGCCGGCCGGATCATTAGTAGAGGCGCCGTTGATCACCCCGGCTCGCAGAGCCGCTAGGTGATTTTGATTTTTTCGTACAGTTTTACCCATTCAGCTAGAGTTAGAGTTTGGGCGCGGCGGTGGCTGGCGATTCTACTTTTGCGGAGAGCCTGCCTGACCGTTTCATCGGATAAATTGAGGCCTCCGGAGAGTGAGTTATGTAGCTGTTTGCGGCGCTGGCTAAAGCCAGCTTTGACTATGCGGAAGAACTTTCTTTCGTCATTAATAGAGTAAAGTGCTTTGGGGTGAGGGATAATTTTGATGATTGCGGAGTCGACCTTGGGGGCCGGCCAGAATGATCTCGCTGGTATTGTCTGGATGAGCTTCGGTTGGCCATAGAACTGGACCGCAACGCTAAGTAGGTTAGCATCAGGCGGAGTGGCAATAATTCTCTCTGCCACTTCTCGCTGCACCATCAGTACCATCATAGCAGGGCGCCATTTGGTTTGTAAGAAAAACCGTAAGATAGCCGAGGTTAGATAGTATGGCAGATTAGCCACTAGCTTGTAGTTTCCCTTAAGAGTATCGGTAAAGAATTTTGGGGGGAGCACCAGAGCGTTGCCGGCTAGTAACTGGACGTTAGTTAAGTCTGCATTAATTAAGCGGAATGCCTTGATCATCTGGGGGTCCTTCTCGATAGCTACCACCTGCAAGGCCTGGTCGCAAAGAGCACGAGTTAGTGTGCCTAACCCGGGACCAATCTCCAGTACGGTATCTTTGGCCGTAAGCTGGGCGGCTCGGATAGTGTCGGAGAGGACTGCCTGGTCAATTAAAAAATGTTGCCCTAGTTTCTTTTGGGCAGACATCCCGTATTCTTTGAGAATAGTTCTAATGGTGGCTGGATCAGTCAGCTCCATGCCCTAAGGCCTTAGCTTAGATCACGTAGTATTGGACCGGGATCCGGCCTGCCCCCAAAGGAGCCAGCTTAGCAAAGGCCAGACTGTTTAGGTCTAGCATCACTCCGGTATGCGGCTCCGGGCCGTAGTCGTCCACCACCACATCCACATATTTCCCAGAGTTGATGGCGGTAACTCTTAAGGTAGTACCCTTGGGGAACTGGGTGCTGGCGGTCGTGAGTGCATCCCCACGGCGGTACCAAGTAGCGGCGCCGTTGTAGGTTGGCGACCTAGGCTCAACGATTTTTTTGGGAGCGGGCTCGGGAATAACATCGGCCTGGGCAGCGGCCTTTTGGGCTTCCGCTAGATTGGCAGCGATCAGCGGGTTAGTAGCAGGCAGAGTTTCGATGAAGATGGTGCTCCCTAAAGTCAGGGGGGTGGTTTTGTCGGGGAACACCGAGATGACCTCGGTGGAATCGGGGTACAGTTCATTGATAAGACCGCCAACCGTAGGTTGGATGGTGGAGTAGCGGGTGGCCAGGCCATTAACATTGATTGAGACTTCCCGGGCTTGGGCCTCGATGGTGTCTAAGGCGAAGAAGAGATATACCAAAATAATCAGCAACACAATAAATAGGGTGCCGACTCGATAATTAAAGATACTTTTGGAGTGGGGTTCAGTCTTAAGGGTAGACTCCACCTTTCACCTCCTCAAACTTGCCAACAATAGGCATTATATCAGAAGATCCTCCCCCCTCCCACACTTCTTTATAGGGGCCCAGTTACGGGCCAGTTTTTTGGTGCCGAATCTGCCAAAGCTGACCACCAGCTCGTCTCGGCTGGTTCGTACTACTTCCCCTTTGCCGAAGTGGGCATGCTCTATCTTATCCCCTACCTTAAGGCGCAGGGTGCGGGGGTGCTCAAGAACTTCCTCAATCTCAATGCCTGTCTCTGTCTCGGCCCTTCCTCTCTCCAAGAGCTCTTCGGGGATATCGCCAATGAACCTAGACGGCAGGCTAAGATTAATTGCCCCGTAGAGCAGGCGCTCTTGGGCATAGGTTAGGTACACTTTCTGGCGTGCTCGGGTGATGCCCACATAACAAAGGCGTCGCTCCTCCTCTAACTCCTCTTGGTCAAATATGCTACGGGAGTGGGGGAATAGATTCTCTTCCATCCCGGCGATGAAGACATACTCGAACTCCAGGCCCTTGGCCGAGTGTAGGGTCATCAGCGTTACTGCGGCATCCTCGGGGTTGTATTCATCAGTGTCTTGGATAAGGCTAACTTCCTCCAAAAAAGTCATTAACGCTAGTGCTATCTCTAGGTGATCGTATTTTTCAATCACACTTTTTAGCTCTTTGACGTTTTCAATCCGAGTCTCGCCCTCGATGGTCCTATCGTCCAGCCATTTTAGGTATCCGCTCTCTTTAGTTAGAAAATCAAAGAGCTGACTTAGGCTTTTCTTCCAGGCCTGAGCCTTGGTCAAGATTCTGTCCAGTTCCAGCAAAGCCTTTTGAGCACGGGGGGGCAGCGGGGTATCTTTGAACGTTATCCCCAGCGGCTGCAATTGAGTAAGGCCATATTCGTAAATAGTTTGCCAGGTCTTATCACCGATGCCCCGGGGCGGCACGTTGATGATCCGCTTTAGGCTAATAGTATCATCGGGATTAGCCACTACTTTTAGGTAGGCCAAAATGTCTCTTACCTCCCTGCGCTCGTAGAAGCGTACCCCGCCGACTATGCGATACGGTATCCCGTTTTTTAAGAAAGATTCTTCTAAAGCTCGCGACTGGGCGTTGGTGCGGTATAAGACTACGAAATCATTCAAGCTTAAGCGGGGATCGCGGGCGCGCTCTCGTAGGATCTCCTGGATGATGTAGGTACCCTCGTCCCGCTCGTTTAGGGTGGCTTTGACCGTGATCTTCTCCCCCCCGCTTTTCTTGGTCCACAGCTTCTTGTCGCTGCGATTGCGATTGGCTTCGATAGTGGCCCCCGCGGCATCTAGAATAGTTTGGGTGGAACGGTAGTTCTCTTCCAGTTTGATGATCTTGGCATCGGGATAGTCTCGGTTGAAATTAAGGATGTTGCGGTAGTTAGCGCCCCGCCATGAGTAGATTGATTGCCAGTCATCGCCTACCACGAATATGTTGCGATGTTTTTGGGCTAGCATCTTTACAAGCTGGTATTGGGCAGTATTAGTATCCTGATATTCATCAACCAGGACATATTTAAAAAGTCTCTGATAACGCAGTAAAATCTTAGGCTCTTTTTTGAACAGCTTGACCGTCATTGAGAGCAGGTCGTCAAAATCCAGACTGTTATTCCTCTCTAAAACGGCTTGGTAGAGAGGGTAGATTTTAGCCACTAGTTTCTGAAAATATCCTTGGGCTAATTGGGCATACTCCCCTGGTTCCACTAACTCGCTTTTGGCCGAAGAGATATAACTTAGGATGGCGGCTGGTGCGTATTTTTTGATATCTATATTCAGTTGGTTCATTGCCTGCCGGATGGCAGTTAACTGCTCATTGGCATCCAGGATGGTAAAGTTTTGCCGCTTTCCTAGAGACTCTATCTCTCGGCGCAGGATTCTGACGCAGAGGGAATGGAAGGTACTTATAATAAATGCCCTGTCCGACCGCAAGCCCAGAAGGCGCTTTACCCTCTCTCGCATCTCCTCCGCCGCTTTGTTAGTAAATGTAACTGCCAAGATCTCCTCTGGCCGAGCCTTGCGCTGGCTTACTAGGTAAGCCACCCGAGAGGTCAGGGCCTTAGTCTTACCTGAACCAGCGCCAGCTAATATCAAAACGGGCCCGCTGATAGTTTTAACGGCCTTCTGCTGCATCGGGTTCAGGTCTTTTATAAGGTCTTTCATACCAGTAGTATATTATACCGTGGGCCGTCAGATGGAATGGTCGTCTGATATACTGTGGCTGTAAATCTATAGGCTTATGTCGGGTCATTCCAAGTGGTCTACCATCAAGCACAAGAAAGGGGCAGCCGATGCCAAGCGCGGTGCCGAGTTTAGCAAGCTGGCGCGCCTCGTTGAGGTAGCCGCTAAATCTGGCGCTGATCCCGAGATGAATTTTCGCTTGAAGTTGGCAGTTCAGAAAGCTAAGGCAGCCAATATGCCCGGGAGCAATATCGATAAGGCCATCCGTAAGGGTAGCGGCGCCGACAAAGAAGCCAGCCAGTTAGAAGAAGTAATCTATGAGGGTCTGGGGCCTGGCAACGTAGGGGTGATAGTCCAAGCGCTGACTGGTAACAAGAACCGGACAGTAGCTGAACTGCGCCACATCTTTACCCGCTACGGAGGCAACTTTGGCACGCCGGTTGCTTGGCAGTTCGCTCATAAGGGCATTTTAGAAGTGGCTAAGGCTAGCGATGCCGAAGCCCAAGAGCTATCCATTATTGATGCTGGTGCCCTTGATCTGGAAGATGCCGGTGATAGCTTTGAGGTTTACACCGATTCCAAAGAGCTGGATACCACCAAGTCCAAACTCGAAGCGGCCGGGATGTCCGTTAAGTCCGCTAGCTTAGGGCTGGTGCCTAAAAACAAGACCGAAGTTAAAGACCCTGCCGTAGCTAAAAAAGCGCTGGCTTTGCTGGATGCCCTGGAGGAGCATGATGACGTCTCAAGCACCTCTAGCACCTTAGATGTACCCGATGAGCTACTTAACCAACTGGAATGAGTAAAATCGTTTTGGGGTTGGATCCGGGGACAGCTATTACCGGTTTTGGAGTTATCCGTTACAGCAAAAGCCAGCCCCAATATATAAGCTGCGGTTATATTGCTACTGATAAGGCCAGCGATGCCGCTCGGCGTCTACTTATCATCGCCCAATCTCTAGACAAGATTATTCGCCGATACAAGCCGGATTTAGTGGCAGTGGAGAACTTGTTCTTTGCCAAGAATCGTACCACCGCTATCGCCGTAGCCCAAGCCCGGGGGGTCATCTTAGCTACCATTGCTAAGCATAAGTTGCCTTTAGCGGAGTTTACTCCCCTGCAGGTTAAGCAAGCACTAACCGGCTATGGCCGAGCTGATAAGAGACAGATGCAAAGAATGGTCCAGGCAATCTTAAAGCTAACGGATCTTCCCAAGCCGGATGATAGTGCCGATGCCTTAGCGGTGGCGATCTGTGCTGCTAGCAGCCACCGGGCAGTGCTAAAATAAAGGTATGATAGCTTCTGTTGTAGGCAAGGTCATCGCCAAGGGATCGGATTATTTAGTAGTGGAGGCCGGGGGGATTGGCTATAAGGTATTTGTGGTTAGCGATGTGACCGCTCAAACCAGCGTTGGTGATGCGATCAAACTTTTGACTCACATGGCTGTTCGTGAGGACAGCCAGTCTTTATATGGCTTTTTGACTGCCGAGGAGCTAGAGCTCTTCTCTATGCTTATTAGCATCTCTGGTATCGGCCCCCGGGTAGCTCTTGCTATTCTGAGTGCCGGCCGGCCCACCGATCTGAAAGTTGCTATTAGCCGGGGAGATAGCGCCATCTTCACTACCATTAGTGGAGTGGGCTCCAAAACGGCCCAGCGTGTGATCTTGGAGCTGCAGAGCAAGATCGGGGTAGCAGCAGTGGACGGGAGCAGCCAGGATTCTGAAGATATCATCAATGCTCTTTCTGGCTTAGGTTATAATATGTATGAAATCAGAAAGATAATAGGCAAACTCTCCCCGCAAGCGTCATTAGAGAATAAGATCAAAGAGGCGCTCAAATTATTAGGTTAGTTATTATTTTATTAGTTCATAACAAGGAGGATCTTGATGGCTAGGATAACCAAGAAGAGCGACCGGTGCCCATGTCCATGTTGCGGGTTTGCCGGCGATTGGTTTTACTGCATACTGATAATTTTGGTGGGCGCCGCTATCTTGGGGGTTAACCTGGGATGGATCAGCGGGGTTTGGTTGGCTTATTGGCCAGCGGTCCTGGTCGTGATCGGCGTCAAAGAGCTGCTGGAGAACAACTAAATGAAGATTCTCTTCATTGGGGATATTGATGCGCTATCGGGTCGGCAAGCGGTGGCGAAACTTCTTCCCCAGATGAAGGGCGATCGGCAGATCGATCTGGTTATTGCTAACGCGGAGAATTTAGACGGGTTGGGGGCCCGGGAAGTTCATATCCGGCAGATGCAAGAAGCGGGTGTCGATATCTTCACCAGCGGCAATCACATTTGGGATGATCCGGATATTACCCCTCTCATCCAAAAAGAGGATTCCCCTCTGCTACGACCGGCTAACTACTCGGTGGGCACTCCCGGCACTGGCGCCCGGCTGCTTAGTTTGTCTAATAGCAAAAAGGTCTTGGTCATTAATCTTATGGGTCGGGTGTTTATCCCCCAGAGTTTTGATCACCCCTTCTTTAAGTTTGATGAGATCATGGAGCAGTTTAAGGGAGAGGAGCCAGACATAGTTTTTGTGGATTTTCACGCGGAGGCTACGTCGGAGAAAAGAGCCTTTGGCTTTTATGCTGATGGCCGGGCCACGGCCGTAGTCGGCACGCACACTCATGTGCCTACGGCCGATGCCCAGATCCTGCCTAAGGGCACGGCCTATATTACAGACGTGGGCATGGTGGGAGCCAAGGATTCTGTATTGGGCTTAGAGAAAGAAGCAGTGATAGAATTCTTTAAAAAAGAGGCCTCGGTCAAAACTTTGGTAGGTAAGATGTCCCCTAACGAAGCCGAGTTTAGTGCCGTGCTGATTGATATTGATGACGCCACCGACCAAGCCAAAAGCATTGAACTTATCTGCCAATGAAACTTAAGCTCTGGGCTGTCTTAGCTACTATTGGCGGTGCGATCGCGGCGGCTGTTTTGATATTCTATTTTCTAGCCCTAGCGCCAGTTGGCGCTGGTGAGGTCAGGAACTTCACCGTTCAATCGGGCGAAACGATTAGCTCCATTGCTAAGCACCTTGAAGAGGAACATTTAATCCGCTCCCCCTGGGGTTTTAAGTTCTATCTCAAGCTGACCGGCAAGATTATTGTCCAACCCGGTATCTATCAGCTCTCCCCTGCTTACGGCACTGCCCGGGTAGCTAACGTTATTGCCAGCGGCGATACCGCCAACATCACCGTTACTATTCCCGAAGGATATACCTTAGAGCAGATCGCCGAGCTTTTAGCGAGCAAGGGAGTTACTTCCAAAGAGGAGTTTATTAAAGAAGCCAGCGATTTTCCACCAGACTACGATTTTTCCAAATACCGTCCCCTGGGCCATTCGCTGGAGGGTTTTCTCTTCCCTGATACCTACCGGCTGATCAAAGGCGATGCTCTTGCTGCTGTTCGGGTGATGCTGGATAACTTCGGTGTCAAATTCCGCAACGACATCAAAGATGAATTGGGAGATCGGGACCTCCATCCCATTTTAATAGTGGCCTCTATGGTCGAGCGCGAGGCCAAGACCCAAACTGACCGGGAGCAGATCGCTGCCGTGCTCTGGAACCGCCTGGACGCGGGGATGCGTTTGGATGTCGATGCTACTGTCCGCTATATTACTGGTAACTGGGAAGACCCCATTGCTAGAGAGGATCTGGCCAGCGATTCGCCTTATAATACCCGCCGCTTTGCGGGGCTTCCGCCCGGGCCTATCTGCAACCCGGGCCTGGCTTCGATCAAAGCGGCCCTAAATCCACCTACTAGCTCCTACTATTATTATCTAACCGACTTCGAAGGCATTACCCACTATGCCGAGACTTTGGATGAGCATAATCAAAATAAACTAAAGTACCTGCTTTAGTGCAAAGAACACAGACGATCCTTTTGCTGCTGGGCCTGATTATCGGTATAGCTCTCGGCCCAATTTTTAGTCTAGGGGAGTACCTAATTTTACTGTGGTTCATTGCTGGCCTAGTGGGCATCGCTCTCATTTGGCGCCGGCATCGCTATCTGTTAATGGTCATTGTGTTGGTGGGGGCAGTGGCGGTGGGCAATTTTCGGTTTTCTGCTTCTAACTACAGGTCCGAACGGGATGTAAGTCATCTGGCTAGCCAACCAATCGATCTTACGGGCATAGTGGTAGATGATCCACAGGTCACGGGTGAATTAGTTAGATTCACATTGCAGGTTAAGTCTGTCAGCACTGCCGCGCCCATTGAGGGCAAGGTTCTTATCACCACGCGCCGATACCCTACGCTTGAATACGGCAATGTCTTAGTGGTCTCCGGTCAGCTTAAGCTGCCTACCCTATCCCAAGATTTTGACTATCCAGCGTATTTGTCTCGGTTCGGCGTCTATTCAGTAATGGATTATCCCAATATTACAAAGATCCAGCTATTCCAGGGGAATATTATTTTGGGATGGCTGTATCGTACCAAAGGGGTATTGATCGCAGCGATAAACCAGATTTTGCCGGAACCATCAGCTTCTCTTTTGGCAGGGCTACTCTTTGGTGCGCGCCGGGGCTTACCAGATGAGCTGTTAGAGTCCTTTAATACTACTGGTCTGACCCATATTATTGCCTTGTCGGGTTTTAACATTACCATTATCGCGGGGGCAGTTATGGGATGGCTGAAATTTATACCATTGCGGCTAAGAGTGGGCATAACCTTATTGGCGATAGCAGCTTTTGTGTTGCTTACGGGCGCCTCTCCCTCAGTTACCAGGGCAGCGATCATGGGTGGCTTGATATTGTGGGCTGGACTATCCGGTCGGCTTCACGATATTACTCTGTCACTGTTGTGGGCTGCCGCTATCATGGCGCTGCATAATCCCAGGATTGTTAACTATGATGTTGGTTTCCAGCTCTCCTTTCTCTCCACGGTAGGGATCATCTATCTTAGCCCTGTAGTTGAATCTTGGTGGCCGAAATGGTTGCATCCTCTGACCGACTATCTAAGCCCGACCCTATCAGCGCTTATCTTTGTTACTCCAGTCATTGCTTACAACTTTGGTCGTATCTCTCTCATTGCCTCGCTGGCCAATTTGCTTATATTGCCAGTTATCCCTATCGCCATGGGTTTGGGCTTTATCGCCACTCTTTTTGGGGCAGTCCAGATCGCAGTTGGCACCGCAGCAGGACTATTAGCCTGGCTGCCCCTGCAGTTCATAGTGAGCAGCGCCACTTGGTTGGCTAGTTGGCCAGCGTCCTCATTCACAGTTACATCGGTTAGTCCCTTATGGATGGTTTTGTATTATTTCGTACTGTCAGGACTATTAATCTATTGGTATGCCCAACGCAAAGCGGCCACTCGTCGCAGTGGTGGCAGCCTTAGTCGCATTTAATTTTTTTATCTGGCAAGCCGTTTCGGTGCTGGCCGACAACCAGCTGCGTGTTTATTTTTTGGACGTTGGGCAAGGCGACGCTGTTCTTATCAGAACCCCCAGCCATCATACTATCTTGGTAGACGGCGGACCGGATGACTCCGTGGTTTACCAACTGAGCCGAGTTTTGCCAATTTGGGATAGAAAGATAGATTTGATGGTATTAACTCATCCTCAAGCTGATCATATGACTGGGTTGCTATCTGTCCTGGACCGTTTTCAAGTGAAAGAGATTTTAGCCACTTTTGCTGAGTATCCCACTGAGACTAATGCGGAGTGGCTTAAACGCACAGTCGGTCGGCACCACATTAACTATGCGGATGCGGCCGACGATTTTTATTTTGGCAAGGTTCTGTGGGACACCCTGTCTCCCCTGCCCGGGAGTCAGCATCCCCAAAGCCAGGACATTAATGAAAGCTCGGTAGTAGCAAAAGTTATTTTTGGCCAGCGGCAGTTCTTGCTCACTGGCGACGTCGGTTTTAGTACAGAGAGTATGTTATTGGATTACTATCCCAATCTTGACGCCACTGTTCTAAAAGTAGGGCACCATGGTAGTCGCCATGCTTCATCGGCTGAATTTCTAAGAGCGGTGCAACCACAAATAGCCGTTATCTCGGTGGGCCAGAACAGCTATGGTCATCCCGCTGATGAGACTTTAGGTCGTCTGCAGGAAGTCGGCACCAAGATCTATCGGACCGATCAGAATGGTATGGTTGAGGTAGTTACGGATGGAGTATCTTTGAGCGTGGTTGATTAGCCCCCTCTCTTTGGATATTATAAGTAGTCAAGTTACAGGGCGATTTGCCCATTGGGGGTGTAACTGCTCTTTGACTGACTGCGCAGAAGGAGGTGCATGGATAATGGCACCCATCAGAGTCGGTGCGTTGTTGCCAGACTTTCTCATTAAGCAGCTGATTGCGGACGGCCATCTGGGGATCCCCGAAGATGATGTCAGCGCCTGTTCGGTTGACCTTCGGGTTGGCACGAAGGTGCTGCAGATCCGGGGGCTACCGGATTTGGCCGGCGGGTTCAACCCGTCGGTGTTTGCGAGCAGCTGCTACAACAAGTTCTCTTCTAGCCAGATCCAGAAGGGAATCACGCTCACCTCTGGTCCCAACACCTACATGATCGAGCTGGACGTCCAACTCAATCTGCCCCCTGGCGTTTGGATGGAGACTGACGCTAGAAGCTCTACGGGGCGAATTGATGTTCAGTGTCAGGTCTTGGGTTTGGGATCAACCCGGGTTAACCGCATCCCGCCCGGTTCCAAGGGGAGTAAGCCCTATCTCTTCGTTACCTCGGGCAGCTTTGCCATCACCATCAAGAGCGGTGATTCGCTGGTGCAGGCACGGCTGTTTGAGGGCGAGCGGGCCCACCTCTCCAATGTGGAGCTGCGGCGGTTGCACGCGGAACACGGGATCATTGAGAACCACGATGTAGAGCCAGTCATCGAGGATGGCGCCTTGGTGCTTCATCTCGATCTTTCTAAGGATCCGCCTGGCTTCTCGGCTATTGATGAGGGCCAGACGCTGGTCATCGGCGAGAGTGGCACCTGCGATCCAACCCGCTACTTTCGGCCCAAACCGGTTGAACCGGATGGTCGGATGCGCTTGGCCCCAGGCGAATTCATCTTGGTGGCCACACGCGAACGGGTACGGATCCCTCCCCTGACCGCTGGGGCCTTAAGGGCCTATCAGGATGAGCACGGGGAGTATCGGGCGCATCTGGCGTCGTGGTTCGAACGGGGCTTTGGCTTCGGGCTTGAGGGTGAGTGTTCTGGCAACGTAGCGGTATGCGAAATCCGCAACAAGTCCATGGCGCCCATCTTTATGTCCGATGGCCAAGCCCTCGGCAAGCTCACCTATGAGTACCTGGCTTGCGAGCCTGAGCAGGTCTACGGGGCGTATCGGGCGGATGGGCAGTATCTTGACCAGAAGGTTATCTTACTCCCCCGTTTCTTTACCCCCTGGCCTGTAGCTTCGGCCCAGGCCTCGTAATCAAGGATGAGCGATTAGCTCCTCGACCGATCTGGCGGTCGAGGAGCTTTCAATTTAAGTAGGTAAATAAAGTTTTGGCCCCGCGATGTTTCCATCCGGGGCCAAATTGATTCCTGCGCGCGTCAAAACCTTGGATAGCAGTAGTACTGCCATACAATGATGAGCGCGAAGGCAGCGCCAAATGCGTTGGCGATGATGACGGGCCAGAGCTTTCTGCCGATTCCCCACAGTAGCCATAGCCCAGTGTTGAGGAGCAGCAGGTGGACGAAGGATGCGTCCAGCCCTTCGGTGGTGCCGCGCGACCAGTTGAGGTACGCCTGTGCCCCTAAGCCGGGGATGAACAAGGCTAGGGCCGAGAGGGTCGTTAACCAGTCGAGTAGTCTTCCGAGCTTTCGCTTCATATGCTCCTCCCTTAAGGAGAGTAACCGGGGATGGGGAGTTGAAGCTCCCCGCTGCGCAGCCGACGCTCGAGCCGGAACAGGAGCTCGAACCCCGTGCTGTTCACTTGATACTGGTTGCCCGGGATGCCTTCTAACCCCTCGATCCGGAATAAGGGTTCGGACCCGGGGGCGCCTGCCAAGCGCGCTCCGGCCACGTCCGGTAGCCCGTATGTGCTACCCAAGGCGTGCTGATCGAAGAAGCTAAGCGCCGTCTCAAGCCGCATGTGCACGAGCTCGATCCCCTCGCGTGGCGGGGCTACCTTCTCCCACGTAGGGGCCGCAAACAACCCGATGGGGGTGACGATCTCGGGGTGCCCGGCAGTGCTCCCAAGATAGATCACAGTGTCCTTGATGAGGATGCCGGTGTCGGCCGCGATCTTCCGGCGCAGGTCGAAGTCCGGATTCTCACTCAGGATGTAGCCGCCGGGAACCTTGTAGAAGGGCACTTGGTCAGCGCGGTACTGCTTGCGCATCAGCACCACTTCTACCTCGCCGTCGGGGTTGACCCTGATGGGGGCCACCTCGGCCGCAGGCCGGGACCTGAGATCAACCCAGGTTTCTATCCCGCCCCCCGGCTGGGCTGACTGCCGCACTCCTACCCGGACATCGAAGAAGGAGTTCTCGATGGTAATGCCTCCTGCTCTGTCCGGCGTGATGATAAAACCTCTCTTGTCTCCTACTTCCAACAAAGAGATCACCTCCCTTGGTTATAGCCCGGGGCGCTTTTGGATTTGGCTTTAGACCAGGCGCTGGCTATCAAAGAGCGTAGGTGCTATCTTACCTTGCAGCAGCGTTTTAGTCAATCTGGGAGCTGTTTTCTGCTTTTGCCGTATAATATGCGTGATGGAACGAAAAAACTTCATTAAGAAGCCAGAAGACTTTATCTGTGGTAACTGCGGGCATCGGGTGTCCGGCAGTGGCTATACTAACCACTGTCCCCGGTGCCTTTATAGCCAGCATGTTGATAATGTCCCCGGCGATCGGAGTAATCCCTGCCACGGGCTGATGCCGCCAGTCGGCGTGGAGTATCAATCTGGGGAGTATGTTATTACTCATAAGTGCGTTAAATGCGGGGCAACCAAAAAGAACAAGGCCGCTCCCGATGATGATTTCAATAAGATAGTAGAAATAAGCCAAAAGTATCTTGTTTGATTTGATTCCTATCCCCTGGCATTTGTTTTGGGCTCCCCTGCTTCTGGCGGGAGGCTTAAGCTATCTGCTTACTTGGGGGGCTAAATCCTTGGCGGCTAAGTTTGGCTGGTATGCTTACAAGACTAAGCACCAGGTTCATGACCGGCCTATCGCTCGCTTGGGGGGAGTGGCTATCTTTCTCTCTTTTGTTATGCCCTTTTTGATATTCTTGGAACTTACTCCCCCTCGGATCGGCTTGCTTCTGGCGGTTACGATCGTATTCCTAATGGGACTGTGGGACGATCTTTTTAATGTTAGGCCCTGGGCTAAGATTGTTCTGCAAGTTGCGGCTATCGCCGTCGCTATTGCTTTTGGCCTCCACATTGGCCAAGTCTCAAATCCTTTTGGCGGAGTGATTATACTGCCCATATTCTGGGATATCTTTTTCACTGCTCTCTGGCTCTGGCTGGTCACTAACGCCATGAATTTATTAGATGGCTTAGATGGTCTAGCAGGTGGCGTTGGTGCGATCGCGGCGGTTACCTTATTCGTTTTGAGCTTATTTACGATAGTTAACCAGCCTGAGACCGCGATCATGGCAATAGTTTTGCTGGGTGCGGTGCTAGGATTTCTCTGGTGGAACTGGTATCCGGCCAAGATCTTTATGGGGGATTCGGGGAGTTACACCTTAGGATTCTTAGTAGGGGGCCTGGCTATTATCAGCGGGGCTAAGCTGGCCACCGCTGCCTTGGTATTAGGATTTCCTCTCTTAGATATGCTCTGGGCAGGCTTTCGGCGCCTTCGCCTAGGACGACATCCCTTTTCAGCTGATCGGGAACATCTGCACCATCGCTTGCTAGATGTTGGTATCCCCCATCAAGGAGTAGTGCTGATCACCTTAAGTGTGGTGGCATTATTCGCCTTCATCTCGCTGTTATCCGGGACCAAAGCTAAACTAGCTCTCTTAGCCCTGGTAGCCTTGTTAATGGTGATAGTCTTAAGGACAGTAATATTCCTCCGGAGGCGAAAAAGAAAGAGTTGACAAATTGGCGAATATAAGGTATGATAAATAAATAACTTAAAAACCAAAACAAATGAACGATCGCCAATTCGAGCAATTAGTTCAGAACCTGCAGGACGTGATGCGTTGCCCCAACTGCTCATCGGCCTACTTCCTGGACGATATCCACTACCTGGGGCAGTTAGATACTATGACCTTTTTGCACCTGAGGTGCCATAAATGCGGCACCCCGGTCTTCGCAAGCGTGGCAGTAGCTAGCCCCGACGGGACGATTACCGATCCGGAAGTTATTGAGGAACAAATCATTAAACGGCGCCGGCTTGATAGTAAGGATACTCCCATCTTTAGGCGGGTTACTCATGATGATGTATTGGATGTTCACCAGGCTCTTTTTGATGCCAAGGATGATCTAGGCAGATTTCTTAAACCCTCAACCAACCAGTAAGTAATTGCCCAGGTTCAGTTTCCAGCCTCGAAAAACCTTGCTCGGTCAAGGTTTTTTGAGTATATTAACGAAGTTAAACAATAGATCTATGATTGCCCGATCAACCCACCAGAAATTCACACTCACCGCTCGGAAGCGGGAGGAGATAGATACGCCTAAGTCCATCAGGAAGTCAGGCGGGCTACCGGCTATCCTTTATGGTAAAGAGGCGACCAATGTCCCCTTAGCTATCTCGCTTGATGATTTCGGCAAGCTTTTTAAGGAAGCAGGAGAAAGCACAATCATCGACCTGGCGATCGAGGGCGAGGATGAGCCCCGGCCGGTTCTGATAAAGGATATCCAATTCGATCCAACTACCGATGGGTACTTGCATGTTGATCTCTATCAAATCCGTGCCGGTGAAAAGCTACGGGTCACCGTGCCACTGCGCTTTGAGGGTGAGGCTCCCGCGGTGGAAGACTTTGGCGGGATCCTGGTCACTAACAAGGATGAGATCGAAATAGAGTGTTTGCCCAAGGACTTGCCTCATGACATCGAGGTAGACATCTCGGTGCTTAAGGAGATTGATGACTCGATCACCATAAAAGATTTGAGAATCCCCGCTGGTATTGAGATGCTGGATGAACCCGATGAATCGGTCATGGTAGTTGCCCCACCTGCTGTTGAAGAGGAAGAAGTAGCGCCTGTTTCTGAAGCAGAGGCGGTGGCAGCCGTGGAGGCTACGGAAGAGAAGAGAGAGGAGGCCCCCGGCGAGGAATCTGCCAACGCCAAACCTACAGAGCAGAAAGAAGAATAGATGTATTTATTAACCTAGCTGCTTGTTAGTTAAGCATAAAACTTCCGCCTATACTAAGCGGAAGTTTTATTTTGTTAGCATTTTTTGTACAAAACGATAATTGTTATTGTATTTCTTGACATACGTATCTATAATTTGAATTGTTAAGTGGTTTTGAATTTAAACTTATTTTATTAAGTAACTCTGGGAGGGTAGGACATGGCTGTAAGAAGGCGTCGTAAGGCTGTTGCCAAAAAAGCGACTCGCCGCAGGAAGCCCGCTGCCAAGAAGACCACTCGTCGCCGTCGTCGCAAGAGGTAGCGGCATTTTCCATTAGGCAAACAAAAGGCCTCTGCCAGAAGTGGCAGGGCTTTTTGTATGTTAATAAAATATTGACCAGGAGCGGTTTTTCACCTATAGTAAGGGCACGTCTGTGTCCTAAAGGAGGTGATCATATGGATGCAGAAGTATTGTTGAGAACCAGATCCAGTGTGCGCGCAGCATGCCAGCAGGCAGTACAGAAAATCATAGGGGAAGTCCTCCATCCAAAGCCCAACTCCAAACTTCCCTATCTCCCCTACTATTCTTACTGCGAGCTGGATCGTTATCTCCGTCGGAGGTATCTGCCTCAGCATCTCTCCCCCGAAGCGAAGCAGGGACTAGTCCCACTATTTTTGACGGTGCCAGATAATTGGCACACCCTACTAGACATTGTCACCGAGCTTCCAACGCGGGAGGACCAGATTCTTGTTATTTTAGCCGTCGCGCACATCAAGGCCTGGCGCCTACTTCGGCTTGGCGCCGGGCTGCTCACCCACGAGAGCGCTCAGCTGTAAAAAAAGAATTAGAAAACAAGCCAATACTTATTTGGCTGCCTCTTTTTTTCTTTTTCCCACTGGGCGCTTTTCCTTAAGCCGCTTTTTGCTGTTCGTTCCAGTACCGTAGATAGTCCTGGACCGTAAACTTCTCTACTGCGCCAGTATCAGTGGCAGTCTTTCTAAATCCGCCCGCTACTACCAATCGGCGAGCGCGGTTATGCGCCACCTCGGGGGCATTCTTCCCGTAGCGATCTTTCCAGGCCGCAGTCTCACGAATACTTTTTTCATATTCAAGCACGCCCTCTGCCACCTGTTGCTCATCGATCTCCTGGTCTCGCTGGTCTTGGTACAGCTCCAGTACCCTTTGCAGGGGCCTAGTGGTAGCAAAATCCTTCCCGTAAACGCTTAGCTCTTCAATGAACTCCCACGGTTCATTGGGCCCCCATCCCTTCTTGTTGGCCAGATCGTCCCAAATCCTAAGCAACTCACCTCTAAGCAGCCTCATGCCTTCCTCTACGGTCTCTTCTATGGGGGGCAGCTCCCGGCCCAGATTAGTGGACGATGAATCTACCCGCTCATCTTCTGCCGACTCCTCTGGGGTGAATTTCCATCCTTCCCACCTTCCTTGTGCCATAAGTTTGATTTTATTTTTATTAGTTCATTATATCATAAAAACACGCTCCTGTCCAGTGTTTTTCACTATTCTACAGGTATGGCTCCCTTGGTTAGGCCGCTTAGGAACTGTACTATATATATGAGATGGACTACCAAAAAGTAAGGGACAGGTTTGTTCAATTTTTTGAGGCCAAGGGGCATAGAATAGTCCCTTCTTCTTCTCTGATCCCCCAAGACGACGCTTCGGTGCTTTTAACTACTGCCGGAATGCAGCAGTTTAAGCCCTGCTTTGCGGGGGTTGACTCCCCCTACGGCGATCTAGCCATCAGCATACAGAAATGCTTTCGTCTGTCTGACATCGACAGCGTAGGCGATGATACCCATCTGACCTTTTTTGAGATGTTCGGCAATTTTGCATTCCGGGGGGAGGTTAGTAAAGAGCAAGCAATTCTTTGGGCTTGGGAGTTTCTTGCGAGCCCCAACTGGATGGCCATTGGTCGAGATAGAATAACTGCCAGCTACTACAATGGCAATCGGGCCGGGACTAAAGCAGATGGGGAAGCCAAGACGGCTCTAAGCAAAGTAGATGGTCTTAGCCGAGTTACTGCCCAACCGGATACGGAGAACTTTTGGGGGCCTACTGGTAGCGAGGGGCCCTGCGGGCCAACGGTGGAGTTCTACGTCGATGGGGTTGAAGTTTGGAACGTGGTCTTTAATGAATTTTATTGCCAGCCCGATGGTACTCTCTCCCCGGCGGTGGGAGGATTAGGCATCGACACTGGCATGGGTTTGGAGCGTTTGCTTTTGACAGTTACTCCGGAAGCCGAGAGCATATATGACACTGATGCTTTTGCGCCTATTATCGCAATGATCAAGGCACATACTCCCGGCGAGGAGGCGGGGGTCACCAAATCAATTCGCATTGTAGCTGACCATCTGCGCGGTAGTGTCTTTTTACTTTCCGATCATGTGCAGCCCAGCAACAAAGAGCAGGGGTATGTCTTACGCCGTCTCCTGCGGCGGGCGATCTTGCATCTAGATAAACTTAATGCCCTGGCCGGGTTCGAGGAGATTATCGGAGCTATTATCGGGCGGTATGGCGATTTTTATCCAGAGCTTTTGAGCCAAAAGGATATGATCATCCAACTGGCGAACCTAGAGAGAGATAAATTTCTTAAGACCATCACTCAAGGGCGCAAAGAGTTAGACAAGGTTATCAGCGAGAGCGAGAATAGTATCACAGGAGAGAGGGCCTTTGACCTCTTTGCCACCTACGGGTTGCCGCTAGATTTTATTAAGGAAGAAGCTGCCCAGCATCATCTTAAAGTAGATGAGAACAGCTTTGAGCGGGCCTTTCAGAGCCACCAGGAGATATCTCGCGCGGGCGTGGAGAGCAAATTCGGCGGGCACGGTCTGTCCTCGGGCGCACAAGTTAGTGAAGCGGACCAACAAGTTATCACCCGCTTGCACACCGCTACCCATCTTTTGCATGCCGCTTTGATTAAATTTTTAGGTAATGAAGTGAAACAAGCCGGCTCTGATCTTAATACCGAGCGGGCGAGATTCGACTTTACTTTCTCGCGGGCCCTCACCGATGATGAAAAACGTCAGGTGGAAGATTGGGTCAATGAGCAGATCCAGAAGGACTTACCCGTCAAAAAGGAAGCTAAACCACTCCAGGAGGCCTTGGGGGAAGGGGCTTTGGCATTTTTTAAACAGAAATATCCCAACGTAGTAGATGTCTATACTATTTATGACCCGGCTACTGATGAAGTGATCTCCAAAGAGCTCTGCGGAGGACCCCACGTCTCCAGGACCTCCGAGATCGATAAGTTTCATATCACTAAAGAGCAGAGCAGCTCCGCTGGTGTACGCCGGATCCGAGCAGTAATTAATTAGCTTATGGCACTGTTTGCTCAAAAGGGGGGGCGTAAAGATAAGATCGAATGCTATCTGGCGGTAGATATTGGGACGGAGTTTATCAAATGCCTGGTGTTTGAAAAACAGGGCAAGGTGGGGGTGGTTCTAGGGAAAGGCCTGGCCCGGCATAGCAGCGGCAGTATGCGGGGAGGCATGGTGATTAACATCCCCGAAGCGACCACCGATATTAAGCAGGCGGTGGATGCAGCCGTTAAAGATGCCGGTGTTAAGCCTGAAAGCTTGATCATGAGCTTGCCCGGCGATTTGGTAGAGAGCTTGGTCACCACGGTGCACTACCGGCGGGCTCGCCCAGAAGCCCATATTGATACCGCGGAGCTAAAAAATATCGTCTATAAAGTGCAGTGGAAGGCCTACGAACAGATTAGACAGTTAATGGCGGGGCAGGCAGAGTCACAGCCTGATGTCAAACTGATTAATACTACTGTTATCGACACGCGCGTGGATGGCTACAAGATTGATAACCCCCTCGGTTTTCAGGGGGGTACGGTTAGTTTAAGCATCTTCAACTCATTTGCACCGTTAGTACACCTGGGGGCCCTGCAGACTATCGCCGATGAGCTGGAGCTGGACTTGCTTAGCGTAGCGGCGGGCCCTTACGGTCTAACCAAAAGCTTGGCCATTAAAAGTCCGGAGTTTAGCGCTATCTTTGTTGATGTTGGAGCCCACACTACCGATATTGTGGTTGTGCACGAGGGGGGCATTGTCGGCATCCAGAGTTTTGCTTTAGGAGGCTATGCCTTTGACCGGGCATTAGCTTCTCATCTTAAGCTCTCCTTAGAACGGGCGGAACAGGTCAAGATTGACTATGCCAGGGGTCTGCTAGATAAACGCTCCGAAGCTAAGCTCCGCGATGCGTTACGGCATGCTGCCCTGACTTGGGCCAGGGGGGTGGCTAATGCCCTGGACGAATTTAATCATTTGGACGTCTTGCCCAACCGCATCTTTATTGGAGGTGGCGGCGCCAAGCTGCCGGAGATTAGAAATGCCCTCATGACCAAAGCTTGGGCCAAAGACCTTCCCTTTGCTAAAAAGCCGTACCCGTCGATAATGGAGCTATCTGATATCCCCGATCTATCGGTTAGAGAAGGCCTCTCTCTGGATCTGGCTGACATGGTGGCTTTAGGGTTAGCGCACCTAATGCTAGAGTCGGATACTAGCGAGGATGTCGTTGGCGGCATGCTCCGCAGCATTGTTTTAAGTATGCAAGTGTAAAGACAATGAAACGCAAAGCCATCTATCTAGACGTTAACGCCGATCTGGCCTCAGCTCTTTTGAAGCTAGCCCAGGTCGTAGCCGACGAGGTGGTTTTAGTGGTGCCCAAAGGGTCAGCGCTCTTTCATAGTGTAGTGAACTTTAAGATCTTAAAATCGGAATCGGAAGAGTTGGGCAAACGACTTTCTCTAGTGACTACTGACAGCCGAGGTCCGGACTTCGCCGGGCGGGCAGGTATAACTATGTATCAGAATATAGACCTGGAATCGACAGACAAAAACGCTCCTCCCCCACCGCCCGCAGCCGAATCTCACCTGCAGCCTGTGGTTCATCAACCGGAGATCAGGATCAAATATAAGCGCAAACTACCTCGGTCACAGCTGAGTGGTCAGCTGCAGCCCCTCCCGACAGCCCCGATGGTCCCCTATCCAGTTGAGGCGGTAAGTGAGGCGGATGCTCCCCCACCACGAGTACGGCTGGGCTCCGGCGGTTTAGTTTGGCTCTTTGTAGCCATCGCAGTGCTGCTTTTGGGAGGAGTAGCATACTTTGCACTTCCCCATGCGACCGTGCACATTGATCTTCAGGCCGAACCCTTCACGCACAAATTTCGGCTGGTCTTGGCTGACCAGGAAGATGTTAGTGCTGCCGGTCAGAATGTATTCAAGGGTCGTTTCGTTGAGGTGGCCAAGGAAGTCGTGCAGACCTTCCCTGCCACCGGTAGCAAGAACTTAGGGGAGAAAGCCTCCGGCACCATCACTATCTATAACTACACCGCTTCCTTGAAGGGGCTGATTCCCGACACTCGGTTTGTCAGCCTCGATGGTCAGGTGTTCAGGATCGGCGCTGACGTGTTGATTGGCCCGGCTCGGGGCTCGGTTCCCGGTCGAGCCAAAGCTAAAGCATTAGCCGATGAAGGCGGTAGCGCCGGCAATCTGCCTGCCGACACTAAGTTTACCGTGCCGCGCTTGGGCCCAACTGGCATCGATTTGGTCTTTGGAAAAAATGAGCAGCCTTTCAGCGGCGGTACGGATGAGGAGATTAAAGTAGTCTCAGAAGAAGATATTGAATCGGCTCGCGAGTCCGTTAGTAAGAATGTTTTTCTCGACATTGCGAACCAACTGCAAGCCGAGCTACAGCGAGGCGAGGAACTAATCCCTGCTCTTATTCAGAATGATATTATTGATAGCGTTCCGGAGGTTTCCGCGGGGGCCGAGCGCGAGACCTTTGATCTGAAAGTCCAGGTCCGAAGCTGGACACTCCTACCCCCCTTAAACAAACTCAGTGATATTATCAATAACACGGTTACTACCATTACCCCCAAAGACCAAGCGGTTACTTCCCAGACCCTCCACGGCGCCAGAATAATTTTGGACAATGCAGATTTTCTAATGCGTACGCTTGATTTTACAGTTGAGCTGGACGGGCTGGTAGCTCGCAAGGTCGATACTAGCGAGCTGGCGGATGCGGTAGCTAATCGCACTCCCCAGAATGTAGCCCAACTGCTAGATAGCATCCCCGATGTGGTCTCCCACAAAACCGTGCTATGGCCATTCTGGATTAAGCGCTTGCCGCTTTTGGAAAGCAATATCAAAATAGATTTCGCCTATGTTAGCCAGAGCGCACCGCTGTAGAAGATGAGGATACTGGGCATTGATTTAGGGAAACGGAGGATCGGGCTGGCGCTGGGCGATACCGTAAGCCGGATTGCCATCGGGCTCCCCACGATTATCAATGACCGCACCGTACCCGATAATATCCAATCCATTATCCGTAGCGAAAAGATCCAAAGGCTAGTAGTGGGATTGCCCAAGACTCTAAGCGGTAAGTCCGGCGATCAAGCAGCCTACACTCAGAAATGGGCCCAAAGACTGAGCGAGCTTTTGGGGGTAGAAGTGGTCTATGAAGACGAACGCCTAAGCAGCAGACTTGCTCGAGAGGGCTTGGTCGCTATCGGCCAGCAACTCTCTAAAGAAGACATTGACCAGGCGGCCGCAGTCTTGATCTTGCAGAGCTATCTGGACCGCAATTATGGGGTTGATTGACAGCGGAGGGTAGATATTTTACAATGTGGGAGAACTTTATCCAAGGGAGGTGATAATGAATAAGTCCGAGATCATCGACTTGATTGCCCGCAAGGCAAACGTGTCCAAGAAAACCGCTACCCAAGCGATGGACATTTTTGTTAATACTGTCAAAAGCAATTTGACAGCAGGCAAGAACGTGACGATCACCGGTTTCGGCACCTTCACCGTAAGTAAGCGGGCGGCTCGGAACGGGGTTAACCCCCAGACCGGTAAAGCTATCCGCATTCCTGCCTCCAAGGTGCCTCGGTTTAAAGCCGGTAAGTCTCTGCGCGGCCTCATCAAGTAGATTGCTATTATTTATTTGATTCAGAGCTCCCCTCCTCTTGTCTAGAGGGTGGGAGTTTTGTTTAGATGAAAGAGCTTCCATCGGGTATCGTTGTGCGGGTGTGGTTCAATGGTAGAACGGCTCTCTTCCAAGGAGCAAACGGCGGTTCGATTC
>META01000003.1:64702-73042 GCA_001772255.1 candidate division Kazan bacterium RBG_13_50_9 | reverse complement strand
TAACCTGCTGTATAAAAGCTTTATGTGAGCCCCGTGGCAGTTTACTGCTTTACGGGGCCATACTAAAGCTGGGCCGCCACTGTCGATGCTTTTATGGGGGCAATTGACTGGTCAGCCATGGCTTAAAGGGTTTGCCTAGGTTAGCTCACTTCCTAACCTTAGGGGGGTGGCAATTCTCTTCTCCTAGGGCGGGTTTGTGATTCTTGACAGTCAAGGGTTTTTGTGATATAATGATTTAATAGCTTGAGGCACTTCCCTAAAGCTCAAGTTATCCCCACCCAGGTTTAGAGATCAAAATAAAACACAAAATGTTCGATAAACTCAAAAGAGTATTGATTCATTCTGGGTACCAAGTTATCTTAACTGGTGACTTTGCCCATCGTAAATCAGGCGGGTTGGCCCGAGGTACTAAGGGCTACATCTTGCCTGACGACCTGAAGATCTTTATCAACAAGCATATCGGCATTAATGACAGAGTTTTGACCTTAGTCCACGAACTCTTGCACGAGATCTATTCAGCTTGGGAAGAACCTCGGATTGATCGGACCTCGCAGAGGATCTTTCGCAACCTGACCGTATCGCAATTAGGCTTTCTGCAGTTCTTTGTTATGTCTCCCACTGAAATTAGGAGCACGCTCAAGTCCCGCCAATTCCCCGTCTCCATCTAACTTTGACCCAACAAATTTTATAGCGATTCCTCTGTCGGCCGACGGAGGTTTTTAGAGCAATTTTTACTGTATATTGATATTGTAAGAATTACGGTACTGTTTGAAATATTCTGGATCGATATTTTTAGGTCCCCGTAGCTCAGTGGATTAGAGCGGCTGCCTTCTAAGCAGTAGGTCGCAGGTTCGAATCCTGCCGGGGACGCCAGCCGGCGGAGAGGCTACTCATCGTTTTGGCGGGTCATGGTGGTCGTAGCTCAATGGTAGAGCACCTGGTTGTGGTCCAGGCGGTTGTGGGTTCGAATCCCATCGACCACCCCAGCGGATTCTTAAGATGTTATGCCAATGGGCAAACAGATTAACAAGCAAGTGTTTACTAAAGCCGTCTACCGATTAGTGCGAGCCATCCCTCAGGGCCGGATCATGACCTACGGGCAGATCGCCGCCCTGCTGGGCTATCCTCGAGCGGCTCAGTATGTGGGTTGGACGCTGCATTGGTCCAAATTCGAGGATGTCCCTTACCAGCGGGTAGTCAACCGTTTTGGTGGGTTGGCAGCTGGCTATACCCGGGGCGGTCGCGAGGCCCATAGGTTTGATCTGGAGACCATTGACGGCATCGTAGTACGTGATGATTGGACCATTGATTTGGATAAATATATCTGGCGTCCTCCATCTAGCCTGATTCCTAAGCTGGAGCACCACACATTATTAGAGGATCTGCCATTTGCTGTTCGACATCCCTAAAGCGCAAGCTATAATGTCCCCGTAGTTTAATGGATAGAACATGAGCTTCCGGAGCTTAAAATGCGGGTTCGATTCCTGCCGGGGACGCCAGGGTCGTTAGCTCAATGGTAGAGCAGCTGCCTCTTAAGCAGTTGGTTACAGGTTCGAGTCCTGTACGACCCACCAAGGTCGCCGGCCCGGAGGGCCCGTTCGTCTAACGGCTAGGACGCGAGCTTTTCAAGCTTGAAACAGGGGTTCGACTCCCCTACGGGCTGCCAGCGCCAGTTTTTTGTTGACAGAAAATTATGATGTGTTAAATTGTCTGATGTATCCCCAGTTTTTCGGGGATAGAACGATTTGTCTTATTAACTAAACCACAGGAGATTCGCATGGATGATGAGAGCATGGGCATGAGCTCCGGCGACGATCAGGATTTGGATCTGGACACTGGTACCGACACCGGTAGCGATGCCGACAAGGAGAAGTCCCCGGGTGCCGATAAGGCCGACGATGATGGCGACGATGATTCAGGTATCGGCGACGACAGCGATGACTCTGACGATCCCTCAGTGGGGTCCTCACCCAGCAACGATGATGAGGACAGTGAGGAGGACGAGGAATAACGATCTTTCCTCTTGAAATAAAATAGCTCCAGTAAAATGGAGCTATTTTAAATCTCCCTTGACTGGAGTTGGTATACTAAGAAAGCTGGGGGGCTAAAACCTAGGAAGATGTATGATGTGGTAATTATTGGGGCGGGCGCAGCCGGCTTAAGCGCAGCTTTATATGCAGCGCGCCGGTCGCTTAGGACCTTGGTCCTAACTAAGAATCTTGGTGGCCAAACCGCTACCACGCTGGGTATAGAAAATTATCCCGGTGTGCCTCAAGCAGAAGGCCCTGCCCTGATGGATACCTTCCGACAGCAGGCGGAGTTATTCGGTGCTCAACTCATCTACGATCCGGTGGCTCAGGTTAAGCGCGATGGCGATCAGTTTATAGTGATTGGTGAGAGCGGCAAGTCCTATCCAGGCCGGGCATTAATTCTTGCCTTTGGCAAGGTGCCTCGCCACCTGCAGGTGCCGGGAGAACAAGAGTTTGCCAATAAAGGCGTTGTCTACTGCGCCACTTGTGATGCTCCCCTATTTGCCGGCAAGGATGTAGCAGTAGTGGGAGGTGGCAGTGCAGCCGTGGACGCAGCGCTACTGCTATTTAAGATCGCCAATCGGGTCTACCTTTTGCACCGGCGGGGCGATTTAAAAGCGGAAGAAGTCTTGGTTAAGCGCCTGCAGCGGGAATCCAAGATCGAGCTTATGCTTAATTCAATAGTAACAGCTATTCAGGGGGAGGATTTTGTCAGCCAGATAATAGTAGAGAACCTCACCACTAAAGAGAGTAATTCGCTGTCGGTCCAAGGCGTGTTCGTGGAGATTGGTTATGAAGTCAAAGCGGACTTCCTCACTTCATTAGTTAAGCTCAACAGAGCTTCAGAGATCATCATTGATAGCTTTAATCGCACATCCACTCTGGGAGTATTTGCTGCTGGAGATGTCACGACGGTACCGTTCAAACAAACTATTATCTCAGCGGGAGAAGGAGCTAAGGCAGCTCTCTCGGCTTATAACTATCTCAACGATATCCCCGTTGGCACAGCGATCGAAGACCATAATCGAAGCTCCTGATGGAACGGCCGGCATATCAATCAGCGCTCCAACAAGCCGCATCAATCCTTAAACTTTCTGATGCCGACGTTGATAAACTGATGAGCCCGGAGAACATCGCCCAAACCGACATCACGGTTGATCTGGACTCCGGCGAGAGGGTCCATTTCCCCGCGTTTAGAGTACAGCATAATTCAGCTCGCGGGCCCTATAAGGGCGGTATCCGTTTCCACCCCCAGGTAAGCTTAGAAGAGGTGCAGATTCTGGCCTCACTGATGACGTGGAAATGCGCCTTGGTCGGTATCCCTCTGGGGGGGAGTAAGGGGGGCGTTAAGGTTAATCCCAAAAAACTTTCTCCTGCTGAGCTGCAGAGGTTATCTCGGGGGTATATCCAAGCCTTCTATCAGCACCTGGGCCCGGATAAGGACATCCCGGCTCCCGATGTGAATACTAACGAACAAGTTATGGCTTGGATGATGGATGAGTATAGCCGTATCTGCGGCTATAATGTGCCTGGTTGCGTAACTGGCAAGCCAGTTCATCTCTTTGGCTCACAGGGCCGGGAGCTCGCTACCGCTTCGGGTGGCAAGTACATACTGGACCAGGTGTTAGATAGCTTAAAGATCTCCAAGCGTCCCTTGCAAGTAGCGCTTCAGGGGATAGGCAGCGTTGGTAGAGGGCTGGCCAAACTATTGGACGAGGACTCCCGCTATAAAGTTGTGGCGGTGGCCGACTCCAGTGGAGGGATCTATCGCCCCGCCGGCCTCAGTGTTAGCAATGTCTTGGACCATAAGAATAAGACCGGCTCCGTTCTGGGTTTGGCTTATACTCACGATGTTTCTAACGCAGAGTTAATGGAGCTAGACGTTGATGTGCTAATCCCCGCTGCTCTGGGAGATCAGATCACAGCTGATAACGCTGCTTACATCAAGGCCAGGATCATTCTAGAGATGGCCAATAATCCTGTTACAGCTGCCGGCGAGGAGCAACTTAGCTCCCGGGGCATTACGGTGATCCCTGATATACTAGCTAATGCTGGTGGGGTAACCGTTAGCTACTTTGAGTGGGTCCAGAACCATCTGCGGATGTATTGGCCTGAGCTAGAGGTAGTCCGCCGGCTGCGGGAGACAATGGAGGCCACTGGCAACCAGGTGCTGAAAGTCGCTTCCGAGCGCCAGGTAAGTTTGCGAGTGGCCTCATATATTATTGCGCTGAGCCGGGTTGGCCTGGCCATGAAGCTGCGTGGTAGAATTACTAGTTAGATTACTTTAAGAGAGTACTTGTGCCGAAAGTAAAAAGGTATCTTATCTACTCTACTCCTGCCTGTGTCTACTGCCGGCTGCTTAAACAATGGCTGGGGAAGAGCGGCATTGCCTTCGAGGAGGTAAATGTAGCAGCCGATCCCATACGGGGGCAAGAGATGATCCAAAGGACCGGCCAGATGGGCGTGCCGGTTAGCATTATCACTTTCGCTGATGGCCGCGAGGAGATAGTCCTGGGGTTTAATCAAGCTCAACTCAAGGATTTACTTGGTCTGGGCACTTAACCTTCTTGGCCGCTGCCGCGATAGTTTTATAGGTGAAACCGCGGCGGGATAAATAAGCTTTTAGTTTTTCATTAATGGTGGTGCTGCCTGATGCCGCTAATCTCTTTTGCAGCAGAGCCACTGCCACGTCTACCTCTTGGTCGTCGGCCTGACTGGTCTCCAAAGCAATTTGGATAGTACCTCGATCGATGCCTTTGCGCCGTAGCTCGGCGGTCAGATGGTTAACACTGCGATGCCGGGTCTGCATTCGTTCCCTAACCCAACTCACTGCAAACTCCCTATCGTTTAGCAGCCCGTTGCGGCTGAGCCTTTGAATGGTCACATCGATATCCGCTGGGGCAAAGCGCCGACTTAGTTTCTTTTTGATCTCGGAGATACTTTGGGGACGGTAGGAAAGCAGCTTCAGGGCCTTGTCATAGGTTTTGTGTTCCTCGCCTTCTTTAACGAGCCGTTGGCAAAGCGCGGCATTGATCGGGTCACCAATCTTAAGGCCATAGCGGATCCAGGATAATTTATCTATACCAACGAGGAACTTTTCGTCCACGAATACGCTGACTCGGCCTGAGTTAGATGACTGGGAGACGATCTTAGTTATCTTTGGCATAGGGGGCTGCAGCTTATATAATGATGGTGTTGATTTTTTAGCTTCAGGGCAAAGTTTTTCTTTTCGTAGGTGTCTGTATGAACAAATTCTATATCACCACCTCCCTACCTTATATTAACAGTAAGCCCCATATCGGGCATGCCTTGGAGTTAGTCCAGGCGGATGTGATAGCCCGTTGGCGCCGGATGCAAGGAGAGGAGGTGTTTTTTCTTACCGGTACCGACGAGCATGGTAGTAAGGTTGCTAAGATAGCCCAGGAGACTGGCGATAGCCCCCAGGCAGTGGCTGATAGAAACTCCGCATTATTTGCGGAGCTAAAAGATGTGCTTAATCTCTCCAACGATGGCTTTATCAGAACTAGCGATCAGGATAACCACTGGCCGGGGGCTCAACAGCTCTGGCGCCTCCTTGGGGAGGCTGGCGATATCTATCGGAGCACTTACCACGGTCTTTATTGTATTGGCTGTGAGGCTTTTGTAACCGAGAAAGACTTAGTTAATGGGGTGTGCCCCATTCATCGGGCTGCCCCCGAAGCAGTGGAGGAAGAGAACTATTTCTTTCGTCTATCTAAATATGGCCCCGAGATAGCCCGCCTGATCGAGTCTGGTGAGCTGACAATTACTCCCCGAGGTCGGGCCACAGAGATGCTCAATGTCATCAAGGCGGGCCTGGAGGATATCAGTTTCTCCCGGCCGGCTAAGAAACTCCCCTGGGGCATTCCCGTGCCGGATGATCCTACGCAGACTATGTACGTGTGGTGCGACGCTCTGGCGAACTATATTACTGGTATTGGTTACGGCCGCGATGAACGAAGTTTTACTAAATGGTGGCCAGCGGATCTCCATGTTATTGGCAAAGATATTTTAAGGTTTCATGCAGCTATCTGGCCCGGTATGCTCCTCTCGGCGGGCCTGCCACTGCCCAAACAAATCTTTGTTCACGGATTTATCAGTGCCGGAGGCCACAAGATGAGCAAAAGCTTAGGCAATGTCATAGATCCTACCGAAATAGTTGAGCGTTATGGCACTGACGCGTTGCGCTACTATCTGCTGCGGGAGATTCCCTCAGTGGATGATGGAAACTTTTCGTGGCAGCGATTTACAGAGATCTATGACAGTGAGCTAGCTAATAATCTCGGTAATTTACTCTCGCGGGTACTGCAGATGACCCATCAGTACTTCGGCGGCCGGGTCCCGCCCGGCTCCGCTGGCGATGAACTAAAGTTTGATCAGCACTTGGTGGAATTCCAATCTCAGCTCGCGGCTTTTGATTTTGCCAAGGCAGCATTAGCGCTTGATGCTTGGATCAGCCGGCTCAACACTCTAATCGACCAGCGCCAGCCCTGGGTGTTGGCCAAGAGTCAAATTAAAGAGGATCAAACTCTTTTGGCCAATACGATCTACGATCTATTAGAAGAGCTACGCTTGGCTGCACTCCTGATCTATCCTTTAATGCCCAAAACTGCTAACTTGATCTACGAGCATTTGGGCTTAGACCCTATTAGCAAAGGCGCGCTTAATTTTAAGCAGGCGATCCATTGGGGAGGCCTTAGAGCCGAAAGCAAAGTAAAGCACCCCCCAATCTTATTCCCTAAATCGGCATCTCAATGATCTATCCTTTTATCGCCGTGGTTTTTGATGCGGTAGCTTTGATAGTTGAGAAAAAGTTTCTGAATACCTTTAAAAACTTCTCTTACAGCGCTTTTGTTTTCTGGGTCTTTGCTAGTATTGCGGTGCTGGGTCTTCTGACTTCCCCCTGGCTGGTTACCATAAGCCCTTCGGCGGTCACGCCACGACTGCTTTTGATGATGTTGGTGTTGGTGGTGTTGGTGGCTAACTATAACCTGCTGTATTTTTTTGGGCTAAAGCATCAGGCGGTGTCCGAGGTGGAACCATTTTTTCTCTTCAATCCGCTAGTGGCAGTTCTGATTGCCGGGGCCTTTTACGCTGATGAGCGCTTCTGGCAAATCTATGTTGCAACAGTGATTGCCGGAGTTTTTCTGGGCTGGTCCCATCTACGGGGGCGGCAGTTGGTCTTGGGCAAACCGCTGCTGGCGATCTTAGGATTCTCATTGATGTACGGGCTGGAGGCGGTCGTATTAAGGCAGTTGCTTACCGCTTATTCACCAGTGGCGCTCTACCTCATTAGGGTGGTGTTGACTTTGCTCTTTTTGTGGATAGTGGGGCGAGGCAGATGGGTCTCTCTAAACCCTAAACATCTTCCTTACTTCATCTTTATCGCTCTTAGTGCACTCATAACGTATGGGCTGATCTACTATTCCTACACTCTGCAGGGGATCAGCTCAACCGTTTTTGTCCTCATCCTCTCCCCTATCTTGGTCTATGTGATGTCAATACTCGTGTTAAAGGAAAAGCTTAAGTGGAGGAATATTATTACTAGCTTGGTACTCTTGGCTCTAGTAGCGTGGGTAACTTTAGCGCGCTAACCTATCTTTTGTGAGCTACATCGATACTCATTGTCATTTGGACTTTCCCCAATACCATCAAGATATGGAGGAGGTTATCGGTCGCGCCCTAGAGCAGGGAGTCAGCTGGATGATTAACATTGGGACTGACCTTGTTACTTCCAAGGCCAGTCTTAACCTCGCTAGCCGCTATTGGGAGATCTTTGCCACGGTTGGGTTTCATCCTCATGATGCTCGTCGCCTGGATGCCGCGGCACTATCCGAGCTGGAAGTTTTAGCGCGAGATGTACGGGTGGTAGCTATTGGGGAGATCGGCCTGGACTACTTTCGCGATCTATCGGCGCGTGATGCCCAACAGTTGGCATTCAAAAAGCAACTGGAGCTGGCTCTTAAACTCAACAAGCCGGTAGTTATTCATTGCCGCGATGCTTACCGTGATGTTATCGCGTTGCTGGATGAGGTCTATCTCCCCTACCTCCGTGGCCGACCCCCCGGCGTTATTCATTCCTTCTCAGCAGGTGTACAGTATCTTAAGGAGTTCCTCAAGCGCGGGTTTTATGTGGGCTTTAATGGGATGGTCACTTATCCCGGTAGCACCGCTCTTTTGGAAGCAGTCAAAGCTGCCCCTCTGGATCGGATACTACTAGAAACTGACGCGCCGTTCCTGGCACCTGATGACAAGCGCGGTGGGCGCAATGAGCCGACTGGGGTGATCGCAG
>META01000003.1:60871-64671 GCA_001772255.1 candidate division Kazan bacterium RBG_13_50_9 | reverse complement strand
GAGGGCTAGTGAGGTGGCTCATCAAACTTCCGCCAATGCCACTTTGCTCTTTGGGTTAAAATAGAGTTATGGACAAACGTTTTCAGCCGGTAGCTTGGCTGCAAGAAGCAGGATATAAGGCCTATTTAGTGGGCAATCAGGTCCGCGCTATTTTAGCGGGGCGGAGCTACGATCCCAAAGATATTGATATTGCCACCTCGGCATTGCCAGAAGCGGTAGCAGGTATACTCCGCCGTCACAGTATTCTTCCAGCGCAGCTGGATGCTACCTTTGGTGTAGTTACCTTTGAGCTACAAGGCAACAGTTACGAGATCACCACCTTCCGCAGCGACGTCTATGATCCCCAATTCGATCACATTAAGCGTAAACCGTCGCGTATCGAGTTTACTGACGATCTCACCACTGATGCTCTCCGGCGGGACTTTACTATCAATGCCATCTATCTCAACCCCGTCTCCGGCCACTATCTTGATCCACTATCCGGTAGAGCTGATCTTAAAAACAAAACCCTGCGTTTTATTGGCGATCCCGAGATCCGCATTAAAGAAGACCCCCTAAGAGTGCTTCGGGCCATTAGGTTCAAACACTCTCTGGGTCTGCACTATGCTCCAGCAACCCGAGTGGCCTTAGGAAAACTGGGCCGGCTGGTCCACAAGCTATCTAATGCGATCCTCAAAAAGGAGTTTCAGAAGATCCAAAACCTCGAAGGCTACGCCGCTGCTCGCAGAGAGATGCAAGCTTGGGGCATTATCAGTCGGCTTTAAACTTCGCTACTGACCAACTTGCCTGGCGCGAGGCCCACGGCATCATCAAACACTACGATCCGTCGCGGCTCGATCCGGGCTATCTTATCAGCACCGACTACCAGATCAGGAAGGCTAAGCAGGCTCAACCCACTGGGCTTTATGTATAGCTTCTGGATGGTAGAGTCGGTCGTCTCGAACAGCAGGTCTTCCACCTTGCCCAGTAGTTTACCCGATTGGGTCTCTACCCGGCTTTGGATGACGTGGTGTTTAGTTTTGAGTAACTGAGGCAAGCCTGCTACTTCGCCGGGAGTGACCACGGCATTAGCGTTACGCACAATTACCATGCCGGGACCGTACTCCACGACGTCGATAGTCGTGACCACGGAAAGCCCCCGCCATAGCCCGGCGAGCTTAACGATTAGGGCGCTAATTTTTTTCCGGTCGGGGTCGATTACCCAATTAGTCACCTCGCCGATTGTCTGGCTGTCTTCCCAATCGACAAGCTTGGCGCCAACGATCTCGCTGATTGGCTTCAGCATCCTTTTGCCTCCCCTTCCATTATACGATGTTTTGCCAAGGCAGCAGCCCAGGGTATATCATAAAAGTCGAATATAGCGATTTTGCTAACGAAGATCATGGGTCGAGTCCAGACTCTCATCGGGCTGGCGCTACTGGCCACCCTCAGCCTAGGGGGATGCGGTGTTAAGACCGATCCTGCCGTAGTGCTTGATAGGGTGAGCCAAGCAATGAGCCTAACCAAACAAGCCGCGTTTGTAGGCCAGTTTAATCTGTCCGGCGATCCAGAACACAACCTCTTTGAAGGCCTCTCTGAGCTATCGGTCCGATTTGAAGGGCGAGCGGACCTAGCAAGCCTTAACGGCCTTCAGTATCTAATAAGCTTGCTAGTTAATGGCAGCAGCGCGGAGGGCAGCACTCGGATAGGGGCAGAGGTAAGGAGCTTTCCAGACTATAACTACTTCCGCATTACGGATGTGGCCATTCCTTTAGACCTGCCGTTTGCTCTGACCACTGATAACAAATGGTATAAAGTCAAGCGGTCATCAGATAGCGGCGCTAATGTACTGGGGTCTAATCCGCGGCTTATCAGTGATGAGGAATGGGAACAGGTGCGCGGGCTCATTGGTAGTAGCCGATTGTTTTTGACCGATCAGCTACTGCCCGATGAGACCGTTAATGGTACCCGTTCCTATCATCTTAAGGTGATTATCGACCGGTTTGCACTGGTTGGCTTTCTGGATCAGCTGGATGCCATTACTCGCGGCAAGCTACAACTAGACCGCGCCGCCTGGATGAAGCTGGTCGATGGTTATAACTATGACCTGTGGATTACTAAACGTGGTTATCGGCTGACCCGGCTTAAGGTGGCGGGTACTTATATCGGTGATGAACTAAGGCAAGTTGATTTTGATCTTAGCCTCAACCTTACCAACTTTGATACCCCGGTCGAGGTCACCCGGCCCAGTGAGGTTGAGGATTTTAGTCTCCAGCGCCTCTTTGGGTTGCCCCTTGGCAACCTCTAAGCTTACTATGGTAAGTGATGCTTGGGCCCATAGCTCAATGGTAGAGCAACAGCCTTTTAAGCTGGGGACGAAGGTTCGATTCCTTCTGGGCCCACCAAATATAGATCAGGTATAATAGGAGATATGCTGCCCCGGAGGGCTATCTTACTGCTGCTATTTTTTGTCGGCTCCGCCATCCTTTCGGCTGGCGGCTTAGGTTGGGACGTGAGAGTGCTATCAGCCGCTGGTTTAAGGGGGCCTTCTCCCCTTAGTCCACCGATGGCTATTTTGGCAACTATTAACGACCCGCTATTCTCCCAGCAAAGCAACTTATTAGAGACGCGTACTCTGCAGGCTTGGGACATCACTACGGGCAGTAGTGTGGTAGTGGCTATCATCGATACCGGTGTGGCAGTAGGTCATGAGGATCTGGCGGGTAAGTTGTGGACCAATTCCAGAGAGATCCCCAATAATCATGAGGATGACGACGGTAATGGTTATATTGACGATGTCCATGGCTATAACTTTTACCAGGGCAACGCTGATTTAACAGATGCTAACGGGCACGGGACAGGTGTCGCCAGTATTATTGCTGCCCAGACCAATAATAATCTAGGCATAGCGGGCATCAATTGGTCGGCCCGGCTCATGGTTTTGAGAGCTCTGAATAGTTTGGGGGGCGGCGAATATCGTCATGTAGCCCAAGCCATTCACTACGCCGTAGATAACGGTGCTCAAGTTATTAATATGAGCTTCGGGACTTACGTCGATGATTCAGAGCTGCGCGCGGCAGTGGATTACGCTATTGGCCGGAATGTCACAGTTGTAGCCGCAGCAGGCAATAATGGCCAAAGCCAGCTGTTGCTCCCGGCAGCTTATCCTAATGTAATTGGGGTGGGAGCGATTGATAGCAAGACTCACCTACGGGCTTCTTTTTCTAACTTTGGCGCTGGCTTGGACGTAGTGGCTCCCGGGACCAGCATTCTAGCTGCTAGCCGCGAGGATAATAACGCTTACGCCAATAACTCTGGCACCTCCTATGCCTCTGCTCAAGTCACCGGCTTGGTCTCACTGATGGTCTCTTTCCGTCCGGGGATTGCTCCCAGCCAAGTTGAGTCAGCCATTAAAACCTCTGCCGTTAATCAAGGCAGCAGCTTGGAGTACGGTTATGGGTTAGTGGATATGGCAGCAGCTTTGCGCAGCATTCAGCCGGTTAATACTGTTTCTGCTAAGATATCGGCCGATCGTCTTTCCCTGCCTGCGGATGGTAGCAGTGACTCTGCTGTTACAGTAAAGCTAACTAGTGGCGGGTTGCCGGTGAGCGGGCATTCTATCTATGTGCGAATTGAGGGGGGATCAGTTAAAATTAACGGTCGAGTAATCTCAGGAAGAGAGACCTCCCTAGGTGATACTGATGCTCAAGGCATGGTTAACCTGCGGGTCAGTTCGGATTTGGCTGGTGAGAAACGACTATGGTTTACCGATCGCACGGTGGCCGTCGAGCTTGGCAAATTGACGGTTCAGTTTAACCCCA
>META01000003.1:58495-60862 GCA_001772255.1 candidate division Kazan bacterium RBG_13_50_9 | reverse complement strand
CGGTTTATCGAGCCACTTGGGTCAGCCAAAGCTCGGATGTAGTCATAGAACCCGGTCAAACAGCCACCCTTTGGGTCGAGCTTAGGAATGACAGCAATATTGCGTGGCAAGGCGCTGGCTCTTTGGCTAGAGAACGGTTTCGCTTAGGGACCTACCATCCAGCCGATCGAGTAAGCAACATCCGAGACACTAGTTGGATATCTCCCAATCGGCCGGCCACTCTGCAACAATTGGTTGTTAATCCGGGTGAGATCGGTAGAATCTCGTTTGTGGTGAGGGCGGATCGCCCGGATGTGTATAAAGAGTACTTTAATCCGGTGGTGGAATATAAAACTTGGTTGCCGGATATGAAGATCAATTGGACGGTAACAGTAATCGGTAGTGGCGAAGCAGCCTCCGATTATCAAGCCGAGTTAGTGAATCGTTCACCGGATTTGGAGCTTAGCCCAGGGGAGGTGGCCTTTGTGAATGTAACTTTCCGCAATACTGGTTCTGCCACCTGGCGACCCCAGCAGTTCTCCACTCGGGGAGCGGTTAGGTTGGGAACGGCGCGCTCCAATGACCGATTGAGCGACTTTTATTCTGGTAGCTGGCTTTCATCTAACCGGGCGATCGGGACTGGTTTTAGTGTTGGGTCTGGGAGCCAGATCACGTTAGGTTTTAGCTTGCGGGCTCCCCGTTCTCCGGGTGTCTACTATGAGTCATTTAGATTAGTCTCTGAATATATCACTTGGTTTGGGCCAGTGGTCACTTGGAAGATAACCGTGACCTAAATTAGATGTTAGAACACTATTTACCGGCAGTTGTTTTGGGAGCAGTGCAAGGATTAACAGAGTTTATACCGATAAGCTCATCCGGGCATCTTATCATCGCCCGGGAGCTACTGCATATCCCCGATCAAGGCAACTTCTTCGATGCCATTTTGCATCTGGCCACCCTACTAGCCCTGCTGATCTATTTTAGGAGTGACTGGGCCAATATGATCTCAGCCTGGTTCAGCAGCCGCAGAGCGCTGCGCCAAGCTAGAACCAACCGCCGTTTACTGGTTTTGATTGTAGTGGCCACTCTTCCCGCCTTAGTGGTAGCCCCTTTGGCTAATGGTTGGGTGGAAGATCACTTTCGTAGCATCGTAACGGTGGCCATCTTTATGGTAGTGGTAGGCATAACGTTCATCCTAATGGAGCGATGGGTAAATTCGACCGATGACTTAAACAAATTAAGTGCTCCCCGGGCCCTAGGCATCGGGTTGGCGCAGGCTTTGGCAATTCTCCCGGGCATCTCCCGCTCGGGGGCCACTATTGTTGCGGGCATGTACATGAACCTAAGGCGGGAGGTATCGGCTAAGTTCTCCTTTCTAATGGCGACTCCTATTATAGCGGTGGCTGGGCTGTATTCACTGTACGAATCAGTTACCCAAGGGTCCCTAATGCAGGATTGGCAATTTTGGGCGGCGGCTTTTGTTGTTTCTGTGCTCTCGGGCCTTGTGGCCATCAAGTTTCTGCTGGCTTTTCTTCGGCGCTATTCTCTCGATCTCTTCGCTTACTACCTTATTTTAGCGGGGTTAGTTCTGCTAGTGGTTCATTTCTTTGTCTAAGTCCAATGATAGTTGAAGGCCTCTGGACTGTATTTTGGGCAGCCATGCTCCCTCTGGCCGAGCTGAGGGGGGCAATCCCTCTTGGTATCGGGCTTTATCATCTGCATCCTGCGGCAGTATTCGTTGTGGCCATTCTTGGCAATGTCGTCCCCGTGGTGGCTATCTTAGTGCTACTGAATCCAATGACTCGCTGGCTGCGCCGAGCCAACGCCAAGCTGGATCGATTCTTTACCTGGTTGTTTGCTCATACCTATCGGCGGCACTCCGCCAAATTTGACCGCTGGGGGAGTTTGGCCTTAATGTTGTTTGTGGCTATCCCCCTGCCGGCAACTGGCGGCTGGACGGGGGCATTTTTGGCTTATCTTTTTGGTATTAAGTTCAAATACGCCTTGCTCAACATCGTGGGCGGTATTATTATCGCTGGGGTTATAGTTACCTTAATAACCTTAGGCGGAGTCTGGGTTTTCTCGCTTCCGGCCAGTTAATTCCCTTTAGGGCCAGGCGTGTATAATGGGGGTATGAGGGAAGCGGATAGCGGCATCAGAATAGCTGATGCCCGACTCAAGCCAGGCGAGGAGGAGATGGAGCGTACCCTGCGCCCCAGAAGTTTTGCCGAGTATGTTGGCCAAGATAATATCAAAGCCAGCTTGTTTATTGCTATCCAGGCGGCTAAGCGACGGGGAGAGCCCTTGGACCATGTCTTACTGTTTGGCCCTCCAGGCTTAGGTAAGACCACCTTAGCTCATATTATCGCCGCCGACATGGGTGGGGGT
>META01000003.1:49366-58477 GCA_001772255.1 candidate division Kazan bacterium RBG_13_50_9 | reverse complement strand
TCGGCCATTGAGCGTCCCGGCGATCTGGCCTCAATCCTGACCAACTTGGGCGAAGGTGACATCTTATTTATTGATGAGATCCACCGGCTAGGGCGCCAAGTTGAGGAGGTTCTGTACAGCGCGATGGAGGACTTTGTGATCGATGTGGTAGTGGGCAAGGGTCCCTCTGCCCGCTCACTAAGGCTGGAGCTTCCCAAGTTTACTTTAATTGGGGCAACTACTAAGGCGGGAGTCTTATCCTCTCCGTTGCGCGATAGGTTTGGTGCTACCTATCGGTTGGAATTTTATAGTGAGGACGATATCCAATCTATTCTCAAGCGCTCGGCTCAGATCTTGGATATTACGCTCTCGGCTGCCAATGCCAAGATCATCGCCAAAGCTTCCCGCCGCACTCCCCGAACGGCTAACCGGATCTTAAAGCGAGTTCGGGACTTTGCCCAAGTTAAAGGTGACGGAACGATCTCGCCGGAGGTTATTGAGGAGGCTCTTAAGTTGATGACGATCGATGCCGATGGTCTGGATGAGATAGACCGGAAGATCTTAGGGAATATTATCGAGCGGTTTCACGGTGGGCCGGTAGGCCTATCTGCTCTTGCGGCTGCTATCGCCGAAGAGAAGCAAACCATCGAGGAGGTCTATGAACCTTATCTGCTGCAGTCGGGTTTTGTTAACCGGACCGCCCAAGGCCGAGTGGTTACTAAAAAAGCTTATTTGTATCTGCATTTGGCTCCCCCATCAGCCGAAGATAAGAGGTCATTAGCTTTATTTAAATAGATGGACGCCTTTTTGCTGACAGTTTATTTAGTGTTGCTGTTGATGGCCCTGATCTACGCTGGGATCGTTATCTATCATGTGGCAAAGTATCGCCAAGATGACCTGCCTCCCCGGCAGGGCTACTATGCCCTAAAGATACTCTGGCTGTATCTAATAGTTGTCGGCGTGGTGCTGATTGCTTCTATCTCCCTAGCAGTAGTAATGACTTTAGCCGCCTAAAATACCTAACTATGGCCCAGTTTGACTATGATCAGATCCCCAATCCCTCGCCCGGCAGCGCTGCGGCTCCTGCCTCCCGTGGCATATTAGAGAACCATCTGGTTTTTCGCCGGCATCCGGTTAATCTTCTGGCTCCTGGCTTCATCGCGCTGTTCATGGTGGTTCTGGTCATCATCTTCGCGATATTTTTGTCCGCCTCTGGCTTGGTTCCCCTCCCCGACTATCTGCCCTATGTCTTTTTGTTCTCCGGAGTATTGATTATCTTGGCCATCACCTATTTTTTTATGCAGTGGGCTTTTTGGTACCTGGATATTTGGGTGGTCACGGAAGAAAAACTGATTGACTCACAGTTAGTGGCCTTGTTTTCGCGCCGCCGTTCCGAGATTGCGCTTAGACAGGTTCAAGATATGCGTTATCATATCTCCGGGACGCTGGCGACCTTGTTTCGTTTCGGCGATATTATTATCCAGTCAGCGGCCAAAGAAGGTTTATTTAGATTGATAGCTATCTCCCAGCCCAGAGAGGCGGTCAACCGGATAGCAGCACTGGTAGCCCAGGCCTCCAAGCTCCGATTGCCGCAGGAGGAGCCCCGCCCTAGCCGTCCCACCACGCTTTTGGGAGAACATTTGGTCAGGGCCGGCGTCATCTCCACCTCCGAATTGGCCAATGCCCTCTCCGAGCAGAGCCTAAGCGGCCAAAGGTTAGGAGATATGCTTATCGCTAAAGGCTTGATCTCCAAATCCGATCTGGTTACCGCCTTAAGTGGACAGTATCGCATTCCCGAGATCGACCTGTCTCGCTATGAGATCGACTCGTCGGTAACCAAATATATCAGCTATGAGGGAGCCAAGAAGCATAATATTATCCCGGTATCGCGCACCAACAACGGGATTCTGGTAGCTATCTCGGACCCCTCTGGTACCAAGATGGGCGAGATCCGAGATGAGTGTGAAGTGCCAGTGGACTTTGTAGTGGCGGATGAAGACTATATTAGAGAAGCCATCCACGGTCACTACTTAGCCGAATCAGACGAATCGAACCTGTTGGCGCCATCCGGCTAGCCCTAATGCTACCCTTGACAAATGGGCAAAAGTGTAGTATAATAATATAATAATGAAAAACGCTCTCTGGTAATACCTGATAAAATAAAAACAGAATCAAAATCCCACATGAATTTTTTAGATAGGACGATCTACTATCTTAAGGGCCCCCACAATCTCCGCCGGGTAGTCTTGGCTGCCAGCGCCATAGTTATCCTTCTGGGTGTTGTTTTATTTAGTGATAGCATTCAAAAGCTTTTAAACCCTCCCTCGCCAAGCGCTGCTATTGGTGAGCAGGGCCCCCCGGGCAGCGATACCGAGTGGAGGCTGCTTCCTAATAATCCCAATCATCCTAGGGCGGGCGCCCAATTGGTGCATGTAAACTACGGCGGGAAACAGTATCTGTATCTACTGGGCGGCACCAGGTATGCGGTGGTAGATGGTGCGGATCGGTTCCAGCTAATTAATAAGGTTGAGCGCCTTGAGCTTGATGCAAATGGGGAACCTAAAGAGGGGGCTATTTGGGAAGAGCGCAACCCAATGTTCTCCGAGCGGGCAGACTTCCGCGCCTTTCAAAACGGCTCGTATCTTTATGTAGTGGCTGGGGATATTCATATTCCTGCTCCCTTTGATCCTAACGATCCCAGTAACCCCAATAACTTGAAAGAGGGGGAATATCCATTCCTGTTCTCTACGATCGAAAAATTCAATTTAGCGGTTGATATCGGTTCCGGGGGCTTGGGCGTGTGGCAACCCATCGCCAAGCTTACGGGGGTGAATTTCTTCCCAGAAGTTTTGATGGATGGTGGCTGGTTGCACGTGGTCGGCGGGGTCTACGGCAATCCCTACAGCCACCAACTAGGTACTTGGACATGGCAGAACTACGATATTAGAGACCCGGTCGATCCCAGTGGAGACATTGTTAAGTGGCCGACCTATAAAGGTCTTCCTACTGTCGGGGGCGTGGGGGTAAGCGGTAGTACTACTATTAACCCCACTACGGGCGAGGTCATTGTTACGCCCGGTCCAACCCAAGGGGCCACAACCGGGACCGGGGGTGACGAGGAGGGACCAGTTATTGTGGCGCCCGAACTGAGCGTAACCAGCACTCCCGGCGGAGAAGTAACTATTCAGCAAGTTGTTCCTCCTGCCCGCGATCTAGCGAAGATCCTATCAGAGTTCTTGCTAGAAGGCACCTTTGTTACCACGGTGGGGGAACACTATAAGATCTCGCTTGATGGCCCTGGTTCTAACACGGCTGGGGAGCTGGGGGTTGATTATGACGGCACGCTGGAGCGATATGGCATTAAGGTCTATCAGTTAGGACACCTAAGGTTCCTGTTTAACGATGGTACAACGAACGTCTGGGCTTATCCTACTCCTGTCCCCCAGGGACGCTACGGACACCGACTTTTTAAGAAGGATGGCGAGATGCTGGTGGTAGGTGGAGCTACCTGGTCGCAGCAGTTTATGGGAGCTTTCTTCACGTATACCCGTTACAGTACTTTCTGGGTGATCGACGATGGTATCCATCCTATCACCACGCTGCAGCCATTCTCTAATGACGGGGTGGGAGGCTGGAATGACTATGTCTTCTATAACTTCGTCGGCAACATCTCCTATAAATGGAATGACACCACTAAGAGGTGGCAGGGCACCAATGAGGAGCAAGCCGTTCAGTATGGAGTTGACCACGGGGTTAGTTTGCATAATTTAAGCAGCAACTACGCGTTGCATAATGCTGCTTACGCCCCTAAGGGCCGGGCATTCTTCGGTTTTGCAGAGATCGAATCTGCTCCTGATCAAAAAGGGTTCGTTGCGGTCGGGGGGCTGGAGAGCGGCGCGCTCATGACCGAGAGCTATAACAAGGCAGGTATTGCGATTAGCATAACCCGACGTACGGAGCGGTTATCCAGCGTAACCCAAGGGTGGCGCATTGAAGACGATCTTCCGTATGCAGTTTACGGTCTGACTGCGGTAGGAATGGACTATCGCACCGTGGCCTTCGGCGGGCAGGATAAATTTAAGTCGGATTCGGAGGTTTTTGATGACATTCACTACCCGGACTACCGCAAGACCGCCAATGACTCAAGTTTTATATTCGATACCCAAAAGTGGTATGTGATGAAGCCCGAAGAAGGTCCACCCATTAGCTTGGCGGTACCCGGGCTTATCTATTCTGCCGAGCTGGGAGTCAAAACTCGCAACCTTACTGATAGCGGCACCACCGTTAATATCTATAAAATAGCGGGGTCATTGGTGACCTCCAATGGTCTTCCCAACGTGAGTGTCGCTGCCCAGATGCTTGGCCCATTTGTCTACGGGCGGGCAGGGGTGCTAGATCCGAGCACGTCTTGGATCGAAGTTGACCCTAAGATAGTGGCCGCCGATGGGCATAGCTATACCACCGTCACGCTCCACTTGCTTGACTACTATGGCCAGCCCGCTCTGGTTGATGAAGGATTAGGGGCCTCACTATTTACTACTCGCAGCGCGTTCCCTGCCGTAGAGAAAAATGATTCCAATCATCCGGACTGGATCGTTATTGATGGTACTCCCCAAACCCCTCAAGGGTGGGGACCAGAATATGATGGCCAGTTTGTATTTATTGATCGTAGCGATGAAGACGACAATGAAGAGGACGGCGGTGAGGATGGCAATAAGGATACTAGCTTGGGCCAGGTCCGGTTCCTCATCTCTTCCACGGAGCCCACGGTCCCCGAAGGGATTGAGGTTAGCGTATATCTGGCCAATATTATTGAGGGCTGGAGCTTAATTTTTGGCGACATCGTTGGCGGTCCGCTTACCTTCACTTTGGAGGGGGTGCCGTTTGACAGCAAGTCCACGATGACAGCCGATCCAATCAGAGTGGCAGCTAATGGCGTGTCCACATCGGAGATTACCGTAACTTTACTAGACTACTACGAAGATCCGGTTAGCGGCTACACCCTTAAAGTTGCCTCCGATCGCAACGACGAGGATACCACCCTTGATACCATTACGCCGGCTACAGCGGTGACTGATGATACAGGTAAGGCCGTCTTCCACATATCTTCGTCTACTCGTGGAGAGGCTAGGTTGAGCGCCACTTACCAGATATCAGCAGATCACTGGACAGATTTAAGCGCCTCTGCCCTCGTTCAATTTACTAGTTTCATCACCGCAATAGTGCCTGAATCTGGCACCCAAGGCCAACGTCTTGCTTGGATGAAGATCTGGGGCGAGGAGACCCAGTGGGCTACCGGGGATACCCAGGTAGACTTTATCGAACCGGCCGATGTCAGTTTCTTTAGACCGCTCTCGGGCGGGGCGATGGGTAGCGTTGATGACATTAATCTGACGGTGGGGGGAATGCCGGCCGCTATCGGTATCTTTGTACCGGAGCACGCTGGCAAAAGTATTACCGTCTCTCTTGTTGGCGGGAGCGGCTCTCTTAGGAAAGATTCCCAAAGCGGCAGCTCCATCACCACTACAGTCGGTGCTGACGGCAAAGTTCTCTTTGAATACTTAGCGGGTGATGCCCCCGGCATTATTAAGATCAAGGGGGCCATTGCCGGCGGCCCGGAGAGCACTCTCTGGGCTATCCTTCATCCAGCGGGTTTTAATCCCTATCACTTGGAGATCACTGCCAATCCGATCTCTTTGGAGGGTAATGCTAACAGCGTGATCGGGGTTAGGATGTATCGTTGGGTGGGCGGCCAGAAAGCTTACATTAAGCCGCTGACTTTTGATTTTGTTAATGACGATAGCGGCAGTATGTCCCCTACCTCTGCGGGTACTGATACTAATGGCATTGCCAAATCTACCTATACCAAAGATTCTAATCCCGGCATGGTGCGTATCTTTGCCTCTACTAATTACGACGGGCTGTATATCGCCGGCAAGATACTTTTGGATAAAGGCAGCACCTCTTTTATCACTCCTGTGCCGGAGACCTCTATTAAGATCGCCAGGGAACTAATTGCCCTTGGTGGCGATGTCAATGACGATCCAGAAGGATTGGAGTATGTAGAGATAAGCAGTACGGCCAAAATAGGCATCTGGACTGTGCGAGTTACTACCGGTGAGCTCTTTGAGGAATATCCCTTCTTAGTGGTTCCAGCTGGATACGTCGTTGGCCCCACTATTAGTATCAGTCCACGCCAGGGCTTAAGGGGGACCAACCTGGCGACAGTGTATATTACTGGAAGCGGGACCTTCTTCTTCTCGGGGGCTACTCAAATCAACTTTACTCCTCCCGTAGTTGGAGGTGATGCTACGGGCATTGAAATTTTGGCTACGCGGATAAAGAGCAGCAAATCGGCAGAGGTCGATATTAAGATCAAAAATGATGCTGCGGTTGGCTTCTGGAACGTAACGGCCGTAACTGACCTGGGAGGCGGTGAGATGCAGATCGCGGAAGTTCCGGGCACCCAAGACTTTCTGGTAACTGATGCGAATAACTATGTGATTAGCGTGACGGCCATCCCTGCTGCCATCCCCCGTGATGGTCAAGCTACTTCTACCGTGAGCGTCTTTATCGGTTACATTGACCCTCTGACCGGGCAGATCACCCCCCGGGGTAATGTGGATGTGACCTTTAGCAAGGACGACAATGGGACGCTAAATCCTCTGACAGTTAAAACTAATAGCAGTGGCATAGCGCAGAGCGTTTATAAGGTGGACAGCGGGACCGAGAATGCTTTAGTTACCATTACTGCGACCGCCGAGCCGGAAGACGGGGTTATCATCTCCAATTACACTAAGATCCAAAAAGTCCGCTATCCCTACGAGGGGTTTATGCTGACCGCTAATCCTACCGAGCTTCCTCTTTATGGCACCGCCATCTCGACCCTGACCGTTAGCGGTATCCCCGTGGGGACATTGGTAACCTTTGAATTAAACGGCAACCCCCACGGTCGGGTGGTGCCTAAGAGCACTACCGGCACGACCTCTCAATATATAGCGGATACCGAGCGAGTGCCCGAGACTGTTGAGATCTGGGCGTGGGCTACCTTATCTGGCATCGGCACAGTTATCTCTAATCCGGTCACTATCCAGATCGGCTTAAGTGAGTCTAAGTACAAAGTGCAGCTTACCGCTGTCCCTAGCCAGGTGCCGGCGGGCGGCTCCGTTCTCTCGGTTGTTACCGCCACGTTGACTTTCAATAATGGAGCAGTCTCCGGCTGGCCAGTAGATTTTGAGCTTCTGCAAGCCGGCAGCGGCGATAGCCTAAGTGTCTACCGGGTTACTACTACTTCCCAAGGCAAAGCTGTTACTAACTTCCACCCCGGTAACCTTACTGGGTCGGTGATAGTCCGAGTCAGGCCGTTGGGGCTCAGTATTTCTTCCGATGTGGTCATCACTAAAACCGCTGAGCCTACTATTGATCTTCGGCTATCCACCATCTCGGCAGTTCCTCGCTATGTGCCCAATGACGGCACCAGCTATTCGGTGGTAACCGTTACTCTGCGCAATAGCGCCGGGGTGCCCCTTGCCGGCAAGTCGGTTAGCCTATCAACTAATCGCACTGCCGATGTCATCCGGCTGGGCAATGGCAATTTGGGTAGTACCACGACTACCGATAGCCGTGGCCGGGCGATCTTTAGGGTTAGCTCTACACAAGTCGGTACCAGCCAGGTGACCGCTATCGTTGAGGGTCTCACTCTCAATACCAGCATCATCTTTGAAGACGGCACCTTGGTATCGCACTGGCTAAAGCTTACTGTGCCCTTTGAATCCCGCGACTATGATAATGACGTTTGGGTGTATGTCACCGAAAATAACCTGACTGGCGGTGTGTTCGTCAATGAGGTCTATCGCAAGAATCCGCGCCCAGACAACGTTATAGCCGAGCTGCAGAGTATCCCCATCTACCTGCATGCTACCCGCACCTACACCGTTTGGGTCAAAGGCCGGAACCATCTAGCAAGAACTCGCTCTCTTACCACCGGATCGGTGGGGGGCGACACGGTGGAACTTGATTTCACCGATACAATCCAGAGCAAATCGGTGGGCCTTTTGATCGGCGATCTTGCTCCCACTAAGAAAGGCACGGGTAGCAGTGAGGTTTTGCTGCCTTTCCATGATAACTTCATCAATACCATTGATATGGCGGTTGTCTTTGAAGCGTTCTTCAAAAACATCGACCTGGCGAACCTAAACTGGCCGCTGGATAACATCGTTAACAGTTTGGATCTGGCGTTTATGTTCAAGAACTATGGGCGTGGGGCCTTAGGGGGCCCTCCGCCTTACAGTTGATAGGGGCTAGAAAAATCCAAAAACAAAAATGAACAAAAAAACAAAAATCATTTTTATCCTTCTAGGCTTACTGCTTTTGGCGGGGCTCTTATGGTGGTTATGGCCCAGCGAGCCAGCATCTGGTCCGGGTGACCAGTCACTGCCTCCCGGCGAACAATCAACTATAGCTCCTGCTGGAGAGCTAGTGGATGTGCTGATTCAGACCGATGGTACCGTTAACCTCTCGCCCTATAATGCAGTACCAGTGGGCGACAATGTTTATTCAGCCCGGCTTTCAGAGCAGCAGATCGAAGAGTTAGCTCAAGATCCTTCAGTGCTCTCAGTTGAGATAGTGCCCTCCCCCTCCACCGGTGGAGAGGGAGCTCAACCTGCAGAACAGGAAGAAGGTAGTTCTGCGAACGCCCTATTTGCCTACAAGGAAAAGCCAGGAGGCAAGAGTGGCTATTTAGCAAGGGTTATTTTCGATGATGGCAAGCTTAACCCGTACCCTACTGCTATCAGCACTGCTACCGTCCAGATCGTTGATAGTGCTGGTAATCCCCTCTCCGTTAATGGGGCGATGTGGATTCGAATCGGTTATGGCTATGAGATAGACGAATTTACGGGACGGATGAAAAATGCCTCCTTTTCTAGCAGTGCCGAAGGTGCCGTTGTAGGTGCTCCGCAGGGACGTTGGGAACTTAAGAGCGATGGGAGTAATCAATTAGTGTTTGTGTCGACAGAAACTGCTGCTTTCCCTAGTAGTTTCGGTGAGACAACGGATGTGCTTATTAAAAATGGCCGCGGCCAGTTTAGCTACCAAGTGGGTGAGCCCGCTCAGATTACTGACAAGCTGACA
>META01000003.1:46901-49356 GCA_001772255.1 candidate division Kazan bacterium RBG_13_50_9 | reverse complement strand
CGGGTTATGAAGTGCCTTTCTATCCGCCAAGGGATCCTCAATATACGGTCAAGGATTATGCTGGCCAAACCAGGAGCAATGAACCGATCGAGGTCTGGCGAGAGCGCACCAGTAGCCCCACCGGCTATTCGGTCTATCCTTACCAACGGACACTGGGGGGTGTGCCGGGTACCTATTACACCGATCCTATTCAAACTGCGGTCACCGTCGAATTTGATGTGTATCAGAATGCACTAGCGCCCGCTGCTCCCCGCTCCCAGGAGTCAGAAGCTGATTATTACTATCAGGTTAGCGCGTTTCCAGCGGAGCTTGGTGGGGTGGCCGGTAGGAAGTTCGCCATTACCATTACCCCTCAACCTAAGCCTGGCAGGTTGCTGCCTCAAAATATTAATGAAGAGGTTTCAATTGAGGCTCTTCGCGCTTACGGCTTTTTTGAGGGCAAGGTAATTTCTGCCCAGCCGATAGTTTTTACTGATGCTATCCTGGCACATCCTAATGTCGCGGGCAGCACAGTAGGGCGTGATGGTAATTTTATCCCTCGAGCGACTAAGCGTTCTCGCAGCGATCTTTATGATGAGATTATCAGCAACATCCAACCTGGCTTGTTTATGGGTCCGCAATGTGATCGGATCGATTGCGAGGCCTACAACGAGCGAGCTCGCCAAAAGCGATTGGATCTGCCAAGTTTGATGGCCAAACTCGCAAGCTACTGGGATCCAGAGATTCTGATTGAGGCCCAGGAGCTTAGAGCGAAGTTTGCTGACGAGGATGAATTTCGGATGGCACTTAGAGAATGGGTAGTTGATAAGGCCGAAGGTTTTGGCAAGGAATATAAGCAGATCTATCTAAATGTCACTAGTAGCGAGCCAGTTACAGTCGAGCTTAAAGAGACCGGTGAGCCCTCGGTGCTACCGTATGTAACTTTGGAGCTTCGTGCTAAGGCGGTTGGCAAGCAGATAACCGCTAGTACTGTTTTTAGCATTCCTATTCCATCAATATTGCCGAAATAAGCTATGGACAAAAGGAAAAGAATTATACTAGTCTCTGCTCTAGCTCTACTTCTGGCAGTGGTGGGCATCTTTTGGTTTGTCAGAAGCTTGCCACTGGCCCCGGAGCTTATTACCGTTACTCCGGATGACATTACCTTGGTCTATGATACCAACAACAACCGAATCAGCGATTATTTAGATAAGAAGATCGCTCGCTACGGGGCTGATGAGCAGGTGGCAGTTATTATCTCAACTAATCCGGGGGCTGATCCGGCTCCCCTACTGAAGTTCAACACCCAAAATCTGGTCGAGAACCTCTACATCACCCAAGTTACTAAAGAGCAGCTTCAAGAACTTTCCCGGCTCGACGCGGTGTTAGTTATCGAAGAAGACCAGGTCATCCGCGGCAGCCAAGCCGAGGACCTGGGTGATTTTGATATCAATGGCGAGGATGCGCTAGCTGATAATCCTAGCCGCGCCCCGCCAGTGCGGGTGGCGATTGTGGACAGCGGTATAGATCCTACTCACCCGCTGATCGGCAGCGGCAAGGTCGCCGGTTGGTACGATGCCGTAAACCGTAAGGATGCTCCTTATGATGACGAAAGTGCCTTTGGCCAGCATGGTACCAAGGTGGCCGCTGTCTTGCTCGCCAATGCCCCGGACACTGCTGAGGTAGTGGGAGTCAAAGTGCTCGATGCCATGAATCAGGGACGACTTTCCACCTTGGCTAATGGGTTAAGATGGGTATCTGCCAATGCCACCCGGCTTAACATCAAAGTAGTTAATGTCTCTGCCGAGTTCGATCAATATAGCTATGCGGTCAGCCAAGCCGTAGACGAACTCTATGACCAAGGGGTGGCCGTAGTGGTAGCTGCCGGCAATGGAGGGCAGCAGTGGGCATCCTATCCTGCCGCGCTAGACAAAGCTATCGCGGTCGGTGCCTACGATACCAACTCTGGAGCAGTAGCTGATTTCTCTAACCGCGGTCAGCAAGTTGATGTGTTTGCCAATGGTACCGATATCGCTTTAGAAAAGGATGGCGAGACATTTTACATTGGCTCCGGCACCAGTTTCGCTGCTCCTCAGGTCGCTGGCGAGGTAGTTGCGGCGATTAGCGGCGGTAGTATGGCCGACTCCGTACTGCTGTCTGAAGGTGCTAAGGACCAGTTCCCATCAGAGAAAACTCTGGGGGAGTATTTTAAGCAGCAACGAGAAGCTTGGTTTGAAGAGTTATTGGACCAAATTGACGCCCGCAATGAAGCCCTGGTTAGCGAAATCGATTCTCGCAACCAATACTTCCAAGATCAAATTGACGCCCGCAACGAGGCCCTGCTCAGCGAGATTGACGCCCGCAGTCAAGCCTTAAAAGACCAGATTAAAGCACGCCGGCAGTGGCTTGAGGAGTGGATGGACGCCTTTTATGGCTGGCTTGAGCAGGGGCGAGATTTGGGGCGGGCCGTTTTGGA
>META01000003.1:37860-46855 GCA_001772255.1 candidate division Kazan bacterium RBG_13_50_9 | reverse complement strand
TCCCTGGATTTGGGAGAACAGCCGCCAAGCGTGCCCGCAGAAGTAGTGGAGGAAGCGCCCCCGGCTGCCGTAACGCCCGAATTAACCCAGGAGATAGAAGCTGCTTTCAACGAGAAGTATGTCCTTACTGTAGTGGGGGGTGGTAAAGGTCGGTCACCCTACGGACAGTTCGCTCTTAGCTACCAAAAACGCCGAGTAACTAGGAAGGCTATCTACGGTGAAAATGTCCTGCAATATTCTGGGGGAACCTTCCCCCGCTACGGTCACACGATGACCTTGCTTGATAATGGGAAGGTTTTGGTGGCGGGCGGCATTAACGGCCCCGCTATTCTTAAAACGGCGGTTCTATATGACCCGCAAACCAGAAACTTTACGGTAGCAGGCGAGCTCCAGACCTTTACGCCGGGAAGAGGATTGCAGGGCGAGGATGGCATGACGGTCCCCCGAGCCTATCATTCTGCCACCCTGCTACCCAACGGAGATGTGCTTATTTTAGGCGGAGTGACGGGTGTTCCGGGGGGAAACGTCTATGCTCCCGAGATCCTCTATTATTCTAACGGGACCCCCGTGACTGGGCGCATGGTTATGCAGTCCCCGATGGGCGATCTGTTGCGCACCGGGGAGGTATATGTTACCAAAAAGAATAAATTTGTTTCGCTAAAAGATTATTATCGTTTGGATGAGGACCCATTAATGCAGGTTGGGCGGATGAAGCACACCGCCACGCTGCTGAAAGATAAGGTGGTGATCGTCGGCGGCGTAATTCAGATCCCAGAGCGGGCGCTTCCTTCCGATATTGAGGCCCAGCCCGGCGAGGACCCTAACGTTAAAATGGAACTTCAATCCGATAAGAGCATTTTAGGGCGGATGGACACTGCCACTGTCGTTCTTACTATGCGCCATGAAGATCCTCCTTCAGGGCGCTGGAGCCGCAAGGCCAAAGTGACCCTTACTATCGAAGGGCCAGCGCGCTTCAGAGACATTGATGATAAAGGCAAAAAGAGCAAGGACGCTGGGTTACCGTATAACGTTAAAAAGGTCGAGTTCGACCTGTACCCTGGGAGTCTCCCTTATAAATACACTGCTCGGGTGATCTCCTACGGCAAGAATAAGAACTTGGGGGATATCACGATTACTGCCGAAGCGGTCTATATGGATGTAACCTATCGCCGCAAGGTCTCTATTGATCGGGATCATACCCTTCAGCGCGAGCCAACTGATAATCGCCCACCTGCCGAGGAATCCCTGGTTATGAGCTTATCCTCAGATAAGGAGCTTTTAGGCAGGGCTGAAGTTACTAACCTCTCGGCAGTGGTAGATGATAATCGCCCCGATGTTGACTTGCCCCGCTTTGCTGAAGCCAAGGTCACCCTGACGGTAAATAATGCTGGTTGGTTCTGGCGGACTGACGAGGATCTCCCCAAGCGGCTGCGGGAGATCGGCTTTACGCTTAATCCCCGCTATACGCCGAACCGAGCGCCCAATCTGGAATTACCTAAATTGCGACTAATCTCCTCATTTGAGAATAGGGATCTAGGCCCAATTGTCTTAAAGATGCATGTATTCTATGACAACACCAACTATTATCGGGAGATCACTATTAAGCGTGACCACACCAAGGTTGGCAAGTTAAGCGACGAAGAGAGCGCTGAGCTTAAAAAGTCTCTCCAGTATCAAATCAGCGTTAGCACCGAAAAGATTAGCGCAGATGAGCCCGCTAAATTGACGGTGCGAATCGATGATAACCGCGAGGACGCTCCATCCAGCCGCAGTACCCCCGCTACGGTTAGGATCAAGGCCAAGGGAGCGGTGAGCATCCGTTACCGGAAGCCAGTGGGGCTCTTCACTGTGAAATACCAGGAGGTCATCAGCAAGGATATCACTATGACCCTTTATCCTCTGCTCACTCCCCGGGTGGACACAGCGGAGATCATCCAGTCAAGTGGCGATCCGGACGTGGGGGGATCCATTAGCGTGCAGATCTACTATGATGGGGAATATCATCCTGGAGAGCCGCGCGTTTTCCAATTTAAATTGGCTCAACCGGTGGCTCCCCTTGAGACCGACGTGCCTGAATTTATTGACTATTCTATGACCGCTGATACTACTAACCTGCCACCGTTTAGGAGCACTCCAATCGAAATTATCTTCCGCGACAAAAGACATCTTGAAGAATATGGCGGGGGTACCCGAGGAGGGGAAGCGCCTGCCCAAGTAACCGTGCAAGGCAAGGGATATCTAATGTATAGAGGCAAGCGCACCACTGATCTGCAGGTAACTTTGCAGCCCGGCTTCTACTACTGGAAGATCAAAGCTACTCTGGTCTCCTCTTCCGATCTACCGGAAGAGAGTAAGCCGATCGTAGTGATTTGCAAAGTTAAATACTTGGGCTCAACCTTCACCCGGTCTCTCACTATCTCCCGGATGCCGGGGGATGAGGCCGAGATGTCTAATTTAGTGACTGATGCTAGTTCTGAATCGGTGTCTTCTGAACCGAGCTCCGAAGTCCAGGGCGCTGCCCTGCTCTCTAGCTCACAGTTAGACATGCTCGATAACAGCTTCTATCTGCAAGCTGAAGAAGCCAAACCCACAGCAGTATCAACCAAAGCCGTGGGGGACAACATTAATCTGATCCGGCGCCTTACTCGTAATTTCACCTTAGCCCAGTTTAGTAATGTCACCTACAGTTACAGCGCGGAGATATTCGATCTGCGATCTGGTGAGAAAACCTTTAATAAGTTTCCATCAAAAGTAACCTTGCCGCTTACATCGGACCATGTGGCGGTGGCCCTGAATAACCGGACTCTGCTGCTGGCCGGCGAAGCTTATGATGGGGTGCTTATCTACGATGATCGGGACGGAGAACTTTATCGCTGGACCGACCTTAAGGTGCACGGCCAGTTGTCGTTAGCCACCCAGCTGGATGTCGCGGGCATGCCGACGGCTATCTATCTTTTCGGTAGCGCATCTAACGCAGTCCAGATACTTAGCATTGGCAGCGGAGAGGACGCGGCCTTCGCGCCGGTGGTTATTCTTGATCAGGAAACTGCTCAATTGCTTGATGACGCCAAAGAAATGCTATCTGCCTGGAGCGACGAGCGGCTCTTGCTGCGCCAAATTGAGCGGGATCCCGCTAAGGCCTTTAGCGGGGTGGTTGGGGCTGCCCGCTTGAGCGGTAATACCTATCTTCTAACTACCACCTCGAGCCTAGCCTCAGCCTTTATCTATGACTTAGACACGAACATAGCCCAACCGATCATGAGCTTCCAACTGCCAGTCTATAAAGAGGGGGTGGGCGACGTTGATTTAATGATATTTACCGATACTTATCTGTATCCCGATCATCAAATTGTCGGCTTGGGCGACGGTACTGCCCTAGTTTATGGTGGGTCTGTGTCGCCGTCTGGCTTCAATAAATCTGTATATTTCTACAACATGGTGCGCTTTTTCTTCCCCGGAGCTGCGATTGGATTCACTCCTGCCATTGAAGTAACTACCACAGAGATGATTTGGGACATTTGGGATATCTTGCTGGAGCAGCTGCGTCCACCTGGGAGATTGGGCAATACTGACGATAATATCTCTTCGTTTACTGGTGTTGATCTGGGTGAGGCAGATCAGATATGGGTTGGCGAGCATCCCGAATCTATAGAGAGATGGATCAATTGGATAAGTAATCACGCCAGTGTTGGCGTCGCCTCTTTCGCTGCCTTCGTAGCCGAGCCCAAGGCCATCGTCAGCACTCCCGAAGAAGAGGCCCTGCCCTCAACTACAGATGAAGAGGTGGTGGGCTCCAGCGATGTTGCGGGCAAATTGGATCGGCCGGATGCCCCGGCGCATGAATATCCAAATGAGCTGCTGCGTGGCGGCAAACCCACCAACGAGGTAGCTAAAAGGCATGAGTTTGACGGGCATAACTACGAACTCAAAATTACTTTTGATGAGCCCTATATTAGTCCTGCATTGGGTGCGTCGGTCAAAGGCAAAGTACAGTTGCTTCAGGACGGTCGGCCGGTAAGCGAAGCGCCAAAGGATATGTGGGAGTCCCCGATGACCTACCAGCGCAACTATAACTATGAGGTTCCGGTAATCGATTTAGTTATGTCTGTTAATGGCCAGATTAGTCCCTCGGCAACCTCTAGCGCCATGGCCTACAAGAACCCGGAGCTAAGTAACCAGCTTTACTCGCCGGAGGCTAATGCCCGTGCCACGGACCGGTACGGGAATCGGGTTATCACTCAGGCCATCGATATTTCAAGCGGCAGCGCCGAGTTTGAATTTACCTACGGTGGGGGCAGGGAGGTATCCTTTGTCCAACTCGAGGCCAAAGCCTTCTACCTATCCGGGAGTACTTTGTCCGATATCGCTGGCATGAGCACTAAGGCGGGTATATATTTCGAAGATCAAGAAAAAGCTCAAGTTACCATTCCCAACCTCAATGAGACCGTTAAAGGAAGCTTCTACTATGATATTGCGCTTTCAGCCGGCGCTGTGGATAAGGATAACCAATACGACGGCAAGTTTCCCCTTCGCTCGCTTAGCGAGGGCACCGAGCACATCGTCAAAATAGATATTACTTCTCGCAGTAGTCGCACCGGACGGGTGAACACTAATGCCTATCAACGAGTTAAAGTATACGCCTACCCAACTAGCAAATTGTTTAACCTAAAGAGCAATAAAGTTGCCACTACCTTATCAGGCAACTTCGGCATTGATGACGAAGGCAAGATCACTCAAAGTCTTATCTACCAATCGTCCCGGATGCCAATCAACTTTGGCTGGGTTGAGATTGACCTGGTCGAAGGTAAAGGCACTGCGTATTTTGCTTACAGCGGCTCCAAATGGCTGGCGCCATATCTCACCGTGGTGGTTCAGCCCTCATCTTACAATACCGGAGTGGGCGGGGTCTCACTATGCTTGAATGAAGAAACGAATACCATGCGCCCTTGTACCTTTGAGGAGATCAAAGAGCATGCAACGCAAACCCGGGAGCAGTACGGAGTTCCTTACCGCACTTCCCATAACGTCGAATATCCTACTCAACCTACTGACCTGACGGACGAGAACGGCCGGCCCCTCGGCTTTATCTACCTGTACGAGGATTGGTTAACCGTTGAAGGATACCACGACCTGCAACATAAGGTTTACACCATTAAGACGATACCAATCAAATAAACTATGGAATATTTTAAGGAACACAATCGATTTGTGGTTACCATCGCTATTTTTGGAGTATGCGGCTTGGTGCTTTTGGGTGGGGTGATGATTTTCCACCTCCACATTAATCGCTGTCTTACGGCGGCAGAAGCCAATGCTCAAATCCCCGCCGTCAGTGTTCAAGCCGAGTCAACCACTAACCCGCTGCCTGATTCGGTTGTGCGGGAGATTGTTAATGATGAACGCAATCTTATTGGCAGTACTCAATTGCCAAAATCCCTCTCCCCTGCTCTTAAGTTCCTACGCACTATCAGCGACCCAGATATCTTCCTCACCCAAAAATAACCCTACCGCCCCCCCCCGACAACACTGTAGTACACACGCTGTAGAGCGTGTGTACTATTTTTTAGGGTGGGTAATGCGCGGGGGTCGACCGTAGTATGGCAAGACTTGCTTGAACGATTTGGTCTTAACTCTAAGTTTTAGTAGTTGACCCACTCGCTCCCGGGTGTTGCCCAAGAGCTCCTTTTTACCTACCACGGGGATATTCAAGCCATAGCCAAAGGCATTGGCTAGACTGATTCCCACTCTTAAGCCCGTGAAGGAGCCAGGGCCCAGGTTTGCTGCTACCCATTTAAGCTGCTCGGGCATAACCCGATGTTTTTTAAGTAGTCTGTCAATTTTGGGCAGTAGCTCCTGGGACTGATTCCGGTGCGACAGCCACGTTTGGATATCATAGATATTCCTGCCCGCCAGGCCTATCCCTGTCTCGGCCTCCGCCGTATCGATTCCTAATACGTAGGATTTCTTTTTCATCCCGTGGGGCCCTTTATAGCAATCTTTCGTTTGTCTTGCTCTCTAAGAGAATAGATCCTAACTCTAATAGCTATTTTGGGCAGTTTTTTTGCGATCTTCTCTGCCCATTCGATCGCCACAACGTTGTCCTTGGCATTCTCCAAAATCTCATCTACCAGTATGTCGTCTGGCTTGATGCGATAAAGGTCGTAGTGGTAGAGCGAGTATGGCCGCTTCGGTATCCGATAGATTCGCTCCAGCACGAACGTGGGGCTAACCACATTCTCTTTGATACCCAGCCCTTTAGCTAGTCCTTTCACAAGAGTGGTCTTGCCTCCGCCTAAGTCCGATTCTAGGGCGATGATGGCAGGGGGCTTAATGCTGCGGGCTAAGCTTCTCCCCAATTTCTCTGTCTCCTCGCTGTTTTTAGTAATGTAGGTTTTCATGTCGCTTCATTAAGGTAAACATTATCCCAGCGAAGAACCAGCTAATCAAGCTAGCCCAACCCCATTTATTAGCTGGGCCGCTGGAGGTGAGGTATTCACCTGCATCATCTAGTACCCCGGCGAAGCTAACATCATTTGCCTCGCCGGGTGTAGATTCTTCGGACCAGAACCACTTGTCATTGGGCGCCAGCACATAGGCGAATCCTTTCTTAGCCGAGCTATCGTAGCTTATGGCATCAATCAGGTTGTCTTCTGTGTCAAAAAGATACAGCTCTTCCCCTCCCGAATTATTAAGGTGAATACCAGTGATGCCTTGCTCTAACAAGACGTATTGGCCTGCTGGGATAAGCACGGTTCCCACCTCCTGGGCCGTAATGGAGATCGGCGGAAGGTCCAGCGCATTAATGGTATAACTTTTGCCACTGGCATCTGCCAGTCTCCAGCCCGCTATATTGATGGTCGCACCCGTAGCATTATAGAGCTCAATAAACTCTTCATCTCCAGCTGATGGGTTGGGCAGCATCTCGGTGATGCGGATCTGCCCTGCCTCTCCCGGGTTAGTGACTGCCTCGCTGGCCGTGGTAACCTCTATTTGGTTGGATTTAACTGTTTGTCCATGATAGCTGGCCGAGACGGTAAAGAAATAGTCGGTATCAGGTATAAGCCCGGTTACTAAATACTCCCAATCCCCCACTGTGATCGTGGTCATGATCTCTCCTATTTCCTCCTCCTGATCCGATCGGTAGACGCGGATATTAGTGAGTGCTACGGTCGGCTTAACTCCCCACGTCAGTATTACGGATGTGCTAGTTAAGTCGTCAAAATCTAGGGATAGTTTAATGTCCTCTGCTTCTTCTGTGTCTTCCGCGGCCTCATCATCGGGCAGCTCCAAGATGTTGGCTTGGTTTCTGGTCACCCGTGCTGTCCGTTGCCATTGGTTACCAATGAAAGCATAGGAACGACCCTTAATGGCGGACCCATAATTGGGGGTCTCCCGCAATACGTTGCCATCTGGTTGGATAAGCCGGACATAGTCGCCGCTATCATTAAGCGAAATGTGAGTTTCTGGTTTATTTAAAGAGAGGTATCGGCCTGCTTCAATAATTAAGTCTTGGCCAATGGTATATTCCGCGGAACCGCCTGGGTGCTGATCATCCAGCCGCCAACCTTTCAGATTTATCGAGGCAGTACCGGTGTTATGCAGCTCAATAAATTCGTCGTTACTGGATGTATCTGGTCTGGGGTAGACCTCGCTGATAGCGATTTTATCAGAATAGGTTACGTCTTCTTCGGGTTCTTCCGCCGCGGTGATCTCGATCGCGTTGGTTAGTAGCCCCGCTTGCCCATCAGGGTTAATCACAGTTAGATCCCACCGGCCCACCTCCGCTCCAATTAGTGAGATTGATGCCGTGTCGATGACGGTGGAGCTAGCTACGTGTACATTATTGGCCGTTAATGTGTGGGTGCCTCGCTGCAACTGTACCGTGGTTACTCCTTCCGTCGCAAAGTTGTTGCCGGTAATCTCCTCTATCTCAAGAGTGGTGCCGGTTTCGGCAGCATTGGGCGATACTGTTTGCACGACAGGTGCGGGCAGAGACGGTGATGAGTTGAGGGCTCCAGGGGTGGCTTGATCAAAAACCCCGTCATCTAAATTGGTAGCAATAGTGGCTTCGTGCCAATTCTCCGGCAGGTTGCCTAGGCCATATTCAGCATTCCGTTCCATTGAGGTCTTGGCGCTATTGCTGCCGGAGAGCGGCGTTCCCCCATCGCCAGCAGTGTCCACTAGCTCTGCCTCGCTGTTCCACTCACCGCTATATAGCTTGATTAGCAAGTTACTGTTCGACAGGGTCATCCCGCTATCAACGTAGTTGGGCTGAATATTTAAAACAGATAGTTTGCCATCGCCAAAATCATGCTCGGGGCCGTTGTTGGCAATTAAAAAATAACCTCCCCCTGGGATGGCATTTGCCAGGGGGTCTAAAGTGTTCTCTGTGATCTCTACTATTAGTGCCTCACCGCTACCGTCGCCACTAGTGTCTTTGGTAAGCTGCCAGCCGGTCAGATCGATATCCTCATCAGTATTATTCCTTAGCTCTACCCATTCATCTTGGCTGCTAGCAGAGCTTCCTGCCCAGGCCATCTCGTTAATGATCACCGGTGGGGTCTCTCCCTCAGCCTTGCTAATCGATGCGGCGCTAGCTAACAGCGCCAGTAGGGTAATTGATGCCCATATGCCAAAACGTCCTCCCCACATACTACCCCCCGCAGTTATGAGTCACGCTTGCTCGCTTGCTACCTTATACTATCACGCTGTACAGCGTGATAGTATGTTATTTGCCCTTGCGTAAACGCCTCTTAATATAACTGTCGATGTTAGATAGATTATATAGGTTTGCCAGAATGACCTGGAGGACCCCGCCATTAGCGGCCAGAGATTCTTTAACATAGACAATAGTTCTGGCCGAGGCACCAGTCTGCTCGCTGATATCTTGATAGCTATGCCCCTCGAGTATTAGCTTACTGATTGCTAAACGACGCACAACGTCGACTAACTCTCGGCGGGTAAATAGGCTGTCTAATAGTGGCTCCATCTTGTG
>META01000003.1:19940-37822 GCA_001772255.1 candidate division Kazan bacterium RBG_13_50_9 | reverse complement strand
AATCGCGGCGGTCTAATATATACTCCCCCATCCCGCCGGTAGTCAGCAGTTGTTTTTTGGTTCTGATATGGCTCGTGTGCTCTCTTGAGGATCTCATGAGGTTATTATACACGCTGTACAGCGTATATATAAACAACAAAGGAGGGTGGGTAGTTTGACAAGGGGGAAGAGGGAGGGTAGATTAAGGGTGTTGCGGCTAGGGAAGCTTCAATAGATATTGGATTAGCTGCGACGGCTATATATCATAGATTCTCAGGTTCCAGTACGCAAAATCAGGCGATAGCACAATTCCTTCTAAATCTAACTGAGTATCAAGGACTCAACTTCCAACTCGAGCTAAAGAGGTTTAAGTAAGGGGCTTATCTACCCTGATTTTTTGAGCGACCTGGACACCTGATTATAAATCAGAGGAGTTAAGCTATGGAAAGTTGGTTGATTTGGCTGGTCTGGCTCCTTGCGGGCGCTGCTCTTGGATATCTTATCAGGGCAGCTCTCTCGCAGCGAAGGGTCAGCCGGGCAGAACAGGAGGCGGACAAGATCATCAAAAAGGCCCAAGACCGTTTGGATGAGGCTGCCCAGAAGGAAAAAGAGATCGTTATTGCGGCCAAGGAGGAAGCCTCTAAGATCAGGGAACGAGCTGAAGGGGAAGAGCAGCGCCGGCGGACAGAGCTGGCGGATTGGGAGAAGCGTTTGGGGCAGAAGGATGAAACTTTAGATCGCCGAACGGAGGATTTGGACCGCAAGCAGGAGAATGTCTTAAAGCAGGATGAGGGGATCAAGGAAGTCAGAGAGGAAATCCTCAAGATTAGAGAACAGCAAGAGGAGAAACTAGCTGCGATCGCCAAGCTCTCTAAGGAGGAAGCCAAGGAGCTCTTGTTGAAACGCACCGAAAAGGAGGCCAAAGACGATATTCTCAAGCTGATGCGGGATATTGAGGAGCAGGCCCGGGACGAAGCCGAAGCCAAAGCTCGGGATATCATCTCCTCTGCTATTCAGCGCTACGCTTCGGAGACAGCAGTCGAGTCGACCACTAATGTGGTCCAGCTACCCTCCGATGACCTGAAAGGTCGGGTTATCGGCAAGGAAGGCCGCAACATCCAGGCCTTTGAGCGGGCTACTGGAGTAGACCTGATCGTGGATGATACCCCGGAGGTAGTAGTTATCTCTGGTTTTGATCCGGTGCGGCGGGCGATCGCCAAGAAAGCCCTTGAGCGATTGGTAGCTGATGGCCGGATTCAGCCGGCCAGAATTGAGGAAATGGTAGAGCGGGCCAAGAAGGAGATCGCCTCGGATATCAAAAAGGCTGGAGAGGAGGCAGTTTTGGAGCTCGGTTTGACCGGCCTGCCTTTAGATCTCATCAAGATCATCGGCCGGCTTAAGTACCGCACCAGCTACGGGCAGAACATTCTCAAGCACTCAGTTGAGGCTGCTCACTTGGCGGGGATGATGGCGGCCCAGGTGGGTGCCGATGTCCGGTTGGCTAAATTGGCCACTCTAATACACGATATTGGTAAGGCCTTAGACCACGAGATGGAAGGGACGCACATCGATCTCTCCAAGGACATCGCGGTGAAGTATGGGATGCCCAAAGAGGTCATCCAAGCGATCGAAGTCTCCCACGAGGGCTCGGGTGGCCCTAAGACCGCGATAGATTTCATCTCCATGGCGGCCGATGCCATTTCAGCATCACGTCCTGGGGCGCGTCGTGAGAGCTTAGAGCAGTACATTAAGCGCTTAGGCGATCTGGAGAATATCGCTACCAGTTTCGAGGGCGTAGAGCGTGCCTACGCGATTCAGGCGGGGCGTGAGGTTAGGGTATTGGTCATCCCGGAGGAGATTGATGATCTGGGCATTATAAAACTAGCCAAAGACATCGCCCAGAAGATTGAAAAGGATATGACCTATCCCGGAACGGTTAAGGTAAATGTGATTCGGGAGACTCGAGCGGAAGATGTAGCTAAGTAAGGCAGATCGGTCATGCTGAATATCAAGAAATCCAAACTCAAAAGTGGCACCCGGTTGATGGTGGTACCCATGCAATCCACCGAAGCAGTCACGGTCATAGTTCTCTTTAGGGCGGGTTCCCGCTATGAAACCAAAGATATCAATGGCATCGCCCATTTCTTGGAGCACATGTTTTTCAAAGGGGGCGAGCGCTACCCCGATCCGCAAGCGGTTGCGGTAGCTATTGATGGCATTGGCGGCATCTTCAATGCTTTCACCGGTAATGAGTTTGTCGGCTACTGGGTTAAGGTGGCCAAAGAGCATATTGAGAGGGCTTTCGATGTGCTTTCGGATATGTTACTAAACTCTAAATTGGACGCTGCAGCGATGGATCGGGAACGCGGAGTGATCTTAGAGGAGTACAAAATGATCCACGACGACCCCAAGCGTCTCATTGACTATGAGTTTGAACAGCTGATGTTCGGTGATCATCCTCTAGGCTGGTCGACCATTGGCCTTCCGCAAGTCGTAAGGTCGCTCAAGCGGGATGATTTCATCAGGTACAAAGACCAGTTATACACGGCTGCCAATATGGTCGTAGCGGTAGCGGGTAACACTACCTTAGGCCAGGTTAGGAAGCTAACTTATCAGTATTTGGCCTATCCCCGCTCGAGCCGCAAGAATCAGCCTATCCCCTACCGTCGTGCTCATCCGAATCTGCCCGTTAGGGTAGTTAACCGCAAAACTAAGCAGGCGCATCTTAATATAGGGGTTCCGACTTTCGGCGCGCAGCACCGTGATAGGTACATCGCCCAGGTATTGGCAACTGTTTTAGGCGGCGGTATGAGCTCTCGGCTTTTTATGAGTGTTAGGGAGAAGCACGGGCTAGCTTATTATGTCTACGCTTTTACGGATTTTTATGATGAGATAGGGTATCTGGGAGCCAAGGCTGGAGTTGATAAGGAGCGTATAGACTTGGCAATTCGCACCATTCTCTCGGAGTTTAAGCGCCTCACTCAAGAAAACGTGCCAGCAGGCGAGCTTAAGAAGGCTAAGGAGCTTATCATCGGCCGGACGGTTCTAAGCACAGAGGATTCGGACGATGTGGCGCTCCGGTTTGGTATGCAGGAGTTGCTATATGATAAGACGGAGACGATCGCTCAATATAGGAGGAAGATCAGGGCTGTCACTGCTAATCAAATAAAGCGCTTGGCTAAAGAGATCTTTTGGGCCAATAAGCTGAAATTAGCGGTGATCGGGCCGTATGGCCACCAACAGAGGTTTAAGAATCTGTTAAAGTTATAAGTGTAGATTAAGATTTCTAAGGAGATAAGAGCTTATGGACAAGGAGAGAAGTTTTGTTATGGTCAAGCCCGACGGGACGCGGCGGGGGCTTACGGAGGAGATCGTCCGACGCTTGGAAACAGCTGGGCTTATGATCGTGGCGCGCAAGGAGATGGTGGCGACACCCGAAATCGTAGCACAACACTACCCGCTCGACCCAGAATATCTGCTGACAATGGGGCATGTAGACGTTTCTGGCTGGACGCAGGAGCAGAAGAATGAAAAGATCGCTAAGATGCGACCCCGAGTAGAAGAGATGCAGCGCTTTATTCAGTCAGGCCCAGTAGTGCCAATGATAGTAGAAGGTCCAGTCGGGGCAATAGCCAAGATCCGCGAATTGGTCGGTAAGACCAACCCCGCCGAGGCAGCTCCTGGGACAATTAGGGGTGATTTTGGCGAGGACTCTTTTGAAAAGGCGGACCGGGAGAATCGCTCGGTATTAACTATTGTGCACGCCTCCGGTTCGTCCGAGGAAGCAGAAAAAGAGATTAGGATTTGGTTCCCGGAGTTGAGCTAAAAGAAATATATTACTATCGCAGAAATTCCCCGCGTCAGCGGGGAATTTTATTGACCGCTCCCCTGCTTCGTCAGTACGATTGTGGTACTTGGGTTAGTTGCAGCTTGCTACCTTCGGGTAGTTTGACCCAACATCTGCAAACGATCCAGGTACAATCGCTGGGAACTGCAGCTTGACAACGACAACACGCGGATCAGCAGTTCAGTTACCCCTGAGCTGCCTTTCGCCCAATATGGGACTACTGGCTGTCAATAGCTTTCGTGGTTTCCACACCAAGTCTTAGCATAAACATCCCCCGCCAAGGCGGGCACCCTACCATTCTTCCCTCCTTTGCAGGTCATAGTGGTGCCAGTCTGGTATCGAAGGTGAGCGGATAGTAGTAGCTAAGTTTAGAGCTTAGGACACCAGTAGTCCCCTACCTGTGTTTTTCTTATTTAGGCAACTACCCCGGCTTTCTCACCAGCTTCCTCTTGGAATCGGAAGAATACCAAGGACGGTTGGTAGCCGGGTATGGTTGGCCGGGTGAGAGTACTGCTGGCGGCAGGCCAATGCCGGTGCAGCGGCATGGAGCTTCCTTCTCGTTAGATCTGAGAGCTGTCTGGGATAGATCTCAGGTCTGATGTTCGTCCAGCGGGTCTTAGTTCTTCTTCCCGCTGGCTGCCTTCTTCGTACAGTACTCTCACCCGGTTCCACCCCCACAGGTCTCATAATGACAGGGGCCACACCCTACACGGTGTGGCTCTTTGCTTATACAGGCATATTTTAATGTGGATAAAGGGTTCACCCCCCATGTGAACCCCAGGGCAAAAATTAGCTCTCACAAACCCTTTTAGGGTTCACCCCCCATGTGAACCCTCATACAAAAAGTCATTTCCGCTAGTCCAATTAGGCGTATTTAGACACTTGTCTAAATAAGGGGGTTCACCCCCCATGTGAGGTACTTCACCCCCCATGTTAACCCCCCAGCAATTTTCGTGTTGGACCATGTGAACCCTCACCGCGTAGGCCCTATGAACTACCTATTTATATATATGCTCTCGGAGAGCAGATAAATCCGCCTCCGTGTTGACCCATATGAAGTGATGTTGACATGGGTTCACCCCCCATGTTAACCTAAAATCAGTTGGGGTTCACCCCCCATGTGAGGTACTTCACCCCCCATGTGAACCCTCAAGGGTCAAAATCGCTAGCAAATTCATATCATTAAAACTCTATCATCTACTTTTGTCAATGAGTTCACATACCATGTGAACCCTCTGGCAAAAGTTAGCTCTCATAAACAACTTTAGACTTCACATGCTATGTTAACTGTTGACAAAGCCAAAGAAATGGTGCGTAACGCGGTAGAGGAACAGCAGCCCTCAAAAATTGAGGCGGTCTCTATTTTGGACAGAGGGCAGAAAACGGCAGGGGATACCTATAGCCTCTCGGAGGTATCCAGATATCTTAAGGTGTCAGAGAACAGGATCCGCAACTGGGAGTCTTCTTATAGCCAGCTGCTCTCTAATCATCGCAACCAGTATAATCATCGGGTCTTCACAGATTCTGATGTGTATGCCCTCGAGCGGATAAAGCTTCTTCAGGATTCAGGTTTGTACACCAAGCAGGGGATAGTCGCCCGGATCAAATCTAAGATCAAAGATGAGGGGGGAGCCACCTCTGGGGAGAAGGAGTATCGGGGAAAGCTGCTTATGGCCCTCAATACCTTGGCAGCCGAGATCAGGGGCCTCCGGAGAGAGGTTAGGGAGGATCTGCAAGGCAATATGAGACGGGAGTTAGAACATCTAACCTTGCTCCTATTCCCACCGAAGCAATCTAAGAGGTGGTGGGAGTTTTGGAAATAGATAGCCACTTTTTCAAAAAAGTGGCCAAAAACTATCGCCAGTCGCTCTTGCTATTCGCCTGGATAAATCTTCTGGGCGTTTTCGCCCTAACAGACTACGGGCTTCACCCCGAGAAGATTTATCTGGCTCAGGACACTCGAGCTCTAATAGCTTAAGCGTGAGGGTATAATTTAGCTTATGAGCGTGCTTGCTAAAAAGAAAATCCAAGGAGCGAAAGCTAGGGAGGGGTGGCATTGGAGGGATTATTTTAAATCCAGCGAGCTTAGATTAGATAAAGACCACCCTAAACCCACTGTTTTTGTGGCGATGAGCGGGGGAGTGGACTCATCTGTTACCGCCTACCTTCTAAAGGAGCAGGGCTACCAGATAGTAGGAGTGTTTATGAAGAACTGGTCCTTCCCGGTAAAAAGGATAACAGAGTGCCCTCTGTATCAGGACTATCTGGATATGGTCAGCGTCTGCAAGTTCCTCAAGGTTCCCTATCTGGTGTTTAGCTTTGAGAAGGAATATAGAAAGCGGGTGATTGATGATTTCTTTAAGGAGTACAGAGCTGGCCGGACCCCAAATCCTGATGTGCTGTGTAACCGGGAGATCAAATTCGACCTTTTCCTTAAAGAGGCGCTTAAAAGAGGAGCTGATCTGATGGCTACCGGTCATCATATCCGCTCCCGGAAGACCCCTAAGGGTTACCAACTTTTAAGAGGCAAGGACCCAATTAAAGATCAGACTTATTTTGTATACCCTATTACTCAAGCACAGCTCGGTAGGTGTCTCTTTCCCATCGGTGAGTATACTAAGGCCCAGATCCGGGAGATAGCGAAGCAGGTTGGGCTCCCAACTGCCGCTAAGAGGGACAGCCAGGGGATCTGCTTTATCGGGCGGATTGATGCTAAGGACTTTCTTAAGACCAAACTGCTCCAGAGGAAGGGGGATATCGTGGATCTATCAGGCAGAAAACGGGGGGAGCATGAGGGGGCATGGTTCTACACCTTAGGCCAGAGGCGAATTGTCGGGCTCTCCGGCACGGCGAAGCCCCTCTATGTGATTAAGACCGATGTAAGGAAGAACTTAGTGATAGTTGGAAGCGATAGTGACACCTATACCAAGGTAGCGAGGATAGGGCCGCTGCATCTTATTAACCCCAAGGAATATACCTCCAGGACTCTGGTGGGGAAACAGTTTCTAGCCAAATCCAGATATACTCCAGAGCTAAGCCGAGGGGTTCTCAAAAAGGATAGCAAGGGCTTCTACTTCCAGTTCAGCCAACCCGAGAGAGCAGTTACCTCTGGACAGTCCTTAGTGCTCTATCAGGGGCAAGTTTGTATTGGTGGGGGAGTGATCAAGGATAATATTAAATAATGCATTCCCTTCGCCACTTTTTCAAAAAAGTGGCCAAAAACTATCGCCAGTCATCGAAACTATTCAGTGGTAGAATTTCCCTTCGGCTCCCGCCCTAACAGACGACGGGCTTCGCCAGGGGAAATTCTACTCACTTCAGTACGTTTCTCCTCCAATGGCTCAGGGGTTGCGGATCTGGGGTAAGCCAAAACGTGCTACCCCGTAACGGATTAGGGAAGATTACGATATAAGATATGGATGAAGATATGCTCCAATTTGGTGAATCTGATATTCAGGAACTCGTTGGGAGGATCCAACAGGGTGAAACAGATTTGTTTGGCCGCATTTTTGACATGTTTGCCGATAGGATATTCCGCTTTGCATACTTGCGCATAGGAGATAGGGAAGAAGCCAAAGATGTGACCTCCGAGGTGTTTTTAGGGGCCTACCAAAGCTTGCCCCGATATAGATTCCAAGCAAAAGCAAAATTTTCCACCTGGCTATTCTCCATTGCTAGGAGGGTGGTCGCTAACCACTACCGCCAAGGAGATAAGAGGCGGAAAGATTTGGGCCTTGAGGGGATTGCGGCTGTAGTGTCGGATGATAGCGCATCAGATTTAGATAAGGTTGGCACTAAACTGGAGTATGAGGGCGTTATCCAGCATCTTAAAGGTCTACCTCCAGACATAAGGGAGGCGCTGACCCTTAGATTCATCGAGGAGCTGGACTATCCCGAGATAGAGGAGATCACCGGCAAAAAACAGAATCATATTAGAGTTTTGGTCCACCGAGGGCTTAAGCAGTTGAAGGAAAAGTTGAATGGACAAGTTTGATAAGCTAGAGCAGGAAATCATCAGGCTTCTTAAGGCGATAAAAGAGGGGATTTTGCTTACCCCAGAAGAGAGAGCTATCCTCAAAGTGAAGCTCACGGATACAATATCCGAATCTGTAACAACCCAAGCCCAAAACCGATATAAGAAACAGGCATATAAATTAAATATCGAAGGAGTTACTATGCCATTTGTGCCTATTGTTATAGCCATCTTGTTAGCCGGCGGAGCCGGCACCGCCGCTTTAGCAGATTCATCTGCCCCCGGGCAGCCTTTATATGGTCTAGATCAGGCCATGGAGCGCTTTCAGGAGAAGATAACCAGCCATGCCGGGGCGAAGGCCCAGCTTTGGGCTCGGATGAGCGAAGAGAGAGCCCAAGAGCTATTGGCCCTCCGTAATATGAACCCGGAGCAAATGGCTGAGCGCGCCCGCGAGATGTGGGAGAAACATCAAGAGGAAGCCGTTGATCGCTTAGCCCAGAGCATTGAAAAGGTCGGGACTCTTCAGGATAAATTTGAAGAGAAACTGGCAGCGGCCGAGAACGATAGCCAGAAAGCGGCCTACCAACAGGTCATTGACCACTTAAGCCAGGTGATAGAAAAACGGGAGACCCGCTTGGATGAGATCGAGAGCGGTGAGTTCCCCGGAGTCGGCAACCTGCCCATCAGGCAGAGACTGCAGGAGTGGAAGAATGCTTCTTCTGAAGTGCGCGATCAGATCCACGAGATGATCCAAGAAGAATTTGGCGGGGAGCTGCCCGGCTTTGGCCTTAAGGCAGGCCGCCAGGCCCAAAATGCCGGTGGTGCTGACGAGTCAGTCCAGGGTCAGGAGTAAAAACCGGAATCAGGGAGGTGGCGCTGCCAGCACGTCATAACCCCACTATCCTTCCTAAGTAGCAAAAAGAGGGGATTTACCCCTCTTTTTGGTTGAGCAATTGTTTTTTATGGGGTTGTCAGGTAGAATTAGGAGGTTAGAGAAATCTCGGAGAGGGTATTTGAAGTACTCAAATATATCAAAAAAGTCCACTGCGTATTTTATGCTTTGGGAGCAGGATAGTAGTGAATTGTGTAACAATTTCACCACTTTTTCGTTATATCTAATGACAAGGTAAATGGCTGTTTTACATCCTGCCCGGATCGATACCCCAAAAGAGCTAGTGGAGCGGGCCTGCAAAGGCGACATCAAGTCCTTTGGCCGCATCTACGAGCTATGGGTGGACAACATTTACCGGTTCACTTATTTGAAAACTAAAGATGAGAACGTCGCGGAGGATTTGACTGCTGATGTCTTCCTTCGGGCTTGGAAGGGCCTTAAAACCCTCAAGCTCAAAAGCGAAGTTCGATTCTCGACTTGGCTCTTTGCTATCGCCCGCAACGCAGTCATCGACTACTACCGGACCACCAAACAAGAGATCTCTTTCGAGAGTTTGCCGGAGATGCCGGACCTTGAAGGGGAGGTGGATCTTTATCCGGAGCAGACGCGACTGCGCCAAGCGCTAGATAGAATCAGGCCGGAGTACCGGCAGGTGCTCACACTGCGTTATCTGGAGGACATTCCCATCGCCAAGGTGGCCCAGATGATCAAGAAAAAAGAGGGTAATGTTAGAACTCTCACCAGCCGGGCTCTTTCGGCGCTCAAAGAAGAGCTAGAGTCTTAGATCTTAGTTCTGCTGTCCAGCGGGATTAGGAACAATTAGTTAACATCTTTTCTACCCATCAAGCTTGCAGGTTGTATGCGAGCGGGAGTTTTTAATAGTATGACTTCTTGGGAGTTTAACCATTTAGAAGAGACACTCAAAACCCTTAGCGATAAGGGGGATTTGTCATTCAGCCGCAAGCAGGCTATCCGCGATCGGGTATTCCGGGCGATTGGCCAGATCGAGCTGGCGGATGCTATCGTTGAAGGCGAGGCTAAAGCCGCAAGCTTAGACGTTTCGCTTAGCCATCTGCGCCGGGCATTGCTGCCGCATCGCCTATCCTTTTCCATGCCCATTACCATCGCGGTGATGGTCTTGGTATTTGTCGCTTCGGTGATGACTGGAGCGGTGGCCCAAAGCTCGACACCGACCAGCAGTTTGTTCCCGGTCAAAAAGGTTTTGGAGCAGATCGAGCTGGCTTTTATCCGCAACCCGCTTAGCCGGGCGACGGCTACCCTAAACATTGCCGATGAGCGCCTAAAGCATTTGGAGGCCTCTTTAGGCGAGGAGGCGGCCTTAAGCACGGTGCTTAGGGAATCGCAGGTAGCGCTGGTAAGCGCCCGAGATGCCTTAGAGAAGGCCCAGGAGGGCAATGAGGCAGATCCAGGCGTAGCTGCTTTGCTCGAGCGTTTTAATGCCCTTCTAAGCGATCAGAAGACGATCTTACAGGATATCGAAGGGAGCTCAGAGAATGAGGAGGTTAAAAATGCAGTGGTGGCGATCCGAGAAGCGCTCAAAGATGGAGCAGCCGACATCAAGACAACGGGCACCTTACCTTCAGGCAACGCGTCTTCTTCGGCCACACCTTCAAACCAGACCGCCAACCAAGGTTCCGTGTCTCTGCCCGAGGGCGTCCAGACCTTTACCGCCCGCATCGGAACGGTTGCGGGCAAGCCAGCGATATTTGTAGGAGACAGATACTATCAAGTAGCGCTCTCACCGATCGATCTGACCCCTTATATTGGTCGGAGCGGAGTGATGATCACCGGTGAGATATCAGGTACAGTAGTTAAGATCTATCGGATAGCGATCGACAGCACGGCTTGGGGCGAGAAGCCGCCAGCCGGCGCCAATTAAGTTACCATTAACCAGTTTTCCTGCTTAAAATTCAGGAAAGTCTTCACTTTAGGACCGAGAGCAGATGGCCTAATCAAACTAATTGGCCAGCTCAAGGTGGGGGCGAAACTCGAGTAATCTTTAAGTGCTGGGATCCGGTACTGAAGGATGAAAGAGAAATACTAACAGCCAAAGAACTTATAACCACTAAAATTGGATAAAACGCACATGTCGATTAGTTTCAAGAAAATGACTCGCGTTGTGTCCTGGTTGATGACTTTCGGAGTAGCTTTTGCTTTCTCCGTGCCTACGGCGCAGGCCATTGAGTTCTTCCCAACTCCTGGCCGGTACCAGTGGGTCAGCCAATCGGGCACACTTTCCACTGATGGCACCGCTCACGAAGTGCGCGTCAATGCTGGCGACACTGTTCAGTTGAGCTTGACCATCAAGAACCGCACCATCGACCCGCGGGCCCAGATCTGGTATGGCGTTCCTCCCGGTGGCACTCTGCTCCCCGAGGTAGCTCCTTACCGTGGCGCCCACGAGCTAAGGGTTGGGGTCAAGAATGATGAGATCCTTACTTGGATAGACTCGTCTAGCTTCTTGGCTAACCCCGATGGTGACGACAACCGCTTTGCGGTTTACAATGGCGCGGACGCTCGTCCGGGCGATAGCCTGACCTTCACTTGGAATCTGAAGATCAAGGCGGGTACCGCTGATGGTACCTATAATCTCTACACCATGGTGGTGAGAGAGTTCGATTCCCGGTTCCGGCAGGTAGATGCCGCTGGCCGCTTGATCGCCTCCGATGACGTGTTCTGGAGGGTGATCGTAGGCCAAGGCACCACCACGCCTACCACTTCTGGCGCTCTGACGGTGAGCTTAAGCTCACAGACTCCAGTGGCCGCCAGCGTAGCCACCGGCGGTAATGCAAACTTTACCCGCATTACCCTAACGGCGGCTGCTGGCACCACGGTCAAAGTGAGCCAGATCTTCGTTACTCGCGACGGCCTCTCCGCTGATTCTGATGTGGAGAACGTCAAGCTTCTGACCGCTGAGGGCGTCCAGGTTGGTGGCACCGCCGGTGGCTTTAATGCTAACCACCAGGCGCAGATCTACATCAACCCGGCCCTGGCGCTTACCGGCTCGCAGGATTACTACATCCGAGCGGGCCTAATCAGCACTGCTAGCGCGGGGAGAACGGCGCGTCTGGGCATCGCTGCTAACAGCGACCTTGTCTCGGATGCTACCAGCACCGGCGGAGCTCCGGTCTACGGCAACTTTATGACCGTGGTTAACGTGACCATCGGCTCTGTTACCGTTGCTGAAGATGGCTCGGTCAGCGACGACACGCCGGATGTTGGCGAGACTGATATAATCACCAACACCTTCAAGATCACAGCTGGCTCGACTGAATCGATCACTATTGAGCGAATTACCGTTATGAAAGCGGGCTCCAGTGAGACGGCTGACAGCAACAACATTGAGTTGTGGGATGTTACCCACGGCGCAACGTTGGGTACGACCGTTGGCTGGACCGCTGATGGTAAGGCCTCCTGGCCGGTCAATCTTGCCTTGGGCAAGGGCGATACTATCCGTCTAAGGGTCCAGCTTGATATCGTTGATGGGGTGGGCTTGACCGTTAACACGGACATTGCCGATGGTAGCGACTACTTGGTCTTCGCCAAGGGCGATATCTACGGCTTCTACATCACCCCGACGGCGTCTTCTGCCAGTAACTGGTCTGTCCAGTCCGCCGGCAGCAATAACCTTGGTCAAGGTGACTACAACCAGACCATTAACTCTGGTTCGCTCACTATCACCAAGAGCGCCGCTTCGCCTGGCACCAGCACGGTAACCGTCGCTGATAACCAGGTTCTAACCATTTGGGACTTTGATGTCCGTGGTGAATCCATGAGGATCTCTGCCACTAACGTTGACATCGAAGCTAACGGGACTTGGGGTTCCGGCGAGACCTTCGCCGATCTTACTAATGGTCGCCTGTATGCCGTTGCCACTGGTAACGTCTTGGCGGGCCCGGTAGACGGTGCTACTGACACTGACGGTGGTAGCGATGCTGCCGACGACGGCACTTTCGCCTTTACCAATACTTTTGTATTGGCTCCGGGCGTGACCCAAGTCGGCTTCAAAGTGAGAATCGGCGTTGATTTTGATGGCGCCGAAACTCTAGCGGCTACCATCGGTGACGCAACCGATGTTACCGCTAAAGGTCTCATTACCAACAACTCTATCTCCCCTAGTGGGCTGGAGGCTGCTGGTAACACCCAGACCATCAAAGCGGGCGCGGCCACTCTTGCCACCTTGGGTAACCCGAGTGCTAAGAACGTAGTAGTTGGTATCAAGGGTTATACTTGGAGCACCTTCTCGATCGATGCCACCCAGTCCGGTGAAGACGTCTTGGTTTCTTCCCTGACCGTTACCGATACCCTGGCTGATACTGCTGATATGGCTGACATTGACGCGGCACAGTTGTGGGCCGACAAGGACTACAACGGTAGCTGGGAGACATTGGTCACCAACACCGAGTACCCAACCGGGGGCGGCGGGACCAGCGACACCCACACCTTTACCCTCAAAGAGACCTTAAGGGTCACTAAGGGTAAGGCGATGGGCTTGGCCTTCATTGGCGATCTACTCACCAGCGCCTACACTAATGCTGGCGAGGATCACACGATTACCCTGACCTCCGGGACAATTACCGGCGCTGATACTGGTAGTGATATCGGTGAGGGCACTTCCGGCGCTGCCGGCGCCCAGACCATTACCGAGGTCGGTACCGTGACTGTGAGCTTGGATTCTTCCTCGCCTGACTCTGTGCTGATGATCGCAGGAACCACCAACGTCATTGGTGCTTGGAAGCTCTACGCCGCTGATGAGGCCTTCCGGGTCGAGAAGCTCGCCTTCGAGTTCATTAACTCGGCTGGTTCGGACGCCACCGATGGCAGCGATTCGGTCAAGAATATTACCTTGACCTACCCGAAGAAGGATGGCTCTACTGGCACGGTTACCAAGGCCTTGTCCTTGGATGATCAGGATGCCTTTGTCTTCGATGGCCTGGATATGTGGATCGTTCAGGACTCCTACGCTACGGTGACCCTCTCGGTTGATTTCTACAAGATCAACTACGCGGGTGAGCCGGCTGACTTCCAGGAGTACATTGCCGTGACATTAGAGGCCGATGATGAGACCAATGACTACTTTACGGCCATTGGCCAATCATCCGGCACCGAAGATGATGACTGTGGCGCTGACACCGCCAACAACGGCATGATCCTCTACAAGACCATTCTGACCGTCAGCAAGAACACCACCGGCCTAAGCACAGTGCTTACGGCAGGTACACTGGATCTCTACCAGTGGACGGTCACGGCTGATACTATCGCCAACGGCATGACGACCGGCGGCGGTGCCGCGATCAAGAAGTTCCTCTTCACCGTCACTATCAGTGACGCTGACGCTGGGGACACCTTGGGCCTCGACCAGTTCACCATTCTGCGGAATGGCAGCCAGGTCACCAATGTGGATATCGCCGAGATCGCATTCGCCGGTACCTACACTAGCAATGTGGAGGACTCCGAGACTAACGGAGAGGAGAATGTGGGCGAGGGCGCAAGCAACGTCCAGGTCGCCTTCATTAGCGAGACCACCACGGAGACTGGCGAGCAGACCGTAGCGGCTGGTGCCACCGTTACCTACCTTCTAAGGGCGGTAACTGGCGCGCTCAGTGCCTATGAGTCCAATGACACCATCGCAGTAGTCTTGGAGAATGATGTGGCTCTGCCGGCAAGTCAAACTACCGCCTACCTGAGCGATGACGATGCTACCAACAACGAGTACATCGTCGCGCTGCAGAATTCTAGCGGCACTCAAGACACTGCGGATGTCGAATTCATCTGGTCCGATATTTCTGGTTCTAACCACACCAGCGGATTTGATGATGACGGTGTCGCAGAGACCAGCCAGCCTGACTGGACCAACGGTTACTTGGTCAAGAACTTCCCGCTTGCGACCTTCGTTCTGACCGCTGCTTAATCGTGGTTTAGTTTGGCCTGCTTGGGTTTGCGGTTAGCGCATAAACCGACAAAGCTGGCGAGGGGCAACCACCCCTCGCCAGCCCGTAGAGGGCTATAATATGTTTAGTGATCAATTGTTAGTTAATGAGTAAAAAGAAGACTAGTTTTCTTGGGGTACGTTGGATTACCATTGCGGTGGTGATAGTGGCCATTGCCGCCATTTATGCGGGAGTTGCTTGGCGGCAGTCGGTGAGCGAGACCGCGCTGCTTAGGGAAGCCGGCCAGCTGTATGCTGCGGGCGAGCTTAGCAAGGCAGCGGATTTCTATAAAGCAAAGCTCGATGGCCCCTTGGCGGGGAGCGCGGCCGCTTGGAACAACTACGGCAATGTTTTGCGGGATACCGAGCAGTACAACGAGGCGGAGACGGCCTACCTTAAATCCATCGAGCTCGACCCGACTTATGAGCCGGTCTATCGCAACTTGCTCTTTTTCTATATTGACCGCCCTGATGTCCCCGCTGATATTAGAGAGTCAGAACTAACAGGGCTTCGCGACCAGCTACTCCGTGCTCACCAACTGGCGCCTAAGTCGATAAGCATAGTGGAAGACCTAATGTCCACTTACCGGGAGCTGGGAGATAATGAAAATGCCCGGACTTACCAGGATATAAGAGATAAATTGTTGCAAAGTGAATAACTCCAACAACCGCACTGCTTACCTCCTTAGCCGCGCTGCCCTCGGCCTTAGCGCAGTCGTCGCGATAATCCTTTTGGTTTGGGGGTTAAACTATCTCACCCAATACTTCTATCCTCAGCCAGTCCAGGCGATCTTTTCTAATGCCATGGGAGCATATCAAGATGGGGATTACAACACTGCTAAGAAGCTATTTAAGATAACTCTAATTAAAGGAGGCAGCGGGCCCAACTATGTCTATCATGCCAATCGGGGACTGATGCTGATCGCCGTCAAAGATGGCCAGTATGCTTTAGCCGAACGGTACTTTACTCGGGCCGCTACCAGTTCCCTTATGACCTATAGCCTGTTTAATGACATAGCTTATCTCTATTTTGACCCCAATGGGGCACTTACTTCTCACCAGGATATTTTCTTTAGGACATTAGTAAAAGCCAACGAGATCTTGGAGACCGATGTTAACATGGCCCTCACCGCCGCCCGCTACTATCGCGATAGCGGGATGAGGGAAGAGGCTATCCACTGGTTCGAAGTGGCCTTAGAGCGAGGGGCCACCAATCGAGTGGCCATTGAGGAAGATGTTGCCAAGTTAAAAGCCGGGCAGTAGATTATTATTAATTTTTAAGGATATGCACACTTTTCGTTTTGACTGGATGCAGGGCTTAGCCCTTGTGCTGATAGTGGTGATCGGCGTTTCTTTGGGAGCTTCGTTCTATACTGCATCAACTGATGCCTCGGAGAGCATCGCCCAGGCGGCGAGGGTCCGTACCGTGGCTGACAACGAGCAGCCCTCGGCCAATGTAGAAGTCGCTGCCGTTCACCCTGTTGCGGCCAAGTTGGTGAAAGGTAGAAACAACCAGCTGGCGGAGAGGTTTTTGATCTCTACCGACCAGCCCTTTGTTTTAAGCGCCCTCGAGGTGGTGCCCAGTCCCTCGATAGAAGGGACTCTCTTGATGTTTCCGTGGCTCTTCCCGCTAACGTTAAAGGTAGATGATGAGGTAGTGGGCCAATTAGACCGATGGTTTAGGGCCGAGAACAATAGTCTGATCACTCCCGTTGCCATCTCCCCGCCAATCTCTGTGTCTGCCGCCCAGCCCCTAGAGCTTAGTGTGTATACGGATGTCAGCTTTTGGTCCGGTGGCCGAACCTTTGCTTTTAATATCATTGGATTGGTCGGGGATAAGGCGGTGTCACTGGATGCGCCAGTATATAGCCAAGCCCTGAAGGTTTATAGGTTCTAAGCCGGCTTGAGTTTTAATGAACTTTTGGCACCGACTTTCTCTCGCCCAAGGTAATTGGCTAGCCAACTTGTGCGTGTGGGCTATTTTGGCCTTGCCGATAGTGCCTTTAGCCGGCATGACCTATCCATTTGGATTCGGCCGGTTTCTGCTTTTGGCCTTTATCCTCTTGTTTTTGCTGCTGGGAGCGCTAACCTCGCGCAATTGGCGGGCCGAAGCGGTCTGGTGGCGCTCTCCGCTACTTTGGCTTATCCTGCTTTGGCTGGCGGTTGCAGTGCTATCGGCGGTGTTGGGTGAGGATTGGCAGCGAAGCTTTTGGGGGACCCCGGAGCGGTCAGTGGGCTTGCTTTTGCTGGCCTGTTTGACCCTTGTTACCATCTCGCTGTTGGTATTGGTAAGAGAGCTAAGCCACTGGCTGCGCATCTTAACGGTGATGAGCTGGGTTGGTTCCCTTAGTGCTCTCTTTACTGTGTTGCAGCGGCTGCACCTTAACCTTATCCCCGGCCTGCCCGCCGGCGAGCGGTTGGGAGGGCTCGTGGGCAATCCGATATTTTTGGGTATGTTTTTGCTGCTGACGATCTTTGTCACCGGATATTTGGTCATAAGCTCATCTAAGCGGTGGCGATGGTGGTATGCTTTGGCCCTTATTTTGCAAGGGGTAGCTATTGTGCTAACGGTCTCCCGAGGGCCCATCTTTGGGCTAATAGGTGGCATCTTGGCTGTAATCGTGCTGGCAGTTTGGTGGCTGCATAAGCATCACCGCCGCATCTTGGTAAAAGTTATCTCTTCTCTCTTCGCGACCATAGTTGTATTGGGGACGGTAGTGGCATTTAGCCCCCAGCTTGCTCGCATTGTCAATTTTGATCTGGCGACTCGTTCGATCAGAAGCCGTCTCTGGTCGTGGGGGATATTTTGGGATGCCATCAAAGACCGCCCATTTTTGGGCTACGGGCTGGAGAATGCCGGGCTGGCCTTCAATAAGTTTTATCGTCCCGGCATTGCTGATACCGGTGTTACCTCTACCATCGTGGATAGAGCGCACAATAGCATATTAGAGCAATTGGTTACTAATGGATGGCTGGGACTCGCCGTGATGATAATTTTAGTAGTCGTTATCTTGGCTTATCTTCTAAGAGAGCTGCGCCGCTATCGGGACAATGATGATAGCAAAAAAGGGGGACTGATCATCGCACTCTTGGCTACCGAGGTGGCTTATGGGATAGCGCTACTGACCGCCTTTGACACGGTCACGAGCTTGATCTACCAAAGTGTCCTGCTGGCCCTGATCATCTGGCTGACTGCCAAGCCCCTGCCTCAACCAGTTAATCTAAGCCGCTGGAAGTGGGG
>META01000003.1:18949-19926 GCA_001772255.1 candidate division Kazan bacterium RBG_13_50_9 | reverse complement strand
TTATGGTAGTTACTTTTCTTGATGTCCGCTATCTAAGGCCCGCATGGTCGGCTGGCCGGCTCACTGCCCGGGTTGCCAATGCGCTGGAGGGGAATCTCTACAAGACAGCTTGGACTGCCGCGGACTCGCTGCGCAAGGTGGGGAACAACCCTTATGCCTACCCTATGCTCAAGCTGGTGCCGAGGTTGGCCCGGGTTTATGCCCTCGATTTCTTGCTGCAGGGCAAGCTTTTGGAGGCCAAGGTAGTGGCCAAGAACGGCCTGGTAGTTTTGGAGGAGATCCGAGAATCGGTCAAGGACAACCCCACAGTTTTAGCCAATGGCCCCACTCTCCACGCTCTTCTCTACCATGCTGACCCGACTAGCAAAGAACAGCATCTTAAGGACGCGCAGGATGCATTTGATGAGCTGATCAGCCAAAATCCCAACCGAGAATATCTGTACTTCGATTGGGCAAAGACGCTGACAGGCCTGGGGCGTGTTCAGGAATCTGAGGCGCTCTTTGACCAACTAGCCACCTCGCCATTTCCTCCCAAGGAGCTGGAGTTTTGGCGGGCGATTCTAGGATCGGAAACGGGATGGAGCAACCAAGCTATGATTGTTGCGGATTTGAAGAGAGCTATAGAACGATTGGCTACTTTCTCGCCTGGTGATCAGCTGGCATTACAGAAGGCGGTTGGTTATCTTATGAAAGCGGAAGATTGGGTTAGCGCAGCGTACTACCAAAGATGGGTAGTCCAGTACTCGCCCTATAGCGTGGAGGAGCGGAAGCTTTTGACTACTATCTATGCCAATCTGCGCGAATTTGATCAAGCCGAGGCCCAGGCCAGAGAAGCGCTGCGGCTGGATCCCAGCCAAAAAGAAGAGGTGGGGGAGTTCTTAAAGAGCATTGGCAGATCCCTTTAGGATCAACTGAGGTCGCTACTGGGCAATAGTAGTGAAATGATAATAGGAAGATACTGATGCCATGAAGTGGTT
>META01000003.1:3776-18629 GCA_001772255.1 candidate division Kazan bacterium RBG_13_50_9 | reverse complement strand
GAATCCGATCTTTTTAGGCATGTTTTTATTACTGACCTTCTTTTTGGCGGTATACTTTTTCATCAAAAGCAAAAGTTGGATGCGTTGGGCGGCGTTGGCTAATGTGGTGCTACAAGCAGCGGCGATTATTTTAACCGCCTCCCGAGGACCATTTTTGGGGTTTGTGGTAGGATTGGCGATTCTTGGATTGGGCTGGTTGTGGCTGAAGCGCCCTGCTCGTAAACGCATCTTGATGGTGGGGGGCCTGTCTGTGCTAGCCGCGGGCTTGGTCGGGGGGATATTGATCTGGCTACCCCTTGGACAGCGTCTGCTGCATAGCGGGCTCTCGCATCCTTCAGTTCAAAGTCGTCTTTTGATTTGGAGTATTAGCTGGCAGGCCTTTTTAGCCCGTCCTTGGCTGGGTTATGGCTTAGAGAACGTTGAACATGCCTTTAATCAGTTCTACCAATCTGGTTTGGGTATTTTTGGCATAGGAGCGACCGTTGTTGATCGAGCCCACGGTTTTATATTTGAGCAGTTGTTGGTTAGTGGGGTAGTGGGTACTGCGTTGATCTTAGCTTTGATGGTCACGGGCGCAGCCATCCTAATTTACCGACTAACCAAAGGCCCTAGAATAGCTAATGATCACTCTGCTTTGATGTTGACTTTCTTAGCAGCTGGGGGGGCTTACGCCGTATCGCAGATTACTGCTTTTGATTCAGTGGGAGCGTTGGTTTATGGTTTTATTATTTTGGGCGCTATCATATTTTTTACCTCGCCGCTACTGACGCAGCCCAGTAGTGTTACTTGGCAGAGATTAGTGGCCCCCATCTTGTTGGCGGCTCTACTCTGGGTTGATTTGATGTATCTGCTCCCGGCGTTTGCGGCTGGGCGGCAGAGCATATTAGGGGATCGTGCCTGCAGGGCCGGGCAGTTTGCCTTAGCCCTGCAGTTATATGAAGGATCACAGCATTACTCCAATCCCTACCAATACTTTTTACTGGATAAGTCTCCCGGTTGCGTTCGGGAATATGCGGTGGAGCTCATTCACCAGCAGCAATATGTTGAGGCCAAGCGCCAGATTAATGCTGGCCTTAGTATGATCGCTATGATTAGACAAGTGAATTTTGACAACCCCTTTCAGCTTCAGGAGCAGCCCTTATTACTGCTGTTACGATATGTTACTAACAGGGATCAACCGGAATATTTAGTGGTGGCGCAAACAGCGTTTGATAATTTGGTGGTAGCTAATCCTAATCGGGAGTACCTCTATCTCAATTGGGCTAGGATGCTTATGAAGTTTGGTTTGTGGCAGGATGCCGAAGCATTCTTGCACCAGGCTGCCAGCTTTATTGCCCCACCGCGGGAATTAGAGTTTTGGCGTGCTACTTTAGAGATCTTAGCCGGGGGAGTTAGGCAGGCAGCCATCATAGACGATCTGCAGGTGGCAGCCGACAAGCGGGTAGAGTTCTATAGAGACGACCTACCGGAGCTAAGGATGGTGGTGAGCTACCTCACGCGAGTTTACGGGTGGGAGGCCGCTGCTCATTACCAACGCTGGGTGGTGCAGTATGTGCCCCGGGATGCTACCGAAAGGAGAATCCTGGCTGGCATATATGTCAATCTGCAAGATCTTGACCTAGCCGAGGCCCAGGCCCGGGCAGCGCTTAGATTAGATCCCAGCCAGAGGGAAGAAGTAGGAGAGTTTTTAAAGGGCATCGGTCGCAGCTTATAGATAGACGGCAGATTAGCTTCCAGAGCCACTTTTTACTCTGGACGGAAGGCATAAGAGGTGGTATTTTAGGGATATGAAAGTTTTGGTGACCGGAGGGTCCGGTTATATAGGAGGTGCCGTTACCGATGCCCTGTTCCAGAGAGGTATCGATTTTACGGTTTATGATAACCTCCTTTACGAGCAGCAGTATCTTAAGCCAGTTGATTTCATCCAAGGGGACATCCGTGACCGGGAGAAGCTAGGTAAGATTCTTCCTAACTTTACTCACGTGATCTGGCTGGTAGCGATCGTGGGGGACGGGGCCTGCCAGATCGATCCCCCCACTACCGTGGCGGTTAACCAAGATGCAGTGAGATGGCTCTCCGAGAACTTTGATGGCCGGATTATCTTTCTTTCCACCTGTTCGGTTTACGGCCAGAGCGACGAATGGCTGGATGAGAGCTCCGAGGTAAAGCCCTTATCTCTCTATGCCCAAACCAAACTGCAGGCCGAGAAATATCTGGGCAATAAAAACTCGATCATCTTTCGGCTGGGCACCGCTTATGGCCTGGCTGATGTCCATGCCCGTATTCGGCTGGATCTGGCGGTCAACTATATGACCATGAATGCTATCAAAAAGGGCGGGCTCACCGTATTTGGAGGGGAGCAGTGGCGTCCCTTTATCCACGTTAAGGATATCGCTCGCTGTGTGGCGGAAAGCTTGGATAAAGATTGGACTGGGATCTATAATTTAGCCACCTCTAACTTACAGATTAGTGAATTAGCCAGAATGATTGCCGAGGAAACTGGCTGCCAGGTAACTTACGCCGAGCGGGAGTTTGCTGATCCCAGAAACTACCATGTCCATACTGACAAGGCCCGAAATATTGGCCTACTGAAGTCCACTACTCCCTATGATGTGCCTTTTGGCATTGGGGAGATCACTCGGTTGGTCCGCTCTGGCCGGATCAAAGACGTAGATCAGAGCGTTTATTCTAATGAGAGGCATCTATCTGCCCAGGCGCAAAATGGAGGATTTAAGTAAACCACAACTAATCGAAGGGGGGCTCGCGGTTGACGATCGGGGTCAACTTGCCTTTGCTAATAATTTCGATTTTCGCGGCGTTAAGCGCTTTTACATGGTGGAGAATTTCTCTTTGGATACTATCCGGGCTTGGCACGGGCACCAGAAAGAAGCCAAATATGCGTTTGTGGTCTCCGGGTCCGCTCTTGTGGCGGCAGTAGCTATGGATAATGTTGAAGCGCCCAGCAAGAATGCGGAAGTTTATAGATTTACGCTCTCGGCTAGAAAGCCCGCCGTGCTGTTCATCCCTCCCGGTTATGCCAATGGCTTTAAGTCACTGGAGGAGGGGACTAAGATAATCTTTTTCTCCACCTCAACCCTTGAGGAGTCCAAGGGCGATGACCACCGGTTCCCGGCCGATTATTGGGGCAACCAAGTCTGGGCAACGGAAAATCGTTAATCCAGTATGAGCCTAAGGAAGATCCTCACATCTGTTAGAGTGCCCATCAATGTCTTTTTTATTTTAGACTCGCGGGCGATCCACCCAAGCTACCGGATACCTTGGTGGCGCCGGCTGGCTTTGGGCTGGAAAATGTTTATCAATACCACCAAGATCCCCACCGCTACACCCTATCAGGCGCATTTAGTAATGGCGCTAAAGCTTTTAGAGATGTCTCCAGACGTCCCGGGCGATGTGGTGGAGTGCGGATCATACCGAGGTGGCAGCACTGCTAATCTTTCTTTGATATGCCAAATTGTGGGTCGTAGGTTACGGGTTTATGATTCATTCGCGGGCTTGCCGGAAACCACTCCCCTTGAGCAGCAGCGCTTTGCTTACTATCCCGGTGACTACAAAGTTGATCTTTCAGAAGTGCAGAATACAGTTCAGCGCTATGGAGCAATAGATTGTTGTCAGTTCATTAAAGGGTGGTTTAAAGACACCCTTCCTAGGTTAAGTACTCCGGTGGTCTTGGCCTTTGCAGACGTGGACATTAAGTCCAGCCTGCATGATTGTGTTAAGAACATCTGGCCCCACTTAGTGGAAGGGGGGTATATATTTATAGATGAGTGCCATCGCATAGATTATGTTTCGTTATTCTATTCGGAAAGATGGTGGAGGACATACCTTAATGCTACCCCACCGGGTCTGATTGGTGCTGGTACCGGTTTGCCGCTCGGGAAGTATTACATAGGCCCCGATACTGAACTATCTTCACACCCCAGGCAAAAGCCCAGTACCGCTGCCTATGCCCGCAAGGGGATATCCAGCCTCTGGGATTATTATCCTGAAGAGAGCGCACAATGAACTATGAGCCGCAAAACAAGAAAGTAGCTATTTTGGGAGCTACCGGCATGCTGGGTAGCGCAGTTTACAGTGTTTTGAAAGATAAATACGATCTGATTTTAACCGTTAGGGAAAGTGCTAAGATAGAACTCCTCGAAAAAGCTTACGGCGGTACCGAAAGTCACCAGGTTATTGAGTTTGATGCTGGGAAAGCATATCAGGATTTTCTTAGCAAAAAGGGCTATCCTGGGGAGTATTTGAACTCTTTTTTGTCGCGAATTGAGTCTGCTGATTGGGTGATTAACGCGATTGGCATTACCATCCCTTTCTCGCTTGAGAATGAGGCCTTAACATTTTTTATTAACTCGGCGCTGCCCCATCTTTTAGCCCGGGAGCTAGGAGACAAGCTAATTCACATTACGACCGACTGCTCTTTCAGCGGCTTAGGGGGAGCACCTTACGATGAGCACTCGCCTAAAACGCCGGTTGATCTTTATGGCCTCTCTAAGAGTTTGGGCGAACCGACCAACTGCCTAACTCTTCGCACTTCGATTATTGGGCGGGAGCTTGGGGGCTTTACGGGTCTTTTGGAGTGGTTTTTGCGGCAGAAAGAGCCCAAGGTTAATGGGTTTACCAATCATCTATGGAATGGCATTACCACTAAAGAGTTTGGGCATATCTGTGACAAGCTAATTAGTGGAGAGGTAGCTCGTCCCGGCCCCGGCATCTATCACGTCTTCTCTACAGAGGTGACTAAGTATGAGATGCTACGGAAGTTTCAAGAAAAATATAATCTCCCGGTTGAGATCGAGGAGTTTACTGCTCCAGTAGCAATAGATCGAAGGTTGGTCACCATTAGCGATTTTAATGCTCGGTTAAAGATCCCTTCCTTCGGAGATATGGTAAATGAACTATAGTGAAGCGATTTAAGCTATTAACATTGTTGGGGATCAGGCCGGATTACATCCGGATGTATAAGCTCATTAGATTACTAGACGAGTCTAAAGATGAAGTTGAGCATATCTTAGTTCACTCTGGACAGCACTACGACCCGGAACTGTTCGGCAATTTCCTAAAAGAGTTTAATATCAGAAAACCTGATCATGATTTGGGCATTGGGCTAGCCCTCAAAGAGAGAGGGGCATCCAACCATGCCTATCAAGTGGCTTTACTCAACGAGCGGCTCTATGATCTTATTCAAGAGCTAAAGCCGGATGCAGTGATGTATCTGGGGGATACCAATACCGTGCTCTCCGCAGTAACGGTAGCCCGCTGCGGTATTCCGGTTATCCATCTGGAGGCCGGTGGCAGGAGTTACGACTGGCGGATGCCGGAGGAGAAAAACCGATTAGTAATTGACCATCTCTCGGACGCTCTCTATAGTTACCTCCCTCGCTATAAGGAGCTCTTAGTTGCGGAGGGCATCGATGGCTTTCGGGTAACTGTTATCGGCAACATCATCGTCGATGCCATCAATGACTTTATGCCACAGGTGGATGCCAGCTCGGTGCTTAGGGAGCTCGGGGTGTCAGAGAAAAACTTTATTCTGGTGACTCTTCACCGCGAGGAGAATATAAACACCAAAGAGATTCTAGAGAACAAACTCTCCGATATACTTAAATTTGCCACAGAGAAAAATCTTCCGGTGGTTTGGCCCGTTATGCCCCGTACCCAGTCGGCGATCGAGAATTTTGGGTTGCAGGGCATAACCGATGACCCAGCTTTTGTTAAGACTGCACCCTTAGGCTTCTTTGATTTCTTGAGGCTGGAGAAGTCAGCTCGGTTAGTAGTGTCCGATAGTGGTACGGTGCAAGAAGAAACGCTCGTTTTAGGCACTCCTTGCGTGATCGCCCGCCGTTCCACCGAACGGCCGGAGACCATCTGGATTGGTGCCACTATCTTGGAAGGCCAAGAAGGCCCGGGTGCGCTCTACGCTAAGATGGCCGAAGCTTTTAACATGCTCACCAATTGGGACAGGACGATACTTAATCCAATGGGGGGCAGCCCCAGTGAGCGCGCTTTTGCTGATCTAATCAACAAGATTCAATCAGGCTACTTTAAGACCTCCCGTGATTTGGAGGCCATTCAGAACGATCCCCGAGTTCGTCAGGCCTATAATCTACCTACTTAATGGCCTCTACTACCACGCTCTCAATGTCGTAAGTGGGCTTATTGAGGTTGAGGTTCTCTCGCCAGTCGGTGACAAGGTGTAAGCCACGTTGCCGCCTTTCGATGCAGTAATCAGGGTTACGTCCTTCCCCAATGGAGCGGATCTTAGCTTCCGAATAACCTAGTGCCAAGAGGACTTTAACCATCAGCTGGGCGCTCCAGATGAATTGGTGGCTGTGCTCACGAAACAAACTATTGAGCATAAAGACCTGCGGAGCTTCGTAGATGCCCCTAAGGCCTAAGCCTGTAAGCAGGCGATGTTCATTGGGGTAAGTCTGGTTGATAAGGCAGTTTTGGATGTAGGCCTGATCGTTCTCGGCCTCAAAGGTTGCTGATAAGATCCTCTCGGTCATAGGGGATACTATTCGTAATACTCCCCCTGGCTTTAACACTCTCTTGGCTTCGTGCAGGAAGTGGATACCATCAGTCAGGTTAATATGTTCAATGACATGTTCAGTAAATATCACATCCACGCTGCTGGATGGAAATACCAGCGGCTTGGTGATATCTTGGTCGATTTCGTCTAAAATAAGCCAGCCCGGGTTCTTGGACCAGTGTCCGCCTAATATAACTTTGAACTGTCCCTGCTGCATCTCCTTCGCCCGGTAAGTGCAGAGCTTACTATGGAGCCCCAACTGCCGCCAGATCCGCAAGAGTCCTTTCTTTAGGGCTCTGGCCGCAGGGATGAGTTTATTCATTGGCGTTAGTTTTACTAATAGGCAGTAGTTTGCTAATAGCTTGTGCAATCTGGCGCCGATCCAATTTATTGCGCCAGAATGTGGCAACAGCCTCGGATCTGTATTCACCCCTCTGCCATTTCTGGGCATCCTCCAATAAGGCAGCGAGGAGTACTGGAGGGTTAAACCCAGAAGCGACGGTGCCCGAAGCCCCCGCATTAGCTAAGTACTGTACGGCGGCTATGGGCGTGCCTACTATCGAACACCCCATTGCTACTGCTTCGGAGCCGGCTATGGTTAACCCTTCGTAGCGCGAGGGCATAAAGAAGATCTTGGCCCCAGCTAGGTATTCTCTAACCTTGGGGTGCTCGATATTGCCGGTAATCATTAGGCGCTGCCTAAGGGCAATTGGCCATCCACTACTGATTAGCTGGATAAACTGTTCTCCCGAGCCGATGATAATTGCCTGATACTCAGGGTGCTGACCCAAGAAGGCACTTAATGCCTTTAGCATAGTCGGAGTATTTTTTTGGGCGGTATCCTCCCAGCGTCCCACACAAGCGATCATCTCCCCTTTGGTTTGGTTAGTTGGTATCTCCGCACTAATTAGTTCAGGAACGATGGGGTTAGGGATCTGGTGCAGCTTGGCTGCAATACTGCTATCTCGACCCCAATATTTTAGTGAATCAAGTAAGCTTTTGAGGGCCTGGGGCGTTTCTATGATGATAGCATCAGCCAACTCCAACTGGCGGACGATCTGGTTAGAAAAATATTTGTTAATAGGGTAGATGTGCCATTTGATAAATCTCGTCAGAGTCTTAAGTGCCCCGTTAGCTCTAAATCGAGGGAGGGTAATATTGTGAGCGGGATAAAACATCTTCCCATCACTGTCGAGTTTAATGACGATGTGCTTACCACCGCGCTTGATGGCCTGAAGAATATCCTCGTGTGCCGGGAGGCAGAAGTAGTACAGTACCGTGCTGGCTGGCTGCTGGCGCCAAAAGTCCGGGTTAGCGAGCTCCGAACGGGAGGCCTCGATTAGCGGGAAGGGGGCTCTGTACCCAGCGAGCTCCGGCTTTTGGAGAGTAACCATCCCAACCCGGATACCGATGTCTATTAGCCCAAGGGTAATCTGCCCCGGGCATTTGTATTCTGCCAGGGGTTTAAAAACATAGTTGCAGATGAGTAGATCCAAGGGCTCTTTAGGGAACATAGCAGTGTCGTTTAGCTATTTCTCTTCCACTGGCGATATAGCCGCACCAGGTATTTTATCGGATAGAGCATAGCGCTGGATTTAATATCTTTCTTCAGCTTCTGTAATCTATATCTGGCGTAGTCGAATTGATATTGAGAGGGGATAGACCGGATCACATTCCCTTGATAGGTTGGGTGTTTTAGGATAATGATCTCCCGCGTCTCGCGGTGAGAAGCTAACCGGGTGGTTAGCTGGAAGCCATGGTTGGCGGCGTGCTGTATGATGATACCTTCTTGGGCAAGGTCGATCTCAAATACAATGGTACGCCCCGAGCCAAAGATGTGGGCCAAGGACGCATCTATGTTCTTGACGTGATGGATCATATTGAGTACCAGTACTATGTCGTACTCCCTCGGGGGCTGGAGGTAATCGATATCACCCAACTGGAACCAGACTTTGGAGTTTTTTAGCCACCCAATACGATGGGCAATGGATCTGGCTTCTGGGCTTTGCTCTATGCCCACTACGTATTTGGCTCCTGCCTCCTCTGCCTTAAAGCTAAAAAAGCCATGGAAGCAGCCGATATCCAAGACTTGGGCTCCTTTAAAATCTAAAGCTGCTGATAACCGCTCCCATGTCTTAGCACTATCCGAGTATCCTTTAAGCGCGGTGCCCGAAGGGAGCTCGATGTCTTGGTAGCCCTTGTCATACCCGGAGGCATCAATATCGGAAAGGAGCAGTAGTTCTCCCCATCGCTGGGCTAATAGGTTCTTATCGACTATCTCCGCAGTATCGTTAGTAGTATCTATAAATAGTGCGTTCTCATCCACAGTAGTTATGGTAAAAAAAAGCTTCTCGGTGGTCTTTTGGATGACATCCCGGGCAGTAGGAGAGGAGCGTAGAGGATCCCGGGCTTTACGGGCCTGTCGGCGTTGGATCACGTGAGGAGCGGCAAAGCATAGACACCAATGAACCTCCACATTCAATGCACTCTCTAAGTATGCTGGGGTTGGCAGCCCCTCTGGCCAATACCCGTCTAAAATAAAGCACTCCTCCGGGCTACTGGAGATTACGCTAGCCAGTCGCCCGATGAAGGTTGGGGGGTTATCGCGAGTCTTGTAGTTAAAGAGAGTATCGAAGTCTAAATAAAGATCATTTCTCTCGTTAGCATATTTTTTGGCTATAGTAGTCTTCCCAGACCCCGATTCACCCACCACGATGAGCAGTTGTTTGGCCATAAGGCTAATCGTTAGCTATAAAAAGGTTTCTAAATATCTTCTTGTTTTTGTTAGCGTCATGGTTTCTAAAAAAAGTCTCTTTGGCATTTTTGATAAGCTTCTCAGCCAGGGAGATGTCTAAAAGCAGTCTCCTGATCCCATCCCTTAGCGCCCCTAAGTCTTCTTTATCTACTATCATGGCAAAGCCATACTTCTTGGCATAGGCTACCAGATGGGTAGAGGCGGGAGCATGGATTAGCATAGGGCGCCCCGCGATCAAATAGTCCGTTAGTTTGCCGGGGGTAGCGGTATTAATGATGCCTGGGCTTTTGGTGTGCCAAGAGAGAGGCAAAAGGAGAATATCTGCCGCTCCTTGGATACGGGGCATCTCGGTAGGGGGAGCCATGTCCAAGCTCATCTTAGGGCTTTCAATGCCCAGGGACCGGACATATTCCGGGGGGTGGGGGGCATAGATCTTAACCTTGATGTCTAGATCGTTAATCCCCTCGACCGCTCTAAGTAGGTTCTTAATGCTTCTTACTTGGGGCCAGTATATTCGCCCTGTGAAGAGAATAGTATACGGCGGCTTGGGGTTGTACGGAGGAGTCTGATTTTGTAGGTAGGGCTCTGGGAATACCGAATTGTATATCACCACCATCTTATCCGCTATGCTATCCCCGTATCTTGCTCGGTAGAACTCTTGGGTGCCCTCGTTAGTGACCACGATCTTTTGGGCCTCCCTAAAGATCCTCTCCTCGAAGAGAACAGCTAAAATCCCGCCCGGGAAGAAGAAGTTGTTGCCTTTGTAGATGTCAAACAGGAAAAGGTAGTAAGGAACTTTAGTCCGCCGGTGCAACAGGTAGGTACCGATCATCGCTGGGCCGTAGTCAGAAAAACCCATCATTATCTCAATGCTCCTGTCTCGGGTAGCTTTTTGCCCCTCTCTTACGATCTGGTTGATCTGTCCTATTACTACGGGGATGCCAAAAACAGCCCTTGCCAGAGGGAGTTGGCGGATAGCAATTTTGAGCTTAGCGGCCCGGTCTCGCCACTGGCTTACCGGACTATGCTCATAACCCCCCTTGGTCTGTTCTCGGGTAGCTCTTGGGCTATCGTAGAATATATATTCTCCGGGTAGCCAAGTGCCTTTTCTGGCCGAGACGTTGTCAATGTGATAAAAGCTAGTCAGTATAGAATAGGAACTGACGGGTAGATCCTTAATCAGGTTATACATGTTCTGGGGCCCACCGATAGCGGGTGGAGCGTGAGAGGAAATAAAGAGGATTCTTTTAAGATGGTCAGACATTATTAGTAGTGTAAGCGGTGCGCAAAAAAGCAGTTATTATCATCAATAATTTTGCTGTGGGCGGAGTCGAGCGCCTATTTTTAAATATCCTGCCGCAGTTAGATCGGGACAAGGTGGAGCCCTATCTGGTGACGGTTTGGGGCTCGGGGCCGCTTGAGAAAGAATACTTGGCGCTTGGCATCCCCATATATTTTGCTGGTGGAAGATTTAAGTTTAACAAGAAAAATCCGCTCCTGAAGCTGTGCTTTACCATTATAGCACCACTAACTCTGCTTCGGCTACTTGCTACCTTAAGGCGGATAAAGCCAGACACAGTACTGACCTGTTTAAATCAGGCAGACATCTTAGGGATCTGGGCAGCTTGGTTGGCGGGAGTCCCCAAGCGCATAGTCCGGCAAGCCGATGTTGAGGAGCCGCGTCCCTTGGTCGGCTTTTTGAAAAAGAGGCTGGCCTTCGGCCACGCGACTGGGGTGGTCGCGAACTCGGCCAATACTAAGACATTCGTCCAGAGACGATTTAGTGTCCCGGGGGATAAGATTGAGGTCATCCCCAACGGCATCGATCTTAAGAGTTTTGCCAAAGGGGCGGTCCGCTCCGATGAAGGAGAGTTGGTGCTGGGGGTGGTTGGTCGGCTTGAGCCGGTGAAGGGGGTAGAGTATCTACTCCGGGCATTAAGTATTCTTAAAAATGAGTTCGGGCTTATACCGCCAGTGATTATCGTTGGGGCGGGCAGTCTTATGGAGAGCTTGATGGAATATGCCAAAAGAGTGGGGCTGGCAAGGGTCAAATTTTTAGGGGAGCAGATAGACGTTACAGGCGCCTTAGAGCAGATGGATGTCTTGGTGGTACCGTCCCTGCACGAGGGTTTTGGCATGGTGGTCTTGGAAGGATTGGCGGCTGGTAAGTTAGTAGTGGCTTCTGCCCTGCCCGCTATTCGGGACCTCATTACCGATGGGGAGAACGGCCTGCTCTTTCCGATAGGCGACTCAAAAGCGCTAGCAATGATTCTACGGGGAGTCCTTACAGATCCTAAGTTATTTCACCGCGTGAGCAACGGGGCCCAGCGGTGGTTAGCATGTAGCGGGCAGGAGTTTGATATCAAAAATGTCTCCCGCCGTTACGAATCCTTGCTGCTGTAAGCAAGGTAGGGCTAATCTGTAGTTACTCTGCTCTCTTAGGCAGGAGAATAGATTTTAATGCGCTGATTGAAGGGTCGCGCATAATAATTAGCAGGGGTAGATAGATCAGCGCTGCGATGCCCAGCGAGACGATGATGTTAATCCCTAATTGCTGTAACCCGATCAGGATTATTCCTATGATCGCGGTCGCTCCGATGATCCTGCCTATTTTAGGCAGTAGCATAAAGCCGACCCGCGATCGTATCTGGTAGTAGATTATGCCTTGAGCAGCCAGTTGGGCCAAGAAAGTAGCAGTGGCTGCCCCGAAGATCCCCCATAAGGGGATCAAGTAGGCATTGAGCGCGACATTAGTGAGTGCACCCAGCACTATATATTTAAGGAACTTTTGCTGTTCCCCCAGAGCAATAACTGCCTGGCCGACGATGGTGCCCGGGAATGTGACCAGCAAAGACAGCATAAATACCCTGAAGACTAGTACCGAGCTGGCGTAGTCAGCTCCATATAGGAGTGCGATGATGTCACTGCTTAAGATGATGCCGGTAGTAGCTATAGGTAGAGCTATTAGCATAACTATAGCCAGCGCCTGCTCTAATAGAGCTTTGAAGTTGGGTTGGTTTTTATTAACTAAACGAGAGAGGGCAGGCAGGATACTGGCTCCAACTAAGGTGGGAATGACAACTAAAAATTGGAGTGGTTTCTGGGCAGCAGTATAGAGCCCCAAATCCTGCGCCGTTCCCATCCAACCCAGCATCAAGGTATCGGTGTAGAGCATAATTAACCCTACCATGCCGATAAGCGCCAGTGGCCAGGTGGCAATAAGGATCGGCCTCACTAGCTCCTTAGTAAAATGAGACCAAAGTGATTTGAGGTAATTTCTCGCCGCGTAGATGGTGGCTATCAGCCCCAAAGCGCTACCAATGGCGTAGGCCACGGCCAGGTAGTAAGGGGTAGGGAGAAAGAAAAGCACCATCATAGCTGCCACCACGATAGCGATGCCGGTGAACACATTAATGCCTGCCTCGGTCTCCATCTGCTCTAAGGATCTGAATAGCGAAAAGCCGAATCCTCGCAGGCCATCTAGGACCAGGATGACCGCCACTACTGGCAGTAGCTCTTCAACTCCCGGGACTTTATTGATCAAGGGAATCACCCCGATGATTAGCACCGAGAGCAGTGCCAAAAGTATCAATTTGATAAAGAAGGTGGTGGACAGATAATTGGAGCTAAGGTGGGGCTTCTGGACCGATTCTTTGATAAGGATGGTCTCAATGCCGATGTTAGAGAACATCGTCATAAAGCCCGCTGAGGCGATGGCATAGGAAAACACTCCGTATCCGGCTGCCCCCAGCACCCGGGCGGCATAGATGACCACTACCACTTTGATCAGCCGATGCAGCAGCTGGCTGACACTCAGCCAGAAGGTATTCTTAAGGACGGTCTGTCCTAAGGTCTGGTTGGAAAACAGAAGGTTCCGTAGGTGCTGTTTCATCCCGCGGCAGAGTTACATGCTATCGCCTTAGATTATAGTCTAGCTCACTTGATTTGATAAATCTGGAGGTGCGCTTTTGCTAAGGGCTGGTAAAATGATGATATGGTAGTTTTGGGCTTGCTCGCTATCTTCCAGACTGCTTTTTTGCCCGGGTTAATTATTACCCTGTTCCTGCGCATGGCGAGTGCCTTGCAGAGGATCTTGGTGGCTTTTGCCTTGTCTGTGCTAATTAGCCATCTCTTAGTGGTAGTTTTAGTGAGCTTGGGCATATTTACCCAGCCAGTAGTTTGGGGTATCTTTGCGGCTGAATTAGCTCTGCTTGTTTGGGCAATATGGCGCTGGCGCAAGGTTAGCCGACCCCGGCTCGGAGCAGCACGCTCGTGGGCGTTCTTTGAGGAGATGCCCAGATCATCCCTAATCTCTACGATAGTCTTGGTGGCGGTAGCCGCCCTAAGCGCCGTGGCGCTGGGGGGAATCCTAGCAAAAGTCATCTCGGTTAATCCCGGCGTGTTTAATATGTGGGATGATTTTACCTCATTTAATCGGTGGGCGCTGGATTGGTACAAGGGCATCTTCCCGATCGACACTAATTTTTATCCGCAGCTGGTCTCTACCGGTTGGTCTCTTATCTACCAGTTTATCGGTGTTAGCGATATCCAATTCTTTGCTAAGGCCCTGATGGGGCTTTTCCCAATATTTATTATCTTGGCGCTTGTTGACCTGTTTAACCAGACTAAGCGGCTGTCATTTCTGGCGGGAGCAGTTTTTACCACCCTTTTGCTTTTGGCGCTGGTGGGGAAATTTGTCGGTTCCGGCTATGTTGATATTCCAGTGGCTTTTCTGGCATTTATGTCGTGCTACATCCTAATCCCCAGCTTACTTAATAACAAGTTCGATTTTACCCACCTTATTTTGGCAGTAATATTTGCCACGGCGGCTGGCCTGACGAAGCAGGCGGGTTTATATATGATCATCCCCGTGCTGATCCTAAGCTGGATGCTGCTGCGTAGGGCTAAGGTCGATCTTAGGGGCATGTTGAAGCGGCTCTTATTGTTGCTAATGATCTTTGTTGTCTTGGTAGCACCATGGTATGGATATAAAGGATGGGGAGTCAGCCGCAGCCAGGATGCTTCTGAATTTGCTTCCATCCAGGGGGCTCTCACCCGGGCTACCGGCGATGTGTCTTTCGGGGAACGGCTCTCTTTGGTAACCCAGAATTTAGCTCTGCAAGTCACCGGCCAGACCCTCAAGGCCATTGGGGCCTTCCCAGCTGCTGATACTGAGAGCCAGCAGGTCAAACTGTCAGCAGCCACGGTTATATTGGTGGCGGGGATATGGTTCGTCCTACTGCTGTTGGGCTGGAGCAATCTAGTTGCCCGCTTTGTCCTGCTTAGTGTAATAATCCCATTCTATTTGATTTGGGCGTACCAATTTAGTTATGATTTTCGCAATCTGACTTTGATCTTGCCCTTTTTGGGGATGGCTACAGGCTTCGGGCTCGTATATGTTATTAGGTTATTTTGTAGGGTTCCGGCAAGTGTACCCGTTGCCCCTTTGCCAACTCATAAACCGTCATTGGCATTGCGGCTCTGGTGGCGAGGATCCATAGCTTTGCTTATCGTAATCGGCGCAGCACTGGTAGTCTATTGGCAGCTTAAA
>META01000003.1:2911-3737 GCA_001772255.1 candidate division Kazan bacterium RBG_13_50_9 | reverse complement strand
ATGCGCGGCGTCGGTTTGGAGTGGGTGAACAATCCTCTCTACGACTACTACAACATCCACGGGTTCACCGGCAAAGTTAGGACTATGTATCTCCCTATGGCGTATCTGCCCGAACTGAAGGAATACGCTATAGCCATTCCTGATACCCTGACCCTTGCTGCTCTACAGGGATTTGAGCAAGATCCATCTATGCACTATGTGCTGTGGTGGTTAGGCACCACCAAGCAGGAGGCATTGGACTATATCCAAATAAAACTCCAGCAGGGGGCTTATAAACTTCTCTTTCAAGCCAGAGGTTACTTTTTGATAGAGTTCCCAGAATGACTTTAGATACTCCGGTTCTGATACCGGCGTACAATCCACCCAAAGAATTAGTAGGGTTAGTGGAAGAGTTACTGCGGCTTGGGATCCCTACGGTAGTAGTGATTAATGATGGCAGTGCCCAGACGTCTGGGCACATCTTCGAAGCGCTACAGAAGATGTCTAATGTTAGATGTCTGTCACACCCCGCTAATTTAGGTAAAGGCGCAGCCCTCAAGACGGGACTAAGATTTATTGGGGAGTATCATCCTCAATCGGTGGGGGTAGTTACCGCCGATGCCGATGGGCAGCATTCAGCGGACGATATCATTAAAGTTGCTAAAGCATTAGTAGAGCACCCTAGTAGCTTGGTTTTAGGCTGCCGCCGGATCAGCCGTGACATTCCCTGGCGCAGCTGGTTTGGCAATGCTCTCACCCGCAAGGTATTTTTCTGGCTAACTGGCAGGAAGCTTTCGGACACCCAGAGCGGCCTAAGGGGCCTTCCGCTGCGCTACGTAAGAGAGTG
>META01000003.1:0-2890 GCA_001772255.1 candidate division Kazan bacterium RBG_13_50_9 | reverse complement strand
CTATGAGTATGAGATGAACTTGCTTCTCTCGGCCGCCCAGAGCAAGGTAGACATTATCGAGGAGCCGATCACTACCCTTTATATTGCTGGTAATCTCTCTTCTCATTTCCATCCGCTGCTGGACTCAATGAGGATCTATTTTGTCCTGCTGCGCTATGTCCTTTCCTCACTTTTAGCGGCCGCAGTCGATCTGCTCTTTTTTAGCATCATCATTCAGCTGATCCCCAATATCACCATCAGCGTTCTAATCAGCCGATTTGTCATCGGTGCGTTGGTAAATTTCACTATTAATCGGTCTTTAGTGTTCCGCAGCCCAAGGCCAATATGGGTAACGCTGGTTCAATACTATATAGTAGCGGTAACTTCGGGTTTGCTGGCTAGCATTATCATTATTCAACTAACTTATGGCATGGGGTTGCCGGTCTTGCTGGGCAAGGTTATCGCCGAAACCTTGCTGTTCCCCTTAGGTTTTATGCTGCAGAAAAAGTGGGTCTTTGCCACCCCTAAGGAGACATGAAATAGTATGATGGAAGTAAGCAAGAAAGATAATTGAGCAAGATGGTTAAGCAAAAAGATAGCAGTATAGCTGCTGCTCCGGTTCTACACCTGATCGCGGTGTGGTTGGTTGGCCTTATCTTAGCAGTAGTGCCGCTCTTTGCTGTCCGTTATGTCTTTGCCGGGATTGGATTCGAGAAAGCTTTGCTGCTCTATGGCTTGGTCACCATCTTGGCGGTTGTGTATGTAGTTTTAGTATTTAAAGATGATAAGTTTAGGCCCACTTTCAATGTAGTAGGTTGGGGGTTTGCCACCCTCTTAGTGGTCTTAGGCCTATCAACGATATTCTCTGTCCAACCCTACGCTAGTTTCTGGGGGGCCTTCAACCGGATGGAGGGGTATATCTCCTGGATCTACTACTTTGCGTTCTTCGTAATCGCCTCCAGCGTGCTTAAGAATCCAAAGGACTGGTGGATTGTCATTAGGATCGCCCTAATTGGGGCCACTCTCATTAGCTTGTATGGCTTAGGGCAAGCACTGCACCTTAAGGGCCTAACGCCGTCCTTGGATGTGCTAAGGGTGGAGAGCACTGTAGGTAATCCGGTCTTTTTGGGAGGATACCTCGCTTCGGCGATCCCCTTAACAATGATCTGGGCCTTATCTACTAAGAGCCGATCCTGGCGCAATTTGGGGTTAGCCTTAGTAGTCTTGGAGGTGATTATTCTATTCCTAACCTTTTCACGAGGGTCTTGGATCGGTGCTATCTTGGGGAGCTTGGTAGTAATAGTTGCATATCTGTATAAGAATCGCAGTTCAGCCACAAAATGGTTAATAGGCGGAGCGGTAATCTTAGTAATCTTAGTGGGCGTGGGGGTGCTGGCTTGGGGCCTCTCTAGCGAAGGGTCGATAGTAAGATCATGGGGAGATAAGATTATCCGCCCCAAATCAATTGAATATCGGCGTACCACTTGGTCAGTTGGCATTAAAGGATTTTTAGAGAAGCCGCTTATTGGCTGGGGCTTGGAGAACTTTAAAGTAGTCTTTGATAAATACTACCAGGTGCCTCCTCGAGCAATTTCTTTTCAGGAATCCCATGTTGATCGGGCCCACAACGAATATATAGGCATAGCCGTTAGCGGCGGGATCCTGGCGCTGCTGGTATACCTATGGATGATGATCGCTGCGGTTGTGGTCGGCATTAAGCGGGTTGTGGCCAAGGTGGATCAGGAGAAGGCCGCCTTGACGATTGGCCTGCTGGGCGGGGTAGTGGCTTATATGGCCTATATCTTCACTGCTTTCCACTTGATGGTCAGCATCCTATTCTTTTTACTGGCTCTGGCTTGGTTTAACCAGGGAGACAAGATGCCTAAAATTAGTAAGGGCCTACCCATAGTAAAGATGATTTTGGCAGCAGCCGGGGTTGGCGTGGTGGCTCTGTCGTACAGTGCGATCATCAACCCATTGGTGGCCGTGCGGGCGGCCGATAAGGGCACTCGGGCGTATCTAAATGGCGATTTTACTACTGCTCTGGCTGATTTTAAAAAGTCTTTGGGCCGGGGCTCATATATGTCCAATGTTATTAGGGCCCAGATGGCATTAGTAGGATCGCGGCAAGGGGATTCGGAGGCAGATCCTGGCCTGATAATCTTTCGCAAATATGCGGGTAGCATCTTAAGTGAGAATGCTATCACTGAACCGCACAATAGTTACCACTATCTTATCTTCGGGATGTACTTTAGTACCTTTGCCGACATTTACCCCGGCTTTCTGGAGCAAGCTGATAGTATGTTCGCTCAGGCTTATGCGCTCACCAAGGGGAAAGGGGAGACGCAGTATCGTTGGGGGCAAATGTATGCCCGCTTAGGCGACACTCAGGCAGCGCGAGAGAAATTTGAAGAGGCTCTGTCCATTGAGCCGTATAACAAAGAGATCAATTTTACTGTGGGGACTTGGTACCTATCGCTTGGCAATGTTGAGCGGGGGAGCCAGCTCATCTTGGTAGCACTGGATTGGGGTTATCAAGCGGGCAAATTTGTTGAGTTTGGCCGAGGCAAGCTGATTGCCGGTTTACTTGAATCAGCCGGCAAACCAGAGGTTGCCAAGGAGCTCTACCGATCCATGATCGATACGCACGAGGATCCACAAGTGGCCGTTTATGCCACGGTTGAGTTAGCTCTGTTATTAAATCGGATGGGGGAGCGGGAGGCCGCTCTTGAACTGGCCCAAACCCTTAGTCGCTATGATGTTGACCCTAAGGAGTTTAATAATCTTATGGCAGAACTGCAGGGCAGTTAGCGGATATGGCAGATTGGCGATTTAGACCCGGTAAGAATTTTTGGTTGAAGATCATTATAGCAATAGTGATCGGTGCTTTAGGTTTGGCCTATCAAACTTA
>META01000002.1:62870-64588 GCA_001772255.1 candidate division Kazan bacterium RBG_13_50_9 | reverse complement strand
CAGCAATTGAGGCAGCATAGGGAGTAGATTTCTTCGATCCCTTAAACCCGGCGTGACCGGCGCTGCCCCAAGATAAGACATCGCCCTGGTTATCGGTGACTGTAATCATCGTATTGTTGAAAGTAGATTTAATATAAACTTTGCCTTCCGTAACCGCCCGCTTGGACTTCTTCTTTTTGCGGACCTTAGCGGCGACCTTAGCAGTATAAGCCTGCCGCTTCTGTTCGGCTTTTTTGGCCTTCTCCGCCTTTTTCTGCATGCGCTTCTTGCGAGACATAGTCTAAATTTTTATTACGTCTTATCTGCTGTCTTCTTACGACCACTGCCCACCGTGACCCGCTTGCCGCGCTTGGTGCGAGCATTAGTTTTAGTGGTCTGGCCTCTAGCAGGCAGGTTCTTTTTGTGCCGGTCGCCTCGGTAGCTGCCAATATCTTTAAGCCGCTTAATGTTCATGGAGATCTCTCGGCGGAGATCCCCCTCAACCGGATAGTTCTTCTCAATAACCTCCCGGATGCGATTGGCCTCCTCCTCGGTGATAACATCGGTGCGCTTGTTTGGATCAACATTAGCGGCCACTAATATCTCCCGGCTGCGATAGGGTCCAATGCCGTAGACGTAAGTGAGGGCTACCTCAACACGTTTACCTCCTGGAAGCTGAATGCCTAATATGCGAACCATTATCCCTGTGCTTGTTTATGTTTGGGGTTAGAGCAAACTATTCGCACCCGGCCCCGACGGCGGATGATACGACACTTTTGGCAGATCTTTTTAACTGATGCTCTAACCTTCATCCCGTTATAAATCCTTAAGCAAAATATTTTTGATAAAATATTTTTCTAAACTCTCGAATAGTGAAGGTTAATAGTCCCACGCTTGTTGACTAATTAGGTATTGATTTGTCGCTTTGGCAAATTTGTAACGGGATTCATCTTTAATGCTTATTTATGCCGGTAGACAATCCGGCCTTTTTCAATATCATAAGGACTCATCTCCGCGGTGACGGTATCCCCGGGCAGAATCTTAATATAGTGCATCCTCATCTTGCCAGAAATGTGGCATAAGATGATATGGCCACCTTCAATCTCTACCCTGAACTGTGCATTGGGTAGAGCTTCGACCACCTTGCCCTGAACTTCAATAACCTGTTTGGCAGACATGAATTTTTACTTATGCATTATACCCACTATCTATTTTTTTTCAAGAGGCAGCCTCGATTATTTCCTCTATGGGAGTGAGGATCTCCGGGCCTTCGGGAGTAACTGCCACCGTCTGCTCGAAGTGGGCCACCACCTCACTATCGACGGTTTTTGTACTCCAACCATCCCGGTCAGTAACGTAAGCATCCTGCCCACGGCTAGCGATGGGCTCGATGGCGATAACGCTGCCTGCCGGCAGGATGGTAGCCTGATCGTGGCCTACAAAGTTAGGCACCACCGGATCTTCGTGCAACTGCCGACCGACGCCATGGCCCACAAACTGGCGCATAGCAGTTACTCCTGAGCCCTTCAGCGACTCCTCGATGGCCCGGGAGACCTCCCCCACCTTAGCTCCCGCCCGGATCGTTTGAGTGCCTGCCCGTAGCGCCCGGTAGGTAGCATTCAGAAGTGGCTGGTAGCTGTGCACATCTCGCCCCACTATCCAACTGACTGCTGCATCGGTATGCATCCCTTGATACTTGAAACCACAATCAACGCTAATGAGGTCTCCCTCCTGCAGCT
>META01000002.1:50388-62863 GCA_001772255.1 candidate division Kazan bacterium RBG_13_50_9 | reverse complement strand
ATCGGGGATGCAGTGGACGATCCCGCTATTGACTGACGTACAGATAGCCGCCGGATATCCCTGATACCCTAAGAAGGACGGCTCTCCCTCAAGGCGCCTGATCTCCTTTACGGCTACTGCCTCTAATGCTTTCAAGGTAGCTTTCGGCCGAATCTCTTGCCTTAAAGATTTAAATACTTCAATTAGCCGCTTCCCTCCCTCGCGCATAACTGCTAACTCCTGGGGAGTTTTAACCTGGACACTCATAGACCGTGGATGGCCTTAGCTATATCACGGCTCACTTTACCGATGGTCTGATCACCATTAATACGCACCAGGCGCTGGCGGCCCCGGTAGTAGGTCAAAACATCCTTGGCTTCGGTTTTAAAGATCTTAACGCGCTGGGCAATGGCCTTGGAGTCCATGTCATCAGTCCTCCCCTCCAGCTTGGCCCGCCGATGGAGCCGGGCTACCGCTACCGCTACCGGTAAGTCAATAAATATCATCGCCGCCTCGCGGTTATGCTTTTTTTCGGCCGCCTCCAAAGCCCTAACCTGAAACACATTCCTAGGATAGCCATCAAAGATAATGCACTGGCGGGGCCGAGTCTGGGCAATATACCTTTGCACCAACCGGCTGGTAACTCGCTGGGGTACCAACTTGCCAGCCTGCATGTACTTTTTAACCAACTCACCATCCGGCCCACGGTGCTTGGCTACCTGTCGTAATAATTGCCCCATATTGAGATGTTTGGCCTTAAACTTCCTAACTAAGGATCCGGCCTGGCTGCTTTTGCCAGAACCCGGGCCCCCATAAAGGATCAGGTCCCTGCTCTTAGAAGTTCTCATACTGCTTCATAATTAGCTGGGCCCTGACCTGCCTCATGGTCTCTAAGGCAACGCTGACTACAATCAGCAGGCTGGTGCCGCCCAAAGTTAAGCTGGGCATTCGGATGAACAGCTGGATCAGAAGAGGCATCACGGCGATAAACGCTAAAAAGATCGATCCCGCCAAGGTGATACGGTTACTGATGTAGCTAAGGAATTCAACCGTTTGTTTGCCCGGGCGGATTCCGGGGATAAATCCTCCTGACTTTTGCAGATTTTCCGCTACGTTGGTGGGCTTGAAGATAACCCAAGTATAGAAATAGGTAAAGAAGACCACCAAGACAAAGTAGAGGATGCCATAGAAGAGCTGATCCTCAAACAGTTTCTGGATAAAGCCCGCTGATGATGCTAGCCAATCACTGCGAGCGCTGGCCAATAGCGAAGCGAGCAGGCTGGGGAAGACCAATAGTGAGAGCGCAAAGATGATTGGGATAACCCCCGCTTGGTTGATCTTCAAAGGCAGGTGGGTGGTCATCCCACCCATCAGGCGATTGCCGCGGGCTCTGCCCGCATAAGAGATAGGAATATTGCGTTGCCCCTCCATAATGTAGACCACAAAGTAGATAGTGAAGACGGCTAATGCCGCAAAGACTGCCATACGCATTAGCTGGTCCGCATCAAAAGCGGCCGCAGCAGAGGATACGATAGATGGGAGCCGGGAAATAATGCCCAAAAAGATGATAAGGGAGATCCCGTTACCAACGCCAAATTCACTGATGAGCTCGCCTAGCCACATCACAAAGATAGTCCCCGCCGTAACGGTGATCAGAATGGCCAGTAGCCGGTAGATCCCCAAATCTCCTAAGATCTGGAACTCCGAGCGCTGCAGCAGAGTGATCATGCCGTAGGATTGCAGGAAAGCCAGCGGCACGGTCAGATAGCGAGTATACTGATTAATCTTGCGCCGGCCATACTCCCCCTCCTTAGACAAGGCCTCAACCGAAGGGATAGCCATCGTCATTAACTGCATGATGATCGAGGCATTAATATACGGAGCTACCCCCATCAGCGCGATGGAGAAATTCCCCAATGAACCACCAGAGAAGATGTCAACCAGGCCTAAAAACTGATTCTGGGCGAAGAGCTGACCCAATTGATCCAGATCAACGCCAGGGATAGGGATAAGTGACACCACCCGAAAGATCACTAAAAGCAGCAACGTATAGAGAATCTTACCCCTAAGGTCTTTATGTTTAAAGATTTGGGTAACGGTCTGCCACATGGTCTATCCCTTTACTATAATAACCCTACCGCCAGCGGCCTCGATCGCCTTTTGGGCCGATGCGGAAATCCTGTGGACCTCCACCTCTACCTTAGGGGGCGCCTCACCGCTGCCTAATATCTTGAGCACTTCCCTGCCTTTCAGATATCCCTGATCCCGCAGTACCTGAACCGTTAATTTCCCATCCTTCAAAAAGAACTGCAGGTGATGCAGATTAATCACAAACATCTTTGGGCGCTTGGGGCGCCTAAACCCGCGGCGCTTGGGGATGCGCTGCATGAGCGGCATCTGGCCACCTTCGAATCTGGCGGGGATATTGCCTCCCGTACGCGCTTTCTGTCCTTTAGTGCCCCGACCGGAGGTAGTACCGCGGCCCGAACCAGAGCCCCGGCCCACCCGTCGGTGCACCTTCGGCTTCCTCTGATTGGCAGTGATCTCATCAAGTCTCATAGCTTACAACTTAGCTCTTGGCGGCCTTAGCCAGCTTGGGCTTATCCTGATGACGGTCATGGATCTGCCTGAGATCATCTAGGCTGACGATCGAGCCGAGTGCCAGGATAGTGGCCACTGTATTGCTCGTCTTGTTCTGCGAACCTAACGCCTTACCGACTACATCTTTGATGCCCGCAAGCTGCAAAACTGTTCGCATGGATCCGCCAGCGATAATGCCGGTGCCTAGGCTAGCGGGCTTGAGGAGAATCTTCGCGCTCTTGAAAGTATAGCGCACCGGATACGGGATACTAGATCCTTTAAACATAAGTTTGGTCACTTGTTTCTTTGCGGCAGACACCGCTTTAGCGATGGCCCCACTCACATCAGCCGCCTTGCCCATCCCCCAGCCGACCCGGCCTTTTAAATCCCCAATTACCACAAGAGCCCTAAAACGCATTCTCTTGCCGCCTTTGACCACACGGGTAACCCGATTAATCTCCAGCACACGCTCGATGAACTCCTTCTCTTCTGGATGCCTCCTGGTGTCTTGTCTCATGGTTAAAACTTTAATCCGCCCTCACGCGCTCCCTCGGCCACTGCCTGAACCTGCCCATGATATTTATATCCACCTCGATCAAAAACCGCTCGACCGATACCCAGCTTAGCCGCCTGCTGGGCCAACTCCTGGCCAACTTGGTGAGCTATCTTTATATTGCCTTGATCCTTTGTTGACCGCCGACTACTGGCGCTAGCTAAAGTCTGGCCTGAATCGTCATTGATGAGCTGGGCATAAATATGCCGAGCGCTCCTGTAGATAGATAGCCTAGGGCACGCGGCGCTACCGCCGATTTTAGCCCGAATGCGGCGGCGGCGCTGCTTCCTACTGGTATCTCTGTCTTTACTTGCCATTATGCTCCTACTGTTTTGGCTGTTTTGCCGGCCTTACGCCTAATAACCTCATCTTTATATTTAATGCCTTTACCCTTATAGGGCTCGGGTTTTTTGACCGCTCGAATTCTCGCGGCCATCTCCCCTACTGCTTCCTTGTCAATTCCAGAAACGATAATCTCATTTTTGGCAGTTTTAACATCCGTGCCCTCTATGATGGGTAACGTAACGGGGTGGGAGAGTCCCACGCTTAAAACTACGACCTTATCTTTAACCTCCGCCCGGAACCCTACGCCGGAGATCTCTAGCACCTTCTCATAGCCTTGGCTAACTCCGCGAACCATATTGGCTATCTTGCTCCGCACTAAGCCATGTAGGGATTTGGCTAGATTGCTCTCCCCGTCGCGTTTAACTGTAATCCGCCCCCCTGCCTGCTCCACACTAATGTGCGAGGGCAGCTTCCAGCTAAGCTCGCCCTTGGGGCCCTTAGCTATCACCATATCTCCTTCGAGTTTGACCTCGGTTTGGGCAGGCAGCACGATTAGTAATTTTCCTATCTTGGACATAAAGTTCTACCAAATCTTAAATAAAACCTCTCCTCCCAACTTGGCCTTTACCGCCTCTTGCCCGGTCATTAATCCCCGGGAGGTGGAGACGACCAGCTCTTCCTGGCGAGACGTCATCATCTTGCTAATAGCACTGGAACTGCAGTAGGCTCGCCGGCCGGGCTTGCTAATCCTCTTTAGACCCTGGATCACCGGGCGACCGGCGTAATAACGGAGGGTTAGCACAAGCTGAGGGTAGCTCTTGCTTTCTTCAGATTCCACGAGCTCGTACCCTTCTAAATATCCTCTTTTAACTAAGACGTCGGCCACCGCCTCCTTGCGGCGAGAGGCCGGCACCCTCACCATAGCAAAGCCCCGCGCCGTAGCGTTACGAATCCGAGCCAACATATCAGCAATGGGGTCTGTGTTCATGTCCTTAATTAATTACTACCACGAAGATTTCTTAATTCCAGGCAACATGCCTTTAGCCGACAGCTCCCTAAAGCAGATTCGGCAGATGCCAAAATCTCTCATAAATCCATGCCTCCGACCGCAGATACTACACCGATTCACTTGGCGCGTAGTGTATTTAGGGCGCTTCTTAGATTTTATAATTAATGCCTTCCTAGCCATAACTATTCATCATTATCCCTAAAGGGGAAATTCAGCTTTTCTAATAACTGCTTGGCTACAGCATCGCTTTGAGCAGTGGTACCAATGACCACTGATAAGCCAAAAGTCTTCTCGACATTATCTAGCACTACTTCTGGAAAGACAACATGTTCCCCAATGCCCAAAGTATAGTTACCGTGCCCATCAAAAGACTTAGCGGAGATACCCTGGAAATCCCGGACCCGAGGCAAGGCCACATTAACCAACTTGTTAAGGAAATCATACATCCTTTTGCCGCGCAGAGTAACTAAGAGACCCACCGGTGTCCCTTCCCTAAGCTTAAATCCGGCAATGGATTTCTTGGCCTTGCGAATAATCGGTTTCTGGCCAGTAATGAGAGCGAGCTCACGGCTAACCTGCTCAATGTAGTTAGGATCCCCCACGGCGTGGCCCGCCCCCACGCTCACTGACACTCGCGAGATACGTGGGACTGCTTCTAATGATTTAAGCCCAAGTTCTTTTTTGAGCTCTGCCCTAGCCATACTGTATCGTTCTTTAAAAGTGTTCATAAACTAAACCGTGCTCCGACACACCCGGCAGATCCTCTCTTTAGAACCGGACTTGGTAATCTTATAGCCTAACTTCACTGGTTTATTGCCGCAATGAGGGCAGATGAACATAACCTTAGCTGCATCCACCGGCAGAGCCACCTCAACGATGCCACCTGATTTCCCCCTGCCCCGGCCAGCCCTGATATGTTTTTTGGCGACATTAATACCACCGATCTTAACTGTACCTGCGGCGCGATTAACGGAGACAACCTTGCCGGTCTTGCCCCGATCCTTTCCCTTAATAACCAGCACCAGATCGCCTTTTTTGATTTTTATCTTCATCACAGTACCTCAGGTGCTAACGATATAATCTTCATATAACCCCGATCTCTTAGCTCCCGGGCGACCGGGCCGAAGATGCGAGTGCCTCGAGGAGTGCGATCTTTGTTAATCAATACCGCTGCATTATCATCAAACCGGATATATGAACCATCGGGGCGCCTTAACCGACTCTTTTGGCGCACAATTACGGCTTGGACCACATCCTTTTTCTTAACTAACCCGCCCGACGATGCTTCTTTGACGGCGGCCACAACAACATCGCCTATCCTGGCATAGCGTCTCCTGCTGCCACCAAGCACCTTAAAGCAAGCGACCATCTTGGCGCCAGAGTTGTCTGCTACTTTTAAGTGAGTGCCGCTTTGAATCATAGCCTATCCCTTGGATTTAGCCCCCGTTATTATCTCTTCATCGCCGAGCACATCATCGATCGCATCAGTAAGCTCTGGCGCTTTTTTAACATCGACCACTACCCAGCGCTTGCGCTTGCTTAAAGGGCGGGTCTCTTCAATCGTCACAATATCATTGAGGCCGGCTTTGCTTTCTGGATCGTGAACCAGAAATCTACGAGTGCGCCGGATCTTCTTGCCATAAATCGGATGGCTAATAAAGGTATCCACTGACACTACTGCCGTAGCGGCCATTTGAGTGCTAACCACCTTGCCTACTTTACGCTGTTTCTGGTTATCCATTATTATCGCTTAAGCTTTCTCTATACTAATAAGCTCTTTCTCGCGCCTGACGGTTAGCAGCCGAGCCAGGTATCGCCGGGCGGACTTTAAGGCTTTGAGGTTTTTGGCTTTGTGCATAGCTACTTCAGACCTAAGCTGCACTAGCTGTTGTCGAACCTTGGTTATCTCTTTACCGAGATCTGCCGGGCTAAGTTGTCTCGCTTTATCCAGCTTCATAACTTTTATCTCCTAATAACAAACTTGGTTTTAACGGGCAACTTATGGGCAGCCAGCTTCAGAGCTTTGCGGGCCGTGTCTTCGCCAATGCCGGACATCTCAAACATCACCGTGCCGGGCTTAACTGTAGCCACATAGTGGCTAACCGACCCCTTGCCTCCCCCCATGCGCGTCTCATTAGGCGTAGCGGTGACGGCCTGGTGGGGGAAGATCCTGATCCAGACTTTACCCTCGCGCTTAATATATCTAACCATGGCCCTTCGGGCAGCCTCGATCTGGCGGGAGGTGATCCACCCTCGACTAAGGGCCTTGAGGCCAAATTTCCCAAAAGACACCTCTGTGCTGCGAGTAGCCTGGCCCTTCATGCTCCCGCGCTGCTGTTTTCTGTACTTAACTTTTTTGGGGACTAACATAGTAGGTTACTTTGAAGTATCCGCTTTGGGCACGCTCCGGTCGACATCAATCTCGCCCGCTTTGAATATCCAAACCTTAACCCCCACTGTGCCGTAGGTGGTATAGGCTACATCACCGGCATAATCGATGTAATGACGCAGCGTATGAAGAGGGACCTTACCATGGATGAACAGCTCCCGACGAGCAATGTCAGCACCATTAAGCCGCCCTGCAATAATAATCTTGATCCCATCAATCTTGCTGCGGTGAGCCGCATCCAAAGCGCCCCTAATAGCCCGGCGGAAAGGGATCCTCTTCTCGATCTGCTCAACGATCTGGTGGGCAACAACGGCAGCGTCACCTTCCGGATTCCTTACCTCAGTGATATCGATCTTAACGCTTCTGCCGATCGCTTTTTTGATCTTTTGCTTAAGCCCCTCTACCCCTGCGCCGCCACGGCCAATGATCATTCCGGGACGGGCAGTATAGATATTGACCACAATCTCATTGACTAACCGCTCAATATCAACCCGGGCTACCGCTGCTTTGCGCAAATCCTTTTTAATAATCTGGCGAATCTCATAATCTTCCAGGAGATTCGTTTTGTAGTTTTTCAGATCAAACCACCGCGATCTCCACTTGGCGGTGTAGCCCAATCGGGCACTAACTGGATTAACCTTTTGACCCATAGTAATTATTTATTAGTAGTGCGACGAAAGATTCTTTTAATATCCATACGTTTTTGCTTTCTGGACTCTTTTGGAGACGACACCGCCAGGGGAGCTGCTGCTTGCGCTGTTTGGCTTTCGGGCTCACCAGCCTTGGGCTGGGCGCCTGCTCCTGCCTCTTTTAAGAGGGCTTCCGATTTGGCCTTCCTGCCGGGAGCTGACTTAACTGGAGGCCTCTCCTTCACCAGGGGGGTTGGCATCAGCTCCTCTAAGGTGACCGACAGGTGAGCAGAGCGTTTTAATAAAATGTCGGATGAACCACGGGATCTGAGCCAATAGCGTTTATAGCGAGGAGCATCATTAGCAGTAAGTGTCTTAATGCCTAAGTTGCTCGGCTTAAGATTATAGTTATTACTGGCACTGGCGGCTGCCGAGCTAATAAGCTTATATAGTAGCTTACCGGCTTTGGTGGGGGCATACCGCAGTACTGCCAGGGCATCCTCAACATTCTTCCCCCGTAGGTCTTTCAGTAAAGGCCTGACCTTTTTAGGACTGATGCGGATAAATTTAGCGTGGGCAGAGACTTCCATCACTTATTACTTAGCCGGTACTTCACTGCCACCCTCGGCACCGCCAGCAGTGGCTTTCTTAGCTTGCTCTTTGGCCATCTTGCCACCATGGCCAACGAATTTGCGGGTATGAGCAAACTCCCCTAACCTGTGGCCTACCATATTCTCTGAGATAAACACCGGGATATGAGTCTTGCCATTATGTACCTCGATGGTTAATCCCACCATATCCGGCGTAACTGTCGAGGCTCTGGCCCAAGTCCGGATATGGCTCTTGCTGCCACTCGCCCGCACTGCCTCTACTTTTTTCTGCAGCTTGGCATCGATGTACCATCCTTTTTTAAGTGACCTGGACATTATCTTCCTCTCCGTCTCTTGCCACGAGGCTTAACGATATGCTTGGTTGATCTACTCTTCTTCCGGGTCTTATATCCTTTAGTGGGTTTACCGGTCGGAGTTTTGGGATGTTTCAAGCCAATTGGGCTACCCCCCTCACCCCCACCATGGGGATGATCCACCGGATTTTTAGCTTTGCCTCGGACTCTGGGCCGATGTCCCATCCTACGTCTGCGCCCAGCCTTCCCAAAAGAGATATGTGAGTGATCGGGGTTAGATAGTAGCCCCACACTGGCAAAGGCCTCTTTGGGAACTAACCGCACCTCGCCAGAAGGCATTTTTACTAGTGCCTTATCCTTATCGAAGCTAGTAATGGTAGCGGCACCACCCGCCGATCTCACTAGCTGCCCGCCCCGGCCCGGTTGCAGCTCAATATTATGGATGGGGATCCCGGCCGGAATATTCTTAAGCATCAGGCGATTACCGGGCTTGACCTTGGTATTGGGATTGTAAACGATCCTATCGCCTACCTTCAGGTCATGCGGGGCTAATATGTATGTCTTCTCGCCGTCCAAAAATATAGCCAGAGCGATATAGGAAGACCGCTTGGGGTCATACTCAATAGACCTGATCGTGGCGGGAACGCCTAGCTTACTCTGCTTAAGATCCACCTGTCTCATCCGCTGCTTCGCCCCGCCGCCGCGCGCTTGCACTGTGATAACACCACGGGCATTACGGCCACTTTGACGCTTGGCGCCCCGGGTTAGCGCTTTATTGGGCTTGATTTTGGTCAAAACACCGAAGCGCTGGACTATGCTCATTCCTCGTCTGCCCGCAGTTACCGGTTTTAGTACCTTAACTACCACTCTTTTTAGACTCCTCGAATAGCTTAATACTATAGCCCGGCATCAAAGTGACGATAGCTTTTTTCCAACCGGCCCGCCTAACCTGCATTCTTCCCATCCGCTTGGGCTTGCCAGGAGTAGTGATGATATTCACTCTATGAACTTTGACTTTGAATAAAGCTTCAACGCTCTTTTTGATCTCAGGAGCATTAGCCCGCTTATCTACTACAAAAGCATATTTACTAGTACTGCCTAGCTGAATGCTTTTCTCAGAGATCACTGGTTGTTTGATAATCGTGCCCATTTTTTGACCTATCTATCTAATTTGGCCTGGAGTCGGTCCAAAGTGCCTGGCAGAAAGATAACCTTGCGGTGACAGGCTATATCTAAAAGGCTTAACCGGCCAGTAGCCACGGGCTTGATATAACTAACGTTGCGTAGGGTACGCATCAGCTTTAGGTCGCCTTCAGTCACAACTATTAAATTGCTCTTAGGGTCTAAGACCGAGCTCAGCCAGGCAAGGCTGGTTTTGGTCTTAGTGGAGGGAGGGACAGATTGGGCCTCTAAGACCTCTCCTCTGGCGGCTTTGCTGGCCAGCACCGCCCGGATGGCTTGAGGGAGAACCTGGCGGTTGATCTTTTGGGTAAAGTTCCTGTTCCCGGTGGGGCCAAAAACAGTTCCGCCACCGCGCCATAGAGGAGTCCGGCGGGTGCCGACTCTAGCCCTACCAGTCCCTTTCTGCCGCCAAGGCTTACGAGTGCTACCCGCTACCTCTCCCCGGGTCTTGGTACGAGCGGGAGCTTGGCGGCGGTTGCTCTGCAAGCTAACGATGATTTGAGACAGAGCTTTAGCAGAGAGTTGGACATCCCCAAACATCTCTGGCTTAACCGGCATGATCGCAGCCGATGAGGCCATCGGAGCAGCAACCGAATCAGTTTTATGAATAGCTTTATCCATGTTTCTTAATCAATACCCAGTCCCGGTTGGCTCCAGGCACTGCCCCCTTAAGCGCAACGGTTTGGTTTTTAGGGTCCACGGCCATCACTATAAGGTTGCGGGTGGTTACCTGCTTACCCCCCATCCGACCCGCCATCCGTTTGCCTTTATGAACCCGGGGCATACCCATGGCCCCGATCGACCCTGGCTGCCGGTGATGGTCATGGCCGTGGGTCATAGGGCCTCGGCTGAAGCCATGCCGTTTGACCGTCCCGGCGAATCCTTTGCCCTTGGAGATGCCGGTAACCGATACCTTGTCGCCTACAGAAAATAGGGATACATCAAGCGTCTCTCCCTGCTTATGGCCCTCGAGGCTATCAACCCTAACTTCCTTAATCACCTTAGCATCCAGCTCCCCCAGCTGACCCTTGAGGGGCTTGGGATAGCGTTTGCGGGCGCCACTGCCGACCTGGATTGCGTTATATCCATCCTTATCGTGAGAACGCAACCGAATCACAACATTGGGTTGGGCCCTAAGCAGCGTAACCGCTACGGCCTCACCACTATCAAGAATGACCTGGGACATACCTGATTTTTGAGCAACTAAACCGGTCATGTTTTTACCTAAACTACAACCCTTCTTCTTAGGGATTCTAGCCCCGCCGAAGATTTAAAATATAACCTGGTTGTAAATCTTACATTTTAACTTCTATGCTTACTCCCGCCGGCAAATTGAGATTAGTAAGCGCATCAATCGTCTTGGGCCGGGGATCAGTAATCTCGATCAGCCGCTTATGGATCCTCATCTCAAACTGCTCTCGGGAATCCTTATGCACAAAGGTGGACCGCAAAACTGTATAGAGCTTCCTTTCGGTCGGGAGCGGAATCGGGCCAATAACATTGGCACCGGTGCGTTCGGCAGTCTCCACAATCAGCCTTGCGGACTGGTCAATAATGCGATGGTCGTATGCTTTCAACCTAATCCTGATCCGCTGCTTAGGGGCTGCCTGCGCACTGCTTTCCTGCTTTTTGCTGGACGTACCTTTGGGCATATTAAGATTTTAATTATCAAGTGGAGGGCAGAGCTAAGCCCTGCCGCATTGGGCAGGGCTTAAGGGTTTACTCGGGGGTTATTTAAGGATCTTGGTTACTGCGCCGGCCCCAACCGTCTTACCGCCTTCGCGGATAGCGAAGCGCAGCCCTTCCTCCATCGCCACTGGCACGATTAATTTCACCTTGAAGTGGACCGTATCACCTGGCATCACCATCTCACGGTCAGGGGGCAGCTCAACCTCTCCAGTCACATCAGTGGTTCGGATATAGAACTGAGGCTTGTAACCCTTGGCGAATGGAGTGTGGCGACCACCCTCCTCTTTGCTCAAGATATATACCTCGGCTTCAAACTCGGCATGGGGAGTGATTGAACCGGGCTTAGCTAATACCTGGCCTCTTTCGATCTCATTGCGCTCAATCCCCCGGAGTAAAGCCCCAATATTATCGCCGGCCTGGCCCTGATCTAACATCTTACGGAACATCTCAACGCCAGTGACCACCACCTTTTTAGTGGGTTTAATCCCGACGATCTCAACCTCGTCATTAACCTTAACGACGCCTAGCTCTACCCGGCCAGTGGCCACCGTGCCCCGTCCCTTGATGGAGAAGACATCCTCAACTGGCATCAAAAACGGTTTGTCCAAATCCCTGACTGGATCAGGGATATAGTTATCCATGGCATCCAGCAGCTCCAGGATCGGCTTAGCAGCGGCCTCATCAGTAGGGTTCTCCAAGGCCTTAAGGGCCGAGCCCTTAACTACGGGAATCTCATCCCCGGGGAACTCATATTTCTTAAGCAAGTCCCGAATCTCTTGCTCGACCAGATCAATCAGCTCGGGGTCATCTACCTGATCAACCTTATTAATAAAGACGATGACCCGAGGCACCCCTACCTGCTTAGCGAGCAGGATGTGTTCCCGGGTCTGGGGCATCGGGCCATCGGTAGCGGCTACCACCAAAATGGCTGCGTCCATCTGGGCTGCCCCGGTGATCATATTCTTAATGTAGTCAGCATGGCCAGGGCAATCAACGTGGGCATAGTGCCTCTTTGCGGTCTCGTACTCTTGGTGGGAAGTGGCAATAGTAATACCCCGTTCCTTCTCTTCGGGAGCGTTATCAATATCCTCAAACTTCTTGGCCTGGGCTAACCCCTTATTGGCCAATACCTGGGTGATGGCTGCGGTTAGGGTAGTTTTACCGTGGTCAACATGGCCGATCGTGCCGACATTCACGTGGACCTTATCCCGCTTGAAAGCTTCTGCCATAATCTTCTCCTTTAATTAGGTTAAATCTATTTACTGTTAGAAAATAC
>META01000002.1:50263-50369 GCA_001772255.1 candidate division Kazan bacterium RBG_13_50_9 | reverse complement strand
AGCGTCAATGACCTTGGCCCCCGCTCTCTCCGATAGCCCCTCGATCCGGCCCCGCCTGGCATTGAGATCCCCCATCACATCCCCGGCAAACTCTTCCGGGGTCACC
>META01000002.1:28946-50202 GCA_001772255.1 candidate division Kazan bacterium RBG_13_50_9 | reverse complement strand
CTCAAATCCCTTGCCGCGCTCGAGCGGCTCAAATAAAACCACCGCATGGCCATACTGGCCTCGACCGCCAGTCTGGCGAATGTATTTGGCTTCCACATCGGCGTCTTTAGTAATAGTCTCTCGGTAGGCCACCTGCGGTTTGCCGACATTGGCTTCGACACTAAACTCCCGCCTCATCCGGTCAACGATAATGTCCAGATGCAGCTCACCCATGCCACTGATGATGGTCTGGCCGCTCTCTTCATCAGTTTTAACCTGGAAAGTTGGGTCCTCTTCTGCCAGTTTAGCTACAGCTAAACCCATCTTCTCTTGGTCGGCCTTGGACTTGGGCTCCACCGCCACGGCGATAACTGGCTCTGGGAATTCAATGGATTCCAGTACGATTTTATCTCCTTCGCTCACTAACGTATCCCCCGTGGTAGCGCTCTTGAGACCAACCAAGGCACCAATCTCTCCTGCGAAGATCTCGGTTACCTCCTCGCGGTGATTACTGTGCATCCTTAAGATTCGGCCAACCCGTTCTTTGCGATCTTTGGTGGAATTATAAATATAGGAGCCTGCCTTAAGAGTGCCTGCATAGACCCTAAAGTAGATGAGCTTGCCCACAAAAGGGTCGGTGGCCACTTTAAAAGCCAGAGCGGTAAAGGGCTCGTCGTCACTGGCGGGGCGGATCACCTTCTCGTCGGTTCCAATCATTATGCCTTCGACCGGTGGGACATCCAGGGGGCTCGGCAGGTATTCAACCACTGCATCCAACAGCTGCTGGACCCCTTTATTTTTGAGGGCGGAGCCGCACAGCACTGGCACAACCTGATTGCTGACTCCCGCTTCCCGCAGGGCATGTTTCAGCTCATCGACCGTCAGCGCCTGATCGGCCAAGAACTTCCCCAGCAACTCCTCCTCTGTTTCAACTATCTTCTCTAAAAGATGGTGGCGGTACTTTCGAACCTGGTCAATCATCTCGGCAGGGACCTCGGTCTCTTTAACTTCCTGCCCTAGATCGCCCTCAAAATAGTAGGCTTTCTCTATCAGAAGATCGATTACCCCTTGAAAACTTTCCGCTGCACCGATCGGCAGCTGCACTGCTACTGCATTGGCACCCAGCCGGTCCTTGATTGATTTAAAGCTAGCATAAAAATCCGCTCCCATCCGGTCCATCTTGTTAACAAAACAGATCCGGGGTACGTGATACTTGTCAGCCTGGCGCCAGACCGTTTCGGATTGTGGCTCCACTCCCGCTACCCCGTCGAAGACTACCACTCCCCCATCCAAAACTCTTAAGGAGCGCTGTACTTCGACCGTAAAATCAATGTGACCGGGAGTGTCAATGATATTAATGCGGGTATCGTTCCAAAAACAGGTGGTGGCAGCCGAGGTGATAGTGATGCCGCGCTCGCGTTCCTGCTCCATCCAATCCATCACCGCTTCGCCTTCATGCACCTCGCCAATCTTGTAAGTCTTGCCGGTGTAAAATAAAATCCGCTCGGTCACCGTCGTCTTGCCCGCGTCAATGTGAGCAATGATGCCAATATTCCGCGTATTCGCCAATGAGTATTGTCTCTCCGCCATAGCTGCTTATCTGTTAAAATCTCGCGAAGTGGGCAAATGCCCTATTGGCCTCTGCCATCTTATGCGTCTCATCCTTCTTCCTGACCGCCCCACCCGTATTGTTGAAAGCATCTACTAACTCAACTGCTAATTTGGCGGCCATGGGCATACCCTTGCGCATCCTAGCGGCAGCGATAATCCACTGCATCGCCAGAACCACTTTGCGATCTGAGCTGACCTCGGTCGGAATCTGGTAGTTAGCTCCACCAATCCGCCGACTTCTTAGCTGCACCATCGGCGAAACATTATCTATTGCTCCCTGAAAGATTTCCAGAGGAGTCTTATTAAGCTTTTTGCTGGCCTGCTCCAAAGCGGCATAAACCACCTGCTCCGCCACCGTGCGCTTACCTTTGAGCATTACCTTATTAATAAACTTCCGTAGCAAAATATTGCCAAACTTACGATCGGGGAGATTGGAACGCCGAATTGTATGGGCCTTGCGTGCCATAGTTTACTCTTTCGCTTCTTCGGTTTTGGCTGCCTTCACTGCCGGCCGGCTACTGGTCTCCTTTTTAGCCCCATATTTACTGCGGCCACGCTGGCGGCTGGCTACTCCACTAGTATCCAAGGTGCCTCTCACGATGTGATACCGGACACCCGGCAAGTCCTTTACCCGCCCGCCCCGGATGACCACAATCGAGTGTTCTTGTAAATTGTGCCCGATGCCGGGGATGTACGCCGTGACCTCCATCCGGTTAGTCAGGCGGACTCGAGCGATCTTACGCAATGCCGAGTTGGGCTTCTTGGGCGTGGTGGTAGTCACCTTCATGCAGACACCCCGCTTTTGCGGCGAACCCCGCTTAAGTCTAATGGTCCGGTTTTTGATCGTATTAAAACTTGTCTGCAGAGCGGGTGATCTGGATTTCTTTTTCGCGTGGCGGCGCGCTCGGCGGATTAACTGGTTAATGGTAGGCATAGGATGTGTCCGGGGGATTACTACAATAAATTTTTATACCCACTTATTTAAACCTCCTCTGGTATATCTGTCAATCCGAAACATTTGGGCTACTCGGCAGTATCCTCATCAGTATCGGCAGTTTTGGCCCCGGCCCTCTCCCTGAAACCAGTACCAGCAGGGATCAGCCGGCCAATGATCACATTCTCTTTAAGGCCGGTCAGATAATCGACTGTACCCGTGGTGGCCGCCTCGACCAATACTCTCGTAGTCTCTTGAAAAGAGGCGGCGGATAAGAACCCTTCTGTGCTCAAGGCCGCCTTAGAGATGCCCAGCAGCAGGTTCTCGCAGATGGGTGGTGTCTTGCCGGCCGTTTTAAGCTTCTCGACCTCTTCCTGGAAGCGCAAGCGGGAGATCACCTCACCCGCCATATAGTGGCTGTCCCCTTCTTCCTTAATGCGCGTCCGACCGAACATCTTGCTGATGATGATCTCAACATGCTTATCATTAATGTTCTGGCCCTGGAGAGCGTAGATCTTCTGGATCTCATTAATGATATAACGCTTAACGGCTGGCTCGCCTTTAAGCCGGAGCAAGTCGCGTAAGTTATAGTGCCCTTCAGTTAACCGCTCTCCTTTTTTAACCTCCTGCCCGTCAAGAGCCCGCACAAATATATTCGAGGTGATAGGATATTCAAACGCCTCTTTCTTCTTATAAACGATACGGGGACGGCTGCCACTTAAGACCACCGTACCAGAGACCGTGGCCTCAATAGGGAGGCCATCCTTATCTTGAGCTATCACATCGCCTTTTTTGACTTCCTGGCCATCTTGAACCTTGAGGGTAACCCCACTGCCCTTAGGCAGTTCTACGGTGTGTTCAACTGCAGCTAAAAGCTGCAGGAACTTGCGCCCGCTGATCTCGGTTAGTTTGACCCTGCCATCGCGCTCGGCCAGAATAGCTTCCACCTTAGGGGTCCGGGCTTCAAAGAGCTCCTCAACCCGGGGCAGACCCTGGGTGATATCCAGAGCGCTAGCCACACCACCGGTGTGGAAGGTGCGCATCGTTAGCTGCGTCCCGGGCTCACCAATGCTTTGGGCTGCGACGATCCCCACTGCTTCACCCAGCTTCACTAAGCTACCTCGGGCCAAGTCTGTCCCGTAACATTTCCGGCAGACACCTTTTCGGGCAACGCAACCCAAGGGTGAGCGCACCACTACCTCTTTAATACCATGCTCATCAAGCAGAGAGACATTGGATTCATCTAAGAATGTTCCAGCCTTCAGCAGCACTCCTCCCTTTTGATCTCTTACCGCCTCGGCCAAGAATCGGCCGCGCACAGTTGAGGATAGGGTTTCATTAATAGCTCGAGCATCTTCAAGGTGAACCGTCCGACCTTGCTTGGTACCACAATCCTCCTCGGCCACCACCACATCCTGAGCTACATCTACCAAACGGCGAGTCAGATATCCGGCATCCGATGTTCTTAGGGCTGTATCAGCACCGCCTTTTCGGGCACCATGAGTGGAGATAAAGTACTCCAATGAGGTTAGGCCTTCCTTGTAGTTGGATTTAACGGGTAGCTCAATCTTTACACCGGCCGGATTCACCACCACCCCCTTCATCCCTACCATCTGATTAAGCTGCTCGGCACTGCCGCGGGCCTTCGAATCAATCATCATATAGACAGGGCTAAAGAGATCATCGCTTTTAGAAACGAGATCTTCGATCGTTTCCTTAATCTCCCCCCACAACTTAGTTGAGAGGCGGCGGCGCTCATCAACAGTGATGAGCCCATCTTTGTACTGTTGACGAATCTGTTCAATCTTCTCTTCTGCAACACGTACTATCTCCGCTTTCTCATCAGGAATGTGCAGATCACCCACGCTTAAGGTCGTCCCGGAGCTGGTAGCGAAACTAAAGCCGGTATTTTTGAGATCATCGGCAAATTTGGCAGTAGTTTCATCACCGAATCGGGCGTGTACCTGATTAATAACCCGCTTGAGTGTCTGTTTGGTAACAACTTCATTGATAAAACCTAGCTCCGGAGGAATAACTTGATTAAATAGTAACCGCCCTAAAGTGGTGGTTACTATTACCCCATTAACCCGGGCCCGGACCGGATCATGATAGTTAATCCGGCCGTTGTCAAATGCTAGCAGGGCTTCTTGGAGATCATCGAACAGCGGTAAAGCAAGCCCATCCTCAATGGGCTTACTGAGCGTCATGTAATAGCAGCCCAGCACCACATCCTGACCAGGCACAATGATCGGATCGCCAGTAGCGGGTTTCAGAAGGTTCCTAACAGATAGCATGATCTCCCGGGCTTCCTCCTGCGCCGGTTGCGACAGGGGCAGATGGACAGCCATCTGGTCACCATCGAAGTCAGCGTTATAGGCGGTACAGACTAGCGGATGCAACTGGATAGCGTTGCCTTCCACCAACACTGGTTTAAAGGCCTGGATACCCAGGCGATGCAGAGTAGGGGCACGGTTTAAAAGCACGTAGTATTTACCGATAACTTCATCGAGGGCATCCCACACCTCCGGCACCTGCTTCTCGACCATCTTGCTGGCAGTTTTGACATTATGGACAACCTCATTCCTGACTAAGATCGAGATCACGAACGGTTTAAATATCTCAAGGGCGATGCCCTTGGGGATCCCGCACTCATACAGATTTAGGGTTGGGCCGACCACGATGACGCTGCGGCCGGAGTAGTCAACGCGCTTACCCAAGAGGTTCTGCCGGAAGCGACCTTGCTTCCCGCGCAGCAGATCAGCGAGAGATTTAAGCTTACGTTTGCTAGTAGTGGAGGTGGAAGCTTCCCGGGCAGTCAGATCAAAGAGGGCATCAACTGCTTCCTGCAACATCCGCTTTTCGTTTCTAGTAATAACCTCCGGAGCACCAATATCCTGTAGCTTTTTTAAGCGGTTGTTACGATTGATCACTCGCCGATATAAATCATTAAGATCGGATGTGGCAAACCGTCCACCATCCAATTGGACCATAGGTCGTAGATCCGGCGGGATCACCGGCAGGTTTTTAACGAGCATCCATTCTGGCCGCAAGTGGGCTTTCGTCAGCCCCTCCAGTAGGCGCAGTCTTTTCTGCAGACGCTTGCGCTTTTGGCCCAATGCTTCTTTAAGCTCGTGCCTTAACGCTTTAACCTGGGCCACCAAATCAATGTGGCTGACTAGTCCAAAGACCGCTTCGGCGCCAATGCCAGCCTTGAAGACCGAGCCATACTTAAGTGACAGGTCTCGATACTCCAGCTCGGAGATAATCCGATGTCCCTTAAGATCATGAATCTCGGTAATGGCCGTGTGGTAGGCCGCCTTGAGCTTATCCAGCTTGTCAGAAAGCTCCTTAGTGAGCCGGGTTCGTTCTTGGGCCTTAGTGTCACTGGTCTTAGTCTTGTACTCATTTTTAAGCGCTTTAGTATGTTGGCTGTATTCGGAAGCGAGCTGATCTAAGGCCTGTTTTCTGGCCTCCTCATCGACTTCGGTAATAATGTAAGCAGCAAAGTAGATGACCTGCTCAAGCCGTTTGGACTGCACATCCAAGGCCAGCGCCAGCCGGGATGGGGCCCCCCGAAGATACCAGATATGACTAACCGGCACGGCTAGTCCAATGTGTCCCATGCGCTCGCGCCGGACCACTGATCTGGTAACCTCCACACCACATTTATCGCAAACAACGCCTTTATAGCGGACCTTTTTATACTTGCCGCAGTAACACTCCCAATCCTTAGTGGGGCCAAATATGCGCTCATCAAATAGCCCGTCCTTCTCTGGTTTGAGCGTACGGTAGTTAATGGTCTCCGGCTTGGTCACCTCCCCATGAGACCAAGCCAGGATCTGCTCGGGGGAGGCCAAAGAGATCCGCACCGCAGCGAAGGATTCGGCCGAGGGGCGCTTGCGCATGCTCCTATCTGTGGGGGTAACTGGGTTCATGCTATCTCTTCTTAAGTTTTTTAGGGATAACTTCATTGATGGGTTTGCCGTCTTTGTCTAGCAGCTCTATATTGAGGCCCAATCCTTGAAGCTCCTTGGCGATAACATTAAAAGCTTCGGGAGTCTGGGGCTTTTGGATCTCCTCATTTCTGATAATTGCTTCATAGGTTCGAGATCGCCCCAACACATCGTCGGATTTAATGGTCAGCATCTCCTGCAGGGTGTGGGCGGCTCCGTACCCTTCCAGGGCCCAGACCTCCATCTCGCCTAGTCGTTGGCCACCAAGCTGGGCTTTGCCCCCCAAGGGCTGTTGGGTCACCAGCGCGTAAGGGCCGATTGAGCGAGCATGAATCTTGTCGTCAACCATATGAATAAGTTTGAGCATATAGATAAGGCCGACCGTGGTCTTCTGATCGAAGGGTCGACCGGTGCGACCATCATAAAGCTGCACCTTGCCGTCCTCAGGCAATCCAACCTTTATAAGCTCCTCCACAATGCCCTCCATATCAATGCCTTCAAAGACTGGGTTAACGGCATTGAATCCCTGCCGAGCAGCAGCCCAACCCAGATGGGTCTCCAATACTTGCCCTAAATTCATGCGGGAGATAATGCCCAAGGGATTTAGGATGATATCCACCGGCATGCCGTCGGCCAGAAATGGCATATCGGCTTGCGGAAGGATCCTTGAGATGACCCCTTTGTTGCCATGCCGCCCAGCCAGCTTGTCGCCGACAGAGATCTTCCTAAGTTGGGCAATGTAAACATAGATGCGCTTCAATACACCTACTTCCAGCTTATCGCCCTTATCGCGATCGAAGATCTTAACACTAACTACCTTGCCGTAACCGCCGTGGGGAAGCCGAAGAGATGTGTCTTTAACATCTTTAACCTTCTCCCCGAAGATTGCTCGAAGCAAGCGTTCCTCGGCGGTTAGTTCAGTCTCACCTTTAGGCGTAATCTTGCCTACTAAGATATCGTTAGCTTTAACTCGGGCACCGATCCTAACTATTCCATCTTCATCCAAATCCGCTACTGCATCCTCCCCCACGTTAGGAATATCTCGCGTGGTGATTTCTGCCCCCAGCTTAGTCTCACGCACATCAATCTCCTCGCGCTTGATGTGGATTGAGCTATAGACATCCTCCTTGACTAACCGATCAGAGATAATGATCGCGTCTTCATAGTTAGCACCACCCCAGGGCATGAAAGCCACGATCAGGTTGGCACCGAGCGCCAGCTTACCGTTTCTAATAGCTGGCCCATCACACAGCGCTTCGCCCTTTTTAACACTTTGGCCTTGGGTGACGATAGGCCTCTGGTGCAGATTAGTTTCGTAGTTAGACCGCTGGAAAGTGGTTAGATCAAACCGATAAGTCTTGTGGTCCCGCTCACCCACAAGCTCAATGCGCTTGGCATCAACATATTTAATCTTGCCCGCCACCGGGGCCACAATTACCCAGCCGGATCCCGTTGCTGCTGCTCCCTCCATGCCAGTACCCACCACGGGCACTTGGGGCTTTACCAAGGGTACTGCTTGGCGTTGCATATTTGATCCCATCAACGCCCGCTTGGCATCGTCGTGCTCAACAAAAGGGATCAATGAGGTCGCTATGCTCACGATCTGCCGAGGCGAAACATCGACATAATGGATGCGCCCTACTGATGCCGTGGTGGGCTCCCCGCTCTGGCGGGCGGCTACCTTGTTTTTAGTGATGACACCATTAGAGTCATGTGGTAAGCCGGCTTGAGCAATGGTTAGCATCTCTTCTGCATGGGCATCCATATAATCAACTTGGGAGCTAATCCGTGCCCGGATTGGTACGCTATTTATATCTTTATACTGGGCCAGTACTTTCGCTGTAGCCGAGTCAATAGTCTCTCCTATTTTCACCAAGACTTTACTGCTGCCGGGCGCGGTAATGTCCCCAAAGGCCACCTGGCCCACCGCCGATACTCCGTCGTTAGGTACATCGTGGACTACCTTGCGGTACGGCGTCTCAATAAAGCCGTAGTTATTGACCTTGGCAAACGATGCTAATTGTCCGACTAAACCGATGTTCTGCCCCTCGGGAGTCTGGATAGGGCAGATCCTGCCATAGTGGGAAGGATGCACATCGCGGACATCAAAACCGGCTCGCTCACGCGAGAGACCTCCCGGACCCATCGCCGAAAGCCGGCGCTTATGCTCCAGCTCAGCCAAAGGATTGGTCTGGTCCATAAACTGACTAAGCTGTGAACTGCCAAAGAACTCCTGCATGATAGCGGTAACCGGCCGGGCATTGATAAGCTGAGCCGGCGTTACCGTATGGATATCCGAAACGCTCATCCTATCTTTAATGATCCGCTCCACCCTAAGTAGCCCGGTCCTGAACTTAGTCTGTACTAACTCACCGACGGCCCTGACCCGCCGGTTCTTTAGATTATCAACGTCATCGGCCGGGCCGCCCTCATTATTAAGACGAATGATCTCGCGCGTTATGGCCACGAGATCATCCAAAGTAAGTACCCTAAACTTTTTGTTATTGGGGATGTCGAGCTTTAAACGCTTGTTGATCTTATGCCGGCCAACGCCCGACAGGTCATAACGGCGGAAGTTCAAAAACATATTACTGAATAAGCTCCGGGCGTTATCCACAGTAGCCAGATCTCCCGGCCTGACCTTCTTATAGATTTCTAAGATGGCTTGGTCGCTCGATTTGGATGGATCTTTGTCCAGTGTATTTCTGATGTAATCGTATTTAGGGTTATTGTTAACGTCCCGGAAAGCTTGAATCAGCTCACTGTCGCTCCCTAACCCAAAGGCGCGCAGCAGGGTAGTGAGATAGGTCTTGCGTTTGCGATCGATCTTGACTGATAAGATCCCCTTGCTGTTGGTCTCAATCTCCAGCCAAGCGCCCCTTTCCGGAATGATCTTAGCCCCATGTTGGCCATACATGAGCCCTTCCTCGCGGGTAAACAAAACCCCAGCTGAGCGAATCAGCTGGGACACTACTACTCTCTCCACCCCATTGATGATGAATGTCCCAGATCCAGTCATCATGGGAATATCGCCTAAAAATACTTCCTGCTCTTTGATCTCGCCAGTTTCTTTGTTGATGAGCCGCAGCTTCACCCGCAAGGTGGCTTCGTAGGTAGCGTCAGCTTCCCGGGCAGTGCTCTCGTCAACTTTGGGGTCCTCCAGATAGTAGTCCACTACATGGAGCTCCAGATTCTTGCCGGTCAGATCTTCAACCGGGCTAATCTCATCAAAGAGATCCTTAAGCCCCTCCTTGAGGAACCAATTATAAGATTCTATCTGCAGCGAGTTCAGATTAGGCAGATCAATGGCATCCCGAGCGGAGACATACCATTTATTATCGAAAGTGGAGTTATCAGTAGTGGGCGCTAATAGTTGATAGTTTTTTGACAACATAAAAAATTGCCCTTTTGATACTACAGACCAAAAAGCCGCATCTGGACGCTTGTATTTTATCGCTGGGTCATAGATAAACCGTAGCAACTACCCCTGGATTTGTCAATAGTCCGCTCCCTACCCTTTTCCACCAGCAGTGACATGGGGATAATCCCCTATACTTACCCCTTAGGAAATGAAGAAATTCCTGGTGGTAACCTGTGTGTTATCCACATAGAGAGACACCTCGTAAGTGCCAGCTGGCCACAGTCCATCGGGCCATAGGCGGCTGAACCGGCTTAAGCTGATATCGAAAGGCAGATATCCGCTGCCGCTAAACGAAGCTGAGAAATCATTAATTAGCTTACCGCTATCCAGATGCTTCCAAACTGCCCTTACGGTGGTCCCAGCGGGGACACTTTGGAACAAAGCCACTGCATAGATCTTGCCCTGGTTGCGCTGGAAAGTAGTAGTGGGAATAGTAATCTGATTTTGGTTGTTAACCTGGCTACCTAGATACAGGTTTTTAACCATTGCTTTTCTAGAAAACTCCTCAAAATCCTTATCTGCTACAACATTAAACCCGACTCTTTGGACCTCCTCTCCATCAAGCCGGAGAGTCGCTTCATAGGATCCCAGCGGCCAACTTAGGTTATCCCGATCAATCCTCGAGGACAGAAAGCTGGTTGTGGGCTGAAGCCCCGTGACAAATTCATGGGGAGACTCCGCGCTCCGTCCCCCTCGGAAAGACTCTGTAGCAATAGTTTGCCCCCCCGTAACGTAACGCCACTCAACATCTACCTTGGTCCCCGGTTTAGCGCTCACGACCTCTGCCGAGAGATAGATAGCCGGGACGGTTGATAGGATAATCAGTTGGGGCTTTCCCACCGGAGCATTATCGCTGCCAACCTGGGTAGCTACGGCTACCCGCCCGACGCTAGTTATGCTCGAACGGCAACTCGCTGCCGACAGGACTACTACTAACAAGATAGCCCATACTCCAATGCTCCCTACTTTACTTATCCCCAACTTCATACGCTCATATTATTTAACGCCTCTATTCTCTTTTCAATGGGCGGGTGGGTAGAGAAAAGCCCGATGATGGCAGTAGCCCGCTTTAATGGACTCACGATAAATAGGCCCGCGGTAGCCCGATTGGCAGTCCTTAGTTGGTGTGTATCAGAACTAATCTTAGCAAGTGCCCGAGCTAATCCTTCAGGATAACGGGTCATCAGCGCCCCCGATGCATCAGCCAGATACTCGCGGCGGCGGGATATCGCAAAATATATCAGCCGGGCTAAAAGCGGCGAGAGGATAGCCAAAATCAGAGCAACCACTATAATTATCCCGCTACCCTCCCGGCGCTCACCCTGCCAGCGCGCTCGCAACGCCCAGTCCGATATCAGCACCACTACTCCTACTAAGGTTACTACTATCGTAGCTAAGAGGATATCATAGTTCTTGATATGGGAAAGCTCATGGGCGATCACTCCTTCCAGCTCTGACTTGTCTAACTTAGCAATTAATCCAGTGGTCAGGGCAATACTCGCATGCTGGGGATCGCGACCAGTAGCCAATGCGTTGGGCGCAGCATCATTAATGATAAGAACTTTAGGCTGGGGGAGGCCGGAGGCGATACATAGATTTTCAACTAGGTGGAGCACCTTCCGGTGCGTTAAGTCATGTTCAGGGTCAATCGGCTGAGCTCCTGATACTGCTAGAATTGTTCGATCGCCATAAAAGTAGCTCCACCAACTCATGCCGACACTTAACATTACTGCTACCACTAATATCGCCCAGCTATCAAAATAGAGTGAGAGACCGTAACCTAAACCCATCAACAACAGTAAAAACACTACCACCAGAATGATCGTCTTGCGGCGATTAGCTGCGATTTGCTCGTACATGAGTTAGTAATTACTGGCTCTGGGGCTCACTGAAATCTACGTGTGGAACTTCACGCTCAGCGATATCCGTGAGCTCAAAGAGTTCGGACTTTTTGAAATTAAACAGCTTGGCGATTAGGCTGCTGGGAAAGACTTCTTGACGTGTGTTAAAGTCTTTAACATTGGTGTTGTAAAAACGACGCGCTGACATGATCTTATTCTCGGTGTCAGAGAGCTCCTCTTGAAGGGCTAAAAAGTTTTCATTAGCTCTCAGCTGAGGGTAGTTCTCGGCTACCGCAAACAGTGACCGCAGAGTTGAGGTCAGAGCGTTCTCCGCCTGGGCCTTATTCTGCATATTGCCGCTAGCGGCTCCCACGGCTGCACTACGGGCTTGGGTTACTCTCTCGAACACTTCACTTTCGTGGGTAGCGTAGCCTTTGACCGTGTTAACTATATTAGGTATCAGGTTGTGCCGGCGCTTAAGCTGTACATCGACATCGCTGTCAGCTTCCGCCACCCGGTTCTTTAGGACCACTAACCGGTTGAACATCCCCACCACCCAAATCGCCAAAACAATGGCCAAGATAATGAGAAACCATACTAGACCTGTCATAGCATCACCTCGCTGTACTTAAAATTACCTGTCTATTATACCTATTCATTTCTGATATTGGAACGGTACTACCTGGGTATAAACTATTTTTTTAAGCTCACTTGTAGTCAGGCGCCGCGCCCAGCCATCCATCCACCAGCCATTTTTGCGCCAAGCGGAATCTAAAGCAGAGTGATTAATAATTGTAACCGGTAGTTCACTTAAGGCTTTATGAAAAACTATGGATGCCCGGCGCTGGTGGTAAGGCGAGGTAACCAAGATTATCTGGCTCGCTTTCTGTTCCTTAATGATCTTCCGGACTAAGGTAGCATTCTCAAATGTATTGATCGATTCCGGCTCTACCAAGATACTATCCGCTGGCACTCCCAAGTTAATTGCCATCTGCTTCATCGAGACAGCATTGGCTATCCCTTCATCTCTAGCGGCACCAGACATGATTATAAGCGGTGCCCAGCCAGATTGGTATAGAGAAACTCCTTCCTTAACCCTCAAAGCAGTCTCCCCACCGCTGATCACCACAATAGCATCGGCAGGTGCTAGCTCATCTTGGGGAGATAAATAAAAACCGACACCGACCGTTGATGCCGTTGCCAGAATGATCAAAGCCAGTAATAAAAGCGCAATAACCCTCTTCAAGACTATGGCAGTTTTAGCACTTGTCCTACGCCTAAGCTGTACGGTGGCCCAATCCCGTTAAGCTCAGCGATCACCTTCCAATCCTTGCCCAGCTCTAGGCCTATACCGTATAGGCTGTCCCCAGATTTAACGGTATAGGTATCACCGCTGGCCTGGATATCGGACAGTGGCGTTGTAGAAGCGGGGGCGTTCTCAGTAGTTCCCTCATCGGCAGCTATCTCCTCGGTGACCGCCGGGGCAGAGGTGGAGGTACCCGTATCGATCTCCCTCATAAACGTAACAGCGATCAACCCCCGAAAAGCAAAGATTAGAAAGATCGCACTAAAGAACAGCGCCCACAGCACCATAAAAGCGAAGGGATCTTGCCGATACTTGTGTCTTACTTTGTAGGCATACCGCCTACTATACTGTTCTAACTTACTCATCTCTCAATAATGATTGGCGGGCGAGAGAGGAATAGAGCTATTATGCCTCTCAACTGCGCTCGAGACACTCGACTCATTCAGCTACTTGGTCAGAATTGCAAACCTTATTTGCAATGGAGACCACGAGCGAATTTCGAACTTTTGTTCGAAATGAGTCGAGTGGTGGGCGGGAGAGGAATCGAACCTCCACGGGATTGCTCCCACTACGACCTGAACGTAGCGCGTCTACCGTTCCGCCACCCGCCCCTGGAGGCCAGGAGGGGAATCGAACCCCTGTACGAGGTTTTGCAGACCTCTTCCTAACCACTCGGACACCTGGCCAAACTTTAGATATCAAACCTCGGGAGAGCCCTCCTCGGCAACCCGGCTTTCGGTCGGACCCATCTGCCCTTGGTATTTGCCTACCCCCCGAGAGCCATAAGGCTTCTCGGCGGGCTGGTCTAAGGGATGGAACGACACTTGACCGATGCGCATTCCTGGGTAGAGCTTGATCGGTAGATTAGAAATATTGCTGATCTCCAGTGTCAGCTGGCCAGAAAACCCTGGGTCAACAAAGCCAGCTGTAGCATGGATCAAGAGCCCCATCCGCCCCATCGAGCTTTTGCCCTCTAACCTCACCACTATATCGTCGCTTAAGGTCATAACTTCTAAAGTGGTGCCCAAGATAAACTCGCCGGGGTGAATGATGAAAAACTGACCCTCTTTTACTGTTATGCTCTCGGTCAACTGGTTGGGCTGCGTGGGGTCGATACAGGTCTGGGCATGGTTGCGGAATGCCTTAAACTCATTGCCCAAGCGAACATCTAAGCTCGCCGGCTGCACCAAAGCAGGATCGTATGGCTCTATCTTGACGCGCCCGCTCTCAATCGCCTGTTTGATCGACCTATCGCTAAGAACTGCCATATTAAGATGCTTTACTATGGAGCGAGAGACGGGAGTCGAACCCGCGGCCTTCTCCTTGGCAAGGAGACGTTCTACCACTGAACTACTCTCGCCTGCTGTTAAGCTGATGGCCACAGCACCAGTCGCTCCGCTCCGGTGCATGGCACAAACCACTAAACAATTGACATATTGTGGCTGCGCCACAAACCCGAGCCAAAGGTGAGTGGTTTGTGGTGCCGCGAGAGGGAATCGAACCCCCGACGCAGGGCTCTTCAGGCCCTCGCTCTACCAACTGAGCTATCGCGGCATATCAACCAGTAATCATTTTACCCAAATTACCCACCAAGGCGAAGCCTTGCCCCTCAAATCACAAACCAATCATGGGGCGGGAGCCCAAAGATGTTTGTGATTTGAAAAGGAGGAATTGCTGAATGTTAATAGCTAAATCGGCTGTGCCGATTTAGCGTGAAATGAAGCTATTCCGACGTGGTGGGCGGGGTGGGATTCGAACCCACAAGCCTTACGGCAAAGGATTTTAAGTCCTTCGTGTATACCGTTCCACCACCCGCCCCGTGGTGGGCACTGAGGGATTTGAACCCCCGACCTCCCGGATGTAAGCCGGATGCTCTAACCACTGAGCTAAGTGCCCGTGGTGGGCGAGAGAGGACTCGAACCTCCACGGGTTTCCCCACTAGGCCCTTAACCTAGCGTGTATACCATTTCACCACTCGCCCCCCAAAGTGTCAGGTGATTAAACCACCTATGGTGGCCCTTTGTCAAGGGAGGTTACCCTGCTGTTGGACTATCTTCTATCTCGAGAGTGCCTCCACTATCTATTATATCAGGGGAAGCTTCCTCCCCGGAGGCAGTTTTCCTGAATTTGATGTACCAGTCAGCAATGTTAATAAACCGGTCGGTGATGGTGCTAAGGTTGATCTCTTGGGTAACACCTTTGACCTTGCCATCAACCAGATAGATAAAGTTAGGTTGGTACAGCAAGATGGCCGGTACCAAATCGGCAAAAGCATTTTGGAAGCGATGATAATAACTAATCGCCCGGCTCAAATTGCCGGCTAGGCGCGCCATTTCAAGATTGTTATCAATATCCTTGTCGTACATAACTGAGAGGGCTAGCCCCGGATCAGTGGTCTGGCTACTGTGCCAGTAGACATACGGATCCGAATCGGTGCCCAAGTCTTGCCCGAAGATAAGCAAGTCATAGTCGCGGGGCCTAATAACCCTATCGAAGAGCTCTGTCGGTTCAATCGGCACAACGGTGACCTCCGCCCCAACTGCTTCCCAGTCTGAAGATAGAATCTCGGCGATCGCGCGATTGGCCTTATCGTCTTTGAAGCTTAGCGAGAACGATAGCCTGACGTTCCCTTTCTCCAAAAACCCGTCCCCGTCAGCATCCTTCCAGCCCGCTTTGTGCAGCACATCCCGTGCGGCGATAAAATCAAAGCTATATTTCTTAATCTCCGGGAGGTGCCCCCAGAACCCCGGCAGGATCGGACTGTCCACTGGCACCGCGTTGCCATCAGTCACATCGCGGATGATCTTCTCTTTATTAGTAGAAAGCGCCAAAGCTTGCCGGACTGCTTTGTCGGCCAGAGCTTGGTTACCTCCGAGTTGGTTAACGTAGACCGCCTTGTATTGAGGTAACTGGTAAGTATAGACTTTCAGATTGGCTAGATCAGCCCCCCCCAATCCACTTAAGGACGACGTGCCGGCACCGGTAACCGCTCCGCTTTTTATAGCATTCAAGAGAGCTTTCTCTGTGTCATAAAAATAGAAAACTACCTTTTCTATAAACGGCACCTCCCCATAGTAATCAGGATTGGCCACCAAGCTAACCGAATCCTTGGAGGCCAAGACCGATGCGACCTTAAAGGGGCCCGTGCCCACCGGCTTTGAATTATTATCTGACTTGCCGATCTCGGAAACAGGCAGGTGAGCGAACAAGTGAGCTGGCAGTATCCCAACGGTGGCTTGGGATAAAAAGAATGTAGAAGGACTAGGCAAGCTAAACTGCACGGTCGTGGGATTAACAGCAGTTACCCTAATCCCCTGCCAACTACTTTTAAGCACTCCGGGGTAGGCCTCACTCTGCACTACCCCAACGGTAAAAACTATGTCACTAGCATCAAAGCTTCCCCCGTCATGCCATTTGATCCCTTCTCTAAGATGAAAGATATAGGTTTTGCCTTGGTCAAAGACCTCCCACGACGATGCGAGGTCGGGCAGAAACTCTCTCCCCCGGCCCATCTTAATTAACCCTGAAAAAATTAACCTGCTAATATCTCTATCCACCAGGTTCGCCTGCACATAGAGAGGATTGAGCACCTGCGGCTGGCCAACCACCCCTTCAATGATGCTGCCGCCTCGGACCGGTTGGATTCTACTCTCTCCCCCGCCCAACAGCAGACACCAAACACCCGCCACAGCGATCACTACTATTAATACTGCTACTGTGCTGCGCTCTGCCTTGGAGAAACGGCGCCAAAACTGCCGCCCAAACCCAAGAAGCTCTGTGCCCAGAACCTGCACCCGGCTCAAAACCCCCATCGCCCCCTGGGCCTGGGTTGATCGATTTGGGCTAAGCCGTATTTGAATGCGAAAGATAGGAACCTCCCTACTAACAAATCTTAAGGCCGCGTGCTACTCACTAGGATTACCCCGCTTAGATAAACAGGATCGCTAAAGCTATCAAGACAAACAGCGCTGCCAAAACTACCGTAATAATAAAGAGGGTCCGTTCGCTCCCCCGCCGTGTGCCATAAAAGGTGCTGCTCCCTCCAAAAGCCTCACCTAAAGAAGCGCCGCGGGATTGAATTAGAATGCTTGCCATTAGTAAGATGGCCAGGACTACTTGAATAATGATTAAAGCTTTATCTAAGCTCATGGCAAAAGTTACGAACCCATACTAACTTGCGTTACCTCAAAAGTAAAGCAACACTAGGAAGGCTTTTTTTACTCGTACCGCAACGCTACGATCGGATCCAAACGAGAGGCCCGGATAGCCGGATAGATGCCGAATACCACACCAAAAAATACGGTCATAGCCAAAGGCAGAACGATAGCGGCAACACTTAGATGGAATGCCCATCCTCCCGCTTGAGCCGTGGCAAAAGCACCGCTGATGCCCAAGACAAATCCCAAAAGCCCGCCGATCAGCGTCAGCAAAATAGCTTCCAATAGAAACTGGCCTAAGATATCCCGGCGACGGGCGCCTAAGGCTTTCCTCAGCCCGATCTCGCGAGTGCGCTCCGTCACCGACACCAACATAATATTCATAATCCCAATACCACCAACCAATAGAGAAATAGCGGCGATAGCCGCGAGGAACAAGGTAAGGGCCCCCATTACCAACTGGATCATCTGCAAAGCATCTTTAATAGTGCGAATGGTGAAATCATCATTCTTAGGATCAGTGGTGTCATGGCGCTCCCTAAGCAGGTTCTGTACGTCAGCTCGGGCTGCCTCAATGCGATCCTCACTAGTCACTCGCACCATGATCTCACTTAGATGATTAACCCCCAGGATCAGCTGCTGGGCAGTGGTCACGGGGATGTAAGCAAACTTACCCAGATCAATGATGCCAAAGATACTTCCCCCGCTCTCCAGAACCCCGACAATCCGGTAACGATAGTTACGGAGTTTAATCCGCTGACCCACTGCCGGTTCATCGCCAAACATCTTTTCTTTCAGGGTACTGCCTAGGACCACTACCTTATTAGCGATCTTAACATCGTCTTCACTAAAACCGCTGCCCTCTGCGAAATCCATGCTCGAGAGAGAAAAGTAAGCAGGACTTACCCCATAGATAGTAACGAAGATATCCCCCTCGCGCCCCGTCACCACAGCTTGGCTCGCATCAGAGGCCATCCCCACCTCCACCACATCAGGCACGTTGCGCGGATTCGCGATCGCTTGGGCATCCTCGATCGTCAAAGTAGTTACCGTGACTCCCATCACAGCCGCGGGAGGTCCAATTCGCTCCCCCTCCGAACCTCCAGGCACTATTGCCATCACGTTGGTGCCAAAAGATTGAATCTGTCCTAGAACAAACTGCTGCACCCCCTCTCCGGAAGCGATGATGGTAACTACCGCCGAAATACCGATTACAATACCCAGCAGCGTCAGTAGGGAGCGCGCCTTATTCACCCATAACGCATTGAGGGCTAGCTTAATGCTGCCTAAGGTGCCCATGTCGCAGCTAAAGTTAGGGGATGCTGGTTCCCTTGATAAATGTCACTTTCCACTCTGCCATCCCGTAGTTGGATCACCCGGCCGGCGTAAGCGGCAAGATCCTTTTCGTGAGTCACCAAAATAATGGTCCGGCCTTCACGATGCAGCCGCGAGAGGACCTCCATAATCTCGATGCTGTTTTTAGTGTCTAGATTTCCAGTGGGCTCATCAGCCAAGATCACCTGGGGATTTACCACTAAAGCTCGGGCGATCGCCACTCGTTGCTGCTCACCACCAGAGAGCTGATTGGGCAGATTATTGGACCGCTGACTCAATCCCACTTGTGCGAGGGCCAACTCAGCCAACTGCCGTCGCTTAGCCCCCCTAAGACCGCTGCGATAGACTAGGGGCAACTCAACATTTTCCAAAGCGGAAGTGCGGGGGAGAAGATTGAAAGCTTGAAACATAAATCCCATCTTCTGGTTGCGCAAATCGGAGAGTTGGTTCTCACTAAGATGATCCACCCGCCTCCCATCTAAAAAGTACTGCCCCAAACTGGGCTTATCCAGTAATCCTAAAATATGCAACAGGGTTGACTTCCCCGACCCCGAGGGCCCCATGATCGCCACAAATTCACCACTATTAACAGTCAGATTAACGCCTTCCAAGGCCCTGGTCTCCGCCAAGCCCTTGCCGTAAGACTTAGTAAGGTCCTTGAGTTGGATAATCGCAGCAGCCATTTTAAACCTCCCTTAGGACCACTTGCTCACCTTCATTAAGACCGGCAGTGACCTCTACTTCGTTATCGCCCATCAAGCCAATAGTGATGTCCCTATCCTCTATGCCCTCACTGGTTAGCACTTGGACAAAATAGCCTATGCCTGTTTCCGTCCGCTTCAGCACCCGCCTTGGCAGGAAGATGACATCTTCGCGCTGATCAGTAAGGATCTCCAAGTCAGCAGTCATTGCAGGTCGAATATCTGCCCGCATTTCGTTAAATGCCACCGTAACTTTATAGTTAATGACACCCAGCACTACTGTAGCAGCCGGATCGATGCTAGCTACTGTACCATTCAGTTTAGTATCACTTATAGCATCAAAGGTAATCCTAACCGATTGGCTAATCTTGATATCATTAACATCAACTTCCGAAATGTTGGCTTCGATAAGAAAATCTCCGGTCGTCTCCAGCACTACCGCTGCGCTAGTCATCGGGGACAATTCGCCTACCTTAGCGTTAACGTCGGTGATTACTCCAGCGATCGGAGCAGTTAGCTTAGCTCTAGTGATCTGAGCTTCGATCGAGCGAGCGGCAGCATAAGCGGCGGCAGCTTGGGCCGAGGCCACATCGATGTCCGCACTGTGAGCCGGAGCGCTGGCCTGATTATACTGGGCCTGTGTCAGGTCGTAAGCAGCCTGGGCAGCGCTTAGCCCATTTTGGGCACTGCGTACTTTAATATCCGCTCCCACCACCGCCACATTGTAAGCAGCCTGGGCACTATCCAAGCGGGACCGGGCAGCATCTAAATTGGAGCTGGCACCGGCCTGCTCCACGGTGCTCTGACGAATAGCGGCATCATAGCTAGCCCGGGCGCTCTGGTAGCCCGCATTGGCATTATTGAGGGTTAATTGAGCCTGTTGCAACTCGTAGACGGTAGCTTGGCCTGCTTGATACAGGTTATAAATTGAATTGTAGTTGCTCTGGGCGTAGTTAAGAGTGAGGAGCGCATTACTAAGAGCCACCCTGGCAATCTCGGCTGACCCGGAGATGGCTCCTTGGCTCGAATTAAACATGCTGAGAGCGTAGTTGTATGCCGACCTAGCATTGTCTAGAGCAACTCGAGCATTCTCTGCCTCTATATCGCGGGCCCGGTAGGCATCTTGCAGATTGGCTTGAGCAGTATTAAGAGCTACCCCGGCACTACTAAGTGAACGGTCCAAAACGCCTCGATCTACTGATCGGAGTCCGTCCTGGGCTTTCCTAAGCATAGCTTGGGCCGCGGCTGCATTGGCCCGGGCTTGAGCAGCTTGGTTTTGCAGCACCACGGTATCTAAGACCACTAAGAGATCTCCGGCTTTAACCTGATCCCCTACCCCAACTGCCACGCTCTTAACTATGCCTGGGGAGAGAAATCCCAGCTCCAATCTCTCCCGGCTTACTACCGACCCGGAGATAGCTACGCTGCGAGTTACCGACCCGCGGTGAACTTCAAATAGTTCGTACTCCGGCTGCCTGTGCGTAGTGCGGTAGACCCAGAAGCTTGTGGCAGCGAGGGTCACTAAGATTACTACCGGGATAACAATGTAACGAGCCCTCATAATGAATACATTTTATGCTGAAGAGACATTGTACCCCTGCAGATGCGCCATGGTCAATATAAGCTCCAGCAGCTAATTATCTTCACTTTAACCCACCGCTAGTTGGTGCTTTACTGTAGCGAGAGAGACTATTATAATATCCTTGTTGTCTAAATGTAGCTAAGCGTTAATGGCCAAAGAGCGAAAAGATTTCGCCGACCCCGACCAGCTAGATACTCTTATCGGTAAGGATGTGATCGCAGAGGGCCCCCTAAGAAGCGAGGGGGACATTCAGATCAACGGCCAATTCAAGGGGGAAATCGAGAGTGCCAAGGATGTTATCGTTGCCGAATATGCCAAGGTCAAGGCTAATATCACTGCCCAAAATGTTTATGTGGCGGGAGAAGTGGACGGCAACATTATTGCTACCCAAAAGCTGCAGATCTTAGAGACCGGGCGGGTAGACGGTAACGTCACT
>META01000002.1:25444-28936 GCA_001772255.1 candidate division Kazan bacterium RBG_13_50_9 | reverse complement strand
TGTCAATTGAACCCGGTGGCATCCTCAAAGGCAGCAGCACCATGGCGGATACTGAAGAAACTACCCCTCCCTCCAAGCCTGCCTACGAAGTTGAAGAGGAGGAGTAGACTAGGCGATGTATCTTTTGCTGGTTAACCCTAAGGCAGGCAATGGGAGATACCCGCGCATCAAGCGGTCGCTGATGCGGGCTTTGGAGAAGGCCAAGATCAAACACAAAATGGTGGAGATTGAGGACCTCTCGGATGTCCCTGATCTACTAGCCCAGGAGGTTAAGGAGAGCACCAACGCAGTAGTAGCGGTGGGGGGAAATGGCACTATTGCTAGCGTTATCGACGCCTTAGCTGACTATGATATGCCCATAGGTATTATTCCCGTAAGCCCCACTAATCATCTGGCCCGGATGCTGGGCATCAAAACTTGGGCCGATGGGGTTAAGTTACTGGCCCATAATCAGATCCGCCCCAAGCGCTTAGGCAAGATCGGGCAACGATACTTCATCGGTAAGCTAACTATTGCTCCTCGTCGCAATTTGCTCAAAAACATCCTAGGCCGGGAGAATTGGCTTAAGAGCTTTGTGGGGACTAACATCGCCCGTAGCTTAAAGGGTCTTGCCAGCGTCGCTTGCCGGCTGAAGTTGGATAATGAACTATTGGTTAACTGCCAGGTCAGTCACATGACCATTGGTTTAGAAGACGACGCCAAAAGGAAAATGACCATTGCCATTCAAACTATTAGCGGGAAGAAGCCTATCGTAAGCATCTTCAGGGCCAACCGCTGCGAGATCGAGGGGAGCTTAAACATGCCGATCCTATCCGGCAATGAAACCATCGCCAACACCCCAGCTACTATCGTGGCCGTCAGCAAAACCATCCCCGTGGTTTGCCCTATTACCACTAAGGAGCCGGCTAAAGTTTGACGTGTTAGTATGGATATGTTAGCTTCAACCTATAATTTTTGATGCCCCCTAATAAAAGAACCCGCGTTAACCAACAGATCCGGCTGCCCCAAGTGCTCCTAATTGATGAGGCCGGCAAACGAGTCGGCGTGGTCCCTACCCCCGAGGCGCTTAGGCGCGCCCAAGAAGCGGAGCTGGATCTAGTGGAGGTAGCCCCCAACTTAAGGCCGCCGGTCTGCAAGATCCTGGATTTCGGTAAATATCAGTATGACATAGCTAAGTCCCAAGCGGACCAGCGCAAAAAACAGAAAGGCCGGGACATCAAAGAGATGCGGCTGGGCCTCAAGATTGATGACCACGATCTGATGGTCAAGAGCAAAAAGGTTAGCCAGTTTCTAGAGAGGGGGCATAAGGTTAAGATCAATCTCAAGTTCCGGGGGCGGGAGATCGCCCACCGGGAGCTGGGCAGTGAGTTGCTGGAAAGGTTTCTTGTGAGCCTTACTACTAAACATATGGTTGAAAAAGCCCCAATAATGCAAGGCAAACAGTTAATTATTGTTATCGCTCCTGTTAGATAATGGGTAAGTTAAAGACACATAAAGGCACTATCAAGCGCGTCCGGGTGACTCGCAGTGGGAAGATCAAGCGCCGCCGAGCCAACCAGAGCCATAATCTCGAGAAGAAATCGGCTACTCAAAAAAGGATGTACCGCCGGGCGCAGGACATTGCCAAGGCCGACGTCAAGCGGATCAGAAAATTAATCCAAGCGTAAATGACACGCATCAAACGAGGGATCTTAACCCAGACCAAGCACAAAAAACTGCGCAAGCAGGTTGCGGGCTTCCGCACCTCGCGGCGCCGATCCATTAAACTAGCGCGGCAGGCATACATAAAAGCTATGACCTATGCCTACCGCGACCGCAGAGCTAAAAAGAGGACCTTCAAAGGCTTGTGGATCACTCGCATTAACGCCGCGCTGCAACCCCTGGGGCTAAGTTACAGCCAATTCACGGCTAAGCTTAAAGAAAAAAAGATCGAGATCGACCGTAAGATACTAGCCCAGTTGGCTCACCAGCATCCTGCGGTCTTTACGGCACTAGTCGAGAAGATCAAATAGAAAAACCGCTTCTAAGAGCGGTTTTTCTATTACGCCGGCCTACCTTCCGCCCCCTTAGGCACAGTCAGGCGATAAGCATTATAAGTATAGCTGCCTACCACGCTCGTAATGATCCCGCGCTGATAGCCACTAGCATCGACTAATGATTCAAAATACTGCAGATCGCCGGAGTTAGAAAAGACTGAGATAATCCTTCCGTCTTCATTAAGATGATCCCTCGCTTCGGCAAAAAAGCGACGGAGAGTAGCGTAGTCTTCGTCCAAGGAGGCTCTTTCGTCCTCACACCGGGGCCTAAAAGGGCGAAACGGCGGATTGAAGATAATTGCATCAAATCGTTTCCCATCCAGCCCATCGAATAAATCCCCCTCCCGGACCTCCATAAAGTTTTTAACTCCATACCTCCGGGTGTTCATCTGGGCGCATTTTACGGCCTTCGGGGATATATCCGTCGCCAACACTCGGGCACCTTTCTTCGCTGCCATAATCCCCTGGATACCGCAACCAGTGCCCAAATCCAAAACTCTCTCCCCTTTTACGATTTCCTGTCCAACCGCCCTGGCCAACAATCGGGCGTCAGGAAACTCCGGCGAGAAGACCCCGGGCAATACTATAAACTCTCTATCTATCTCCGGTATGGATACCATTCTAGGCTCCGTGCCATTGACATTCAAAACCTCGAGGACTGCATCCTGCTGCCTCCACATAGCATCAATCTCAAACCAGGCGAATCGATCGCGGACATTGTACCCCTCCCGCGGGTCAGCCTCTGGTCGTGAGCTTAGATGTTCCACACCGCAGTATACCAGAAAAGTGGTTGGGGACTACTCTGGGCTGGACCCGAGGGCGATGACTTCATCCTTGATCAACTCTCCATCAAATAGAGCATGTTCCCGCTTGGAGCTATCTACTAGCTGGCTGCTTAGCGAGACCTTGGTGATCCCGCTCTGCTTTTGAACTATTAACCGGTACTCCGGCAGACCGCTCAGTTGAAATGGTAAAACATACTCTAGCTCAACTGTGCTTTTAGCTCCTGGCTGCGTGGTAACCCAACAACCCACTACCGTCTTGCCGTAAGCCGTTTCCGTATCCGCTTGGGTGCCTTCGTCATACCCCGCAATGCGGGTAATCCGACTGCCGGCCGGCAGATAGATCCTAACGTAGTTCTTATTAACCCCGTCTGGAAACTCGGGGGTGCCTTCATGTGACCAAGTTACGCTCAGCTGGTCAATGACTGCCCCGGTAGCGTGCAGTAGTGCTTGGTGATCAACTTTCCTCACCAACGATCCGCTACTCTTGTTGCCACCTAAATTAGCCTCGACTATCTGCAAATAGTCATCTTTGGGCCCGATGGCCTGGATCTCTCCGCCCCAACCGAGGGTATGCACTACATCCTGGAGTGGCGGATCAGGGAAATAGATCAATATATCTTTGGTCAGTACCCGCCGCAGCAGTTTCTCGCCAATGGCTCTAAGCTCAATGG
>META01000002.1:12694-25428 GCA_001772255.1 candidate division Kazan bacterium RBG_13_50_9 | reverse complement strand
CCGTCCCATCAAGATGGGCGCAAAGTCCAACAAAAGCTGCTTAGGATTGTACTCGCCTGTCGCCTCGATCTCAACCTGCTTTTGAGTCTTCTCCACAAAATTGTTGGCATCAAGGGTAGTGTCATACTCCGGCATATACACCGGCCCCAGCACCGCTAACATGTCACTGACCACCTCCGGATTCATGGCGATCACGCCGTCAACCGTTCCGCCGCCAGCTTCCTGATACAGTTTTTGAATAGTTCTAACCGAGGTCGGGAAATCCGGCTCCCAGTTGGCATCTCTGACTCCATAGTAGGTAGTAACGGCCCTAAGCGGCACGGGCAGCTCCATCTCGCTGTAGCGATTCTGGCCATCCAACCTATGAATATTATCTACAAAGATACTCTCCAATTTGCCCTGATACAGTTCCACTAGAGCGTAGCTCCCGATAAACCCGCCAGTAGGCCGGGCTTCATTATTATTTTGGTTGAGCACTAAATAGTAGCGGGGATTATTAAACCCCAAGGCCACCGGCAGTCTAGTAAAGACCGCTCGGGCCAGCTCCAAGCTTTGCTGGAGTGTCTGGGCCTTACTTTTAGCGTCTTCCACTACTCCTGCGTAACTGCCGGAAGGCAGATACCTAGAGTTGGTGCGAGATAGCAAGCTAAGGGCAGTAGATGCTTCATCCAGCGCCCGGCTAAGCCCCGGCGCATTTTTAATCAGCAGCTCCCCTACCTCCTGCCCCAGCTCCTGGGTATCTACCCCTAAGGCAGTCACGCTATCCCAATACTGCACTATCGGTTGTAACGACTCCGTAATGCCTATCCCCGCCGCAGCTAGATGCCGGCCGCCATCGATCAACATCTGCCCCTGCAGCAGCTGTGACCGATCTAAAGGCAAGCCCGCCAATAAGATATTATTTTGGCCCAAGGCAGCAAAGTCTCCCAAGGCGGAATTGAAATTGCGCTCAGCCAACTGGAAATTGCGTAGAGCCTCTTCCATCTTGAGCTGCTTTAGAGCATCTGCTCCCTGCATTAGGTTGGTCACTGCCGTCTCCCCTTTGCGCAAGACATCGTCTTTAATATATGCTCCCCCGGCACTCATCAACGAGCCGGTGATGTACACCAAAGCAGCCACTACTATCACTACTGCCCAGCGTACTACTGCCAACCAAACTCTCGGCTGCTCCACCGCCCGAAAGTCCATATCTAAAATAGCCGTTCGGGATTCAGCTGATGATAATGCAGATTGCAAAACTACCCGTGGCCTGGGGCGAACAAAACTAACGCCTGCGGGTACCCGATGCTTTCTTTTTATGTAGTAGTAGCGCATGCTATCCCCCATGATGTGTAAATAGATGGAGAGTCTCTTCGGCCGCTTTGGCCCAGCGGAATTTCCGGGCCTGTAACTTCCCCCGCGTAGCCAAGCTCTGCGCCAAGCTGCTACTGGCCAGAATCTTCTCGACAGCACAGTTAAGCTCGTCTTGGCGGGCCGGATCAACTAAGATTGCTGCTTCATCCGCCACTTCTGGTAGCGACGACCGATTGCTAGTTACCACCGGGCATCCGGCTGCCATCGCTTCCAATACGGGCAAGCCGAATCCTTCATACCAACTGGGGAATATAAAAAGCTTAGCAGTGGAGAGCAGTGCGATCTTATCTTCCTCACTGACTGGCCCTGTTATGATTACCTGGCGCTCAAGGTGCAGTTTTTTAATCTCGGCGAACAATGGCCCGGCTAACCATGACTTCCCTCCCGAAATAACTAACCTTATCTTACCAAATTGATCGGGCTTAACGCTCCTTAAATAGTTGAGTGACCGCACGGCGCCAATGAGATTCTTCCGGGGCTCAAGGCTGCCTACGTAATAGATAAAATCGCTATCGATCTTAAACTTCTTTTTTATTCGCTCCTTCTCCGCTGGAGGTAGCGCCCGAAAGTAGGCCTCATCAACCCCCTCATAGATAACTGTTATCTTACCCGGGTCGAGGTCGTAAAGACGAACCAGATCATTCTTGGTATTTTGGGATACCGCTACCAACTTATTAGCCCAGCGCGCCAGATAGGCAAAGCTCATCTGCCAGTGCCAGAGATTCGATTGCCAGGCATAGAAGCCCGGGAACAATTCCTGAATGAGATCATGAAAGGTAATCAGCACCTTGCACCGGCTACTCACCGGCGCCAGGCGAGGGCTCGGCAGCCACAGCCAGTCCAGCCCCCCGCAAATCTTATCTATCTTGGGCCAGAGGAGCGGTTTCCATAAAGCATGCAACAGCAAGGGAAAATTGATCCACTTGAGCGTTTTAACCTCAACATTATCCCGCTTAAGCCAAGGGGCTCGGGACATAAGCTCGTCGAACTTGGCAGGGAGATCCCGATACGATACATAAAACAACACATAGGTATTGTGCTGATCTAATTGTAAGATGTGCTCCAGGAGCTTCGCCGTATACTGTTCAACCCCGCTCCACTTACCGGTCAAAAGCCCCCTAATATCAACACCAATGCGCATGGTATCGCTCATTCAATCGAGTATGCCTTGCTGTTTTAGATATTCGCTATAGGTCTTTTTGACCAGATCCCGCATCTTTCGCCTAAAGATACTAACGTCATACTTAAGCGCGTGCTCACGGATAGAGAGCGGCTTAAACCTCATTCTCTCAAATTGTTTTACTGCCGCCATGAGTGAGCGGGGGGTCTGTTCATCAAAGAACACGCCCGTAGTTCCCTCCACCACCGTCTCGGTAGCGCCACCGGCCCGATAAGCGATCACTGGCCGGCCGCAGGCCATCGCCTCCAAGGGCACGATGCCCGCGTCCTCCTCCCCGGGGAAGATCAGCGCCTGGCAGTGTGTTATGTAATGAGCAACCTGGCTATCGGGGACTCGGCCCAAGAATTCAATATTGCTTCTTGCCCTTACCATCCAACGGCGCAAGGCGGGGCCGGTGCCAATAACCTTAAGCGGCAATCCCAAGCGATTAAAGGCCTCAATAGCGATATCGGTTCGCTTATAGCCGGTCTGCCGGCCCACTACCAGATAGTAGTCCTCAATCTCCCGGCTGATGGAGAAGCGCCGTACCTCCACCGGTGGGGCGATAACCTGCGCCTCGGCTTCGTAGTATTTACCGATCCGAGCAGCGGTGGTCTTGGAGTTAGCCACGAACACATCTACCCGATCAGCTGCCACCCTATCCCATAGCCGCAGCCGATGAATGAGCATGGGCATAACTACCCGCACTAAGGGATTTAACACCCCATACTCGGGGTTAGCTAAATAGTAATGATAGTGACTCCAGTAGTAACGGGTGGGGGTATGGCAGTAGCAGATATGCAGAGTGGTGGGTTTGGTTATCACTCCTTTCGCTTCCGCGCTGGCGCTGCTGATGACTATATCATAGTCATCAAGATCAAACTGCTCAAAGATCTGCGGCCGCAGTTGCGGCCATAGTTGATGTTTGCTGCCTAGCCACATCCGCTGCAGAAAACTGGTAAACACCCGGCGATTAGCCAACTCCGGGAAAGCGCTGCGCTTAAAAACCGAGGTAAAGATATCGGCTTTGGGGAATAAGTCGGTCAGGGCCAAGACTACTCGCTCCGCCCCTCCCCGGCTGGTAAGCCAGTCGGCAACGATCGCGATCTTTAAGTCTTCCAATTTCTTTAGCATGCGCCTCTGCCCGTTAGGGTCACCCAAATAGTTTTGATGATGATCTGGATATCCAACCAGAGTGACCAATGTTCAACATAATACATATCCAACTTCAAATAGTCGTCAAAAGATGCGTCGCTGCGCCCGGAGACTTGCCACAAGCCGGTTATCCCAGGCTTAACCAGCAGGCGACGCAGCTCCTTGGAACTGTACTGGGCTACTTCGTCAGGTAAAGGAGGGCGGGGACCCACTAAGCTCATATTGCCATCCATCACATTAAAAAGTTGGGGCAGCTCATCAATGCTGGTGCGGCGCAGCCACCGGCCGAATCTGGTCACCCGAGGATCATCTTTGATCTTAAAGAGCAGCCCTGCCCCTTCATCACGGGTCGTTTTCAGATACTCCCGGTAGGCCTCTGCCTTCTGGCCACCGTAGGTATCACCGGTAGAGAGATGGGTGTACATGGAACGGAACTTATATAAGCTAAATTCACGCTTAAACTGGCCAGGGCGCTTTTGGATAAAGAGGGCTGGGCCGGGTGAATCCAGCTGCACCAAAATAGCTACAACGATCATAAAAGGTGCCAGTACTATAAATGCGACTGTCGCCAGCCCAAAGTCGAAAACACGCTTAAGGATCCTGCCCCATCCCTCTAGCGGGGTGGGCTTTAACTCAATTAGGGGATAGCCCTTGAGAGTATACATAGCGGCGTTAACGCTATGCAGCTGGACCAGGCTCGGCAGGTATCTGAACTTAATGCCGTTATGGTCACAGAAGTTAATCAGGCCCAAGTTAACATCCGTTGGCAGATCGACTGTGAGAGTAACTAGATCAGTCAGGCGTCGGGAGATTAGCTGGCCGAAACCCTGGGAAGCCAGCTCTTTTGGCTCAAGGATCTTAACCTTAGCCAAGCCCTGTTCATAAAATTCTTTTATTCTATTAGCCGCATCGTTATTGCCAATTATCACTATATGTTCACAAACATTGGCCAGCCGAGACAGCAGGTGCTTAGCGCCGACCAACATCATCCGGCCCAGAAACACTAAACCAATAGCAAAGACCCAAGCGTAGCCAGCGATCAGTCGAGAGAAGAATGACTCTTTAAAGCCGAACAAAATAATAATAAAGATCGCTACACTTAGTGATACTGCCATAAAAGATCGCCCCAGCACCCGCCACGGTCCCTCATCCGCTGCGGGGCCATACATCCCGCTCAGCGCAAAGATCAAGATCCAAAGAGCTGCCACCACCAAAATCAACCTAAAATAATCGGCTAGGGGCATAACGTAGCCAACCTCGGGAGCGAGGAAATCCTGCAGCCTAAGCCAGTAGGCCATCAAAAAAGCGGCTACGATCACGGCGTAGTCGACCGGCACCTGTAAAAAAGTGAACAAAAGCTGAAATCTCCGCACCAGCAAACAATTTACCCTATTACCCCACTATTATACCTGAAAATCGCCTCGGCCCGACCGAGGCGGTGGTGAATCCAAGAGGATTCGAACCCTGATAGCAGACAAGTCAGAAATTGCTCGGCCGCAATTTCAGCGAAGTTATCGCTACGGGGCAGGCCTCTGACCTTTCCCATTCACCCCGTATAAACTTGCGTGGTGCGCGATAGAGGATTCGAACCTCTGACCTTCCCCACGTCAAGGGGACGCTCTAACCAACTGAGCTAACCGCGCAAGTTTTGTACGGGGCAAGAGGGGACGTTCTAACCAACTGAGCTATGAACCCTAACCCAGATTAAACTTACAGGATTTTATTGGCGCTTGCCAAGCACTTCTTTGATTCGGGCCCGGAGAGTCACAAGCGCGTCCGCAAGCTCTTCTTGAGTGCCGTTATTATTGATGATCAGATCAGCATAATCCTTACCCGGCTCGACATACCTATCGTACATTGGCTGGGCGGAGACCAGATATTGGTTGAGTGATTCCTGAAAACTCCGATCGCGTTCCCCCACATCGCGGGCCAACCTGCGAGCTAACCTAATATCAGCATCTACCTCCACAAATAAGGTCAGGTCAAAAAGCGCCCGAATCGCCGGATCAGTTAAAATTAGTATTCCCTCAACAATGATCACTGGCTTGGGCTCCACGCGCCTGGTTTCAGCCCGGCGCGTATGGGTGCCGAAGTCATACTGGGGGATGTCGACTGGTTGGCCGGCCTTGAACTTCTTTAAGTGCTCCAAGAATAAGGCATTGTCCAAAGCAGCGGGCTCATCGTAGTTCAGCTCTTTTCTTTTCCCAAGCGGCACATCGCTGCGATCTTTGTAGTAATGGTCATGCGAAATAATAATGACGTTTTTGGAGTCAGCTTCCTGCAGCTTTTTGGCGACATACGTTTTGCCGGAACCAGTACCTCCGGCAATCGCGATCATAAATGGGGTTACTTTATTCTCCACACTTTTATTATATCACAAAAAGCTCCCTAATTCAAGCCCCCTCCCCCTAAAATTCTCTTGACTTAAGGCCAATTTTTACCTTATAATTGGCGTGCTCTTTGCAAGCATGTAGCTACTCGTCTCCAGTTTGCAAAAACTGGGGAGGGGAGGAAAGTCCGGACACCACCCAAAGCTCGGAGAGTGGATAACATCCACCGGGGGCAACCCCAGGGAAAGTGCCACAGAGACTATACTACTCATCTCCAAAACTGGGGATGGGAAAAGGTGAAAAGCTGCAGAGTGTGGGCTGTGCGTGAAGAACCAGGCCAAACCTGGTAATTTGCTCCCTTCTCGCTATCTGCAGGGCTCCGCCGTGAGGCGGATGACCCGGTAAACCCTTTCCGGTGCAAGTTGGGCTGGAGTGTCGCAAGCAACAGGATAGAGCTTTGGCTGGCTTGCGGCAAACCCCAACGCTCGATCCTGCCAGTAATGGCAGGGCTAGATAGATGGCTACTTCACTTAGCTAAAGGTTCGTCGCTTGACGAACCAAAGGCAGGCAAGACAGAATCCGGCTTATCGCTTGCAAAGAGCTTTTAAAACCCCTGACTCAATGTCGGGGTTTTAAAATGCTTGACCCAAGCGCTAAAAACTGTCATCTTAAGTTTGTCAGGTTGTGCGGGACTCGATTGCCTTGCATAACTTGTATGTTCTTTTATGAAAACGACCCCCGATCCCAAATCCTCACCCGAGCGCTTACTTCCCATCATGCAATCATTCATTCTTTTAAGCCCGGGGAAGGATGACGGGTTGGCCTTACTCTCCCTTAAGGGGAGAGAAGGTAGTCGTACGACGTAAGCGAAGGTAACGCTTCAGGAGGTCATCCATGACCACACCCTTAAAGCTTCCTTTGCTTGGCCTTCGGTAGGAATGTGGCTTAGCCACAGTGAACGGTCACGCCGTTCGGACAGTCAAGCTAGTACCTTCCCAGATCCCCGGATCTGCATGGGTAGGGAACACTCTCACGGCGAGACGTTTAGTAGGCTTACCTAACAGGGACGCCCCCGAGGCGTAGCGGATAACCACGCGCGTGGGAGCTGCTAATCTAACTTGGCAGTTTCATCCGCCCGGGTGCTACGAAAAAATGCGGCTTCGGCTGCACCTTAGGCGCATAACACCCCTGTAGCCAAACCCTAACCGAGGGCACAACCCAGCCCCCCAAAGCATGCACCAAGATACCACGGCCACCCATCAGCTTGATGGGACAGCCATTCGCCACATCGGCGAGGTACACACGGTTCAACATGCGGCGGGGGGCGCCTTTTATATTTCCCCAAAAATCCCCTATAATACAGGTACTTGTCCCGTTAGAAATCACTTATCGGGACGACCGAAATAGGCCAAGGGTTAAATATAGACGCTAAGTAGATTTCTAACGGGATGGCCAAACGACAGCGCGCACAAAGAACTAATAAGCATAGTGAAATTTCAACCATCCGCCACTCCGCTAGCCATTTATTGGCCGAAGCGGTTTTAAATTTATATCCCGAAACTAAACTGGCGATCGGCCCAGCTACCGAGGAGGGTTTTTACTACGACTTCGAATTCAAGCGCTCTCTTACTGATGCTGACTTACCAAAGATAGAGGCCGAGATGATCCGGCTGGCCGCCGAGGGCCGAAAGTTCAAACACTCCCAGAAAACTATCGCCGCAGCGCTTAAGTGGGCGCAGAGTTGTAAGCAGCCCTATAAGATCGAGCTCATCAAAGATCTTAAAAAAGCAGGGCATAAGCGCCTCTCTTTCTACGCTTCTGGTCGATTTACTGACTTATGCGAAGGGCCCCACGTCAAAAACACATCCGCGATCGGGGCCTTCAAGCTCTTAAGTTTGGCCGGCGCTTACTGGCGTGGGGACGAGGATAATCCCCAGCTTACCCGTATCTACGGCACTGCTTTTGCTACTAAAAAAGAGCTGGCCGAGCACCTTAAGCGCATCGAAGAGGCCAGGCGGCGTGACCATAGAGTCCTGGGCGAAAGATTAGATCTATTTTCCTTCCACGAAGAGGGGCCTGGTTTCCCTTTTTGGCACCCCCGGGGCTGGTTCATCTTCAGTGAGATCCTAACTTATATGCGCCGTGTTTTAGCCGAGAGTGGGTATCAGGAGATCAATACTCCCATCATCTTAAATGAACGGCTTTGGCATAAGTCTGGCCATTGGGACAACTACCAAGAAAGTATGTATTTCACCGAGATTGATAAGAGAAAGTATGCCATCAAGCCAATGAACTGCCCCGGTGGGCTTTTGATCTTTACCCACCGTCTGCGCTCCTACCGGGACCTCCCGATGCGGATGGGTGAGTTTGGCTTAGTCCATCGCCATGAGCTATCCGGCGTACTGCACGGGCTTTTTCGAGCCCGGTCCTTTACCCAAGATGATGCCCACGTCTATTGCACACCAGACCAAGTTAAAGGCGAGATCAAAACCCTTATCCGATTAACTCTTAAAGTCTACCGGGACTTTGGCCTGACCGACTATCGAATTGAGCTCTCCACTCGACCGGCTAAATCGATCGGCTCGGACGCGATCTGGCGTAAGTCCGAAAAGATAATGAAGGACATTATTAAGGAAGAAAGACTCAAAGTCGAGATCAACAAAGGCGAGGGGGCTTTCTACGGCCCGAAGTTTGATTTTCATGTCCGCGATATCTTGGGCCGCAGCTGGCAACTGGGTACTATCCAGTTAGATTTCTCTATGCCAGAGAGGCTAGGCGCAACTTACATAGATAAAGGTGGCAAGAAAAAGACTCCAATTATGATCCACCGAGCGCTATTTGGAAGTCTAGAAAGATTTATCGGTATCTTACTGGAGCACTATGGCGGTGCGCTCCCCCTGTGGCTAGCGCCCATCCAAGCGGCCATTTTACCAATCAGCGATAAGGAGACCGCCTATGCCAAGAAAGTGCTGGCGGCGCTTGCAACAGCTGGTTTGCGAACCTTTCTGGACGACAGGAATGAGTCCTTAAGTCGCAAGATCCGTGACGCCGAGCTACAAAAGATTCCCTATATGTTGATCATCGGCCCTAAAGAGACCCGAGCCAAAACTGTATCGGTAAGAGATAGCAGCGGAGACACAGGCAGCAAAAGCCTTGTCCAAACCATTAAACACCTATCTGGCTTTCGCCGCCCATAACGGTCCTACCGCCAATCCCTAACTCCCGGTTGCGTTCTATCACCCCTACGATCTCATCGTCGCGATATCTCCGTACGCCAAACTGGGTTTTAGCAGTGCCCATCTCGATCTCAAATTGGAGCATCTCATCTACAAGCTTCTTTAGGAAAGCATCGGTAAAATGACCGGTATAGGCCCCCACTACCTGACCATCGCCGCTGGGACATAGCCTAGAGACCACCTTGCCTCGTTGCTCCCAACCCAACATTCTAATGCCTCCCTCATCAAAAAGGTCGGCTGCTTGCACTAAGCTCTCGATCGCCTCGAGGTCGCTACCCGAGCCCTCCTTACTATCCAAGGCCTCCGCTAAGCTCACTAATGCCCGGGCAGCTAAGGTGCTGTGCTTGGCCTGTTGATAACGCACTACATCTCGACGCAACTGGTCGATGTCGCGCTCTGAGGGCTGGTCCCTTTCTGGTGACAGGGGGAATATCTTAAGCATCGTAATATAATGTTAGAGCGGTAGCTTATTATATTACATCAGCATTATGCCCAAAAGTGAGAGTAATAGCGACCCCCATGCCCAAAAGCGGGAGATGAAATCCCGCAAAAAGCACCGGCTAACTGATAACCGCCGCAGCATCGGGTTGATCGCTCGGCTATCCGCCGCCCCTAAGAAAAAATGACCCCCCACCAATGAGGGTCATCCCCGCCTACGCGGGGATCCAGAGAATAAAAGAATTTTCTTATTTTTCTGTCTAGATTCCCGCTTCCGCGGGAATGACCATACAAAAATGGATAATGGTTATGAGAACTAAACCTAAAGCAGTAGTGATCTTGGGACCAACCTCGTCCGGCAAGAGCGACTGGTCGCTCAAACTGGCGAAAAAATGGAACGGTGTAGTCATCTCGGCCGACTCCCGGCAGATCTACCGGGGGCTTGATATTGCTACCGGCAAAACTACTAAGACAGAGCAACAGGGCATCCCCCACTATATGATCGACATCGTCGAGCCGGACACTGACTTTAGTGTTAGTCTGTACCAAGCTACGGTTTACAACCTGCTTAACTCCATCGCGCGCAGCAACGCCAAGCGCCACAAGCAGACTATCCCCTTCATCGTCGGTGGCACTGGCCTATACATCAGGGCAGTTGTAGATGGCTATAAGATCCCCCCCGTTTCCCCTAACCCCAAGCTCCGTGCCCAGCTAAGCACGTGGTCTATGGCTAAACTCAAAGCTAAGTTAATTAAGCTAACTGCCCAATTTAAACGTAAGCCTAAAATAGATCTAACCAATAATCGCCGGATTATCCGGGCGATCGAGGTAGCTAAAGCGGTCGGCGAGCTAACCCCCGAGGCTCAAGCCCCCGGCTTCGAGTTTTTACAGATCGGCATTGACCTGCCCAAAACAGAGATAGATGAGCGCATCGAGAGGCGTATCAACGCTATGTACGAGGCTGGCTTAGTGAAGGAGACCAAAAAACTGCTTGCGGCGGGTTATGACTTTGGCCGTCCCGCCCTCTCCGCCTTGGGTTATCAACATATCCGCAACTATCTAAAAGGGAAGGTCACTCTTGCTAAAGCTCTGGAGCTGATGAAGCGGGACACCAAAAGATTCGCCAAGCGGCAACTCACTTGGTTTAGGCGAGATAGGCGGATCCACTGGGTTAAGACCCTTCCTCAAGCAGATAAGCTGATCCAATCTTTTCTTAGGTAATCTACCGACGCGGCAGCGGGTTCCGGTGAATGTATCCCCCTTTTGAATATAGCCCCCGCAGGAGGTTTAGCTTAACTTTGAAAAGATCTCTTAAGGTTCGCAGGGCCTCCCGCCCAGTTCTTACCTTGCTCTCCGGATCGTTGTACCACTCGATCGGGACCTCTTTGAACTTATATCCTAAATGGCGGGCGATAACTAAGGATTCAAAATCAAAGCCAAACCGATTAAGACGCACATTGGCAAAAATGTTTTGGACGGCGTTGCGCTCAAATAATTTGAAACCGCATTGGGTATCCCATATCCCCGGCACGGCTAGAATTCTAATGAGCAGGTTACTGGCCCGGCTAAGTAATTTTCGGTGCGGCGCTTGAGAGATATGGATCTTAGCTCCCGGGCAGTGGCGCGAGCCGATAACGATAGGATACTCCCGAGCATAAGGCAGCAATTTGTCTAACTGCTCAACAGGGGTGGCGTTATCCGCATCAGCAAACAGAATATAGCGGCCTCGGGCATCCAAAACTCCCTGCTTTACCACTGCCCCCTTGCCCCTATTGGCTCGGTTAGCAATCATTTTAAGCTGGGGCCAGCCCTCGGCGATAATGCCAACGATATCCCGAGTGGTATCCCGGCTTCCGTCATCCACCACTAGCACCTCATAATCATAGTTTTGTTTATCTAAAAACCCCCGCACTGCGGCCAAAGTTTTTCCGATGCGTCGTTCCTCGTTATAGGCCGGGATCACCACCGACAGGTAAATATCCTTACTCATTCATGCTATTATTTATCATTCCGGTTTTTATCCTTGTCATCCCCGCTCTTTTTTCGTCATTCCCGCGTAGGCGGGAATCCAGACATTAAACTAAAATTTCTTGATATAGGTCTTGCCATTGGGGATTATCTTTGGTCGTTGGGAATTATTTCTTTGTCATCCTGAACGAAGTGAAGGATCTAGTTCCGGTTTACCGGAACGATCTAATGGTCTAGATCCTTCGCGGAGCCTGCGCTGAGCGAAGTCGAATGTGCTCAGAATGACACAAGGGACGGGTCGGCCAGCTAGCGGAGACAGGTGGTCATTTAGATGCTACAAAGAATATATTAGTAATAGCGGGATACAGCCTTATCTTACTAAATTTGGTTGCAAGCAGCATACGCAGTTCCATTGTAGTCATCTCGTTATGAAATGGCTCTAACATCTCATAGTGCTCGGTGGTGGAGTGGTAAGTTACGCTCAAAAACCGCAGTCTCCAAAACAGGGAACGCATCGGCACCGATCCGGCAAACAGCCCCCCGGGCTTTAATACCCTATAGATCTCTACCACTGCTCTCTCTGGATATAAAAGATGCTCTAAGACCTCCGCCGCCGCCGCCAGATCGAAGCTCTCCTTGGGGTACGGGATCCCTTTTGCTTCAATATCCACCAGCACTCCCTTGGCCTGCGGCGCCCATTTTTTAAGCCGGGCCAGATTGCGAGGGTTGATATCAAGGCCAATGGAGCCCTTAGGTAGATGCCTTAACATCAAACCCGTGCCGCAACCTACATCCAAAGCTCGGGCCCTAGGGTGCGACTTAAGATACGGCCGGATGAGCGCCAACATAAACCACTCCCGATATTTATGCAGCAAACTCTCCGGACCACGGAAGTTGTCAGCCGTATCAGTCCAGTCATAGACTTCGATATCCCGGTAATATCTCTTAACCCGATCTTCGAATTTCTCCCAGCTCAAATTGGGCGGTTTACTGCCAGATATCTTTTTGCGGAACATCATAAGTTTTATTTTTTAAAAACCAAAAACTTATAGCCCAAAAAGTTCCACGCCAGCACCACGGCGATGGAGATAACCT
>META01000002.1:10529-12687 GCA_001772255.1 candidate division Kazan bacterium RBG_13_50_9 | reverse complement strand
AAGCACTGGCCACCCGCCGTAGACGATAAGCAGATTGTAGACAGTAAAGTCAATTACGGTATTGACTACTCCGGTAATCCCAAATTTGATGATCTGCTGTCTCATCTTTTGCGCGCTAAAACTAAGACGCTGCTGCCAAAGGGCAGCGGCAAAAATTTAAGCCAGCCTGCCTCTATATGGCCAAGTATGATCAGAAGAGAGTTTACCACGGATGGCACTTCCGTATAGCCAGCGGACCGGCCAGTGATCAAGGATAAAACTCTTTGGATCAAAAACGGTAAAAAGGTCAGAGTAAAGAAGTATGACGCGAATACGGGCTCAAGCCCGGCTTCTTTTACTGCCTCCACCAAGCTCGGAAGATTATAGCGCCGCTGATGCATCAGCTCCCGGTCCCGAGGGCCAAATAGCCATTGGTAAGCCGGTACTGACACCAGAGCGTAGCCACCGGGCTTTAGCACTCGGCGCCACTCCCGCAGCGCCTTTCGATCGTCCTCAAGGTGCTCTAAAAGATCCAGCGCAGTCAGCACATCAAAGCTCTCGTCAGGGAACGGCAGCTTCAAGGCATCTCCTAACGCCGCTTTGCCGTACTTTTTAGATAGTTCCACTGCCCGCTTGCTGCTATCGATCCCTATTGCTTGTCCAAACTGACCCAACATTAAAAGGTTTATGCCCGCGCCGCAGCCCACATCCAATATCTTGGTGCCTTTACGGGGACGGACAAATTCATCTAATACCGCTTGCCAAACCAGCCGGCAGCTAATGTGCCACCAATAGCTCCCCTCCTTTTGCGCCATTCGCTCGATCGACTCAATCCGCATCTAAAACCATTTAGATGGTAGTAAAGGTAACTGCCCCAGAATAGTCGCCAGTCTTGGTAATATTGTATATCCGCATGGTCGGTAGGATCGTAAATCCTCCTAAGCCCTGCCGGCCGCTGGCCGGAGCAGTAATAGCGGTCACTGCCGAGCTCATATACTCGCCGGGGTTTCCCGTCATCCCGTCGGTGGGAGCAGCATAAAGCCCCACTATATCAGTGGTGAAAGATATCCAATACATATCGCTCGCTGGGATAGTGTCGCTACCGTCGGTAAGTTCTGTCGTGATCTCCGCGGAACAGGTCCAGCCGTTGCTCTCGCCGCCTCCAGCCAGCCCGCGATTATCCCGGTTGGTAATCTCCTCTCCACCAACAAAGGTATACTCATGATATTCCCCGCTACCAACCTCGAACTCTCCCAAATACACTGCACTGGGGGAACTAACGGTAAGACTATACGCAGCCGCTGTGGTTAAGCTGGGGAGATCCTTGCCGGAGGCAAGAGGAATGTAGGTTCCTAAGATCTGGTCATAGAGCTGGAAGTAGTAGGTAATATTGGCTGGCGCTTTGTAATTCTCAATAGCATATTCAAACTCGACCGTCTTATCGGCCGGATGGTCAGAGTTGCTGGGGCTGTTACCATTGCTCTCGTTATGGATGCCTCGATAGGTTGCGTCGGAGTCGGAAAGCACCTTACTGCTCAACGTATCGTTGTCTGCCCCACCACTGATGTCCGTGGTATATCGGAATAGCCATAAAGTATCCGTTGGTTCTCCCACATTCATCCAGGCCCCCGCCTGATCGGTAGTGAGGCCGTACTGGAGCACCTTACGGCTGTCGTCCTCCGCTGCCCCGGCAGTGTTAGTGATATTAATGCGCAGTTTAAGCGGTATCCGGGAGCCCATCTCCACTTGCGGCGGGGCGGTATTCTCATTGGCATAAGCGGTCCCGGGTGTCTCGTCAGCTTCGTCAGCATACCAACGCCAGTTGTTCATCTCGGGACTGTAAACCGGGGCAGTATATTGAGCCAGCACTAAAGTGGCGTACTGGGGAGTATGGTCCACGTTGGCTTCGAGTTGAATGCGAACACTATGTTGGTGGGTGGAGGAGGAAGCGGCTATTCGAGCGGGGCTAGCATCCACATTAGTAACCGTATCCACGGGATTGCCTGTCGTCACTATCACATCATTATGGCTGTGGGTAGACGTACCGCCAGTAGCTGGTGGTGTCGTGTTATTGCCCTTGAGAAACCGGCTATTATAGACACCGCCGGTATCAGATACCACTGCCCAGTTCGCGCTGACCGAGGTGCTGGTAAAACCAGCGATCATCCCCGTAGGCCAG
>META01000002.1:10336-10512 GCA_001772255.1 candidate division Kazan bacterium RBG_13_50_9 | reverse complement strand
CGCCGGTAGCAGTGGCAGCGCCTGCCCGCAGAAACTGGGAGTCTTGGGTAGTGTATACCTCCCAGTTAGCCCCCAAATTAGTGGTCTCATATAGGAGAATGGCTCCCGCCGGGATAGTGCTGGGAATGCCGCCTGCAGTATAGCGCAAGACCTGCAGCATATTATAGGCGGGCAGG
>META01000002.1:8859-10326 GCA_001772255.1 candidate division Kazan bacterium RBG_13_50_9 | reverse complement strand
CGGTGATAGATTGATTGGCCAAGCTGCCGTGGGTATGGACTGGGTTGCCGGGGGTGGATGAACCGGTCCCCTTGTTGTCAACATTAAGGACAGGGGCCTCCCCTGTCTCCAACACATAGGTCAGCGAATGGGTGTGGGTAGCATTCCCGCTCTGGGTACCGTAGCTGTTGCTGGCATAAACATAACGATTAATGAAAGGCTCCCCGAGGCCGTCAGACACGCAGGTCCACCCGGCAGCCATCATCGGCGTATTAGAGTCCCAGAAGATCACCATGTCCGGATCGGTAGCTCGCGCCGCTGGTGCTTTAAAAGTAAGCGGCGCGAAATTGCTCACACCAGTAAATAAGCCAACTACCAACACCCACAATAGGTAACGAGTCAACCGCTTTTTGTGTTTGCAAATAAACTTCCCCACCCTTATAGAATACAACAAAAAATCTACTCTCCCCCTAAAGTAAGCACTATCTCATCACTCCTCCCCTTAAAATAAGTACTATCTTGCCACTCCTCCCCTTAAGGTAAGGGGAGGCAGGGAGGGGGTTATGTTGTTATAACTCCCCTTATTCCCCTCTTATCTTAAGAGGGGGAACTATCTAGAGGATAGTAATAACCAAGTTGCCGGAGTAGTCGCTGGCGTACTGCATATTATAGATCCGGACCGTCGGCAGCATGGTAAAACCGCCGTGCCCGTTGCGGCCGGATGAGCTGGCCGTAACCACCGTCACGGAACCAGTCATATATTCTCCCGCATTCCCGCTCATCCCAGTTAGTGGCGCGTCATACAAGGGCGTTATGTCCGTGGTAAAAGATATCCAATAGATATCATCATCAGGAATAGTGTAGCCCCCCGCCGTAAGGTTAGTGATATCCGCCGAGCAGGTCCAGCCATCATTCATTACTCCCCGGTTATCTCGCATCGTCAGCTCCTCGCCGCCTACAAAGGTATATTCATGAGGGGGTGGATCCCCCAACTGGAAGGTGCCAAAGAAAACATCACTCGGGCCAGTCAAGCTCAAGTCAAAAGCGGTGGCGGTAGTAAGCTTGGGGCGGCACTTGCCCGAGGCAAGCGGGATAGCCGCCGCCAAGACCTCGTCATACAGTTGAAAATAGTAGGAGGTACTAACCAGGGCAGAAGTACCGATCTCAAAGGCATACTCTAACTCCAAGGTGGCGCTGGCAGTATGGTCCGAGTTGGTGGCGCCGGTCAGGTTGCTCTCATTATGAATCCCATCTTGAGTAGTGCCCGTAAGCAGATCGGTAGCAAACAGAACATTATCTACTCCGCCGCTGATATCGGTAGTATAGACAAAATATGATGAGGCACCCGCTTCCGCTACGTCCGTCCAGGTAGACTGGTCGGTGGACCACTGCAGCATCTTGCGGCTGTCGTTCTCTCCCATCCCCGCCGTCTCCGTAATGTTGATGCGCAGTTTCAAGGGAATGCGCTTTCCCATCTCTGCCTGCGGC
>META01000002.1:0-8738 GCA_001772255.1 candidate division Kazan bacterium RBG_13_50_9 | reverse complement strand
CCAGTATCAGATCAGTATAGAGGGGGGTATGGTCGACATTTGTTCCCAAGTTGATGCTGATACTGTGGGTGTGAGTATTGGAAGCTCCAATAATTCGTTGAGGGACATCATCCAAATTGGAACCAGTCGCCGACGGTGTTCCACTGGTCACTACCACCGGATTGGTGTGGCTGTGAGTTGAGGTTCCACCGGCGGCCAGCACCCCCGATGAATCGCCCATAAGAAATTTGCCGCTGTACTTTTGGGATGCGCCGGACACCACCGTCCAGCTACCCGGAAAGATGGTGCTAGAGAAACCGGCGATCATATTGTTAGGAAATGAGGTAATAGCGGCGGTGGCCCTCTGAAAGACCAATTCGTAGTAGGGAGGCACAATGCTGGGCCCATTGGTGGCTACCCCAGAGCCGGCTGAGTGACTATGCGTAGTGGTGGCATAAGAAGCACTGCCAGTCATACCAAGGATTGAGCTAGAAGTAGCAGACAGTCCAGAGGCCACGGTATGGGTAGGAGTATTATTACCGCCGTTGGCAGTCGCACCATTCCCCCATAGCAACTTGGCATCCTGGGCGGAGTACAGCTCCCAGTTGCCGAAGATTGAGGCAGTTTCAAACAGTAAGATGGTGTTATCAGGGAGGGTGGTGGGAATGCCAAGGGTATATCTTAAGACCGCCAGTGAACGGTAGGCCGGCAAGTTGTCATTGACGGTGATGGACTGATTGGCTAGGCCACCATGGCTGTGGGTATCAGCCGCCAGCGCTACACTGGGGCTGGTCTTGTTATCGACCGCTACAGTCGCTCCTGGCAGCTCACTGGCGTATGTCAGCGTGTGAGTGTGGGTGGCAGCACCGCTTTGGGCCCCGTAAGTTGCACCGCCCCGGACATAGCGCTGGTAGAAAAGGTCGGGGAATGTGCCAAGGGTGGTGTCCGAGATAATCTCCCAGTTGGCGGGTGGACCGCCCCCCAAATCACCGTAATCCATAAAGATAATCATGTCGTTGTCGGTAGCCCGGGCGGGTTGGCGCGGCTTGGGCAGATTCAAAGTTATCCACAAACAATTCATGACCAACACAAAGATCATGAAGTAGCTTAGGATGGGCATCTTTTTGCGAACCCAGATGCTCATTATCCGGCTACCCTCCTTATTTACGCCTCTTATTTTTGGTCTTGGGCGATCGGCTGGCCGACGACTTGATCGATTTTTTAGTTGCCTGCTTGGGCTTAGTTGTGGTTCGCTGTTTAATCGGCACCATCACTTCCCGCCCGGCCCGCAAGCGATACGGCCAACGCAAATGGTTAATGGCAATGATTTCACGGATGCTAACGCCGGCAAATTTTGCTACGTCTTTTAGAGTGTCGCCCCTTTCCACTACCACCGGCTCCAGCTTAAGCGCAGTTTGTGGTATAGCTGCTGCCGCTCCCTTGGTCGGCACTAATAGCTCTTGCCCAGCCCTAAGCTTGTACGGCCAGCGCAGATGATTAATCGCGATCACTTCGCGAATACTCACGCCAGCGAACCCAGCTACATCTTTTAGGGTGTCGCCTTTATCGGCCACCACCGGCTCCAGCTTGCCAGAAGCCTTAAGCCCTTTAAATTCCTTCCACAGCGCTTGCCTCTCCGCTTTCGTGGTCCTGCCCACGGGGATCAGCAGAATATCGCCTTCCGCAAGATCATATGGCCATCTCAAGAGATTGAACTTAGCGATCTTTTTAGGATGCTTGTCATGCAGAGTCGCGATGGTGGTTAGGGTCTCCCCCTTCTTAACCTTGTGTTTCTTGGTCTTGATGTTCAGCCGTTGTTGGATCAGGAGCCACAGCCACAGGTTGCGGGTAAAGATCAGCGCCACGAGCACCGCCACCACAATGCTGATCCAGAGCCACGGCAGTATCCAGAACACATACCGGACATCAATGTATTCATCTTTAACGTACTGATTCTTGAAATCTTTCTCGCCGTAATGGATCCTGAAAGTCGCCACATATCGCCCAAAGGTTGGCAGCTTGCCATGCCAAGCCGTGCGGGAGGTGATCGAGGTATCGCGCAAGAGAAGTCCTAAGTGGTTGCTTTTCTGCTCGCCCAGACTCCCAAAGAGCCCCCTAAGGGTAAGGTCAGCCACGGGATTAAGCTGCACATTACCTCGATTGTGAAGCTTTATCCGGAAATATAAAACTCCCCCCGAAATATAGTGGCTGACGTTCTCTACCTCTAAGATCCTTTGGATGTCCCCCGGCACGGTCAGATACAGGCGGGCGGCAACGCGGGTGATAACGCTTAGCTGGCCGCCGGATTTAGCGGCCGCTGACTCTGCCGGCTTTCGCCAGATAACGATGCCGCCGGGGTGACTGCCCACATCCGCATTTTCCGGCACTTTAATGGTCACCTTTAGCTGCTTACTGGTTTTAGGAAGCAGCGTAACTTCCTCTTTCTCTAAGGTCACCCAGGTGCCGACGTCTTTGTTCTGTTCCTTGCTGCCCACCAAGGTATAACCGCCATCATTGGTAACTGCTCCGTCCAAAGCAGCCACTATTAAAGTCTCGGTTTTATTCGACTGGTTGATAACATCTACCCTATCCTCGATCGTCGTGCCTAGCTCTGCCTCATACACAAACCACGACCTTAGATTAGGATATTCGCTGGTGCGAGCCGGGAACACGCTCACCCCTCCATCCGAAACTGCTGCCACAGGCAAAGCTAAAGTCGGCAACCACGCCACTACGCAGAGGAGGGCCAATAGGTTACCACAAAATCGTTTTGTTTTATGCATTATTCCCCAAAGAACTACCTATAGTATATCATCTGCGAGACAAAAAACGGACCTTCTTGGCTCAAAAATCAATTATTCTTGCTAATGCGCTGGAACAGGGAGGCCAGCTTATCTTGGTAAATGAGTCTCCACTCATCCGGATAAGCGACAAGGTACTGGGCCAGCGGCTTTTGGGTATAGACCAAAGCCAGATCAACATCGTATTTGTCTAAGATCGTCGGCGCTGCCGTTCCCGCATTAGAAGTAATTAGATACTCCTGAAAGACGTCCTGTTCAGAAGTTTTCCAGATAGCCATTCGGCCATCAATAAAGACTTTCTTCTCCGGGAGCTTCCATATTAAATAACCTCCCCAGTTGTATTCATTAAATAACTTCCCCGGCAGCTTATGCTCTTTAATATACTGAACGGCGCTATAAGGATATTTGCCGACGAGTTGCACCAAGGCCTCATTGGTCGAAAGCGGAATGACCGTATAAAAGCGCTCGCGGCCTGAATATCCCACCACTGCCAAAAGCGCTAAGATCACCCACCAGGACCGAAGATAGTAATATATCCCCTTTGGCGACAGGACCTCGATCATCTCGGAAACCAGCGGCAGAGTCACTAAAGGAAAGAGTGGCATATTTCTCCAGCTCGCGATAGAGATAAAGAAGAAGACCACTCCTATCCCGATTTTAGTGGAATCCAAGCGCCTCCAGGAGAAAGCCAAAAGAACCCCCACAAAGATGGAGTAGATAGTAAGGTTATAACTCTGGGGATTGCTAAAAGCCACCGGCAGCCATTCGGCGATACCCGTTCTCACCACTTCATTAAAGATGGTGCGAAAAAGCTCTTCATAGATTCGCCAAGTGTAAGGATTAATAAAAGTAACGGCTAAAGACGCGAGTCCCACTCCCGCCAGCTCCCAGATGCGTTTAGCGGGCAAAACCGGGCCTGACACGCTACCTGGCCGGTACTTTTTTAGTAGATATTTGCTAAGCTCGAGGGCGCCAAAAACTCCGGCCAAAATCAATCCCGCGGCAAATCCGCCATGCATATTTACCCACAAGAGCGTCAAAGGAACCAGCCAGTAGATAATTCGGCTAGAGGGGTTCTCCCGCCAACGGAATAAGAGCCATAAAGTAGCAGCCAACCCCAGAAGAGTTAGCATCTGCGGGCGGATCCCTAAGATAGGCAGCGCCACCAGCCCAGCCACCATAATGGCCACCATCGCCGATTCAATGCGGGTCTTAGCCACCCGAGCGGCAATAAAGTAAGCCGCAAAAGTTATTAGAGCAAAGATTATTGAAAGCGCCAGCAGCCCCCAATAGTGGTTAACTAAATATATCAGGACGTCCGTCAGCCACTCGTGGGATATCCAAGGGTACCCCGCCATCGTATGCGAATAGAGATCTCCCGGCGGAGCTCCAAAAAGAAGAACGTCCTGCCCGTTTCTCAAATGCCAGCCCAGATCCGGGTCCAACGGTGGCCGCGCTGCCAATAGCACCGTAAAGGCGCCAGCGAGCATGACGAACAGGTTAACCCGCCAATCAGTCGCTTTTAGAAGTTTCAGTATCTTCATCTCCCAAAAACTTAACATCATCTATTTTTTTAACCAGCTGCCGGATCTTCGGGTCAGTCAGATCGTAGTAGATGATCTCGGCATTGAGCCCATAGGGAGCCAGAGATATCTTCTGGAAATTACCATCAACTTGCCCATACCAGCGATCCCGCACGATTATCATGTTGGCATCGGTAAGACCGACATCTAAACTATCTACTAACTGGGACTCGCCGCCATAGGCCATAAACCAGTTTCTATTCTCGGGGTTATAGATCCCCCACTCTATCCTTTGATAAGCCACATACTGGGGCAGATAGTATTGGAAATGCTGTAAACTCCAAGAGAGAAAAGAGTTATTAAGTCCAATGATCGTGCTTTGGGGATTAAACTCTTTTTTAATAACGGGCAGTGCCACGTCCCAAAGATGGCTCAAGCTCGCAACCGTGTGATAGCTCGACCGCTGGGGCTGGGGGGAGGGCTGCGGCTGGTAGTAGTTAAAGATATTAAGCCCGGCGATCAGCATCACCGCTACTATTATAAGCTGCCCAGCCATAGTTCTCCTCTGCGCCCGAACGGCTGATAGGCCCAAAGCAACGGCCTTAGCTACCTCCTCCATGGCGGCAGCTACTAAGATAACCAAAGCCGGCATCAAGATCAGCAGGTAACCGTAAACTGTAAATACTATCAAAGAATAAAATAGCAAGGCGGGCAGCAGCCACAATACCCAGAAGAGTAGGTGTTTATAGTTGACCTTAACTACATCCGACCGGGGCGCCGCCAGCGAAACTAACCACAGTACTGCCGGTACGATCGCCAAACCAAAGGCTAAGGTGAGCTCACTTCCGATATCCTTTAGATAAGTCCACATTCGGGTCGTCCCCAAGTTGAAAACTGACTGGGTATAGATAGCCGACTTATCAAAGATCAGGCTATAAACCGTATGCCAAAAGTTCGTAAGCCCCCCGCTTAAAATAGCGGCGGGAACCAACCAGGCCAAGGTAATGAGCCCGATGATAAGCCCATTCCATAAGAAAGCCCGGATATCCTTGCGGCGCAGCACTAACCACAGCCACAGCGGCAGCATAAATATGACTAAGGTTGGCCTAAACCCCCCGCCGACCGCCAGCGCCATGCTCGCTTTCAAAAGGGCCGTGGCATCTTTAGGGTTCTTCAAAGAATCGTAAGCGTAGATACCAAAGAGCGCCGCGAAAAATACGTCAGTAATATAGTTAAGCGCCACCTGCCCATAGAACCACACTGTCGGTGCAGTAGCTAAGATCAGCACGCTAATCCAAGCCACCCGCACTCCGTAAATGCGCTTAGCCAAATAAAAGACCGCGTAAACCGCCAGTGCCGAAAATACTATCCCCACGATAATTAGCGCCAAATTAGTATCACCGGTCAGCCAGTAAAGGGGCTTGGCAGTTAAGATATAGAACGCGTAACCGGGAGGATGGGGCTGGTGAAGAGATATATCATAGTGGTCCAGGGCCAGGCCGTAGCGGACCGAATCGGCGGCATAGAGGTACCGCATATGCCCAAGATAGCGGCTTAGGATTACTGCTATGGCTAAAACCCCCAGCCAGTACCTTTCGGAGCGGGCCTGGAAAGAATAATAAAAATCTTTAAAGTTAGGTTTGCGAACAGCTCGGGATAAGTGCCTCATTAATGACCCCCTAAGTTATATTATAGTGATAACTAAGTATCTAAAAAAGCGCCTCCAAAAGTGAGGTGCCGCTAAACCATCCGCTTTCCGCTGAACTACGCCTTAGCTTAGGGTGAATAATACTTTTGCGCCGTAATTACCGGCTGCATCGGTAGCTGTAATCTGTAGCCTCACCGCCGCGTTATCGAACCGGACGATACCCGAGGCCTGGGTTGAGCCGTTAGCAAGAGTCATGCCTGTCCCGCCCAAACTACCGGTAGAGCCAAGATTGACCCGGTTGGTATCGAAGGCCTCAACATTAGTTGCGGTGGCGGTGGTGGCGTACATGGAGAGGCGGTAAGCCGAGATGATATTGGTGCCGTTTGCGAGATTATTGGCATTAGCGGCCACATTCCACTCGGTTCCTGTACCGCGATAATCCGTAACGGCTAAGAGGTCCACCTCTTGGTTAGCAGTAACATTATCATCCGTGCCGTAAACTTGAGACGCAAAAACAAACTGAGTAGGGCCGTTATCAAGGGAGAAGGTGCCGGAGGTAATATTAAAACTAACGTTAGCGTTAGTGTTATCCCCCCCAAAGACCCAGCCAAAACTGTTAGCGATCATTAAAAGGGCGGCTACCAACATAAAACCGCCAAACAAACTTTGACGTACTTTCGTCTCCGCTCTTTTGATGATCAGAGAGCCCATTATTTTCACCTGCGTTTATTGTAAGATAATTAAGTTTTTTAACACAATACTTTTTTATCATTGCTCTCATCCGTCTTCATTCTTAGCTAAGGGTGTAGAGCAGAACAGCCGCGTAATTACCCGCTTGGTCGGTAGCCGAGAAGTAGAGATTTACCAGCGCGTTATCTAACTCCACGACGCCCGAAGCCTGGGTCGAGCCGTTGATCAGGGTCACACCCGCCCCCCCTAAGCTGCCGGTAGAGCCGACATTGACTCGGTTGGTATCAAAGTTCGCAACGTTGCTCGCGGTGGCGCCGGTGGCGTATAGAGAGAGGCGGTAGGCCGAGATGATGTTGGTGCCGTTTGTGAGATTATTGGCATTGGTGACTACCTCCCAGGCTGTGGCCGTACCGCGATAGTCAGTAATATCCACATTATCTATCTCTTCGTTACCGGTGATGTTGTTAGCCGCACCAAAGCTCTGGGCGGGGAAAGCTATGGACTCAGGAGCATTCTCGATAGAGAAGGTGCCGGAAGAGACATTAAAGGTCATATTGGTATTGTCAGCCGCCCCCCTCACTAGCAGCCCGAAGCTGTTCATTACCATCAAACCCACCACCGCCAAGGCCAACATCCCAAAAAGCTGTTGGCGAATCTGGCTCTCTGCCCGCCTGATGATCGTTTTATTAACCCCTTCCATTTTTGTTTTGGTTATTTTATCTAAATTATCTTATTATACCATAGCTTAAGGGTCTTGTAAACCCTTTTTTATGTGCGCTTTCCCTGCCCTGCCTACTAATATTGGCTATCAGGTATCGAGCAAGAGCATCGGGCCAGAGCTCTAATAGGAGAGTATTATAACACAAACGGGCATCATAGTCAAGACCACAACACCTGCGCTGACTCCCTGTCCCCCCTGGGGCCGCCTACCCATTCATGGTCGGGGCAATCCTGCCCCAGTTGCGCTGATTCAGTTGAGATGCGTGATGCACTTGGGTCGGGGAGACAGGATTTGAACCTGCGACCCCCGCGTCCCAAACGCGGTGCGCTACCAGACTGCGCTACTCCCCGGCCGAAACGCACCACGCTACTTATCAACTGAGGCGGGACGACCTCCCCGATGGACATCGGGGCGCGCTAGATTCTGCTGGACAGCAGAACTATGCCCGTTTTCCCCCCGCTAACCATATTATAGGGGATGCGGACACTTCTTCCGAATGGTGCTGGACATCGGCGCAGGGTAATTTATTAGGTCTTGCGGCGGGCCCTAGCTAGGATAGAGACCCTCTGGCCTTCACCGCCCAGCATGGTGGAGGCAATTAATATTACCAACAGCACCACCAAGGTAAGCAGCGAGATACCCTTTCCTACCATCCTGCCTGGCGGATCGGTGTAGGTAATCTCGATCCAGTGTTGGCCGGCCGGCACAATGAACTCTATCTGCCCCATCGTGGCGCCCCAGGGAGCCCTTTGCCCATCGATCTCAACCTGCCATCCCGGAAACCCGAACTGCCGATAATACACCCGGCTGGCCCGCTCGTGGCTGTGGCTAAAACTGATCGAGGCAGTATCCTCGCTCACCTCGCCAATTACCCCCGCAGTCATGATCTTTTGGCTATCCGGCACGCTATAAGCCGCCGCTTCCTCAAGTGGCAATTGGCTAAGTATCGGCTGTATTGATTCAGTGAACTCCTTGCCCAGCACGCTCGGATCGATGATCTTGAGGAGATATCCCACCGTCGTCGTGTGCAGGATGATGTTGTTGGTATTGGCGCTATCCGAAAGGTCCAGGCCCAGGAGCTGGGCTTTTATCTCGCCATATGGGGTATGGGTCGGATCGCTTTTATATAGCTCGCTTCGGGCCGGATATACCGGGTAGGCAAAGAGCCCGGCCTGCAATAGTACTAATACTAATAAAATAATCCGCCACCCGCTCGCCAGCCGGTAAGCAAGATACGCTCCCAGCAAGGCCACAATCAGAAACAACACGCTCAAAAACCGGTAGGGAAACTGGATGTAGGGCATAAACTGGGATACTACCCAAAGGGGGTAGCTCACCTTAGACATCAACAGAACAACGATCAGCCCGCCCAGCAG
>META01000001.1:115599-117086 GCA_001772255.1 candidate division Kazan bacterium RBG_13_50_9 | reverse complement strand
CCTCCTAGTTTGGGGGGGATGGGTCAGTCTGGCCCTTTTCCTCCTCGCGCTTGGTCTGGCCGCTGCCGGCAACCTGGCCTGGGACAGGGCGTTCCAGGAGTTGATGACGGTGGCCAAAACGAAGACAGCACCAGCGCTTTACGAAAGATCGCCCGGACCGGGGCGCCCATTTGGGTGCCTCCTCATGAATATCACTCTGGCTAACATCCAAGAGTGGTGGCTAAAAGGGAAACTCCCGGATAATTTCCGGGAACGAAGCGATGACGAAAAGGATGTCAGCTTCGCCGTTCGGATGATGGCGTTTGCTTTTATCCCAGCTGGGGGGCGAGGTACGCTTTCGGAACCCACTCTCGTTGTGGGAAATGGCGACATTTCCCATATGATCCAGGACAGCAACACCCTGCAACCGCGGCGCAATCGGATGCTGCGGATAACAGGGTAGAAATACAACTGCGGGCTTGCCCGCACCCGTGCCATAAGGCACTGTGCTGCAAAAGAGCAACACTGACACCCGGGTTTAAAGGGTGTTTTTCTTTATAATGAACTCATGGGTAAGGAGTTTAGGTTGGGATTGAAGAGGATGCCGAATGGCCCCGGGGTGTATTTAATGTATGGAGGCGGAGGCCGTGTTATTTATGTCGGTAAGGCAATTAACTTAAGGAAGCGCGTTAGCTCGTATTGGAAACAGATCGATAAACAGAGTGTTAAGACGCAGGCGCTGATCAAACAAGTGGCGAAGTTAGATTTTGTTGCTACCGATACTGAGGCCGAGGCGTTGATATTAGAGAACGAATTAATTAAAAAACATCAGCCGCGGTACAACGTACTGCTTAGGGACGATAAAGCTTTTCAATATATCCGCGTGGGTCTGGACCAGGAGTTCCCGGAGATCACAACAATTAGAAGAGTTAATCCGCAGGATATTAAGAGCCGGGATCCCCGGAGGCCTCGATATTTTGGCCCCTACACGGCTGGCGGGGCGGTAAAAAATACGCTGAAGCTCTTAAGCAGCATCTTTCCTATCTGCGGGAAAGCCAAAGAACTGAATAGGGGGGGAGTTAAAGCGCCGTGCTTGAACTATCATTTGGGGAGATGCCTAGGGGCGTGCGTAGGCAAGGTCTCCGCCTCTGATTATCGGGCCGTGGTAGATGGAGTAGTAGAGTTCTTAAGCGGTGGCACCAAAGATGTAATTAAATACCTCCGGGCACAGATGCTCAAACTTGCTTCGGAACGAAGATTTGAAGAAGCGGCGCGTCTGCGTGATCGGATCAGCTCGCTTGAGAGACTGTTTGAACAACAAAAAGTTTCTCGCCCCAAAGATTTGGAGCAAGATTTCTTGGGGCTACTAGTGGAGGGGGAGAAGATGATCATATCGCGGGCATTGGTGCGCAGTGGGAGATTGCTTGGCCAGCAAATATTTGTATTAAACGCACCGCTTAAAGATTCTGAAGCTAACTTAATGTCGCAAGCGATCATTACCATCTATG
>META01000001.1:115097-115559 GCA_001772255.1 candidate division Kazan bacterium RBG_13_50_9 | reverse complement strand
AAATTTGCTCAAACTGAGGAAGTCAGAACGCTTTGAGGCCTACGACATTTCACACTTGGGCGGTACCCATACTGTGGGCTCAATGGTAGTATTCAAAGGGGGCAAGCCGGACAAGGGTAGTTACCGAAGGTTCAGGGTCAAAACCGTGCCGGGCATTGATGACTATGCTGCTTTAGGGGAAGTGATTACTCGCCGCTTATCGCCGCGCCGCAGAACGGATAAGCGGTTTGCCGCTGAGTTACCGGAAGTCATCTTAATTGACGGGGGCCGCGGTCAGCTGGGCGCCGTATTGCGGCACGTTAGCAAAAAGGATCAGCAGCAGATTAGATTTATTGGTTTGGCCAAGCGCGAGGAGGAAGTATTTGTGCCGGGCCGCAGCCAGCCACTACCACTGGCCGAAGGCTCTCCTGCGCTGCAATTACTTCAGAGACTGCGGGATGAAGCCCATCGCTTTGCTATCTC
>META01000001.1:107603-115071 GCA_001772255.1 candidate division Kazan bacterium RBG_13_50_9 | reverse complement strand
ATATCCGATCCACCATCGAGGACGTTCCAGGGATTGGTGCGGGCACTCGCCACAAATTAGTAGCCACTTTCGGGAGCTTGTCTGCAGCCCGGGGGGCTAGCCCGGCTCAACTACAAAAGGCAGTGGGGAAGACGAAGGCGGTGCTTCTTGAACGCCACTGGCGCTAGGCGTTGGCAGCGGTTTAGGTATTAGACTATAATTGGCATATGGACGGTGTTCCAAAGCTCAAGATTGCTGGAATGGTGGCCGCCGTTATTGTGGTGGTCGGAGTTACCACGCTAATCGCGAAAAGCAACTTCCCAGGTAAAGGGGTCAGCGCTGACTTGGGCGATGTGGCTGCTGGAGCAGTGGTAGTGATGGGGCAGGAGACCTATGATGCCCTCCTAGCGGATTTAGGGCAGTATTTCAAAGAGACCGATCAGAGCTCACAAGACAATATAATAAAGGATGTTGTCAAGAGGCTAGAAGCGGTCTTGGAATAGGCCAGGAAGTAATATATAAGTAGCTTCCAAAGCTGCTTTTTTGATACCGCAGGACAGGATGCGGTATTGACATCACAGATATATTGTGATATAATAGAAAACAATTGGCCATAAGGTAAAAGTAATGGATAGTCAAAATTACCAGCAACCAGATAAAAGCCAGCCGGAGGAGTCGGTTTTAGGTAAAGTGCTCTCGGAGAACCAATCCCGCGAGCTACTGGCCTTGCGTCCTAGTAAAGTAGTTGGCAATGTCCTAAGCCGCTTAAGAGATCGGGAACGAGATGTCCTGACATCTCGGTATGGCCTGCAATCAGGTAGCCCGAGGAAGGAGACTTTAGAAAGCATTGGGCAGAGACTCTCGGTTACCCGGGAGCGGGTACGTCAGATCGAGAAGGCTGCCCTTAAAAAGATCAGCAAGCAGACACCATCCATTAGACCGCTATGGAAGATAATTGAAGAATATTTTACCGCCCATGGCGGGGTGATCGGTCTGGACCATCTGGTGCGCTACCTGCAACTAGATGAGAATGGCGATGCCGAGAGGGAATGCAATGCACTACGATTGGCGATGGCTGCCTACCCTGGCGTGCAGGCGCTTAGGAAACACCCGGCGTTCAAAGAGGGATGGGTGGAGACCAGTGTAAGTGAGGATCAGCTGCTGAAGATTCAGACAGCAGCCCAAAGAATCTTAGAAAAGCGCAATCAGCCCATGGCTGAAGCGGGGTTGATGGCCTTACTTGTGGATGAGATTAGTGAGGCAGGACCCGCGCTTTTGAAGGGGGCTTTGCAGGTTGGAGCGGGATTGGGGATAGACAGCCACGGCCAGTGGGGCTTAGTCCGTTGGCCGGTGGTGGTGCCCAGGCGAATCCGCGATAAGGTTTTTCTGGTGTTGGAGGAGGTGAAACGGCCGCTGCACTTCGAGGAGATCGCCAAGCTTATCCAGCAGAAGTTCAAATCCAAAAAGCCGGTCCTAAGCCGGACAGTTCACAATGAGCTTATTGGAGACAAGCGGTTTGTGCTGGTGGGCCGGGGGATCTATGCTCTGAAGGATTGGGGCTACCGGCCTGGAGTGGTAGCAGATGTCATTAAGGAGATACTCCGGAAGGCCGGCAAACCGCTGCATATTTCCGAGATCATTGAAGAGGTAATGAAACTAAGACAAGTGAAGCGCAATACGGTAGTAGCTAATCTGCAGGACCGGACGCTATTTAAAAAGGTTGGTAAGGCTGTTTACGGCTTAGTACCCCATGATGAAGCGGGAGAGACGAGCAGTTAAGTTAATCTACGGATGTTAAATGTGGATACAGTATTATTGGTAGTGGTGATTGGGGGATGGCTGGGGGTAGCCATTTTTTTGACGTGGCTATGGCTGCGCAACCAGAGCCGGGCTTTACCTAAACCAGTGAGGGAGAAGATCCAAGCTACCGGGCAGGAGGCGGTTTTGCTGGCAATAGAGGTGCCCAAAGAGAATGAGAAAACGCCCCTAGCGGCCGAGACCCTCTTCTCTAGCCTGCACGGCATTGGCTCGAGCCATTTAAGTTTTGAGATTGAAGCTAAAGAGAAATCGATCCGCTTCTACGTTTGGGTCCCCATCCATCTGCGGGGCTATGTTGAGAGCCAGCTCTATGCCCAGTATCCCGACATTAATATTCTGGAGGCCAAAGATTACGCTGAGGCGGGCAAGGTGCTCGCGGGGCTATCCGCTGTTTCTACGGAGCTGGCCTTTAGCCGTAAGGATTTCTTCCCCATCAAGACATTTCAGAATTTTGATGTAGATCCGCTGGCTGCTATTACCGGGATTTTGAGTAAGTTAGAGGAAGGGGAGCGTGTTTGGATCCAGATCCTGATTCGCCCCGAGGACGACCGGTGGCGTGATCGGGCTATTAACTTCATCTCGGCGGCACGCGAAGGCAGGTCTCCGGAGTGGGGTAAAGCCATCACCAAGGGCCTGGCGGGCTTTGCCGGAGAGGTGCTCCGCACCGCCGTGCGGGGGGGCACCTATGAGGAGACCACACCCAAGAAGATTGAGCTGTCACCGGGCGCTGACCTAGTCCTTAAAGCCATTGAAGAGAAGAGCTCCAAACTGGGCTTTAGGGCTAAGCTCCGCTTGGTGGTTTTACATCAGAGTGCGGCGGCGGCGCAGAATAAACTGCAGTTGGCCTTGGGGGCATTCAAGCAGTTTAATACTAATAATCTGAACTCCTTTGTAGCCGGCCGCTACAGCAACGACACTCTGGATATCTTGGCACGCTATCGGGCAAGGGACTTCGGGCCGGGCGGGCTCATTATGAACGTAACCGAGCTAGCCAGCATCTATCATCTGCCAAATATGAGCGTGGCGACGCCTAATATCGTTTGGGCGGGCTCGCGCAAGGGCGAGCCGCCGGCCAACCTGCCTTTAATGGAAGAGGTACCGGCTAATGAGCTGACGGTGCTGGCCAGCACTAACTTCCGGGGCGGCCAAGAAAAGTTCGGCATTAAACTTAAGGATCGCCATCGCCATGTCTACATCATCGGTAAAAGCGGTACTGGTAAATCGACTTTGCTGGAGAATATGACGATCGATGATATCCGTGAACGGAGGGGGGTAGCGGTTATCGATCCGCACGGAGATTATGTCGATACGGTCATGCAGTATGTTCCTAACTACCGGGTCAACGACATCGTCCTGTTTGACCCGGGGGATGGGGAGTATCCCATCGCTTTCAATATGCTAGAGGTGCCCGATCCTAAATATAAAGTGGTGGTGGCTTCAGGCGTAGTCGGCATCTTTAAAAAGATCTTTGGCTACTCTTGGGGACCAAGGTTAGAGTACTGGCTTAGTTCAGCGGTGCTAGCTTTGCTGGACTATCCCGAGGCCACGCTAGTAATGATCCCGCGGATGTTCACAGACGTTGGCTTCCGCGAGAAGGTGATAGCTAAGATCCAGGACCCGTTGATCAAAACGCGCTGGATTAACGAGTACGGCCGATTGGATCAGCGGCAACAAAATGAGACAATCTCGCCGATCTTAAATAAGGTAGGGCAGTTCCTGTCATCCCCGGTTATCCGCAATATCGTTGGGCAGCCCCGTTCGAGTATTGATTTTAGAAAAGTGATGGACGAAGGCAAGGTGCTGTTGGTAAAGCTGGCCAAAGGTATTATCGGCGAAGACAACGCTGCGCTATTGGGAGCGATGGTCATTACTCAGCTGCAGCTGGCCTCGATGACTCGGGCGGATATAGCCGAGGCGGAGCGCAAAGATTTTTACTTGTATGTAGATGAGTTCCAAAACTTTGCTACCGAATCTTTCCAGACCATTCTTTCGGAGTCACGCAAGTATCATCTCTCCTTAACCTTGGCCAACCAGTATATGGACCAGTTGATCCCAGAAGTCAGTGATGCTGTCTTCGGCAACGTTAATACTATCATCGCGTTTCGAGTGGGAGGCGACGACGCTAAATTTTTGGAACGGGAGTTCGCTCCGGTCTTTGACGCCAATGATCTGGTGAATTTGAGTATGTTCAATGTTTACGTCAAGCTCTCGATTGATAACGTTACTACTAATGCTTTCTCGGCCCAGACGTTGCCTCTGCCAGCGGACCGTAACGACAATATGGAGAAGATCATTAAGCTCTCCCGTGAGCGCTACGCTAAGCCCGCCGAGTTTGTTGAGGAGAAGATCGGCAAGACCTTTGAGATGCCCGAAGGTTGGCCCAGCCGGGGCCCTAGGGAACCGCAGGGGGACCAGCAGAGGCGGAGGCTGCCCGATCGGCCAGTGCCGTTCCGGCCGGGCCTTAGGGTAGGAGATGCGGGCAGGGCTCCTGCGGCTAGTAAGCCCCAAAGGCCCCCTAAGAAGAAGCCCCAAAGCTCACTTCTCAAAAAAGTGATCGCTGCCATCGAGCAGAGTCGGCCATGGGTGCCCCCGGCGGACAAGAAGAAGCCCAATGTGGTAGCCGATCTCAATGCGGGCAAGGACAGGATAGAAGATGTTCGCCGGCAAAGGTCAGATGAGTCTCAGCTGAAAGAAGGGGAGTGGGTATCCTTGGATGAACTGCAGGATAACCAGCCCAAAGATGAGGACCAATAGCGCAAGTACGCTCTGTATAATAGAGCTGTGGACAGATCAAAGGCCAAACAACGGATTAGGGAGCTCACTTCCGAGATCAACTACCATAACTACCGGTACTATGTTTTAGACAGACCGCAAGTTAGTGATGCGCACTATGATGCGCTGTATCGCGAACTGGTGGAGATAGAAAAGAGGTTCCCGGAGCTGGTGCTCCCTAACTCCCCGACTAGCAGGGGGGGGGATAAGGTCAGTGGCGAATTTGCAGAGGTTACCCATAGCCGGCGGCGCCTAAGCTTGGATGATGCTTTCTCTTTTGAAGAGATTGAAGAGTTCGAGGAGCGGATTAAAAAGCTGATCAGTAAAGATGTTGATTATGTCTGTGAGCTGAAGATCGATGGGCTGCAGATAGTTTTAACCTACAAGAAAGGATTACTAGCCATCGGCGCCACCAGAGGGGACGGGAGGATAGGCGAGGACGTTACCCACACGATCAGAACCGTTAGAGATATCCCCCTGGAGCTTTCACAACCGATAGACGTAGTAGTTTCGGGAGAGATCTATATTAGCAAAAAAGATTTTGAAGCGATCAATCGAGGGCAGGAGAGAGCGAGCGGGCCACTTTATGCCAATCCTCGCAATTTGGCTGCCGGCACGGTGAGGCAGCTGGATCCCAAGGTGGCCTCCAGCCGCCGCCTTAAGAGCTTTCTTTATGATATCGAGGGAGAAGTAGCGCCTAAGACACAGGTGGAGGTTTTGGCTACCCTCAAGAAGCTGGGGTTTGCCGTTAATGGCGATAACGAGCTCTGTCGTGACCTGGATGGTGTGAGAAAGTTTATTGACGGATGGGCGAGCAAGCGAGAGTCATTGCCGTACATCACTGACGGAGTAGTGATCAAGGTCAACAGTTTGCTACAACGTGATCGTCTGGGGGCTACGGCCAAGGCACCGCGCTGGGCGATCGCCTATAAGTTCCCAGCCGAGAAAAAGGAAACAAGGGTCTTAGATATTAAAGTGCAGGTGGGGCGCCAAGGCACGCTTACCCCAGTAGCTATTCTTAAGCCAGTGCGGTTGGCCGGTACTACTGTGTCTCGGGCAACGCTGCATAACGAAGATGAGATCAGGAGGAAAGATGTGCGGGTAGGGGATACCGTGATGGTGCAGAAAGCGGGGGATATTATCCCCGAGGTGATTCGGGTAATAAAAGAGAAAAGACCTTCTGGAACAAAAGAATTCAAGATGCCGGCGAGGTGTCCGATCTGTAATGGTCCAGTGGTTAAGGTCGAGGGAGAAGTGGCGTATCGTTGCGCTAACAAAAACTGTTTTGTGGTGCAGGTTCGTAAACTAGAGCATTTTGTTTCCCGTGATGCGTTTGATATGGAAGGGTTAGGCACCAAGATCGTGGAGCAGTTATACAAAGAAGGTTTGGTGCGCGATCCCGCCGACCTGTTTACTTTAGAAGAGGGCGACATTGAGCCGTTAGAGCGATTTGCGGAAAAGAGCGCTGAGAACTTAATTAGATCAATCCAATCATCCGAAGAGGTCACCCTCGATCGATTTATCTACGCATTGGGCATTCTGCACGTCGGCGATCAAACGGCCCGGGATCTGGCTTACTACTTTGGCTCGCTAAGTAAAATTATGCGGGCATCCAGCGCGCAACTTGCCGGAGTGGGAGGAGTGGGGGCAGTGGTAGCGAAAAGTGTTGCTGATTTCTTCCAGGAGCCACGTAACCAGAGGCTCGTAGATAAGTTGCTCGGTGCCGGGGTCAGGGTCAAAAGTGCTGCCAAGCCCCGATCTAATAAGCTGGTCGGTAAGACCTTTGTGCTGACCGGAACTCTCTCCTCGATGAGCCGGGAGGAGGCCGAGGCCAAGATCCGTTCCTTGGGTGGCAAGGCCAGCTCCTCGGTCTCTAAAGAGACCGACTATGTGGTGGCGGGTGACAGTACCGGCAGTAAGTATGAGAAGGCCAAAAAGTTAGGGGTAAATATCCTCTCGGAAGAGGAATTTAGACAACTTCTTTAAAGATTTTCTGCCCCTGGAGCCGCTGATTGACAGGGAGGGGGTTTTAACGTAGCGTGGTATTGTCCACCCCTTTTGAGCATTGTGCTTTGGGGTGATGTCCCGTTTGTGGGATAACTAGACTACACTAGGAGGAACGTTGACATGTCGTCTTTTTTCAGTTTGGAAGATGCCCCCTCGGTGACTGTAATTGTGGGCACCCAGTGGGGCGACGAAGGCAAAGGCAAGCTAGTGCACCTCCTAGGGCGCGACATGGACGTAATCATTCGCTACCAAGGAGGAGAGAACGCGGGCCACACCGTGCGGGCTAATGGTGAAACCTACAAGTTCAGCCAGTTGCCCAGCGGCATTCTGTATGCTGGCAAGGACTGCGTCTTGGCCGATGGGGTTGTCATCAACCCCATCAAGTTGGTTGCTGAGATCGCTGCGCTTCGGGAGCGGGGAGCAATGCGGGCGAACCTACACATCAGCCGGCATGCCCACTTGGTTCTGCCTTTCCATGGCCTTCAGGACCAGTACTCCGAGGAGCGCAAGACTAATTCAGCGATCGGCACGACCAAGCGCGGTATCGGCCCGGCCTACGCGGATAAGCACTTCCGGGTAGGACTTAGAGCCGGAGATACCTTGCGGGCTAATTTCCGGGAGCGGCTATTGGACTTAGTAGCTAACAAGAACACATTGTTTTCTGGCTACTACGGCAAGCCGCCAGTTGACCCCGAGATGATCTGGGAAGAGGTGCAAGGCGCAGTCGAGCAGCTAGGCCAGTTCATCACCGATACGCTGACCAAAGTGAGGAGCTGGCTGGGCAGCAGTCGCATCTTGATGGAGGGGGCGCAAGGAATGCTCCTCGACATCGACTACGGAACCTATCCGTATGTGACCAGCAGTCATCCTGGCATCTCGGGAGCAATCTCCG
>META01000001.1:107366-107503 GCA_001772255.1 candidate division Kazan bacterium RBG_13_50_9 | reverse complement strand
CGAGCTTGGGAGGCTTATGCGGGATCGGGGCGGAGAGTATGGCACAGTTACTACTCGCCCAAGGCGATGTGGTTGGCTAGACCTCCCCTTGCTCCGTTACACTTGCGAACTCGCCGGGGTTACTGAGCTGGCTATCA
>META01000001.1:105679-107148 GCA_001772255.1 candidate division Kazan bacterium RBG_13_50_9 | reverse complement strand
CTGGATCGGCACAATCATGTGCTTTCCAGTAAGGAGATCTTCGCCTTTGGCGACTGGGCGACTCTGCGGATCATCAATTTGGGGAGCCACCTGGTCACCAACTGCTTGTTCTGGGAAAGGTCCTTTCTGGCGGAGCTCTATCTTCATATCCCTACTCCTCCAGACGAGACCGTGCTGGTGCTAAATCTCCAAGCAGGATTCTTCCAGGCCAACCACGCGCTTATGCCAATGGCCGAGCAGGGCATCTGGGTAAAGACGTGGGTGGACCGCTGGGGGATGGAGCATTCAGCCGACTTGGCCTTTTCCTTCGCGAGTCCCGGGGAACAGCGCCAGGCGTTCGCTGTTGCTCGTGAGCAGTATTGCGGAACCTCGGGCGGGATTGCCGCACACATGTTGCTTAGGCCAACTGATCTCCTCATCGGGAAGATCGACTGGCTCTATCTCATGGCGGCCCCTCCGACCGGAGTGTTCTTCGAGAGGAAGTACTTTCTACTTTCAAACCCGAACTAAACAGGGCGCTGGTCTGCATAGTAAGCCAGCGCCCTTCGCTTATCGGGGAGAGATTCGGGTATAATAAACCCATGGGACTGCCACAAAGTGAAGTGGAGCACATGGCGAAACTCGCCAGAATTGAGCTCACCGGAACAGAGAAATCCAAATACGCAGAGCAGCTATCTGCGATTTTAGATTATGTTGAAGAGCTTAAAAAGTTAGACATCACTAATGTGCCGGATGTGGGGCAGATCACTGGCCTTACCGACCAATTAGCGAAAGATGAAATTGCCGGTTGTGAGATTCTGCGGGATGAGCTCTTGAGGAACGCACCGACGACAGAAAAAGGATATATCAAAGTAAAAAGTGTGCTGGGCCGCGAAACTTAGTTCTGCTCCTTAGCAGAAGAAGGATCTATAAATAGATTCTTCGGCCGCTGGCCTCAGAATGACATATGAAGAATGACTAATGAAAATCCAAGAGGCAAAAAAGGTTGATCTAAAAAAGTTCTTGGCCGATGCCAGGGTGGCTAATGATAAGTTCAACATCTTATTGTCCTTGGCGGATAAGCCCGGCAAGTTGGGTAGGGGGGATCTGGCGACACCTTGTTTTATTAAGGATAATATCGCCACTACAGATTTCAAGACCACCTGCGCCTCGAAAATATTAGAGGATTTTGTCTCACCGTACGAGGCTACTGTCGTAACTAAGCTTAAAAAAGTGGGAGCTTGGATTGCCGGGAAAACTAATCTCGATGAGTTTGCCATGGGCTCTTCTACGGAGAATTCCGCTTTTGGAGCTACCAAAAATCCCCGTGATCCTGCCCGGGTGCCAGGGGGAAGCTCCGGTGGCAGCGCTGCAGCAGTGGCGGCAGGCATTACACCTTTTGCTCTGGGTAGCGATACGGGTGGCTCGATCCGTCAGCCAGCGGCTTTCTGCGGGGTGGTGGGTATGAAACCTACCTACGGCCGGGTCAG
>META01000001.1:104881-105646 GCA_001772255.1 candidate division Kazan bacterium RBG_13_50_9 | reverse complement strand
AGATCAGATCGGCCCGATTACTACTAACGTGGAGGATTGTGCGTTGGTATTAAAGATAATCTCCGGGCACGATTCGTTGGATGCTACTTCGCTGCCGGCTCCAGTTCCCGATTACGCAGCGGAGATGAAGAAAGACATTAAAGGCCTAAAGATTGGGGTGCCAAAGGAATTTTTCGGCGAAGGGATTGATCCAAAGGTGGAAGAAAAAGTAAGAGCCGCAATTGAGCAACTAAAAAAACTGGGCGCCGAGATTAAGGAAGTCGGTCTTCCTAATAGTCCTTACGCTTTGGCTACCTATTATATTATTCAGCCGGCAGAAGTTTCGGCTAACTTGGCGCGCTACGATGGTGTCAAATACGGTTTATCCTTAGGTGCCGATGAGAGCATTGAAAGTATTGAAGAGATGTACCGCAAAACTAGGGCAGTAGGCTTAGGCCCGGAGGTGAAGCGGCGCATAATGCTGGGCACTTACGCCACCTCGGCCGGATTTCGCGATGCTTACTATGATCGGGCACGGAAAGTGGCAATGTTAATTAAGCAAGACTTTGATCAGGTATTTAAAGAGGTAGATGTATTGGTTACCCCTACTACGCCGACGGTGGCGTTTAAATTGGGCGAGCGCACTGCTGATCCGCTGATGATGTATAAAGCAGACATCTTAACTACCCCGGCTAACATCGCTGGCATCCCTGCTATCTCAATCCCTTGTGGGACGGTAGATGGTCTGCCGGTCGGCCTGCAGATCATGGGGCCACAGTTAGGGGA
>META01000001.1:104552-104806 GCA_001772255.1 candidate division Kazan bacterium RBG_13_50_9 | reverse complement strand
GCAAGGATTGGGCGAGCGGCTTAAGCGCGCCCAGTCGCTGCTGGGTGACTGCGATGATGTATGGAGAGCGCATAAGCTGCGCAACCAGCTAGTTCACCATATAGACGGCAAGGTCGGAGATAAGAAAGCTCGGGCGGCAGTTAATACATTTCGCGCAGCGCTTAAACGACTTAACGCTCTATGAAGGAGTATGTGCCCACAATTGGCTTAGAGATCCATGTGCAACTCAAGACCAGAAGCAAGATGTTTTGCCG
>META01000001.1:102686-104502 GCA_001772255.1 candidate division Kazan bacterium RBG_13_50_9 | reverse complement strand
TGTGCATGGGCTTTCCAGGCACACTGCCGGTGGCTAACGAGGCAGCGATCGAATGGGGCGCCAAAACCGCGCTGGCGCTGAATTGTTCGGTCAATAAGTTCCAGCGTTTTGACAGGAAAAATTATTTCTATCCGGATCTGCCCAAGGGATACCAGATTTCCCAGTTCTTCTTCCCGGTAGGGGAGCACGGCCAGGTTAGCGTTGATTATTTAGCCGGGGATAGGAAGACCAAAAAAGAGCTTACCGTTGGTATCACTCGGCTGCACCTGGAGGAAGATGCGGGCAAATTAGTACACAGAGGTCCTTCGGCAGGCTCAGGACGACTCGCTACGCTCGTCGATTTTAATCGCTGTGGGACGCCATTAATGGAGATAGTTACCGAACCGGACATTGGATCGCCTGAGGAGGCCCGGGCCTTTATGCAAGAGCTGCAGCGCATCGTGCGCGCTTTAGGCGTCTCTTATGCTGATATGGAGAAAGGACATTTGCGGGTAGATGCTAACGTGTCGGTGAGGCCGAAGGGTACCGAGGGCTTAGGCACTAAGATCGAGGTCAAAAATATGAATTCGTTCAAATTTATGGAGCAAGCGCTCCGTTATGAGATCGAGCGCCAAATCAAAGTTTTGGAAGAGGGAGGAGCGTTAGAGCAAGAAACCCGAGGATGGGATGAAAAGACAGGCACCACCCTGCTACAACGTGGCAAGGAGGGTTCAATTGACTATCGCTACTTCCCGGAACCGGACTTGCCGCCGATTGAGCTCACTGAGGCGCAGATTAAAAAATGGGGCGAAGCATTAGTCGCATTGCCATCGGAGCTGCGGGCAGAGGCAGAGAAGCTGGGCTTGTCTTACAATCGCGTAGCAGAGCTGCAGGATAAGGGCAAGCTCTCATTCTTTGTGGTAGTTATGGGCCAAGCGAAAAATGTCGATCCTATTCTGGCTGCTAACTTTATTGATAGGTTTGACGACGAAAGTAGTTTTATATCATTTATAGAAGTAGTTAGCAGGGAGCATCTTTCAGCCAGCGCTGCACAAAAGTATCTGGCAACGGGTCAGATTGGAAAAGCCATAGACGAAGCGCAAGCGGAAAAGATAGCAAGAGAAGTATTGGATGCAAATCCAGACGTAGTGAGGCGCTATCAGGCGGGGGAGACTAAGCTGTTGGGTTGGTTGACTGGCCAGGTGATGGCTAAGGCTAAAGGGGGAGCAGATCCGGCTCTGGTGCAGCAGATTTTGCGCAAATTGTTGACAAAATAAGCTAAGTATGGTATAATAAAACATAAAGGAAAATTGACGGGGGAAAGAAAAGAGAAGTAGAATTAAATTAATAAAGTAGCGGAAAGTGAGCCCAGAACAAGAAAATAACCATTTTAGAGGCGAAGGTACACCGGAGATCGGTGCTGGTTTACCAGAGAAGGATCTCAAAGGCAGTCCGGAGGTAGCAGAACCAGAGGTACGTAAGGTGCCTTTTGTGCCGAGCGATGTTCTGGAAGTAGCCGGGACGGACCTTTCTACTAAAAGATTAGAGTTCACGCCAGGGCTAAAAGCTAAGGAGCTTGGCGTGGCAGAAGATGCTAACAGGCCTCGCTTTGATGGCACGGGAGCGCTTGGTGGTTTAAGGCAGCAGTTTGAAGGGATGAGTAGCCCTCGGTCGGGAGTAGCGCGGCGTGCTACAATAGAGCTCCAAAAGATTAAAGACCAAACCGAAGAGACAAAATAAAAATAAAAATTGGCTTTGCTAAAGACCGTTTAACAAAATAAAAATAAAGTGACCTGGTGGGTGATAACATTTCTGGTGATAGTATTACTCGCGATCG
>META01000001.1:100321-102618 GCA_001772255.1 candidate division Kazan bacterium RBG_13_50_9 | reverse complement strand
CGGAAGCTCTTTCTCATTACGCTGCCCAAAGAGCTTAAGGAGGACGAGAAAAATAAGGAGATCAAAGATATCGTGGCCCCGGCCGAGATATTTTTAAGGAACCTCCATTCGATTAGAGAGAGCTTGAAGGGCGAGCACATTACTTTGGAGGTAATGGCCCAAAAGGGGCTGATCGGCTTCTATATCAGCGTGCCAAGCAGGCTTGTGACATTATTGGAGAAACAGGTCACGGCGCAGTTCCCGGATGCGGTGATCGAGGAAGTAGTGGACCCAAATATCTTTCCCGAGGAAGGGGAGATAGCAGCGGCTCAGTTGAGACTAAAAAAGGAATCGGCCTATCCACTCAGAACCTATAAGAGCTTTGAGAATGATGCTCTAAATGCACTCACCAATGCCCTAAGCAAGCTCAATGAGGAGAGCGAAGGGGCGGCCATCCAGATACTGCTGCGCCCAGTTGATGATAAGTGGCAGAGAAAAGGCCGAGGGCTTTCCAGCGCTTTGCAGCAAGGGAGTGCTGGTGGCACGATCGCTCAGGGGGTGATGAAAGGGTTTGGAGAGCTTGCCAGCATTAGCACCAAGAAGGACGAGAAGAAAGACGAGCCTAAAAAATTAACTCCCACTCAAGAAAAGATAGTAGAGGCAATAGGGGAGAAGGCCTCAAAATCGGGCTTTGAGGTGGCAGTGCGGGCGGTGGCCGCTTCTACCACCAAGGAGGAAGCCCAGATCCATCTCAATAATATCTTAAGCAGCTTTAGCCAGTATGGCGGCTCGGATATTAATCGGTTTGCCTTGGATAAATTGCCAGAGAACAAGGTCATCTCGCAGTTCATCTTTCGGTTAATGAGCCTGGGCAAACCCTTTATTTTAAATACCGAAGAGGTAGCAACGTTGTGGCATCCGCCCAATGCCCATCTAGATACTCCTAATATTATGTGGCTTAGAGCTAAGCGCTTGCCACCACCCGATGATCTGCCGAAAGAGGGGATAGTTTTGGGTAAAAATGTATATCGGGGAGTCGAAAATATTATTAGGATTAAAGACGACGATAGGCGTAAGCACGTCTACTCCATCGGTAAAACAGGCACGGGTAAGACCACCTGGATGCAAAATATGGCCTTGCAGGATATCATCGCCGGCAAGGGAGTGTGTGTTATTGACCCCCATGGCGACATGATCGAGTGGTTGTTAGCCCGCATTCCCAAAGAGCGGGTCGATGACATCATTCACTTCTATCCGCCGGATACGGATCGGCCACTGGGCCTTAATATGTTAGACGCTAAACTGCCCACCCAGAAAGATATGGCAGTGGCGGAGATGATCGCTATCTTTTATAAACTATTTGATCCCACCGGTACCAATCAGATCATTGGGCCGATGTTCGAGCACTATATGCGCAATGCCATGTTAGCTCTCCTCGCGGACGATGAATCCGGCGCTACGCTTATTGAGATCCCCCGGATGTTCACCGACAAGGAGTTTAGGGACTTCAAGATCTCAAAAGTCACCGACCCGGCGGTGCGCCAGTTTTGGGTGCAGGAATTCGCCCAGTCCCAGCGTGGCCAGCAGTCAGCCGATATGCTCAGCTATGTTATCAGCAAGATCGGGCGGTTTTTGAGCAATGAGATGATGCGCAATATCGTAGGGCAGCGAGAGTCCGCTTTCGATATCCGCGAGGTGATGGACAAGAAGAAGGTTCTGCTGGTTAATCTGGCCAAAGGACTAACGGGGGAGATTAATAGTAACTTACTGGGTTTTATCTTGGTCTCCAAGATCCAGATGGCAGCGCTCAGCAGGGCGGATGTGCCAGAGGAAGAGCGGGGAGACTTCTATCTTTATATTGATGAGTTCCAGAATGTTACTACTGATTCGATCGCTACTATTCTTTCGGAGGCCCGCAAATACCGCTTGAATCTGATTGTGGCGCACCAGTTTGTGGGGCAGTTGGAAGAGAAGATCCGGGATGCGGTGCTGGGCAATGTCGGTACAATAGTAAGCTTTAGGATCGGCGCGCCGGATACGGAGATAATCGGTAAGGAATTTGCGCCGCAAGTAAGTGAGAATGACCTAGTGAATATCGAGAACCGCAATGCTTACATTAAGCTGATGATTGATGGTGCTGCCACTAAGCCCTTTAACCTCTCTACTTTGCCTCCGATGGGTGAGCCCAATAAAAAGATCGCCGAGGCCTTAAAGAAACTCTCCCGGCTTAAGTTCGGGCACAACAAGCGGATTGTGGATATGGAGATTAGAGAGCGCGGCCGGTTTATCACCGATCTGCCGGGTGGCCCCGAAGGAGC
>META01000001.1:73072-100308 GCA_001772255.1 candidate division Kazan bacterium RBG_13_50_9 | reverse complement strand
CCATTTTAAAGATAAAGGGGGAGGGGACTTGCCGATCCCCTCGAGAGATAGTATAATTTTATAATCTGGGAGCATAAAATTAAGACTAGTAGGCAATGAGCAAAGATAAAAGATTAGAAAAAGTGAGAGCCCTGATCGAAACGGCATCGGCCAACATCTCTACCGCCAAGCAGCTGCTTACGGATATGTTAGGCACAGTATCAAGTTCGCTGGACTATCAGAGCAAGGCCCAGGGGCTGCCTAGTAGCGGTAAGGTGATCGAAGGCGTCTTTGAGGGGCAATATATGATGGATAAGGATGGCAAGAAATATCCGGTGCCGGCTAACTATGCCAGCAAGTCTAAATTGGTGGCTGGTGATGTTTTGAAGCTCACTATTATGGAGGATGGCTCATTTATCTATAAGCAGATCGGGCCAGTGGCCCGCAAGAAAGTGATTGGCACTCTGATCGAAGAGGATGGTGAGTATCGGATAGTAGCGGGCGGCAAATCCTACCGGGCGCTGATGGCCTCGGTAACGTATTTTAAGGCTAAGCCGGGAGATGAGCTCACGGTATTGATACCGGAAGAGGCAGAGAGCGAGTGGGCAGCCATTGAGAGCGCCGTGATCGAGCCGGGTGCGGAGATACCCAAGAAAGATACCGGCAAATCAAAAGAGAAGTAAATATAAACACATCATATAAAGAAAGCCCCTAAGGGGCAGTTCGGCTGGCGGAGGGGCTATCTGGAGGTAATGTCGCACAAGATACATTGTGCGACACTCTATATTAATACTCCCCCTGTGGGCTACCATGCTGTTATTCTGAACAAAGTGAAGAATCTTTTAATAACAATCATTCACATAAATATTAGGCCCGGTTTTGTGTAACTTGGTAGTTGCACATCACCGGGCCTAAGCCTTTCTAGATTGAGCCGTAGTCCCCTACTCGCCGAAGGTCTCGTCGACCGTTGGGAGGGGGTGACTCTCTGTGTTGTCGGTAACACGGGGAAAAAGCTGGTCGAGGCCAGCGTCCTCGCAGTCCCCTGCCTCCGCTGTCTTGAGCCGTAGCAGCGCGTCGGGGCGCAGGTCGAGCAGGATTAGCGGGGTCTCGGTAGTGACCCGGTCGCCGATCTTAATCGGCAGGGCGAAGGCGACACCAAAGTAAGGACTCTGGAGCCAGTAGTTAGCTCCTTCTGCCTTGTCGGGCCGAGGGAACTGGACGCAGATGAGCTGGTCATCCCTCTGCACCTTGGCTCCCCGCTCCAGCTTATCGCTGCGGATGTCCACTACCTGACCGGGCAGCGGAGAGTACAGCGTGACAATCGATTCTCTGCTCTTCATGTACATCTTATCTGTCCTCCTTCTTGCTCTTCTTGCTTGTGAGAGCGTACGATCCCCTCTCTAGCTCCACCGGTCGCAGCGTGCTTCCATGGAGGCGAGAAGATCCTCGCACTCTGTGGGGTCAAGGTCATTGCCCTCTGCCGGAGCGGCAGGATCGTGGAGAGTTGCCATCACTGCTGGCTCGATGCAGCCCTGCGTGATGGCAATACCGAGAATGCACTCCCGGAACTCTTGGAGCAAGCCAAGCTCTCGCGCAATGACCGCAACCTTTTCGCCGAAGTCGCCGCCACCCTTAGGGAGGGCGTTCTCGACCAAGGCGGTCTTCTCTGCCTTGGTTAGTAGAGGATGCTCTTCGCGGTACTTGGCTGCCTCGAGCGCTGCTTCGAGATTGCCCGTCCCGATGGCGCGTTGCACCAGCTCCTCAGCCACCAAAACGGTGATGCCAAGGGCGGAGGCGATCTTCAGGGCGTCCTGGACGGAGCGGGCATGCCGGACCAGCTCGATCCGCTCTTCGCGAGAGAGCTGGGCCTTGCTCCCTGTGCGGTAGCTGGCTACCCGCTGGGCGTAGTCGGACATGCCGTGCTTAATGAAGTACTGAAGCGCCCGGTCCACCGCCTCCCAGTACCCGAAGCTTGCCGCCAGCATCGCAAGGTGCTGGATGATCCCGATCGTGTACCCTTCACGCTTAGACGCGAAACGGTCGATCAGGCCCTCCATCCTCTCTGCTGGGGTTTGGTCTTTTGTTGCAGTATCCATAATAGAAATTCTCCTTGCGTTTATCCTCGCCAGGATAGTGATGTCAAGCGAGGCCGTAGCCCCGGTCACCGCGTCTGGTGACACCGTAAGTGTATCAAAAAGCTTGCTCTGGAAGCAAGTATTCAGTGAGTAGATATGAAGCGAGGCCGCCTCATAAGCGCGGGAGCGCAAATGAAGGCGGCCTCGGGGTAATGCGAAAGAACAGGTGGGGAGTCGGGGTGGGCCTCATCCACGATGGCGCCGTTGAGTGAGCTCTACCCAGTTGTCCTTGGGCTTGACCCGCTTGGCGCCAAGCTGGCAGAGCGGGCACTCCTCGGGTGCCCAGGTTTGGATGTTGTAGTGGGCAAGGTAGATGACCGGCGCACCCTCGATCTCGGTAACCTCTGATCGGTGGACCAAAGTCGCGACGAAGGGTGCAAACTCGACTAGGGAAGGGTTCCCCTGCCGGATGCCTTCGCGGACGGCCAACGCCGTGCCAGCGGTGGTCATCAGCTCCTCAACCTGCAGTACGACCTCGCCGGGTTGGACCTCGAAAGCTCCACGCTTCCAGACTTGGGTCTTGCTCTCCCCCTTCTCGGTAAAGCCATGCCTGGCGGAAAAGAGCTTTGAGAGCTCATACGAGAAGGTGATCCCTGCGTAGGCGGAGCCAATGACCCAGTTAATCCGGGAGGTGTCGTAGGTCGTTTGGTTCTGCACCTCTTCCCACAAGCTGTAGGCCAGGATCTCGCAGAACTTCGGATAGCACAGCACCTTCAGGACATCGATGAAGCCAGTGCTACACTTTCCGGAGGTGAGCTCGGCGTGGCAGACCTTCTGGTGGGGGGCTGACGGGTTGTTGCAGTCGTATGGATACAACCACAATGCCCCGCAGAGCTTGAAGAGATGAGTAACTTCTTCAAGCGTCAGGCGCCCATTTGGCCACCCTTCCGAGAGGTCTCCCACCGACAGGCCAGCTTCCAGTAATCTCTCGAGGCTGGGAAGTTCCGTGATGCTAAGCCGCTGCAGCAGTGTCATCGCGCCATCACCTCCCTGCGGCAGGCGCAGATGGCCGCGTGTATCTTCTCGGCCTCGACCTTGGCGGCCTCGGCAAAATCCTCCCCACCGCTTGCGAAGATGATGGAGCGGCTGACGTTGATGACAAAGCCGTCCCCGTTGTTGTTGATCCCGGCGGTCACCGCTGCGTCCAAGTCACCACCCTGGGCCCCCACTCCGGGGATGAGAATAGGAATGCTGCCAACCCCGAAGCGGATGGACTGCAATTCCTGAGGGCTGGTGGCGCCAGCTACTAGGCCCAGATTGCCGAGCTTGTTCCACTGGTGGGCGACTTGCCAAGCAACGAGCTGGTAGAGCATAGTCTTGTTGCCCTCATAGTAGCTGGTTGAGAAGAAATCCTGGAACTCCCCTGCCCCGGGGTTGCTGGTCCGGGCCAGGATAAAGATGCCCTTGTCCGTCCGCTCCAGGAATGGGCCCAGCGCCTCTTTGCCCAGGTAGGGGTTGACGGTGACGGCGTCGGCGCCGCAGACGTCGAAAGCAAACTCGGCGTAGGCGGCACTGGTGTTACCGATGTCGCCGAACTTGCCGTCGAGGATGACGGGTACGCCCGGGGCCAGCTTGTGGATGATCTCAATGGTGTTGATCAGCGCCGAGATGCCCGGGATGCCCTGTGCGGCATAGAACCCGAAGTTGGGCTTGTAGGCACAGACCACGTGGCAGGTGGCCCGTACGATCTCCTCGTTGAACGCCTCGATCGCGGCTTGGATGCCAATCGCTGCCTCTCGCCCTGGTCGAAGGTGGGCCGGGAGCTTCTCGTAGGCGCTGTCTAGGCCTACGCAGAGGAATCTCCCTTTATCCCACAGGTCTGACAACATCTTCATAAAACTTGCCATGCTCCTTGGTTCCTCCTGTTTGAATTGAGAATACGATGTCAAGCCGAGTCAGCCGATTGGCTGTCGAGCACGCCGGGTAGAGCTACCCGGAACGCCTGACTGTACCAAAAATCTATTCGAAAGTCGATGTCCGCTTCCAGAGCTGCTTATATTAAAAGATCCCCCGGATGATCCTGGCCCTTACCAAGTAAAATTGGGCTGGAGGATAGGGTCGCTAGGGCCAGCGTAGAAGCGATTGGCATCAGCGTTGGGAATGATCGCGCTGTCCCAGTCGGTTTCTATAAGAGAGAGGGGGTTAATTGCGGTTCGTCCGGTTTTACTTATTCGGTCTACCTCGAAGTGTAGATGCGGATTTATGGTGCCGGTGCTGCCCAGATGGCCAATTGTCTCCCCGGCTTTGACTCTCGCACCCGCTCTCACGGAAATATCTAAAAGGTGGCCGTAGGTTATTTGGTAATCATTGCCAGCATTAACTATGACGGTCTTACCTATTTTTTGGCCGGCAAAAATTACTTTCCCGTTGCTTGCTGAAACTACTTCTATCCCCTCTCGGCCGGCAAAATCGATGCCATTATGGCGATTGTTCCAATTAGGATACTTAACATTATATGGTTTAGTAATGGCCTCTAAACTTCCAAACCAGCCATAGATAAACCAAGTGTCAGTGGGATCAGTCGAGATAAACTTGCCGTTGGCAATAGCAAAACGAACATGGCTATCCCCCACTTTCCAAGTGATCCCGCGAGCGCTATCACTAACACTAGTCCAGCGCGATTCAGTATTAAAAGGGAGCTGCAGAGTGAGCACCGATTCTTTGGCCTGGGTAGTTGCTGCGCCTAAATAGGTCGGCAGCAAGACAATGCCGAGAACCATCAAACTCAATACCAACCACCGCCTTTTCATAACGCCCTACCATAGCAATGTGGATGGCTTTAGTCAAGTGATAAATCAGCTCTGGGATTGACAAAATGGTTGACAAAGTCCCCGAGTGGGGCTATAGTGCACTGTCTTAGGGAGCCATTAGTCTCTCTCTGAGAACACCCACAAAGGAGGGCTCTCGAAATGAGGCTCTTTATCATAATGTTAGTGATGGCTGTGGTGGGATTTAGCTTTGGAAGCCTGGCGCTGTCGGCATGGGCTGTGGAGCCAGCGAGCGTCGAGACTGAAGCTGCCCCCACGTCGTCGTCTGATGAACCGAGTCCGATTCAGTTTTTCGGTTTTATCCACGGGGATGCTAAGTACCCCGACGGTGGTCCAGGGGCAACGTGCGTGGATCGTATCCGAATGCAGTGGACCTGGCAGATCGATGACGACTGGTCTTCGCGGCTTCGCTTCGATTATCGTGATCACACCGAGTCGGTGGATCTCAAGCAGGGCTACTTGGCTTACCATGGAGATGGTTGGAAGCTGGCAGCTGGCCGGGTGTTCATTGGTTCGGTGACTCCAACGCCAGACCAGAACCGGTTTACTGGCTATCCTGGTCTTAATACTGGACCGTGCGAGACCACAGGCCTGACTTTCGACACCAGCTGGGGAGCTACTGATTTCCGGCTCTCGTTGGTGAACGAAGACAACACCTTTCGCGGTCGGTACGACGACGTGGTTGTAAGTCTAGCGACGGAGCTAAACAGTGGCATCAGCTTGAGTAGTCTGGGATACTTGACAGATACCGAGCGCGTTTGGGCATTTGATGTTGTCGTTCCGATCGGTGAACGATCGCACATCAAGTACCTGTTTGGTGCCGATGAGAAGGCGCCAAAGTCACATGGTCGGTATCTGGAGGGGTCTCTGGGCCTGGATGAGCGCTGGACACTCAATGCCGCGTACGACTACGGTCAGATGGGTGGTGTCGCCTACCAGGTGTTACCTATCTCGCTCAACTACGACTGGGGCAAGCAGGGCGGTGTCCCAAAGCGGGTGATTCTGCAATGGACCACGGACCTTGCGTCTCATGAGGATGTGTGGTCACTGCGGTTCCAGTATCCCCTGGGGGGCGGTTTATGATGACACGACGTTGTAGTGTGCCCTCCCCACTGGTGTGGCTCCAGGCTCCAGTGGTCATTCTGATGATCACCAGGAGCCTACTGCAACCAAGACGAAAAGCGCCCCGCATTCTTTCGAAGCGGGGCGCTCTCCTATAGTAGTATTTTATATAGCTTTCACTGCTCCCTGCTCCAGGTCTATTTCTATTTTGTCCCCGCTTTTAAGAACCTGGGTGGCATTTTTGGTTCCAATAATACAGGGCAGGCCCATCTCGCGAGAAACGATGGCTGCATGGCAGGCTAATCCCCCCTCATCAGTAATTATCGCTTTGGCTCGGCGCATTAGAGGGACAAACTCAACCCGTGTCATTGAGGTTACCAGAACCTCCCCATCGTTGAATTTTCCGTCTTCTGGGCTGAATAATATTCGAGCCACTCCGGTAAGTCTCTTCTTACCGCCAGTGCTGGCGACCATGCCCTTGATCTCTTTGGTATCAGTTTGCAGGGCAACAGTTAATATCTCTTGGCTGTCTGAGCCAGAGAACATTTGCGTTGGCTGGTCGGTTTCATGCACCAGCAGCACTCCCGCGTCCCTCCTGGTGAGCTCTCTTTTACTTAGTTTTTTGCCCGTGGCCAAGAGGTTGCGCAGCTCGTTCACGGTGTATTGAGAGGCTTGGTGGTATGTAAATCCGAAGTGATTAGCTATGTCAGACAGGAAGTTGAATAAATAATAGAAATGTTTTGCCATTCCCAATTTTCTCTGGTCTACCCAGTAGACTACTCGTCTGGCAAAGTAGAGGTCTTTCTTATCAGCCGGAGAAAGTTTCATTCTACGCATCAGCTGCTTTCTTTGGGCAAGGATGTGGGCAAACCTTTTATCGATGCCTATAATTTCCTTTTTAATATCCGGCAGGCTGCGCTTGGATATCTCTTCGGCGGCATCTTTTAGCAATGATTGGGGGGTAATTTGCTGCGCGCTGTAGAAATCAGTTTTTGACCAGAAGTAATTGTCTATATGGTTTTTTAGCCTTGCGGAAAGCCCTTTGTCTTTGAGCAGGGTATCTGGGGATTTGGTTCCGTGGTGACGCTTAATGTATAGGCAGATCCCCAAAAAGCTTTTTCTCTCCAGGCTGAAAATCGCCGGTTCGTCAGGATGTGACAGGATATTAGTAACCTCTCGGGCTTTTTCTGGCCCGATCTGGTGGCGTTTTATAATCTCAGGCATTACCCGGCGGTCGATCACATAGCCCTTATCCTCTCCAATGACGCCATAGTGCCACCACTTTGTAGCAGCATCAATAAACTTGGCATACCATGTTAGCCAGTCTTTGCGAGAAAACTTGTCTTGGGATTTAGCCTTCTCATATTTTTGCCAGAGCTGGTCTAGCCTCCGTACTATCTCTTGGTGTTTGGCAATTTTTTTATCCAGGATCTCTGGGTTTTTTAGATATTCTTCGTAGAGCTTATCGCCCACCTGCTCTTTTAAGCCGTGGTGGGATGCGGCGACGATTTTATAGAAAGGAAACTTAGAGCTGAAATATGAAAAAACTGGAGAGTAGTTTATCCCCGCTACTTTATAGGAGTTGGCGTAAGCACTAAAGGCCATATCGCCGATCCAGAGGGCGCCTTTGGCTTTCAGGACATCAAGCTCGTGCCCACGCAGATATTTTAGGATGCTTTCTTTGTTGTCCATGGTGGCAGTGGCCGTCTCGGTTCCCCGACTGTCAGTTTGGAGAGTAGCAGCGAGCATCTCCTGGCTGTCGGGGCTGTAAAAAGTTTGGGTAGGGTGTCCCTTCTCATACACTAGGAAGACTCCGTCGGTCCTGGCAGATAGTTCGGCTGCGCTAAGAGGTTTGCCGGTCGACAAGAGACGCTCTACCTCGTCAACCGTATAGAAGGAGGCTTGATGATAGGTAAGACCAAAATGTTTGGCGATGTCAGATAACAGATTAAACAGATAGTAAAGGTTTTTCATCGTGCCTAACTTTCTCTGGTCGACCCAGTGAGTTACCCGCTGCGCAAAATAGATAGCCTGCCTGTCTTCTTTAGACAGATTCATTTTGGCTACCAGCTTCTGCTTTTGCATGTGGATGTCTTTAAACTTTTTATCGATGTTGGTAAGCTCCTTCCTAATTTTGGATACCGGGTTTTGAGATAATTCGCCCAGGGTGTCGGTGATGAGTGAGCGTGGCGTGATTGTTTTGGTATCGTAGAAATCTGTCTTAAACCAAAAAAACTGATCTATATAATGCTGAACTTGCGTCTGGATTCTAATGTCTTTTAGGAGCGTTTCTACACTAGATTTTGCTTCACGATGCTTTTGGACATAGAGGCAAAGATTTAAAAATTCTTTTCTCTCTAAGCTGAAGATGGCCTGCTCATCTGGGTGGGACAGAACATTAATAATCTCCTCGGCTTGGGCCTGGGACAACTTATGGCGTTTCATAAAATCGGGCGTGACTCGTCGGTCTATAACCTGACCCTTGTCCTCTCCGATAACACCGTAGTACCACCACCGAGTGGAGATATTTCTAAGCTGCTTGTACCACTTGAGCAGATCTGCTCGGGAGAGCGCCTTCCGCGCCTTAGCTTTTTGATATTGGGCCCAGAACAGGTCTAATTTATCCGTTAGCGCTTGGTGTTTGGCGATCTTTTTATTCAAGCTCTTAGAATCCTTCAGGTAGTCTGTGTAGAGCTTATCGCCCACACTATCCATATGGAACTGGACAACAATCTGGTAGAAAGGTGGCTTATCGCCAAAATACGAAAAGACCGGCGAATAGTTAACCCCAGTGATTTTATCAGATTCCACGTAGGCGCTAAATACAATATCCCCAGCTATGAGGGCAGCCTTGGCCTTGGCAATGTCGAACTTGTGCTCGCGCAGATATTTAAGTGTTTGATCCTTTGTCATGTGTTTGGCCTGCTATGGCATGTTCATTTATCCTCTGGACCCGTCCGTGATTAAGCTTGAGCTCAATTATATCCCCGTCCTTAAATACTTCGGTTGCTTTTCCTGTCCCAATGATGGCGGGGATATTAAGCTCCCGGCTGACTATCGCTGCGTGGGAGGTAATACCTCCCTCATTTGTGACAACTGCGATGGCTTTGCGCATCAGTGGCACAAATTCTGGCCGGGTCATTGAGGTAATCAAGATTTCCCCTTTCTCAAATTTATCTTTGTGGGGATTTAAAACTACCCGAGCCACGCCAGTGATTGAGTCTTTGCCGCCCCGTGAGGCTACCATTCCCTCGACCATTGTTAGGTCAACGCCTGCATGGGCCTGCTTGGATAAAGCGGCATTAATTAGCTGGGCATCCTCTCCTGTAAACATCCATACTCCTTTGTTATCGACAACAGCGATTGATAATTCGTGCCGCTTTTGCAACACTGGCAGCCATTTACTCTTGCCCTTTTTGATAACTTCTGCGGATTCATTTGGCAGCACTAATGCGGCGAGAGGATAATCGAGCCCGGTCCTGGCTGCTAACTCATCGATGAATCGACCCACGTAGTGATTGCCCCGCAGATTCATCTCTTTTCGCTCGTCTTGCCAATGGCCAAAGGAGCCCAGGGCCTCTAATTCTAATTTTAGGGAGTCAGTCAGATCCAATTTCTTTAGAACAACTTGCTTCCTTTCCTGAGTGATAGCGGTATAGTTATTCAGTTGCTCGATTTCACGCTTGATATCCTCGGGCGACTTGGTGGTTATCTCTTCTTTTATCAATGTCCAAAAATCGCCAACTTTAATTGGACGAGAATATAGGTATCCATTTCGTACCCAGTAAAACTCTTTTTGGAAATTTATCAATTGCTGGTGTAGTTTTGGGTAGCTTCTGGCCAGATCGTCAATTCCGAAGTCGCTGGTTATTTTAGCGCCCAGCCCAGCTGCTGTTATCGCTTGGCATAGGCCTAAGAACTTTTGCCTTTCTTTAGCAGCGAATGAAATATCTTCAGGCTGCGTTAGCGCAGCAAAGTACTCACCTACTTGTCTGGTGTTTAACTGGCTGGCTTGTCGCCTAAGCTCCGGGAGTGTTACTTGCTCTGTGTGGAAGGTTATCCCCTCTAAAATCAGGGGGATTGCCCATTGCTGGGAAAAGACATCAACTAAATCCTGATATTCCCTTGCAAATTCCTCCCCAGAGAGCTTGCTCAAATCCAGTGAGTCTAAGCGATGAAAACTATCCAGGGCAGCCTGTCGATATTTCTGCCACAGCTCATATTTTGCCCCGATGCCGGTCTGCTTGTAGCAGTACATCAGCTGTTTGGCTACTCGCAAGTCGTCTGCCTTGTCGATTAGCTGGCGCCCATAATCGTGGCTGGTAGTAACGATAACTGCTTTAAAGCCGAAACCCCAATGCTGCGATGTCTGCGAGTAGCCCACCATAAAAGGATAGAGCAGCATAAAAGCTGCCGGACTTTCTGCCGTCCACATGTCTCCAGTTTCGATAAGCTGAATAAGGCTCTGCTTGTCCATATTGTGGATCTATTTTTTCAGCTGTGCCAGGCTCTTTTGGGCGATGTCCTTAAATTCTTGAAAGAAAAAATTGTCTAGGAATTTCTCAAGGACCTTAAAAACCTGTCCCGGGTCTTTAAAGCCGATTGAGAACATACTTTTGAGCCGCTTGGCGCTATAGCGATCTAATGAATCAAGGTCGTGGAAGATTTTTTTATTTCTAGTTGTATATAGCCTGCGCCAGTCAGAAAGATCTAACTGGTCGGCGTCGTGCATGCTGATAATATCAATGATCTCGCGGGAGGCGTGTTTATTGTATTTGACTGCAGATAGGATGTCCCGTGCGATCTTTGCTCCGACTAACATATGGACCAACTTGCCATTCTTTACCTTTTCGGGACCGGTAATATATTTGAAGTGTTCCGGCAGTATGGCGGTATGGCCAATGTCATGCATCATAGCGACCGGGATTAATACATCCCCATCAAATTTGAGCTTTCCCCTGTATCCTAAAATTAGCTCTACTACCTCCTTGGCATGTTGGGCGTCGCCGGGCCTCCCTCGTTTGAATAGGGGTAAACATTGCGCCCAGATTTTTTGATATTTTACTGGCAACTCTTTGATCTTCATAGGCTATTTTATCCGCTTAATAATCCGCACTATGCCCTCGTTGGCGTCAACTTCTATTAAGTCCCCGTCTTTCAGGATATGCGTAGCGCGCTTTGTTCCTACCACACACGGTTTTTTCAGCTCTCTCGAGACGATAGCTGCATGAGAAGTAATCCCTCCCATATCAGTAACAAAGGCGGCAGCCTTCTTCATAGCCACAATCAGGTCAGGATTAGTAGCCGATGAGACCAAGATATCGCCCCTTTTCATTTTGGCTATATCTTTTTTGACTAGAACGATTTTAACTGTACCTTGTACCTTACCGCTATAGGCTACCATGCCTCTAATCTCTGTTATGTTATCTGATTCTGCCTCTTCATCAGTGCTGGGAATAAGTTTGGCTATTAATTCGTCGCAGGCCTTGCCCTCGAATACCTGAATCTTGCCATCCCGAGAAAGGAAGCAGCATTTTTCCATGCGCAGCTCTACTCGCTTAACATAATCTTGGGCTTTCTGCTCATTGGCTAACGCCTCTTCTACTTCAGGTAAGATCATATATTTAACTCCTTTGATGCCTAATCCCAACCGGTGAGCGATCTCGGCCATTATCCCGTCCATAGCCACATAAGATTTCTGATAGATACCTTTACGGTAGTCTTTGATGAACATTAGTTCGGCCGAAACATTTAACAGGTACTCGAGTTGTGCGGGCAATTTAATCTCTGTAGCTATGGCTTGTTTCTCCTGCCCAATGTTCTTGTAATGGCTTATTAACTTATCTTGTTGGGCCTTGATGTCGCCCGCTTTGAGATTATCGCTGATTAGCCCCAGCAATTGTTCAATGGTCATAGCCGGACCGCTAAAGGCATAGGGTAGCCAACCAAACTGTTGGGTATGCTCTGCTAATAGTTTATAGATATCAGGATAATGGGTCTGGATAGCGTCTGGGTCACCAGCTTGGATCGCCGTTGATGTTTCCTTGGCGTCTGTCTGACCTTCAATATCAAGGATGATCTTCAGTCTAGCTAATTCTTCTTGTTGGACTTCACTCATTTTCTCGCTTGAACTCAGGATCGAGTAATATTCACCAAATTTGTCTTCTCGTCCCAAAGTTTTTAGATGTTCTCTGAGCTTTTCCGAGATGTAGTTAGTCAGGTAGCTAATCTCCAGGCCGTCTACAAATGGTGGCACCCATCCCCAAACCCGTAACTCGTTAAGGCGGTCTACATATTCCCGATAGGTAGCCACTAGTTCTTCATTGCCTAGCTGTTTAAGGTTTTTCATCTGAGAAACTCGGGTACTAAATTCTTCTAACTCCCGGCTGTATTTGTAAATGTTATCGATGATTTCCTTATAGAAGTCGGGATCGTCTTTGATCCGTTTAAAAAGATATTCCCCTATCTTGTTGGTCGATTCAATATCGTAATACCCTTTCAAAAAATCCTTCTCGATAACAAAGAAGCTCTCTTTGACCACTGTTCCATCCGTGATTTTGGCGATATCTCGAGTTGATGAAATCTCTGATATATACCACGGATAGATGTGCATCCCCCCTCGATCAAGAGAAAACTTAAGAGCCATAATGCTTGCCTATGATTTATTTATTATTTTTACCGTCCCTTTATCCGCATCCACTTCCACCATGTCACCGTCTTTGAGAACCTTAGTCGCGATTTTAGTTCCGATAATACAAGGTTTTTTGAGTTCTCGCGAAACGATGGCTGCATGGCAAGTAATTCCGCCATCATCAGTAACAATAGCCGCGGCTTTTTTTATCCCTGCGATATGCTCGGGACGGGTCATCCCGGCTACGAGGATGTCGCCGACCTCTAAATCACTGATGTCGTCGACGGATTTTATGATTTTTACTTTTCCCGTGGCTTTCCCTAATGATGCCACAGTGCCTTTTATCTCTGAAATATTGCCAACATCAACATCGCTAAGCCACGTAAAGAATTTTTGGACCTCTTCGCCAGATACGATATCGACAGTCTCGCCTCCTTGATAAATAAATATACAGCCTGCCTGCCGCTCTTTTAGGATATCTGCACCAATCTTTCCGTTTAAAATCTCTGCGAACTCAGGTCCGTGAGTGTATCGTAAGAGCTCCAGCTCGATGTTTGTTCGTCTCGAAATTTCTTCAAGTATCTTCTGCCGGAGGGTAGCGAATGTCAGGGTATATTGCTTGCGCTGGTCTTGCCACTTTATGAGCAGCTCAGATAGTTTGGCGATGGCGAGTATCTCGTCGGTAAAGCGATATTTTTGAATCAGCTCATTTTTGGCTTTTTTATGCGCCTCAAAGTCTATCTCCTCTGGAGTGTGGCCCATCAAATCGTTTATCTCGTGCTCTAGGCCTGACCACGCATACTCTATATATCCGGTATAGCTGCTTTTTATGTAGGAGTACTTTTTTAGGTGTTTCTCTGCGGCCTCTTTAATTTTAGCTTTGCTGTTGGCAAACAACGTAAGGTTTTTACCACGATAACCTTCTTTCTTCAAGAGGCCGTATAATTTTTTTAGATCTTTGGCCTCCTCGTTGATAAACGAGGGCTCAACTGCAGAGCTCAGTACCGTATACACCCTGGGGTGATTAGGTATGCTATGCTGTTTACAAAATTCACTCAATAGGGCGGTTAGTCTTCGATCTGCATAAAACATGAAGCCATCAATAAAGCCCGGCATCGAGACTTTGTGCTTATAGAGGTCAGTGAGTTCGTCGGACCATTTTAATAGTTCTTCGTTAGATAGTTTTTTCAGATTTTCCTCAAACTTGTCGTAGTAGAAACCCCACATTAACTGGAAGTTCTCAAGCCACCGGTTGTAGAGGTTAAGTACTTTTTCTTTATCCTTCATGTATTCTTGAACAACCAGCTGGCCGATCTCCTGCTGATCGGAATATAGGGTGAGATAGTCTCCTTGCTTGTTGCAGAAATATGAGCCGCTGATGCGGTATGCCCGAAGGACTGAATTGTAGAGAGCGCTGGTAAATCCGGCACCTGTCATCTCAAGAAAAGCCGGACAGCCATCGTAGTGTTCAATACTGATATCGTCCTTCTTAAACTGGTTGAGGTACTTGCTAGCCATAATAAGCTATTTTTATTGTACCACTCTTACTATTCCCTTATCGGCATCTACCTCTACTAAGTCGCCATCCTTGATGGTCTGAGTGCCTAATTTAGTGCCTACTATGCAGGGCTTTCCCAGCTCGCGGCTGATAATGGCGGCATGACTCATTAGGCCCCCCTCATCTGTAACAATGGCTCCTGCTCTTTGGATCGCTGCCATGAACTCAGGGCCAGTAGTGGACGATACCAAAATGTCACCTTGCTTGAAATTACTGAAGTCATGAAGTTGCTGGGCTAGCGAGAATACTTTAGCGACCCCTGTAATGCAACCTGGGCTAGCAGTTTGACCTTTGATCAGATTGCTAGTGTGTTTTTTACCTCGGACTTTTTTAATGATATTGCGGGCTTTATCTTCTGAAACAAATTGCCAGATGCCATTTTCTTGGACAACTGCTAACAGTTTTTTTCGGTGTATAGCGGAGGGGACAGACTGGCCCTTCAATATTTGTTTGGTTTCCTCTATAGTCAACTCGGAAAAGTCATTGCGCCCGGTAATCTTTTGGAAGGATTTGCCTACATCTGCAAAGATGCTATCTCCCATCCACAGTTTGTTTACTTTGTCGCGTAGTAAGAGGCGAATTTTGCCAGTTTCTCTTAGGAAATGGGAGATGGTCTTTATGTGACCAGGCGCTCTTCCTTTGTATTTGTTGTTAAGCAATTCATCCATAGTTTGCAGGGCTTGATGAGAAGTATTGTGTGTAGCCCACTTGTGGAGTTCTTCCTCTAATTTTCCGAAATAGAAAAATTCTGTGAGTGTATATAGGCTGAAGAACCGAATTACGGCTTGAGTGAGCTCGTTAAAGAATGCTGTAAAAGTGCTCTGATTGAGAGATTTGACCTCTTGCTTGCGAATGATAAGTTGATCTAAGGATCGGGTTAATTTAGTTGCCTTTTGTTGATATTGAGGCAAAAAGTTTGGATCAAGTGCGTTGGCATATCCTATTGCCTCTGTATTAGCTAGAAAATTAGTGGGGAGATACATCTGCCAAATCCCGTCTTCAACTATAAAGACTGCCGGAGATTTCCCATATGCCCCCTGGATCATAATATCGGTCATCAGAGCATTAAGCTGTTGGGCAGCGGGAAAGATAACAGTATAATCAGTATTTTTGAGAGCCGGGCCCATCATAATATTTTTACGATTCCCTTATCTGCATCCACCTCTACTAAGTCGCCATCTTTTAAGACCCGAGTGGCGTTCTTGGTGCCGATGATACAAGGGATGTTGAATTCGCGGGCCAAGATGGCTGCGTGGCACAATAGGCCACCCTCGTCAGTGATGATAGCTTTTGCTTTCTTTAGCGCGGGGTTAAATGTTGGCCTTGTCATTGGTGTCACCAGGATTCGTCCGGGCTTAAATTTTTTGAGATCCGCAATCTTGGAGATGACTTGGACAATTCCCTTCGCCCTACCGGGCACAGACGCTGTGCCCGTGATTTTAGCTGTTTTTTTGATGGTTTGTAGTTGCCGCATTATTTGCCTGGCCTTTTGGCCCGCGGCCAGAGCGTAGCGGCTGTTGGCATAGGATAGCACAGCGAGCTGGTTGCGTGCTCGTAGTGTTTTCGTAGAGGGTAGCTCGCCATTGTTTATATAGGCCGTCAGCTCATCCCAGGTTAGGACCCGACCTAGTTTGGCGGGTACCTTGCCAGTATTTGCGACCCATCTGAGAGTTCGGTCTAAAAGCTGCTCTACTCTTGGTATTACCTTTTCATTATAGACCCATGCCCTGTCTAATTTATTTATTGCTATATTATGTTGTTTACCAAATTTGTCACGAAGATAGTCGGCTGCCCAGTAGGTAGCCATATGATGGGCTATAAATTGGTTATATAGCCCATAGAAACCTTTATAATTTTCTTTTGTGATTTTACGATGCTGCTTTGTAAATCTTATTACTTGGTCGGATAATCTGATTAACTCCCCAGGAAGTGCTTTGGCAAATTGAGGGCTGGTTCGCACTTTTTGGCCATAGTATCTGGAGAATAGCTGACCATCCTGCCTGCCCTTATAAGCTGTGGTCTGGCCATTTTGGTACATAAATAAGGCCTGTTTTAGGCCTTTGCCCAAGATTCTCTTTAGTTCGATGCAAAAGTTAGCGCCAAACAATGATGCGCTGGTCAGGGGGAATTCTCTAACCCATGCTTCCTCCAGGTTGTCTTGCTTGAGAGATTTTTGTCTGGCCATACCCCAATCTTACTTGAGGTTTTGGATTAATTCCATTAGGTCGTCCCTCGTCAGTTCAACCTCGTGATTGCGGAACAAAAAGGTGCTATTAGTCTGGCCGTTGTCAAATCGGCGTACATTAATTTGGAAAGAATCCAGATAACCCAAGGCGCCACCCATCTCTTTTAGGCCTTCTGCTCCCTCTTTTCCGATCAAGCCTTTTTGTCTAAGTATGGACAGTAAAAATCTATCCGGAGCTCCCCCGTGGGTTACCATATTGATTAAGACATTACTGCCATCTTTTAACTTCTCACCAACGCCCATAAAGGTATTAAAAGTGCGGGCAAGCCCTTTGGTCCACTCAATATTATTGGTGGAATCCTTGGACTTATAGATCCACCAGTTTATGGCTTCGTCAAATGACTTTTCTGTGGTGATACGTCCGAATTCAGGATTTATCTCGCCCAAGATCTCTTCGGAGTTCTTGTTCCATTTTAGGCGAGAGGTTAAATCTTTTGGCCCGCGGAATTCAGCCTGTTTATTTCCTTCTGCAATTTGTTGTTTAAGGCCCTCGACTATACCTTCAGCGGTTTTTTCAGTGCGGGGCACATCTGTGTGGTACGACACTACTGTTAAGCGATCGGGCACCTGGAGGGTTCGTCCCATTTCTTTGGCTGTCTCGAACCCTTTTTCGGTTAGGTCGCCGGGCTTACTGCCCTCAGGGATGTCGTCTTCAGCAGTATACTTCTCGCCGTGACGGCTAACTAAAATCGTCAGTGAGCTCAAAACTTGAGGCTCTTGCTCGTGGCTTTCTGGTAAATTCAGGTGGCCTTCGCCAAAACTACCTTCCATAAAAATACAAGGCTAATACTATCCCCTTATTATACCAATTATTGGGGGGGTTGTCAAGTATTTTTCTACTCTGGGAGCGGGTTTATGTGGACCCTATAAGGTTGTTATCGGCCTGCTTTGAGTGATGTAGAACTCTCCTCCTTCCATGGCCCATTCGATGTCTTGGGGGGTGCCGTAGTGCTTTTCGATGTCTCCGCAAAGCCGAGCCAATTTAAGCAGGTTTTCGTTATCTAATTTCTGCTCTCCCCGCTTGGCCTCTGGCACTTTGGCCTCTACCGTGCCGTTCCCCTTGCGCACAATCATCATCGATTGCTCGGAGATGTTGATGTCCATGATCACCCAGCTTTTTTTATCGATGACAGCGGTATCTGGGGTAATCCTTCCGCCAACGATGGCCTCGCCCAAGCCGTAGCCGGCCTCGATTACCATCTGGCCGTAATCTTTTGTTACCGGATGTACTGTAAAGACGATGCCGGAGGCTTCGGATTGCACCATCTTTTGAACCACTACTGCCACCGAGACTTTAGTTTTGTGCAGTTTTTTCTCGAAGCGATAAAAGATAGCCCGGGGGGTAAACAGTGATGACCAGCATTTTTTGACTGCTTCCAATAGATTGTTTTTGTCGATATTTAGATAGCTTTCTAGCTCCCCCGCCCAAGACGCGACGGAAGAATCCTCGGCAGTGGCGGAGCTGCGTACTGCCACGAACTTAGCGCCCAGCTTCTTAAAATGGGATTCTACCTCTTTAGCGATGTCTTCCGGGAACTGGGCATCGGCAATTAGGTCCCGGATTTGGCTGGAAGCCTTCTCTACTGAATTAATATCCTCGTGTCTAACTCGGCTTAAGAGGCTATCGATCTCCACATTAATATCTGTTTTTTTAATGAGGTGTTCAAAAGCATCGGCCAGCACCACAAAGCCGGGCGGCACTGGAATTCCGGCGTCTGTCATCTCACCCAAGGAAGCGCCTTTTCCACCGGCGATGCCCACGTCCTTTTTTGATAACTCTTTGAAATCTTTAACGAACATTAGCTTAGGCCTTTTTAATAATCGTCACCTTTCCGTGGGTAGCATCTACTTCTACTATATCACCGTCGTGGAGCACCTTGGTGGCTATCTTGGTGCCGATGACGCAAGGGATGCCCAGCTCCCGGGAGATGATGGCAGCATGGCAGGTAATCCCCCCTGTATTGGTGACTATGGCCGAAGCTTTTTTGATGGCCGGGACCAGCTCAGGGCTGGTAACGATCGAGATTAAGATATCTCCCTTGCCCATCTTGTCCATATCCTCGACCAAATTTACTATTTTGCACTTGCCACGCGCTTTCCCGGGGGAGGCTGTATCACCGTTGAGCTGTTTGACGTCCTGAATCTGCTCCTCGATAAAGCTAAGGTTTTGAGTGAAAGCGTCGGCTTTAGGCCCGGATAGGATGACGCTTTTGCGGTAATCCCCCGTTGAGTAGCAGATGCTGTTTTTAAACCGGCCGTTAAGCTCGTTGACGTTAAACTTGCCTTTAATGATGAGTTCTGACATTTCGTGAGGATAGACAAAGCGCACCTGCTTTATGGAGAGGTAGAATCTTTTGCCGATTTCCTTGAGAACATCGGTTAGTACCCACCAGCAGAAGAACATCGAATCCTTGCGATATCCTTTGATAGCGACTAAGCTGCGGGCTGCATCAAAGATCTTTTGGTGTTGGGCGTCAATGCCTAAGGTTTTGATGGTCTGGATAATGTCTTTGTGCAGTTGGGCCTTGTTGACCTCGGCCTCTCGCCGTAGTGACTTAGATGATTTCTTTTGCCTGACCAGGCTGCTTAGCACATCTATAAAGTAGGGTCTGTCCCAGGCAGGCCCGGTCAAACCGTGGCCCAAGTAACCGTATTCGAATGCGTGATTTCTGATAGCCTTATCTAGCTTGGCATCGATGCGTGGCAAGCTCTCGTTGATTATCCGGGTTTCCGTCTGGCTAAAATAGCGCCGCAGCTTAGGGGATTGCTCGATATATTTAAGAATTTCTAGGAGATTTTTGTACTCTTTTTGAGCATGGCTTTCCTCTGTAGGAGTAGTGAGCTTTATAAAGGCATCGCTGACGGATTGCTGGCCGGAGGCTACCTGGATGGCCCTTTTAAGGTAATCCATCAGGCATTTTGACAACAGGCCCTCTCCGAAGTCAGCAGCATTCTGGGACCATCCCGAAATGTGGGTGTATTCGTAGGCGGAGAATATCTCCTGGAATACTTTGTTGAGCTCCTTGTTGCTCAAAGCGGCCAGGTTAATGCCGCGAATCTTTTTGGAAGTGGCGACGAGCTGATCGGATCTGGCCCGGCTGTCTTTATTGAGTTTAATTATTTTATCTGGTTGGCTGGTGATCAGGCCTACCATCTCCCGCGAAACTTGATCAAACTCTCCCTTGAGAAAATGGATGTAGGTATGCCCTTCTTGGTATCGAGTGAGCGTTTTAGTAATCTTGCTCTTTATGCCGGTGCTTTTGAAGTAGGCATTGATGTTCTTGACGTTTAAATAGTCCACGGCTACTGTCGGGTAGCCATTGGGAAAGTCTTCCATCAAAAACCACCGGTCTCCTACCTCCATCTGGCGATAAGCATTAAAGATTGCCTTTAGGCCTTCGAAATACGGGGATTTATCATTGATTTGGTAGTATTTTCTACCGGTAGATCGCCTACTGGTTACAATCCCGATATCCTCAAGCTTTTTTAGCTCCCGGTGAACGTTAGCCGGATCTATGCTGACTCGCTTAACGACCTCTTGGATATAAAGCTCCTCCCCCCCTAAAAGAAGGGAGATAACAGCAGTTCGAGATTTAGAGCCAAATAGCCTAGACAGTTCCATTGCCAAATTATGAATTACTATTGACAATATAGCAATTCTATTTGATCGTGTCAAGATTTTTGGCCACCAGATTGTTTATTTGCTTTTTGCCTTCTTTAGCACCTTCACGATTCCTTTGTTAGCATCTACCTCAACCAGGTCGCCGTCCTTAAGGAGTTTTGTTACGCCTTTAGCTCCAACAACGGTGGGGGTTTTTATCTCCCGGGCGACGATAGCAGCATGGCAGGTCATCCCTCCAGAGTCGGTGATAATGGCAGCAGCCCGCTTCATCGCCGGGAGAATGTGGGGCGTGGTAGAGGCCGATACCAAAATATCTCCGGGCCGCATCTTTTTCATCTGATCCGGAGTGTCGATGCATTTAACGATTCCCTTAGCAAATCCCGGATAGGCGGACCCGCCCTTCAACTCTTTAGTCCTGGGGTCGATGGCCAAAGATTTCTGGATTTCCCCGATTAACCTGCGTGTTTTAGTCCCGGATAGCACCTGGCATTTTAGGCCAGTGAATACAACCAAGGATTCTCTTAGCCTCTGATTGAGGATTTGAGGATCGGCAGCGTGCTGCAAGAGGGCATTTTCTATCTCTTCCACTGTGATCATTTTGGCTTGGCTAATCGAGAGGTGGTTCCTTCTGGCCATCTCCCGAATAAAGTTTTCCATCATCTCGTGGGCCTGCTGGTTGCGGAATTTCCTTTCGAATTTCCAGTAACCGATAACACGGCCGACGTGGAATAGGCGCTTCTCTGCTTCGGTGAGCCCTAATTCCTTTTCGATCTGACGTTGGCTGTGGGGCAGTTCAATGGCATCCTCCTGTTTTCGCCGAAGCAGTTTGTCAATTCGACTCGGGGGTTTAGGCAGTTGATTTAAACGGCTCTTAATGTCTGCTTGGGTCCAGCCGGGGCCATCGTACCCGTAAGCGATCCAGGAGTATTTTTTGACGTGGTGGTTAATATCCTGGTCGGTAAGTTTGTGCGCTAGTTGCTTTTGACGGAGCCGTAATAGGTCGGTCTCTTCTTTGTTAACGATAGTCCTCTTGCGGGCGGTGGTCAGAGTTTGGAAATACTCCCCCAATTTAGTGCTGTGTCGTCCCAGTTTATCTACCAGCACCTTCTCCAAAGCGTTGGTCAGCAGCGGCTCCTCCCATTCTAAGATCGTTCCCATGACGCTCCAGGTCATCAGCGAAACAAATTTTCTTAGCCAGTCTTCCCAACGCCCGTAGAGCTCCCGGTCGCTTAAGCTGGCCAGTTTCTTGCCGGACAGCCTCCGGGCAGCCTTAAGCATTGCGGGGATGCCTTTAGTGTTGACTTCGATGATTCTATCTAAGAATCCTGGCTTGTTTTGGAGTCGGTCAAGGATAATTTTGCCAGGACGCGAGAAGCCACCCGCGATAACGACATAGCTTAATTCACGATTGGCATACCAGCAAGCGAGTGTGCCGTCGTCTATCCCGAGCTTATGGCAGGCATGCTGGGCTCCAAGACAGTAGATAGAAGTCGGATAGATGTATCCTGAGGTTTCGTGGGCTAATTCGAACCATTTTTTTGCCATAAACCCGCCAGTGTTACTGGGACTAGTCTAGCACATTTTTACGAGTCTGGGAGCTCTTTTTTGAATTCTTTGTTCTTTTTCAGGATGAGTTGGTTGATATAGGTCTTCGGGAATAGTTCGGCGTTGGGGATAACACAGTGGCCACCGATGGGTCCAGGCATGTGATCCAAAACAGGCCGGCCGATAGGCCCTGGCATATGCTTTAAGACCGGCCTGGTGAATTGGGGTTGCCCCAAAGCGGTGTAGCCAGCATTATAACTATTGTTAGCATCTTGATAGACGATCTCAAATGGCACTTTGTGTTCATCGCAGATGCGTTTCATCTCTTTCTCAAACAGGATGTTCCAGGCAAAATAACTTGTATCCATCAGCTTAAGGATCTCAGTGGTTTCTGGCTGGTAGTTTTCAAGCGATAGCACATCAGGATTAACCTGCTGGAAGAATTTGGCTACTTCCTTGACCCTTGCAGGGTCATTTCCACTCACGTACATTTTGAAGATTCGGATAGATTCGGCCAGCAGCGGGTGGCGTCCCCGGATAGGGATATGCACCGCTTTCTCGCCTAGCGCCCTGATGGTGCCTACCGGCACGGTGGAATGGACGATGATGATTTCGGGCGCGTAGAGGGTATCGTATCTTTTAACTTCCCCAAGGAAACCATTAAAGTAAGGAAAACAGATATGGATACAGTCAAAGCGGCCGACAATATCCGATTCCTGGTCGCGGATCTGTGCTTCGGTGGTGTCTTTAATCGCCTCCAGCATAGATTTGCCGATGTCCCCTGCCCCGATAATTAAATGCTTCTTCTTATCCATTCCTTTAGCCTATTTATTCTTGCGCAGGTAGATAAGTATGGCAACTATGAAGGCCAGTGTGAATAAGCTGGCACCATAAAAGCAGGGAGAGCCCAGCGGAGGGAAGATAGAGAAACCCGGGAGTGTGACCGGCGGGCAGGAAGCGCAGACGGCCCCCTGATAGTACTGCCAGACCTTATAAGCAAAGTTAGACCAGCCAAAGATGGCTCCCAGGCCCAACAGCCAGGTGAGCCACTTTTGAGCTGCCCGGTTTCTGGCAGTGAGCAAGTAGAGAGCCATAATAAGCGCGATAGCGAAGGCAATAGCGCCGTAGGTACAAGTGCTAGCGTAGATATTCATACCGGCAGCTGATTCGAGCGAGACCATCCACCACGCGAAGATGGTACCGCCAACTAAGATAAGCGCTTGTAGCCAATACATCCTACCTCCTACTTTAATAGTTTAATAATTTTGCCTATCCCTCCGATCCAGTCACCGTCAACTGCCGCGAGGGGCACCTTAAGGAGATTATCGGCGAGCTTGATCCCGATGCTTTTGAGTGCGGCAATGACATTTTTATCTTTGAGCGGGGAAATTAAAGCGATGTTAGCCACATGCTCCGGGGCAGGGCTTCCGCTAGGGGCGATGTTGCGGGCGATGATCGAGCTGATCTTTTGGGTGCTTAGGGCATCAAGCTTTAGTTTCAAAAGATCAAATAAGTTGGCTACTTCTTTGGGCAACTCGCCAAACTTTTCTTTGAGCTCGGCCACCGCTTCTTTTAGTTCCTTTTCATCTTCGGTAAGGGCCAACTGCTGGTAAGTCTTAATGCGCTGCGCTTCGTTATCAATGTAACCTTCGGGGAGATATGCCGAGATCGGCAGATCCACCGTGATAGTATCCACCCGGGGACGATATCCAGTCCTAAGCTCCTCGATAGCGCGGTTTAGAAGCTTAGTATAAAGGGTTAGGCCGACGGCGCTGATGTGGCCATGCTGGCGTTTAGATAGCACCCCACCCGCTCCCCTGATCTGCAAGTCCCGGAGGGCGATCTGATAGCCGCTACCCAACTCGGTATGGCCAGCGATGGTCTTAAGCCGCTCCAGGGCCGAGCCCCCGAGCTTGCCGGCCTGGTAGTAAAAGTAAGCATGGGCTTGGATCTTGCCTCGGCCGATGCGGCCTCTAAGCTGATGGAGTTGAGAGAGGCCGAAGTTGCCAGCATTATCGATAATAAGTGTATTTACGTTGGGGTTATCCAGCCCGTTCTCAATGATAGTGCTGGCGACCAAGCAGTCGTACTTGCCGCCTCGAAAGTCCTCCATGATCTTGGCGAGCAGACGCTCGGGCATCTGGCCGTGGGCGTAGACAAATCGGACTTCGGGCAGGATCTCCCTGAGTTTGTTGGTGATACTGGCGATGGTGGCAACACGGTTGTGGACAAAATAGACCTGTCCCCCTCGTTTTATTTCGTTAAGGATAGCATTCTTGGCCGCGTCCATATCGAAGGGCGCAACGGTGGTCTGGATAGGCAGGCGGTTAATCGGCGGAGTTTCGATGACGCTAATGTCACGGATGCCCGAGAGAGCTAAGTTAAGCGTTCGGGGGATTGGCGTGGCGGTAAGACTTAGAACATCAACTTCGGCGCGCAGCATCTTTAGCTTTTCTTTGTGCCTGACGCCGAAACGTTGCTCCTCATCGACGATCACTAGCCCCAAGTTGGCAAAGCGAATATCTGGTGAGAGCAAACGGTGAGTGCCAATGACTACATCAACCTCCCGCGTCTTTAGGCCGGTTACAATGTGCTTCTGTTCGGCCGGAGAGCGGAAACGGCTTAGGGCAGCTATCTGGACTCCAAAGGGGCTTAGACGTTCAGTAAAAGTTTTTAGATGTTGTTCCACTAGGATAGTGGTGGGAGCCAAAAAAGCTACTTGGAAACCAGAGGTTACGGCCTTAAAGGCAGCCCTGATTGCTACTTCAGTTTTGCCGAAGCCCACGTCGGCTACTAACAAGCGATCCATCGGCTTGGGCTTCTCCATATCTGATAAAATATCTTGAATGACCTGCTCTTGGTCGGGAGTTTCTTGGTGGGCGAAAGAATCAGACAGAGCTTTCTCCCAGAAGTCGGAGCTTTCGAAGGCGATCCCCTCTCTTAGGGCCCGCTTGGCATAGAGGTCCAGCAGTTCCTTGGCGAACTCTTGGGATTCCTTACGGATCTTGCTCACTAATCGCTTCCAACTTTGGGAGCTGAGGCGCGATAGGGTTGGTTTTTCCCCAGCGACCGAGATATATTTACTGACCTTATCGATTTGATCAACCGGCACGTATATCCGGTCTGCCCCGGCGTATTTGATGGTCAGATACTCCCGGCTGATACCATTTACTTCGATGGTGCCAATGTCAGTGAGCTGCCCAATCCCGTGGTCGGTATGAACGACATAATCCCCTTTTTCTATCTGGGCCAAAAATGCCAACTGCCGGCGGCGGGGGGTCTTTTTGGAGGCGGCGGATTTTTCGGTGATGGGAGCAAAGATCTCCTTATCGGTCAGCAGGATGGTTTTAAGCGAGGGGCTCATTAGCCCTTCGGGAGCTTTGGTGCTGATGAGCGAAACTTTGTCCAAGGGATCCCGGCTAAATTTAATTTGATGGTCTTCTAATACGACCTTAAGCTCGCGTTCCCGCTCGGTGGCTAAGATGATGCGCCAGCTTTTCTGGCTATATTTTTTGACTTCAGCGGCCAAGCGGTTCAGGTCGTTAGCAAATAAAGGAGCGTCGACGATATCAAAACGGACTAAACCTTCCTCCGTCGGCGGGATGCTAACAAAGTGCCAGGCGGAGAGCTTGTCTAGTTGCTTGCTGATAGTAGTAAGGATGCCATTGTCGTGTTGGTTACCACTTTGATATAGCTCATAGAGCATCTGGAAGAGCTCGTCAGCTTGATTAAATATCACCAGATATGATTCCGGTTGTTCTTCGATGGTGTCTAATAGATAGTGGCTGATCTTCTCGTTCTTGATGGCCGTGATATCAAGAGTTGCGTATTGGCTGATTGTTTGATTGCTTACTGGGTCAAATCCAATGATACTAACAAGCTTTCGACTATCGAACTCCAGTCGGTAGGGGTGCTTTGCTCCAATTGGGAAGATGTCCAATACGCCTCCGCGCATAGCCACCTCACCGTTTTGGAAAACTTTGGTTTGGCGTTCATAGCCCACCAAGATTAACTCTCCTAAGATCTTCTCGGGCTCGTAACCCTCTCCTTGGTTTAAGCTTTTGGCTGGGGCAGGAATGGTCAGAGGCTCGATCAAAGCATTAACCGAGAAGATGAAGAGGCCGGTTTGCCCATTCCGGAACGCTTGAGCAGTAGCAGCTCTAGTCCGGAAATTGCTTAGATATTCTCTCCGGTTGATCTGCTCGGATTTAAGGTCGGGGTAGGTATAGATCGGGGTAGCGGTAAGCTGCTTAAGCTCCCTCTCCAAGGCGGCCTGCTCGCTCTCGTTTTTGATGATGTAAATGATCTTTTTATCGATCTCGTCGCCGATCTGGCCCAGCAGAAGGAGCTTACCGATGTTGTTGAGGCCGGCAATGTAGGTCTTGCCATTAGCAAGACGGCGCCTGAGAGATTTGTATGTTGCTAGAGCGCCAATCTCTTTCGATAGTATCGTTAGTACCGGTGTCAACAAGTCTTGACCAACAGCTTATTATATGGTATAATGAAAAGAATATTTATGTCCTATGACATCGTGGTATACTGGTAAGTTCCATGCAGTTAACCTGCGCATGGGGGCAGATCTGGCTGCCGGTAGGTAAGCAGGAAGGATCTTGCTTGCAAGCCGTTCGTCCTACCCTCCTTGGACATCGCTTGTGAGCAAGATTCTCCCTGCTTATTCTTTCGTGGGTATCCCAACCCACATCATCTCTCTTGGGGGTTTGGCACAAAAGCTTTCGGGCTTGATGCCCACAGAAATTTGGGGAGACCTGCCTGCCATCAGGCAGGAAGGGATTAAGGGGGCGAATAGCCCTCTTAATCTTATCCAGATTTTTCAATTACTTTAGGAATTTGCTTTGAATAATGGCTACTGCTTGAGGCAGTATTTTTTTAATTTGGGATAGTTGGGTAATGGAAAAGTTAGAGGTTACATATTCGTCGGGCGCAAGGGTATTGGGCCGGCCGATGCCGACTTTAAGGCGCGGGAATTTGTTAGCACCTAAATGATCTATGATCGATTGCAGCCCGCGGTGTCCCCCGCTGCTGCCGCCCTCGCGATAACGGAGCTTTCCTAGCTCCATATCAATGTCATCAGAAATCACCAGGATGTCTTTGGGCGCGACGTTATGTTTTTTGGCGATAGCAGATAGAGGCATACCAGACCTGTTCATAAATGTCTGGGGTTTAATGAGCTCTATATTGTCAGTTTTGGCAAAGAGGACCTTGCGGGCTTTGTTCTCCTTGAATTTTATGCCCAGATCTTTGGCTAAACTGTCGAGCATCATAAAGCCCACGTTGTGGCGGGTGCGCTCGTATCTTTTACCGGGATTGCCCAGTCCAACTACAAGTTTCATCCCGTTAGAAATCCTTAGCAAAAAAGAATTTTAGTCTGTTTTTAAAATATTTTTTGCAAGCTCTTCGTCGAACCGGTATACCACTTCCCGTTACTCTGACTGACCAACAAATAAACGTACCACCTAGATAGATTTCTAACGGGATTCACTAATTTTACTTTGGTTTATCCTGATTGTCTTTGCGGGAACGTTTGAGAAGCTCCGGGTCTATGTCAACGGTGTCCTCTCTGCTTAGGGGGCGGGTTTTGGAAGAAGGTGCAACGGGCCTAACTTTTTCTTCTTCCTCAAAATCCCCCTGATGATGGTAGGGGTTCATATCGGGAATCCTGGGCTGCCGGTT
>META01000001.1:68701-73061 GCA_001772255.1 candidate division Kazan bacterium RBG_13_50_9 | reverse complement strand
TTCGCTCCATAATTTACATCATACACTCGCAGGCCCGATGGCCTGTTCGTAAGGTCTAGTATCTCTATTTAGGCATAAGATCTATGCCATGTAAACTACTGCCCCCTCTTTGACGGGCTCATTGGCCTTCACGCCGATCACGGCACCCTTCTTGGCTGAATCAACAGCAGCTCTTTCGATTTGCATCGATTCAATGGCTTGCTCCAGTTCGCTGTCGCCCTTGACGAACTTTACCTTGTCGCCAACCTTAAGGGTATCGGCCAATTCGACAATCGCCACCCCTAACTTATCGTAGTAGTGAGTGACTTTGCCTATCACTTTTCCCTCTGCCATAGTTCCTCCCATGGGTTAGGATATGACAGATTGATTATACCATATGTCTTGTTATGATGATGGGCTGGGGTGCGGATCTAAGGGAAGACCCCCTTGGGGGCACCTGTCTGCATCCGGCTTCAAGTTGACAAACAGTAATATGCCAATTTCTAGGTAAGGAGGTGCTAAGTTGCGCACTGATAAGCATGAGCCATTCTCGCGCAGTTCAAACTATTTCGAGGTGCGCTGGGAAGATGTGCCTCATGAGTGCGACAAGACGTGTCCGAAGTGTGGCTCTCCCCTCCAGGAGGGATGGTGCTACTATCACGATACGTCTCTTCACCGCCGGGCATCAGGCAAGCCATTCGTCGGCTATCTCTGTCCGGTGCACGGGGCGGTTAACGAATTCGGAGAATCCTTGCTGCGGTAGCAGGTGCTGCCGCTACTTCGCCACGGAGGTGAGAAGTGCCAAAACGATGGTGGAACGTCGATTTCAGCGGCATCCGCTACACAGAGGAGCCCTGTCCAAAGGGATGTGGCGGTTACGTTGTCTATTACATATGGGGTTGAGGGGGCACTTGGTACCGCAGTTGCAGTACCGATAGTTGTGACTATGACGAGGAGGCTCCTTTGGACGATCCTAAGCGCCTGGAGTATGACAGGCAGCTCAAGGAGGCAGCGGAAGCCCGATTCAATCAAGCCAAGGCGGGCCGGCCGTGGTGGAAGTTCTGGGACTGATCCCCTAGCAGCAATTCAGGTACGAGGAGGCTTAGAACGTGAAGCGTTATCGGATGTGCCAGGCTAGCGATGTACGTCGTACCCCGGAGCCCTGTCCACGCCAAGGGTGCTCCGGTCATCTGGTGTACTACAGGTGGTGGTATGGCAGTTGAGCAGCCGGTGGCAGTAAGCAGTATCGCAGTTGCGATAGTCCCACCTGCGACTTCAACGAGCATCTCCCTAAGATCCGTCCGGGGCCTAAGGAGAGCCGCAAGCTGCGTTAGGCAGCGATCTACCGGAAGTTAACGTCCCCGCGAGGTGAGCAATCACCTCCCGGGGCATTTTATTATTTGTTGGCAGTTGTTACAATAAACTCGATGGGCATCTGGACGATACTGATGGTGGTGTTCGGGCTGTGTTTATTTGAAACGGTTTCGAGCATCGATAATGCCGTTATCAACGCGGAGGTCTTATCCACCATGCAGCCAAAAGCCCGGCGGTGGTTTTTGGTTTGGGGTATTATTCTGGCGGTGTTTATCGTTCGCGGCCTGTTGCCCTGGCTTATTATTTGGATGACCAATAGCTCAATTGGGCCCTGGGGGCCTTTATCGCTTCCTTTAGCAATGAACCTCATATTAAAGAATCAGTTGAACTGGCTGCCCCGATTTTATTAGCCGCTGGCGGCGTGTTTTTGTTATTTTTGTTTCTGCATTGGTTGTTTATTGAAGAAAAACATTACGGCTTACCTCGGTTGGAGAAATTTTTTGTTAGCCAGGGAGTATGGTTTTACGCGGCGGTATCCGTGTTACTGACCATTATTGTTTGGTGCGCACTGAAGGTTAACGTTATGATGGCGTTCGGAGCGGTGGTCGGCTCAACCGCTTTTTTTATTACCCACGGATTTAAGCAGAATGCGGCGCTTAAAGAAGCCACCTTAAAAGACAGGCGGCTATCGGACGTGAGCAAGATCTTTTATCTGGAAGTGATCGACACCACCTTCTCAGTTGATGGTGTACTGGGGGCATTTGCCTTTACTCTGTCGGTGCCCCTGATCTTAATTGGTAACGGGCTAGGGGCGGTGGTGGTGCGTCAGTTGACGGTCGGCAACATCGAGCGGATAAAGAAATACATCTTTTTGAAGAATGGCGCGATGTATTCGATATTAGCGCTTGGCTGCATTATGGTGTTGGATGCCTTTGGGGTCCCCATCCCCGATTGGGTTTCACCGGTAATCACCGCGCTGGTGGTTGGCTTCTTTTTCCTTAGATCTCAGGCCTTCATTAGAAAGCCTATTAAAACAAGCTAGAGGCAGAAAACTAATTGGGGATCGAAGAAGTTACCAGTTAGTAATCAGATCGATCAGCAGAGCGACACCATAGCCGGTGGCGCCGGAAGGCGGGTTCCAAGCTTCTATCTCCACTGATTGGTGGGCAGGGCCGGCGATGTCCAGGTGCGCCCAGGGCGTTTCTTCTTTCACAAAAAAGGACAAGAATGCTGCGCCCGAAGAAGCTCCCATCAGCCGACTGGGCTCAGAGATGTTGGCGATATCCGCCACCTTGCTTTTGAGCTGTTCGCTGTGCAGTTCATCCAACGGCAGATACCAGATCTTATCTCCGCTTATCTTGCTCGCCTGCTCTAACCGCTTAGTGATCTCGGGATGGCGGCTGAACACGCCAGCGTATCTTTCCCCTAACGCCACTCGGCAAGCACCAGTAAGGGTGGCCAGATCGATCATTAGTGCGGGACTAAAGTTTTTCTCCGCGTAGGATAGCGCATCGGCTAAGATCAGGCGGCCTTCGGCATCGGTGTTCCTGATCTCCACTGTCTTGCCGGAATAGGATTTAATGATGTCGGATGGTTTATAGGCTTCGCCGGAGACAAGGTTTTCGGTGGCGGGCACAATACCAATCACTTTCTTTTTGCTTCCGAGCATCGCTAGCGCTTTGATGGTACCTAGAACGGTCGCTCCGCCAGCCATATCGATATGCATCATTTCTATCCCGCCGCTGGGCTTTAGGTTGTAGCCTCCGGAGTCAAAAGTTAAGCCCTTGCCCACTAAGATGATGGGCTTCTCTTTTTTGTTGGCGTTAATCTCTAAAATAATTAAGCGGGGCTCATGGGCGCTTCCCCGGTTGACTGCCGCCAACAACCCTAAGCCTTCGGCTTCGATCTCTTTTTTATTTAGCACGCGGCAAGTAATGTTCTGGTAAGTTTGAGCGAGCTTGGCGGCTTCATTAGCTAGATCTTCTGGTTTGAGATCGATGGGCGGCGCAGATACTAGATCGCGTACGTAATGGACCGCCTCAGTGATTTTTGTTAGTTCATCTATCTCCCTGCGGAGGGCAGCATCAGTGTCAGCGATGACGGTGAGCGTACTGAATAATTTTTTCTTGGCGTTGGCAAGCTCCTCCCCGGTCTTGTAACGACTATCTAAGTAGTTGCGTAGTAATAATCCCTCAGTCAATTTTAAGAGAATGCTTGGTTTTACTGATTCTCCCCATAATCCCACGGATTTTTCGGAGACATTGCCCAAATCTGACCATACTTTTGCCCCAGTGGTTTTTGCCTGCTCGGGAGTGAGTTTCTCCCTATCGCCCAAACCAACGAAGACTATCTTCTGACCAGCTACTCGTTGAGCAGCAGTACCCCCCGCCTTGGCCTGAAAGTCTTCAGCTGAAAGTAAAGATTTGAGTTGGTTCGTGATGTTATCTGGTAGGCCCGGCAGCTTCTCCGTCCCGGTGAGCACAGGGACAATGAGGACATCCTGATCGGCATCTCCCTTTTTGCTGAAATTGATCTTGACCATAGTGCCTCCCTTAGCTGGTAACTATATATAATATCACCTAAAATGCAAATCAGGAGCCCCGGCAACTGCTAACCTCTCTTTATCGGAGGATAACGGGAGCCGGGGTGGTAGAATAGGGTATGGCGAGAGAGGTTATATTTAACCCACCAACGTACTCCTTAAAGGAGTTTACTTTAGATACTGCCTATACGCCCTGGGAGCTCTCGCAAGCCCAGGCTGATTTGAGCGTGGAGGTGGCCCGGGGCTTTAAGATAAATATCCCTTTTTTAAGCGCGGCGATGCAAGCAGTAACCGGTGACGTACTGGCTGCGGAGTTGGCCCGGTGTGGGGGCTTAGGTGTGATTTATTGCTCACAGCCAGTGGATCTGCAGGCAGAGACAGTGCGCCGGGCGAAGGCCGCTGATCCGAAGGTAGCGGAATACACTTATCCATTCAAGCCGCTTTTAGATGGCCAAGGCCAACTAGTAGTGGGGGCAGCTATTAATACCAAAGACTACGCCCAGCGGGGTGCCGGCTTTGGTGGCG
>META01000001.1:64785-68676 GCA_001772255.1 candidate division Kazan bacterium RBG_13_50_9 | reverse complement strand
ACTCATCTCACGGTACCACCGACTATCAGTTTGAAACGTTGGAGTTCGTGAAGCAACATTACCCGCAAGTGCCGATCGTTGGCGGCAACATTATTAATGCCGATGGAGTTAATCGGTTGGTGCAGTGGGGGGCGGACGGAGTGAAGGTGGGTATGGGGATAGGTAGCATCTGTATTACCACCGATGTTAAGGCGACCGGCAAGGGCCAAGCCAGCGCCATTATGGAGTGTGTGGCAGCGCGTGACCAACTGGCCAGCCGAGTCCCCGTGATTGCCGATGGAGGGATCAGTACCGCCCGGGAGATGTGTATCGCTTTGGCTCTGGGAGCGGATGCAATCATGCTAGGCAAGTATTTTGCCCGCTTCGAAGAGTCGCCAGGCGGGAAGATATCCCGGGAGGAGTTTTTACAGCTCTTTCCGGCGATGCAGGGGAAGCTGGATCCGGCAATCGAGTGGGTCAAAGAGTATTGGGGTGAAGGCTCGCTTAAAGCCAAGGTCTATGAGGAAGCCCAGTACCGCTATGGCCAGAATGAGTTTGCCGAAGGGGTGGATGGTTATACCGAGTATGCTGGCACACTTAAGGAAAACCTGCGCCGCACTCTGATAAAGATCGTCAAATCAATGCACGATGCCGGAGCCAATAGCGTGCGAGAGCTGCAGGCTAAAGCGGTACTGCGCTTGGCTTCGCCAGGAGCCTTAAGCGAAGCGGGAGTCCATAGCTTAGTATCCTACCGCAGCACCACATTGTCTTAAGATTGGCTGGAGCTTTTGACCAACTGCCAACGGATGGGTGAGCCGATCATTGGAAAATGTTGGCGGATCTGCTTCTCCAAATAACGCAGATATGAGAAATGGATCTCTTCGGGGTAGCGCACTTTTAGGGTGATGGTTGGCGGATTAACTTGCCGGATGCTGGCAAAGTAGATCTGGGGCGGGCGGCGCCTGCCCTTGGGAGGTCGGGCACTTGCAGCATCACCTATAATGTTGTTTAGCTGTTTACTAGGTATCTTAGTAGTAAGTGATGCCCAAGTTTCTTTTATTAACTCCCTGAGTTTATCAACACGTTGGCCCGTAAGAGCAGAGATGTAGACATAGGGGGCCCAGGGTACGAATAACAGCTTGTCTTGTAGGTATCTGTCGTATTCGGCTGTAGTTTTGCCGTCCTTCTCTATCGCATCCCACTTGTTGACGGCTATGATCAATCCTTTATGTTCTTCCAGGACGATTTCGGCAATATGCAGGTCCTGGGCGATGATGCCTTCGGAGGCCTCTATTAAGAGGATGGCAATGTCAGCAGACTGGAGGGCCTTGATTAACCGCAGTGAGCTAAACTGCTCTATCCCCTGCTCTACCTTCCCGCGGCGGCGCAGCCCGGCAGTATCGGTGAACTCGATCTCCGTATCTCCTGCTTCTACTACCATGCTGATAGTGTCTCGGGTAGTGCCCGGGTCCGGGCTTACTAGGGTACGATTTTGCCCCACTAACTTATTGAAGAGGGTTGATTTTCCCACATTCGGCCGGCCCAGCAGGGCTACCTTGATAGGGGGGATGCTTTTGGTTTTGGCCTTTTTAGCTCTCGGACGTTTAATTTGCTGTAGTTGATCTATAAGCTTATCCAGCATATCGCCCACCCCGCGTCCTTGGATGGCAGAGAGGAGCATCGGCTCTCCCAAGCCCAGCGTATAGAACTCGTGGGCCATATCGTTGTATTTAGACCCTTCAGCTTTGTTGATTGCCAGCAGGACAGGCTTGCCAAGCTTTCTGATAAGTTCAGCGGCTTTTTTGTCTTCGTTCTGTAGCCCTTCCCGGACGTCAGCCAGGAAGATAATGAGATCGGCTGACTCCACGGCTACCTTGGTCTGAAGTAGCACGTCTTGCTCTAATGGGGATTTAGGATCTAACTCAAGGCCGGCGGTATCGGCTAGGGTAAAATCAATGCCATTCCAAATAACTTCGCCGAACAAGACGTCTCGGGTGGTACCGGGTATATCAGAGAGGATAGCTTGGCGTCGGCCGACTAGGCGGTTGAAGAGAGTCGATTTGCCAACATTAGGCCGACCGATGATCGCCACTAAATAATTTGCTGACCGGGTCATCATAATTTGCGCTACAGAGGTTCAACCCAACTATAAGCTTTTAGCGCCCAGTCCAAAAGGATCTTGCCTTCAGTGAATCTTTGGGGACTATCTAAGAGCACCGTAATGATGGTCTGGCCGCTGTCGCCCTCCGCTGCAACTGACAGGGAGGCGCCCGCTTCTAGGGTGGTGCCTGTTTTGCCTCCGATTACGTTGGCATAGGCGCCCATCAATTTGTTAGTATTCTCCAAGCGATGCTTGAAGCGCCCGGTAGTGTCAGTAACGGTAGCTGATTGGGTGTGGACGATCTGGCGGAAGGTCTCGTTGTTTAAAGCATAAGCAGTAAGGGCAGCCAGGTCTCGAGCGGTAGAGTAGTGGTCTCTTTCATCCGCGCCGTGAGCATTAGCAAAATGGGTGTGAGTCATCTTGAGCTCAGCAGCGCACCTATTCATAGCATCGGCAAATCGGGTGATATTGCCAAAAGTGTATTCGGCTAATGCGTAAGCCGCATCATTAGCGGATTCGATCAGCATGCCTGCAAGCAAGTTTCTAACCGTTATAGTCTCTCCCGACAGGAGGTACATCTGGGAGCCGCTGACCTTGGCGGCGGCCTCAGAGACCCGGGCAACACTATCTAGGTCGGCGGTATACTTCAAAACTACCATGGCGGTCATAATCTTAGTGATGCTGGCCATCGCAAGCTCCCGATTAGCGTTCTTCTCAAATAAGACCTTGCCGGTCTGGGCGTCTATAACTATTGCGGAGGTGGCCTCGATGACAGGGTCAGCAGTTAGCGGGTTCCTGATCGGTTCGGGCTTCATCAGCTGAATAGTTAAGGCTTGGAGCGGATAGGCGCGGGGGTCACTTAGAGCTGCAAGTAGGCCATCTTTAACGGTATTCAGCGAGCCGGTTAGGAAGTTGAACATGACTAAGAAGATAGCTAGGGTTTTCACTTAGTTTTGATTTTTTTAACACTAATGCCAAGCTCCTTAAGTTGCGCGGGGTCAGCTTCTCGGGGAGCGTCCATCATAGGGTCTCTGGCCTTATCGGTTTTAGGGAAAGCGATCACCTCGCGGATATTCGGCTCTCCGGCCAGAATCATAACCAAGCGATCTATTCCCGGAGCGATGCCGCCGTGTGGCGGGGCGCCGTATTTGAAAGCTTCTAACATATGGCCGAACTGAAGATCGATCTCTTTGGTAGATAAGCCCAGGATCTTAAATATTTTGGCCAGTAGCCCAGGCTCATGGATACGGATGCTGCCGCTGCCAACCTCGTAGCCATTAAGGACTACGTCGTAAGAGGTGCTGGTGACTGATAGCGGATCTTTATCTAGCTTGGCGATATCACTAAGCTTAGGTGCAGTAAAGGGGTGGTGGGACGACTCGATCGCCTGGGTCTTAGGGTTCTTCTCAAACAGCGGAAAGTCCACAACCCAAGCAAAAGCCAACTCCTCTGTATTTTTAGGATCCTGGCGCAAGTCTGGTTTATCGGTCTTGTACTGTTTAATAGCTTCCGCATAGGTTAGCCGGGGCCAAGGAGTTTGAGCGATCTTTTTATAGGGAAAGAGCTTTTTAACCAGGGACGTCAGAAGCTCCTCGGTTAGCCCAAGGATATCAGCTTCTTTTACAAAGGACATCTCTAAATCCAACTGGGTAAATTCTGGCTGCCGATCTCCCCGGCTATCCTCATCGCGGAAACACTTAGCGATCTGGTAATAGCGATCTAGGCCCGCTACCATCAGAAGCTGCTTGTATTGTTGAGGGCTTTGGGGGAGAGCGTAGAATTTTCCTGGATAGATGCGACTGGGCACCAGA
>META01000001.1:63908-64777 GCA_001772255.1 candidate division Kazan bacterium RBG_13_50_9 | reverse complement strand
GGCTCCCTCCGGGGTGGCCGAAGTAATAACCGGGGTTTCTACCTCGACAAATCCCTTCTGGTTAAGAAAGTCCCTAATGTAGGTAATGACTTTGTGGCGCAGGATGAGATTGCGCTGCAGGCGTTCGTGGCGCAGGTCCAGGTAGCGATACTTCAAACGCAACTCTTCGTCCGTGGCCTTCTCCCGGTCGATTTCAAAAGGCGGGGTAGCAGACTCACTAAGGATCGATAGCTCTTTTGCGGCTATCTCCACTTTGCCGGTCATGAGCTTAGGATTTTTATACTTCTCCCCCCGCTTAACTACTTGACCGGTTATCTCTACTACATACTCGGCCCGCAACCCCTCGGCTAGCTGGAATTTCGTATCATTAAAGACTGCTTGTACAAGGCCAGATACATCGCGCAGGTCCACAAAAATAATTTGGCCCATATTTCTAATGCTATGGACCCAGCCTTTTAGTGTGATTTCTTTGCCTACTAGTTTAGGGGTGTCGGCAGCAAGGGTTCGTTCTTTCATTTCAGAGTCTAATTTTATGGCAGAGGTTTGCCGACTAAGAGCGTGGACAGCGAGTTGAAGATATTCCGAAGAACAGGCAGGATTCCGGGGAAGAGGATGATGAGAAGCACGATCCAAAGCCAGTTACGCTTAATCAGGTTCCACAGAAAAGCTGCCACCGCCAGGATGATCACAATGGAGACGATCCACTGATATTTTTCCGGGAAGATGGAAATAAACTCGCCGTACAAAGAGAAGATGCGCTCAAAAAAACCGGTGGTAGCGGTTTCTGTTACCTGGTTAGCTATGGTGTTAACGATCTCGTTTTCCATAACGCCCTCATTCTATCACATTTATGAGATGGTAGACTGCTT
>META01000001.1:63562-63837 GCA_001772255.1 candidate division Kazan bacterium RBG_13_50_9 | reverse complement strand
ACGATGCCCAGTCCATCAGCATAAGAGTGCCAAAGGTCCGCTCAAAGTTATTATTCCCCGGCATATCAATAATCTGGCTGGCGATGCCGTGTCTCTTTAACACCGTGGCTAAGATAGACATTCGATGGTTAACCCGAGGGTCGCTAGTGGGATCTTTAAGCATTAGAGCAAAGAACTTGGCCTTGCCGGGGTTAGTAAACCCGACCATTTCGGTGTGATTCAGCTCTGGCACAACGTGCCAAAAACATGGCACCTTGGCATTTTCGTTGATCTTT
>META01000001.1:59324-63457 GCA_001772255.1 candidate division Kazan bacterium RBG_13_50_9 | reverse complement strand
CGCCACTACTACTATCTGAGCGCCTCGGGCATAGGCCGCTTTAGCCGCATCAATGGTCTCCTCGGTGTTGCCGGAGAAAGATATGGCAATAAAAAGTGTGCCCTTCAATACATTATCGGGGATGCCGTAGCTGCGGTGTATGCCGTACGGGATCGTGAGGTCAGGTTTAAGCAGATTGAGAGCTACGTCAGGTGAGGAAGCACTACCTCCCATTCCGGCTATGACCACATTGTTGATTGTTTGGGGGAGAGCAACTCCTTCGGCTAACCGAAACCCCCGCCCAAACTGCTTGGGGTAGCCATTGATCATGGCATACATATCAGAGGGGTCTTGATCCTTAGTCATCGGGTTAGTCTTCTTACTAATCTGATCTCTTGGTCATGCGCCGGATGTATTCCTGATAGAGGGATTATTCTAATAGCCATAGCTTGTAGTCTTTTACCGCTTCGTGATTTTGCACGGCACCCTGCCACTCACTATAGTAGTCGTTGGACGATTCCCTTTTCACGGTAGCTATATAAGATACGACTTCGCTTTCTTTCGCTTCAGCTGGATGCACTAAATCCCCCCTGCTATTCCAACCGCACGTCCACCTAGTGGGCTTGCCAGCATCATCTCGCTCCAGGATCTTGCCCCCGCATTGTTCAAAATCATCGGGGGGAGCCTCTTGCCTATTTGGATTGGGCCACCTTTCCAAATGGTGCTAGTTTAAAAGGGTCTGTCTTTAGTTTATCAAAAATATTCGCTATACTCTTAAACGTAATCCGCCCCCATCGTCTAGAGGCCCAGGACGCCAGGTTCTCAGCCTGGTAACACCGGTTCGAATCCGGTTGGGGGTACCAAAACTAGATTTGGATATTAAGGAGGGGCAAGCTGGTCACATGATCAGTTGCCCCTCTTATGCGTACTGCGGCGTTACGCCTCAATCCCGCCATCAGGCACGGGCACGGGATACCCGGATAGGCCGGTGTAGCAACCAGTGCAGAACTGGTCGCCGCCCATCACCTTAAAGGTGCCTTTTAGCGTGAGGTAGTGGAGGTGATTGAGCCCAGGCACTGCCAGGCGAACCTCCTCAACTGTCCGCCCGTGGGCGATCAACAGGCCGGTTTCTGGGGTGTTGAACCCCAGAAAACAGGGGTTTCGGTACGGCGGTGCCGTAGAGATGAAGTAGATGCTCTTAGCCCCTGCTTGCTGCAGCTTTCTGCAGACCACCTTGATCTGGTCTGCCCGGATGATGGAGTCGTCCACCAGCAGCACGGACCTGCCTTCGGTTGCTTCCTTCACAACACTCAAGCTGATCTCCGCCAACTCGGCCCGGCTCAGCTGGTCGTACATGAAGATTCTGCCTCCTCCGAAGCGGTCCTTCTTAACAACGCTTCTAAAGTGTGCCCCTAGAGTGGCAGCGCAGCCCTCGGCCGCCGGGCCACCCGAGAAGGGCATCGGTGCGACCACGTCAGGCTTAGGGTAGCCCCGTTCTAGCCACTCTCTAGCCGCCTCGCATCCCAGTTCGTAGCGTACCTGATCAAGAGTGATGCCCCTGAAGGTACTGTCGGGGCGACTGAAGTAGTATACCTCCATCAGGCAAAAGCGCCGCTGGGCTTCCGCGAACCGATGCACAGTGGCTTCACCGTCTCGGGTAAGCACTACAATGGTGCCTGGCTCAACCTCATGGATGCTGGTGCCGAACTCGCCGTCCATGATGGCTGATTCCGATGAGATCATCGCTCCGTCCTTGTTCTGCCCCCAGAAAAGGGGCCTGATCCCCCAGGGATCACGCATCCCTAAGAGCTTACCACTGGGGGTAATAGCTGCTAGGGAGTAGGCGGCCTGAAGCGTCCGGCCGACATTGGCAAAGGTCTCTACCTCATCTTGGCGATCGTGGTAGATCCCCAACCCCACTAAGTTGACCAGGACCTCGGCATCACATCGAGAGGCGAAGCGGCAACCCCGCGTTGTGAGCTCCCGCCGGACGTCATCGTAGAACGGGATATCGCCGTTGCTAGCTAGTACTACGCTCTGTCCGCCATGCTTGAAACCATGGGGTTGAGTAGCTTTATTGGTGCGTTCGCCAGCGGTTGTGTAGCGTACGTGGCCGATGCCGATGTCGCCTTGATAGCGCTCGATCAGCTCTTCGGCCTTCTCGCCACTCTCCTTACCGAACAAGCTGCCGGCGGAGCCTAGCTTCTTCCAAGGCTCGTAGGGCACTTGCTTATCGGTGTAGCCGACCACGAAACCGGTGGCATCACGCCCCCGGTTCTGCAGGCAGATGAGATCCACTAGGATGTATGGAATCACATCTCGCCCGGCAAAGTCAATCCTTCCTGTAACTCCGCACATTTTTAGAGCACCTCCTTGCCCACAATAAGTAGTTGTCAACGACCACGTTAGTAGTTGAGCTTAAGGCAGCTCAACTCATCATTTTATACGATAATCTTGAACTGACAATAAATCAAAACCGCTCCCATCTGGGAGCGGCTTGATTTTTGAATAATGCCTAAGTTACTTCTTCTTGAGGATCGGAAGGCCAGTGCGAGCACTCTCTACAACCTTGTAGGCAGCGGGGATCTCATTGCACGCTCCAGGGCCTGCTACCTTAGCAAAGTAGTAAATCATCTGCTTGCGGCCACCTTTGAGAGTGACGTTCTTGCTGTGGAGGTAATAGGTGTTACCTCTGCTGTTCCTGTGGCTATACGCCATATACGTCTCCTCCTAATTAGGGATATAACAACAGTTAAATTCTACCACCTATGTTCTCCTATGACAAGGTGGCCTCCCCTGGTTTCCAGTTGATGGGGCAAAGCTTGCCAGTTTGGAGGGCCGAAAGCACCCGGATGGTCTCATCAGTGGATCTCCCCACGTCATTATCTGACTCAACGATATATTTAATGATACCCTCCGGGTTGATAATGAAAGTAGCTCTGAGAGCAACTCCCTCATCTTCTATAAGAACCTGGTAGTCGCGGGCGGTGCGCTTATGGAAGTCGCTTAGGAGTGGGAAGTCCAATCCTCCCAGTTCCTCTACCCACTTCTTATGAGCATAGGCACTATCCACGCTGATTCCCACTATATCGGCATTGAGTTTTTTAAGCTCACTGACTCTCTCATTAAAACCTGTTACCTCTGTGGGGCAGACAAAGGTGAAATCCAAAGGATAAAAGAAGAGCACCAACCATTTACCCTTGAAGTCTCTACGTTGGTACCTTTTGATCTTGTCCCTGAATATACCTTCTAAGGCAAACTCCGGCGCCTTGGACCCCACTCTTACCATCCGATCCTCCCTTATTTATTAGATTGACACTCCATCATAATATCAGAAAGGCGTTTGTCAAAAGCTAGGCTGCCAAGAGGTCTAGGCCGATGTGCTTGATCTCAGCCCGGTCAATAGCTTTAGATAACCGGTTATATTCTTCTAAACTGAACAGGGTTTTGTCTCCCTCGAGTATCTGGCGTGCCTTACTGAACTGGTTTGTGCCTAGATGCAGCTCAAGAGATACCCGGCATCGCTTCTGGGGGTTAGGAGTAGGGCACCTTTCCTCTTGGACCGGAGGCAGGGGCTTTGCTTCTTCCGCCACTGGTTGAGCGCTCTTGGGAGGCGGAGACTGGAGGGACTCCTCCGATGGGAGGCTTCTGGCTTCATTTACCACAGCACTTTTCGAGCCGGCAGAAACAACATAAAATCGGTTTAGTAGACTATCTCTCTGTTGGGCAGACAGCGGTCGGCTTCTTAGCAATAAGAGCAACTCTTGCTCTAAAGCCGCTACGCTTTCTATCAGATGAGCCAGGCCGCGCAGGAGCTCTTTTTTGCCATTGTAGCTGGCCGATTCAAAGTAGCTTCGCCAGGAGCTTTTCTCGGCGACCGTGAGTAGCTTGGTTTTAAGAAGATTCTCTAACTGGTCCTGTTTCTCTCTTCCGGAAGCAATAAAGCTATCAATAATATCAATAAGATTCTCTAAATGTGACCTTTGCTCACAAGCCCAGCCACCTTTTATCCAAGCTTGGCCCTCGGCGGAGGTCATAACCCCGCTTGAAACCACCCAATCAACTTTGCCGGACAAGATTCCTACCAGCCGGCTCTGCTCGTCAGGTGATAAAGTATCCTCGGATTCTTTGAAGCTGCTTTGTTCCATAAAAAA
>META01000001.1:41303-59255 GCA_001772255.1 candidate division Kazan bacterium RBG_13_50_9 | reverse complement strand
CCGAGAGGTGGTAGAAGAGCTCTTGATGGCCACTGACTGGGGTTAGACTAGCAGTGCCTTTATCCGAGGCGGACGATTGAGTCCACTCCGAGGCAAAGGCAGCACAGAGCTCATAGCGGTTATAGCTTAAGATCTTATATTCATACGGCTCTTGAGTTTCCGGATCAACCGTATCTGACCGGCTGATATAGACTCGGGCATCGGTGATCAGTTCATCAAAGCTCGCCGGCAAGCGCATGCGGCCCGCAAGGCCCCCTCCATCCTTGTTGCCATAATAGAAACTACTAATGGCATCTTGAATTGATACTAGATTGTTGACCCGGGTTTCATCCAACCGCTTGAGCCGACGCTCGCTCGGGCTAGCTACCATAAAGAAGGTCCCCACTACTGATCCGACTACAGCGAGAAGCACTATCCATTCAAACGCTCTGAATCCAAGGCCAAGGGGCTTAGTTGCTCCAGTAAAAAATTTCAAGTGCCACCACTGATAACCCAAAATAGCAAAGGCGATCAAAAGCGTGATGAATGTATGGATCAAAAATCTAGTCGCTAGTGTCCCATTCAGAAATGAGATGACCAGGGCAGTGACCTGCCAAATGATGATCAGGATCACTACCACCAAGGTTAGATAGATAAGCCAGTTACGAACCCCGGTATCGTGGCGCATCTTGCCCCTGCCCAACATTGTGTTGGATAGGTAGCTTAGATAAAAGAAGATTGGGAAAGCAATAATCACTGCGGCCAAGAAGCCGATGATGGTAGAATCGTCGGCCAGAAAGTTAAACCGATCTACTGCGTCGGGCACAAAACGGTTGGTAATGGCCTTCAGCAGAAAATTCAAACTGACGCTGGCGATAATAAGCGTTGCATAGCTTAGAAGATAAATAAAAGCATCCCGGGCGAAGCTGTACTTTGAGGGGTTGTCCATAAGTTTAAGTTAGTGAAATAAGTTACTAAAGAAACTGGCTATCCCCTGCCAAGCCCGCACCAGCCAGTTTGTTCTTACTGGCGCTTCGGGGACGCTAGGAATAGCGCTACTGGTAGCATTCTCATCTAAAGTTGGCAAATTGATCTCAGGCTGGTCGGAGGGCAGTTCAAATCGAAAGTAACCTTTGAATATATCGCCGAGCTGCTCCAAAGTCCCTGCCCATGGCGTTTCTCCCTTCTGCTTCTGTTCTTCAACGCACTGTTCGTATGCAGCAAATATACGGGATTTAGCTGCCAGCAGCCGGGCTTGGGCTTCTTTAATCCTGGCTTCCACAGCCATCAGTTGCCATTTAGCGGCAGTTCTCTCCGCTTCAGTGTATCGGCCCTCTCGATCGTTGTAGATGATGTCTATAAGCCGCTGCCGTTCTTTTAAAAGAGCTAGAAGCTCGGCGGAGGCCGCTTCATACTCGGTGTCCTGATGGTAGAAGATGACCCGATTGGCCTTATCCAGCAGCTCTTGGCATTCTGGGTAGGGTGAGCGGGGAAGAGTCAGCTCAATGAGATCCTCCGGCAGGATGGGGGCGGGCTCATCGATCACAACATTAGGAGCCTGATCGGTGGCAGGAGCCTCATCAGACGGGGAAGTAGTGGGTGCTGCTACCGAGCCAGTTGAAGTTGTCAGTGATAGCTTTCCTTCCGCTCCCACTTGAGCACTGCTTGCTGTAGCCAAATAGATTAGCCACCCTGCTACAGCCACGGTCACCACTATAGTTACGGCGGTAAAGAGACTGCCCTTTTTCATCTAGGCTTTGTTAACACTTCTCTATCGAATATACCACGTACCGAGTTTACCGGTATATTGAATATATGAAGCTGCGATCGATTATTATTGCCTTTTTTGCTTACCTCGGCCTGGCCGTAGTTATGACCTGGCCGCTAGTCACCCATCTCTCCACTCACATTATGGGAGCGGGGGGCGACGCTCCGATCTTTTTATGGGATGCCTGGTGGGTGGGGAAAGCTCTGCTCCATCACGGCGAGCTATTTACCACCAGTTACATTTTCTACCCCCAAACGGTTAGCCTGGTGTTCCACACGATGACCTTGGTGAACTCGTTTATTATCGCCGTGGGTTCAACGTTCATAAGCGCAATCTTGGCGATGAACCTATGGTTTTTGCTCGGGGTCACATTGTCAGGTCTTTCCATGTTCCTCCTGGTTCGCCATCTAACGAAAACCTCTTGGCCCGCCTTTATCTCCGGACTGATCTTTGCCTTTGCCCCTTATGTGACTGCACACTGGTTAGGCCATCAGAACCTCACCACCTTGTGGTTTATCCCACTGTTTGTCTTGTGCTTAATAAAAACTATCGAAGAGCCCCGCTGGCGCTGGCCCCTCGGGGCCGGTTTGCTCGCTGGTTTAGCTTCGCTAAATGACTTTTATAATCCTCTCTTTTTATTTATCTTTACTGTTATGCTGGGAATCTGGATGCTGATTGCCCACCGAAAATGCATCAATAAGTATTTAGTGGTAAGGGTTTTGGGGGTGGGGGCGGTTTGGCTAACAGTGTGGTCGATTTGGTGGGTGCCGGCCATCCGGGCAGCTCTATCTAGCCAGCAGGGAGCAGTTATGAGCTTGGAACAGATTACTGCCTTCTACTCGGCTGACCTACTTCGTTATTTTATACCCAGCTTCCTTAACCCAATTTTAGGTGGTTTTGCCTCCTTGATTCCTGGCCGATTTTCTGGTGGGGTTGAGGGAACCATCTTCTTGGGGTACACACCACTTCTGATTGTTCTAATATTCTTGATCTACAAAATTAGGCACAAGCTAAAGGAGCTGGTCTTCCCATCAGTATGGTTCTGGGTTACGACTACCATTATCTTTGGTGTGCTGTCGCTTGGCCCCAATTTAAAGATTGCTGAAAGGATTATCCACATATCGCTGCCCTACGCCTGGCTTTACTATTTATCTGAGTACTGGGGAGAATTTCGGGTCCCTGCCAGGTTCTCGCTGATGGTAGTATTCGCTGTAGCTGTCCTGGTTGGCATTGCCTTGGCGCATCTCTGGCCCATGCTGAAAAAAGCCTCTCTTGAAAGAATCGCCGTTATTCTGGTATCCACACTTATCATTATAGAGTTCATCCCCGCCCCCTACCCCAACCTGGATCTGATTCCTCCGGCTGTATATGCTTACATCCAAGCGCAGGAGGATGATGCCGAGTCACTCCTAGATATTCCGTGGGGTATTAATTCTGGTTATTGGGATAAGGGCAGCTACCAATCCAGGTTTACCTACTGGGCCACCCTTCACGGCAAAAAGACTCCGATCGGTTCGTTGGCGCGCGTTCCTTATGAGGTTTTCGAATTCTATCCTAAAGCCCCGCTCCCTTTTATGACTCCGCTCGATGACGCGTTCCGCCTCGATCTGGTGGTGATCCACAAAAACTACTTTACTCCTGCTGATGTGTCGGCTTACCGGGGAGTAATTTTAAGTAGTGGCTATCTTAAGATCTATGAGGATGCTACCCACATTGCCTACCGGAAGGCAGAAGCCCCAAGGGGCTCAGACGCACTGGTGCGCTAACTCTATCTCCGGTGGGAACTCATAACCTGCTAGGCTGCTGCAGCTAATTTGACCGTTTCCGTCCCAGAGGCATAGCCTTTGACCTTCTGAATGCCTTTGAGCTCTACCTGATCAGCCGGGACATCGTATTTAGCCATAAAAGCTTCCGCGATCAGCTCCTCGTCTGATTTAGCCGCTTCACTAATGGTAATCCCGGCCATAACCGTAACGGTGTAAGTCACGTCTCCGGTTCCCATCTCTGCTACTTCTTGAAGTAAACAGACTAGGTTGCCACTGCGGTAGCCGTTTAAGCTCCCGACGGTACCAGCCGCTATGTTATATACATCTGTCGCAAATCCCTGGTTAGCGAGAAAGCCATTGATCGCCTCCTGTTGTTCATTGGAAAGCCCCTGGGCCACCACGGCTTGGCCGGAGATGGTCTCGCCGTTGATCTCTTCGTCCTCCCCCTGGTATTTCCAGACAAAATCAGCAGGAGCGGCATCGGAGAACCCAATTTGAGTCGCCGCCTTCAGCTCTGCCAAAAAGCTTGCTATCTCGCTTTGGTCTGTCGGCACCGTGCTCTGTTTGCCAGATAGCCCCAACCACAATAGAAACAGAATTACTGCTGCCCCCACTGCAATCCACCAAGCTTTACCCATAATCAGATCGTTGATTGCTAAGACCTATTTAGAATACCACGGGTATAGTAAGCTGGTCATCGTATTGGGAATCACCAGATGGGTTATCCTTCTTAAGCACTAGCGTGCCAGTTGGAGTAGTAGGCAGGGTGAAGGTGAGTGTGGAGCTAAACGGCACCATAGCAGTGGTCATCCAATCGGACGACGTTTGAGCTATCGTGCTAGCCGCTAACAGACCATCGGCATCTTTAAGCTCAACTGGAAATGATGCTTCAAAGAACCAGCCGCCCACCGCCTGCCCGGTAATAACGAGGGGGCTTACAACCCGCTGATTAGGTTGTGGAGAAGCAACTGTGATCAAGCTCGCTTTCTCTAGGGCATTGCCAATATCCTCGGTGAAGCTCTGCCCACTGGGCGTGCGGCATTGCCGAGGATATGATTCCATCACCGGATAGCCAGCAGCTGCACAATCAGTAAAGTTATATACCTCGCTGCGGCTTGAGTGCAATGAAACCGCAACCATCACCACGATAGCTACGATAACGACAATTCCTACAGCGATAATACTTCGAACCACAGCTCCTAATTTGGCTCCCGAACGATCGCTTTGATAATTATGGCTGGGACGGAAGGATTCGAACCTTCGATCACGGAGCCAGAATCCGTTGCCTTGCCACTTGGCTACGTCCCAACGACTTAGTAGATAGCTATGAGGATCGCTCCCAAGATACCTAACCAGAGTAGAGTTAGCAAGGTTAGCCCGATAGCCTTGCCCCACTGGTTCTTTAGGGCCAAGAAAATCGGATACCCTAAAGCGGCCCCACCAGCTAGGACAGCCGTAATCATAAACACTACCGGAATCACTACAAAGCCAGCGACAGTGGGGCTTGGTCCTAAGTTAATCAGCTTTTCACCATTGATTATAAAGACTGACCAGAGCCAGAATACTATCCCCGCTCCCACCGCCTGCAATATGCTTAAGCCAACCATGCGCCAAAAATTCATCTTCATTGCTTTTTGATTAGCTCTTGATATAGGTCAGCTGTTTTTTGCACCATCTCTTTAGTGCTAAATTTTCTAATAGCCTCGTGGCCGCCCCTGATCAATTTCTGCTGCAGTTTCCGATCATTTAATAGCCGGATAATCGTTGAAGCCAGCAGCTTAGGGTCGCCGGGTTCGATCAGCAACCCATTCTGGTTGTTGGTTATCACTTCTGGTATCCCCCCCACCCGGGTAGCGATTACCGGCACGCTCGCTCCCATCGCCTCTAAGATGGAAATGCCAAAGGCCTCTGACCGGGAGGGCAGCACGAATACGGTCATTACTTGCAAAATACTGCTGATATCGTTAACCGCCCCGGTGAAGATGGCTTGATCAGAGATCTTAAGCTTGCGAGCCAGTTGTTCCAAGCGCTGTTTTAGTGGACCGCTGCCCACTATAACTAACCTCGATTTGGGCAACTTTTTCAAAACTCGCTGCATAGCTCTTAGGAGAGTTGCGGTATCTTTTTGGATATTTAAGCTCCCGATGGTGCCAATGATCACGTCGCGGCTTCTTAGGCCGTGGCGGGTAATAATGTCCAAAGTGGCATTATCAATATGCTTTCTGGGTGCTAATTCAATCCCGTTGTAGATAACCTTTATTTTATGGGGCTTGGTAACCTTAGCGGCGACTAGGAAGTTAGCCACTGCTTTTGAGACGGCAATATTCATATCGGTTACTTGATCGAGTGCTTTCATCGCGCGAATATGTGCCCAGTCCAAGACCGGATTAGCTAAACGAAACTGTGCAGTACGCGTGTGTTCGGTATAAACCACCTTGATTGGCATCCCCCGGACAGCCCAGCGGGCAATCAAGCCGGCCCTCGACCCATGGGCGTGCACTATGTCCGGATCATACTTCTTCAAAAGCTTCTGTAGGCGATTAACGGCTGCGGTATCTGATCTAGCCCGCATCGGCACCAAGAAAGTATGCACCTTGCGGCGCTTAAGCTCATCGGCCAATGGGCCCTGTGGCAAGACTACCGAGACGGCAAAATCTTTTTTAGGAAGATTATCCACTAAGGACAGCAGGTGGCGCGGGGCGCCGGTAAGGGAGCTGTCGGCAATTACATAGAAGATATTAATCGTTTTCTTCTTAGCCATCAAAATTTCTTAATCGCTGTCTCTATTCGCTTAACCGATACTGATTTGCCTAATGCTGCCAAAAGTTCTACTGGGTTGGGGCTTCCTTCCTTTCCACTGAGGGCTATGCGTACTGGCCAGAAGAGATCCCCGGGCAGTAAGCTCTCGGCGGCTATCGCATTATCTAATACTTGCTGGAGTTTGTCCTCCTGCCAGTCCTTTTCATCGAGTGCTTCCAGTACCTTTAGGGCCACATCTAGCCCCGCCTGGGTTTTTTGGGGGCTGCTTTTTTTGAACACCAACAGATCTTTGTCATATTGGGGGTCGGAGAAAAAGTACTCGATCAGTCCAGGAATCTCAGATAGGGTCTGGGCCCGGTCCTGGATTAGCTTGAGCGCCGAGCGCAGCCCGGCCGAGGTGGTCTTTAGATGGGCCACAAATGGCTTGGCTAATCTAATGTACTCATCCAAGCTCTTTTGCATTAAGTAGCGGTGATTAATGTGGTTAAGCAACTTAACATCAAACACCGCACCGGCTTTCTGCACCCGCTTTAAACTAAACATCTTGGTAAGCTCTTCAAATGTGAAGAAGTCATTCCTGTCTGGCGGCGACCAGCCCAGCTGCGCTAAAAAGTTTATCATTGCCTCGGGCACATACCCTGCCTGTCGGTAGTCATCAAGAGCCACATCTCCAGTGCGCTTGCTTACTTTACTCCTATCAGGATTTAGGATTAGGGGGATGTGCGCAAACTGCGGCACGGTAGCTCCCAGCGCTTCGTATAGAAGAATATGTTTAGGGGTATTGGAGAGATGATCCTCGCCTCGGATGACATGGGTTATCCTCATCTCAATGTCATCGACCACGTTGGCAAAATGAAAGGTGGGGGTACCATCTTTTTTGATTAGCACTACGTCATCAAAATCTTTAGAGCTAAATTCTACAGGGCCATGAATAAGATCATCGACTACAACCGACCTCGCTTTTGCCGGCAAACGAAAGTAAGCTCCACCGTCATGGTCGTACACTAAATTCTTAGCCCGCAAGGCATCCAAACATCGTTTATAGATATCCCCCCGTTTGCTTTGGTAGTATTCCTCATCCCAATTGATCCCCATCCACTTGAGCCCCTCATGAATACTATCTTCGAATACCTGTTCACTCCGATCTTTATCGGTATCCTCAAATCGTAAAACAAAAGCACCCCCATGAGCCACAGCAAATACATAGTTAAAAAGTGCGGTACGCGCACCGCCAACATGCAACGGCCCGGTAGGACTGGGCGCGAACCTAACCCGCACTTTTCCCTTCATATGTCTATTCTACCAAATCAGCGAGGGGCCTGTCCGCCAGACAGACGGGTTAGTTTGTAGTTAAAAACTATCTTAATAAAATCAACAGTAGCTGTCTTAATGCGCTGTTTGCGCCACGGTTGGGTAAAGTAGCGCCAGAGCCACTCTAATCCCCGTTTCTGCAATAATCGTGGTGCCCGGCGGGCCTTAGTAGCGTCCCCGCTGGGTGCATTGATCGCCCCCGCCTCGGCAATAAAATCAAATGCGCCGCCGATACCCATCATCACTACGCCAGGCAAGGCGTGGCTATAATCTCTCATCCAGCGCAGCTGTTCGGTAGCCGGGAAAGCCAAGAATAGAAACTGCGGCTTGATATCCTTGATGCGACGAATGACCTCTGCCTCTGGCTCATAGGGCGGCCCTGCCATTACATCTACCACCAAGAGTTTAGGATAGAGCATCTGTAGCTTACGAGACACTTCGTAGGCCACCCCTGGGGCAGCGCCTAGTAGAAATACCTTGAAGCCCCTTTCGGAAGCCAGTTTGCTAATCTCCCAGACCATATCCACACCGGTGATCCTCTCGGGGAGCACGCTGGTCAAGCTTCGAGGGCAAAGGATAATACCGATTCCGCTTAAAACCATCTGCACCCAAGCCTGCAGATACGCTAGACCGCAAAATCTGCTAATGGGGATGGAAAGAAATTTAGCTGCCCATAAAACCCCCACTCCATCAGCTAAAGACAGATCCGCTCGGTTAATAACCTCCCGAAAACGCCCGTCGCCCAAAGCCTGCATGATAAACTCTGGGTTCGGGGTAACGATGTAGTGGCCCCGACCGTCCTGAGCCAGCTGGGCAGCTCGCTTGAGCGCTTGAGGCATAGTAAGGACATCAATCTGGACCCCTAATACATCCACCGTTTCTCGACTCATGCTGATAGGACTTTAGTGACTACTGTCATTATTTCTTCTTTGAAACGCTCTCGGCTGAACCGGCCGGCATACTGACTGATCTCACGATAGTTGAGCTTCCTCTCCAGTGCCATAAATCGCCTTAAAGCGGAAACTAGGGATTGGGTTGAAGATTCGTCAAAAAATATCCCCGTCACGCCTGCTTTGATGCTCTCGGTTACCCCGCCTTTGTTAAAAGCGATCACTGGTTTGCCCGCTGCCATTGCTTCAACTGGCACGATTCCGAAATCCTCTTCTCCGGGAAAGATAAGCGCACGGCTATTTCTGAGATATTCGATCTTGCTCTTATCTTCTTGCCAGCCCAAGAACTCCACAGTAGGGCCAGCCAGGCGTTCTAGGACCGAGCGGTGCTCACCCTCGCCAATAATTAGTAGAGGCAACTTTAGAACATTACATGCTTTAATAGCCAGATCGATCCGCTTATAGCTGACCAGTCTGGAGACGACTAAGAAGTACCCCGAATTCCCAGATTTGGGCTTGATCTTATGCGTATCAACCGGGGGATAGATCACATCTGCATCCCGCCGATAGTATTTGCGAATTCGGCGCTCAACGTTGTGGGAGTTGGCAATATATCTCTGCACTCGCCCCGCCGCCAGTCGGTCCCAGATCCTTAAGTCAGATAGTTGGGCCCTAACGATGTTCTTGACCCAAACCGGCAATCTCTGCTCATCAACATACGTATGCGTGGCATCCCACAAGTAGCGCGTAGGCGAATGGCAGTAAGAAAGATGAAAGGTATTTGGGTCGGTGATAATACCACCGGCAAAAGAATTATTACTGGAGATAACCAAATCATACCCGCTTAGATCAAAGCTCTCGATGGCCTGGGGCATAAATGGGAATAGATACTTGGTTGGGATCCGTAAATTCCTATGCCAGCGTTGCAACGATGAGACGATGATCTTCTTACCGGGGAAGTACTGACCAACCCGGGGATGATATAAAAGCGTACAGATCGGAGCTTGGGGAAAGATCTCCGATAGCGCTTGGGTAACTCGCTCCGCTCCCCCCATCGTGGTTAAAAAATCGTGGACTAGAGCTACTTTAAGTTGTGTTAGAGCTCTTGCCATAACTCCATTAATTTACGGGCCGAGACCTCCCAACTAAAATCTTTAAGTCTCTCCTGCCCTCTAGCGATAAGCTGCTGGCGTAGGCCCTCATCGCGGTAGAGCCTGCTTAGGCCGTTGGCTATCTCGTCAGGATTGAATGGGTTGACCAATAGAGCAGCTTTCCCTGCGATCTCCTCCATTGCCCCGAAATTTGACGTCACAACCGGCACCCCCGCCGCAAACCCTTCCAAGATATTTAAGCCAAACCCTTCGTATCGAGAAGTGAATACCACTCCCAAAGATCTTCTACATAAAGCGGGCAGATGCTGCGCGGGTAAGTAATTGGTTATTATCACCTGATTTTCTAATTTTAATCTTTTGATCAGTTTTTGAATCCGCCCGTAACCGTACCCGGGCGATCCGCCTAACAAAAGCTTAACTGGAGCACTCGTCAGTGCCAGAAATTTATGAAAGGCCGTGATAATGTTAAGCAGATTTTTTCTAAGCTCTAATCGGCCAACATAGATAAAATATTTATCAAGTATCGGGTAGGTTTTGGAGAAATTAAAATCCGATCCCGAGAAATCGCTTCTAAGTGCATGGTAGATGACCTCGATATTCTCCCCCGGCACGTTAAAGTAGCGCTTAAGATCTTTTTTGGTCTGGCGGCTAACAGCGATCAACTTATCTGCTACCCGAGCGGCCCGCCGAACAGTCCAAGTAGAAAGAAGCCGGCTCTTAAGGGCATAACTTTCGGGAAACAAATGAAAGGCCAGGTCATGAACGGTAGCTACTACCTTGGGCGGCAGATTGAACGGCAGAAAATTAGATGGTGACCAAAATACCTCCGGTGGGTTCTTCCTTAGCTCCCGGCTTAAGGCCAGCAGGGTCCACCATCTTTTGCCCGGCACCACCACGTTGCGAACATTGGAGTAGGCCAGAAACTCGGCATCCAAAGGAACCGGCGAGTACAGCCAGTAGGTATTAGCCCGATCAATCCGCAGTAAGGCCGTAATTAATTCTGAGGTAGAGATCTCTACCCCAGTTTTCGCTGTACAGATAAGCTTGGATGCGTCTATGCCTATGATCATTCTTCGCTGCGTTCTATCTTAGCGCCTAGGAGTCTCAGCTTTTCATCAATACGCTCGTATCCTCGATCGATCAATTCGGCATGAGTAATTATACTCCTACCGTGAGCCACTAGTGCAGCTAGGATTAAAGTTGCCCCTGCCCTAATATCTAAACTTTCAATCTCCTTGCCGTAGAGCACTGACGGGCCAGAAACCACTGCGTGGTGGGGGCCGATAATGTTAACATTAGCTCCCATCTTAGACAGCTCTCGGAAATAATTCAGCCGACCATCGTACATTGCTTCGAATATCCGACTGGTGCCATCCGCTTGGGTCAAAAGCAGTCCAAAGGGAGCCTGAAGATCGGTGGGAAAACCAGGATACGGGTCGGTCTTAATATCCACTGGCTTGATCTGGGTAGTCCGTGAAACCCGGATCTCACTATCTCCCAAGAGCTCAAAGTGAACATTGGCATCCCGAAGCTTCTTAGTAAAGACAAGGAGATGATTATGAACGTAGCCCTTGATCAGAACATCACCATGAGCAACTGCAGCGGCAATCGCTAAAGTCCCTGCCTCTAACCGATCAGGGATAACCGTAAGCTCGGCCCCATGGAGCTTATCCACTCCCTCAATGGTAAGGGTATGCGAACCCGCGCCCTGAATCTTAGCCCCCATTTTATTAAGACATTCGATCAGATTAACCACTTCCGGCTCCGCTGCCGCCAGATGAATGATAGTAGTGCCGCCGGCTAATACCGCTGCTAAGATAGCGCTCTCTGTGCCGGTAACGCTCATTTCGTCTAAAACTACTTCTGCCCCGATTAATCCATCAGTTTCGATATAGTAAAACTGATCATCTGCCCTGACCTTTGCCCCCAAGGCCCTAAAGGCACTCAAGTGCACATCAATGGGGCGTGCCCCAATATGGCAACCACCGGGGTGGGTAACCTTGACCTTTTTAAACCGGGCTAGCAACGGGCCGACAATCAGAATGGAGGCACGGATCTTCTTTACTTTAGTAAAATCCGGATCGCGCCCATCTACTTGCCCACTATCGATGGTCATCCGGCCAGCGGTAAGGTCCGAAACTTGGCTACCTAAGCTCCTTAAGATATCCGAGAGAGTATGGATATCTTGGATATCGGGTACATTAATGATCTGGCAAGCCTCACTGGTTAAAAGCGTTGCTGCTAAGATAGGCAGGGCAGCGTTTTTAGACCCGCTAACCTGGACCTCCCCCTCGAGAGAATGCTCTCCTTCAATGACAAATTTGCTCATCTTTGTGGCTTACCTTCTACCAGACTCCATTCTATCAACAAGCGCTGGGGTGGGTCTACAGGGGCAAAATAACCGGGATCCTGGGGATCTCCGCAAAACGATTCAGCTGCTCCAGATCCACTGGAGGCGTCGAGATGAGGTCAGCTTTTACGATCAAGCGCCGCAGATTGGTGCCGATGGGCGTACAGGTCATCAGGGACAGCGTCGGGGTTGGGGTGGGCTCCAGTACCTCCGTTTGGTCTGGATTAACTACCATACTGCCAGAAACCCGATAGACATATTCACCGCCTTGGTAGTAGACATACACAAGGTCATTGGGTTGCAAGTGCTCGAGCAGCGCAAAGATCTGGTTGTAGCTACCTCCTCGCCACCAATAATAAGAGCTATGTCCAGTGACAAACATATTCCCAATTCGGCCAGGCATGGCGGTGTCAGCATAGTGAACCACACCATCTTTAATTGCCTCTAAGATATCTTTATTGCTTGTGCTATCAACGAACACGATCGGCACATCAACCCCGATCTTGGGAATTACCAACCGCGAGTCTTGGGGAATAACCCTCTCTCGCTTATCGATAACCGGAGCGATCGAAGCATAGTCCATCGATGAAACCGGTAAGCCCAGATTAGTGCCGCGCTTAGATATCTCAGAAGCCGTCAGATAGTAGCCGATCTTGGCATACAGAGTTGGCCACATAATAAAGACTGACGAGATAGCAAAAAACATAAGAAAGATAGCTAAAAACTTAGCCAGCTCAACAAAAAAGGCCTTAACTTTGCCCCGAGGCCTCTCTACTTTTATTATGTAGCGCTGACTCTCCATTTCTTTTATTATACCACATTTTAGCGCATTTGTAAAGCTTCTTTGGCCACCCTACTGCGTAGTAACCTGCTGGTCTAAGAAGCCTGACTTTTCAGCTAACTCCTGGGGGGAGAGCACTCCTTCTACCCTCTCTCCATTAGCGAACTCCCAAGTGGGATACTTCTTTACCCCGGCAGCCTCGCAGGTTTCCGCTTGCTGGGGCTGATCAGAGATACCACATTCCACATAGTCGATATACTGCCAACTTTTGCCCAGCAAGTCCTTCTGGTACTGACAGGCTGAGCACCAGTAAGCTCCATACATCTTTATGCCCGAGGCGGTAAGATGCTTTGCTAGATTATCGTATTGGCCCGGCGCGCTCCTAAGCGCGCATCCTGCCGCGGACAAAAGGATGAGTGCCGCAACAGCTAAGATAAGCGGCCTAATGAGTTGAAGTTTTCTCATAGTGACGGGCTTGTTTAAATAATTTAAACGCGCGGGACAGTTGCTCATAGATTGGTCGGTTCGCTGGCAGCTTACGGCTATCGATGCGCCTAACCGGCGCCAGCTCCATAATTGTACTGGTAACGAACACCTCATCGGCAGCCAGCAGTTCTTGGTATATTACCGGCCTTTCCTCCACAGGAATGTTTAGCTGGCGAGCCAGCTCAATAACATAGCGGCGGCGGATGCCCGGCAGCACAGTTGCCAGTGCCGGCGTTATCAGTACGCCATCTTTGATTATAAAAAGGTTACTCCTAACTCCCTCGTGGACCCGATTGTCCTCACCTATCAAGATGGCTTCAAAAGCGTCGTGTTCTTTAGCGAACCTGGCCGCCCGAAACTGGGTTAATCGGCTAATAGTTTTGGCCGCAGGGTAGATGCGCTCGCCCCGAAAGGTTACTACTTTAATCCCCTGCCGATACTCATCAGCAGTAGGCTGGACAAAATTTTCGGGGTAGATAAAGACTTGGCTTTGTTGATTGCGCTCAACATCGCCATGTATAATCAGCCGATAAATACCAAAATCGGTTTGGTTAGCGGATATGCACTGCTCGATCCAGCTTTGCATTGCCGTGAATGTACAGCCAAGCTTAAGCTCGATAACCTCAGCCGAGTTAGCAATACGCCGCAGATGATCTTCCAGAAAAACTACTCGGCCACCCTCGATGCGTAAAGTTTCGTAAATTCGAAAGTCGGCAAACAGCGCCGGGTCGTAAATTGGCACCAGCGCCTCACTCTTATCTAAAATTTTTCCGTTATGAACAAGCCACATATTTTCTGGTGGGCGGGAGAGGAATCGAACCTCCATGGGATTGCTCCCACTGGATTTTGAGTCCAGCGCGTCTACCGTTCCGCCACCCGCCCTTATTTAATGAGAAATTTTTTACAGAGCTTGCCAATCTCTTTTTTGACCCGTTCTAATACTACCTTGCTTTTGGGCTGCCGAACAACTTGGTTGATAAGGCCGGCAAGTTTTCGCATTTCGGCTTCCCGCATCCCTCTCGTAGTGGCTGCCGGGACCCCCAAACGCAGGCCAGAGGGGTCCAGGGGGCTTCTTATATCCCCAGGGATCATATTCTTATTTACCACGATCCCGACTTTTTCTAAAGCGGTCTCCGCTTCCTGCCCGGTAATCTTCAGAGGAGATAAATCCACTAAGATAAGGTGGGTATCCGTGCCACCAGAGCAGACTTTAATCCCTTCGGCTTCGAGTGCCGCTGCTAGCGCCTTAGCGTTCTTAATGATCTGCCTAGCATACTGCTTAAAGGCCACTGTAGTAGCATTCTGAAGGCATATTGCTTTAGCGGCAGTTATATTATTGTGAGGGCCACCCTGAATCCCCGGGAACACCGCTTTGTCGATCTTGGCGGCTAACTCTTTTTTACACAAAATAATTGCACCCCGAGGACCCCGCAAAGTCTTATGGGTGGTGGTGGTAACCACATCACAGTACTTAGTTGGATTCTGATGCAACCCGGCCGCGATCAATCCAGCAATGTGGGAGATATCCGCAAGCACATATGCCTCCACTTCGCGAGCGATCACAGCAAACTTCTTAAAGTCGATGGCTCTAGGGTACGCCGTAGCGCCGCAGACGATAAGCTTGGGCTTAAAGATGCGCGCTAGCTTGCGGATCTCCCCATAGTCCAGCAGTCCCGTTTTAGGGTCAACTCCATACTGCACAAATTTATACGCCTTGGAAGAAAAACTAACCTTATGCCCGTGGCTAAGGTGTCCACCATGAGCCAAGCTCATCCCCATTACCGTATCGTCAATATCAAGTAAGGCATTATAAACTGCCAAATTAGCCGGGGTGCCAGAGTACGGCTGGACATTCGCGTGTTCGGCACCAAAGAGCTTTCTAGCCGCCGCCTGTGCCGCCTGCTCTATCTTATCCACCACCTCATTGCCGCCATAGTAGCGTTTACCCGGATAGCCTTCAGAATACTTGTTCATCAAAACTGAACCGACTGCTGCCCGAATAACACTTGGGGCATAGTTCTCGGAAGCGATCAGGCTAATGGTATTGGCTTGCCGGCGCTCCTCCGCTTTAATAAGTCGGGCTATGTCCATATACTTCTATTCTGCCATACTCACCAAAATCGAGGGTGGATTATAAGGGAGCTCACCAGCATCGACGATTAGGTCAATCTCATTTATCTTATCCTCCAACTGCTGGGTCAGCGATTCGATGGAGTGCACTGGCGGATGGCCGCTAAGATTGGCTGAGGTAGTAGTAATCGGTTCTATCATCTGTTGCATCAAGGCCCGAGTGAACGGATAATCCGGTATACGCACACCCACTAAGTTACTAGAGCTGATCCACCGACCCACTTTATCGGTCTTGGAGAGGAGTACGGTGTAGGGTCCGGGCAGATAGCGCTCTATGCCGGGCTTAACCACGGCATAGTCCTCGGCCATATCGATATCCCGCACCATAATCGAGATCGGTTTGGCATTAGTGCGACCCTTAATGCGCTTGATCCTCTCTATTGCCACCTCACTGCTGATCACGGCGCCGATCCCGTACACCGTATCAGTCGGGTAAACGATCACCCCGCCCCGCAGGAGCACCTCCCAGACTACTTCAATGGCTCCTGGATCGATCTGGCGGGGATTGATCTTGATAATTTCCATCGTATTCCCTAAATTGACTTCCTCTCAAGTATGGCTACTCTTGATATAGACCTATGAATACCTACGCATTCCTTCTGGGAACCCATCCTATCATCAGCTTGGCCGAGCTGTTAAGCTTTTTGGCTAACCAAAAAATTGCTTACGGTGAATACCACTGGCTGGGTACGATTTTGATCATCGATATTAAAAAGCAGCCCGAGGATATTGCCCACCTTCAAAATGAGCTCGGCGGCATCGTTAAGATATTCTTTATTAAAGAGCGATTCCGTGGAAAGATATTCCAGCTAGAAAAGATCCTTACCCCGGAGGTCATGCTAAAAGAGTTCTTTGCCCAAAGGAAGGCTAAGATCAATTTTGGCATCAGTGTCTATGCCGACCCGGAGCCCAGCTACGCCGAACTCAACTGGCTTAAGAACTTTGCCCACAATATCAAGCGGCGGCTCAAAGATGAACACAGTATCCGCTACGTGGAAGATAGGGGCTGGAGCCTATCTAGCGTCCAGGTGGAACGCAACCGCCTGATCGATACTGGCGCTGAAGTGGCCCTGATCCGCGACCAGGACCATTACTACATCGGCAAGACCTTAACCGTCCAGGACTACCGCGCCTACTCCCAAAGGGATTGGGATAAGCCGTCTCCTGATGCCAAGTCGGGCATGCTGCCTCCCAAATTGGCCCAGATGATAATCAATCTCTCCCGGCCCCAAAAAACTGCTAATATCTACGATCCATTCTGTGGCAGCGGGATCGTCCTGCAAGAGGCTCTGCTATTGGGCCTTAAGATCTACGGCTCCGATATTTCGCCAGAAGCAATCAAGGGCACCATCAAGAATTTGGAGTGGTTCATTAAGATAAAGAGGATCCCTAAGATGAGCTTACCTACCCGTATCAAGGAGGCAGACGCAACCACGGTCCGGTGGCCCTCTATTAACAAGCCTGAGACGGTCGTGGTGACCGAGCCTTATTTAGGGCCGCCCTTGAGAGCCCCTCTCTTCTCCCACCAAGCCAAGGGTTTGATAAAAGACTTGAGCCATCTGTATCTGGGCTTTTTCGAGAACCTTCGACGTAACTTCAAATCCATCCGGCGCATCGGTATCGTGCTGCCAGTCATTAAGACCCGCGATGGCCTGCAGTATCTTAATATCCTTGACGACATCAGCAAGCTTGGGTATAGTCGGAGAGTAATTTTGCCAGAGAGGGTCACGAAAAAAGACCCCGGCATAAGTCCTCGGGGTGGGTTTCTTTACTCCCGACCAGACCAGTTTGTCTTAAGAGAAATCTTCGTCTTCGAGAAGAAATAAACCATCTCCCGTAAAAGCGAAAGGATTTAGGCAATGGCCCACGTAAAAGCTGGTGGCACAGCCAAAAACCTGCGTGACTCCAAGCCCAAGATGCTGGGGGTCAAGATCTACGGAGATCAGAAGATAAAAACTGGTCAGATTATCGTGCGCCAACGCGGGCAAAAGTACAGAGCCGGTAAGAACGTAGGTATGGGCCGCGACCATACTCTCTTTGCCCTCAAAGACGGCAAAGTAAAGTTCACCGTGCGCAAAGTCAATGGTGCCGGCGTGAGACTTAATCAGGCGACCTTCATCAGCGTCATCTAATCCCATCTAACAACCACCCACACTAAAGGAGGGATGTATTTTTGATGACCGCACCAATGAAATCTCGGAATAAGGGATGCGGCCGATTGGGGCGTGACTTAAATTCAGGATGGAACTGCGTCCCCACAAACCATGGATGATCCCTCAATTCAATGATCTCCACTAATTCCCGATCTGGCGACACACCCGAGAGAACCATGCCGTGCCGGTCAAAGTCCTTACGGTACTGGTTATTAAACTCAAAGCGGTGCCGGTGCCGTTCGGAAATATCCGGCTTCTTATATGCTTCGTGCACCTTGGTACCTCGGGCGAGCAGGCAAGGATAAGCCCCCAGCCGCATTGTTCCCCCTTTGTCAGTAATCTTCTTTTGGTACTCCATAATATGGATGACTGGGTGGTGAGTCTTTTCATCGAACTCGGTGCTATTGGCATCCTCCCAGCCCAGAACGTGCCGGGCAAATTCCACCACGGCGACCTGCATGCCCAA
>META01000001.1:30278-41295 GCA_001772255.1 candidate division Kazan bacterium RBG_13_50_9 | reverse complement strand
CTAGATACGGGATCTTATGCTCCCGAGCATAGCGCGCTGCTTTGATCTTTCCCTCGATGCCCCTAATCCCAAATCCGCCGGGGACAACATAACCATCACAGCCACCGATGATCTCCTCCATCTCGGCCGTCTCCGGCTCCAGATCTTCAGCATCGATCCAGCGAATATCAACATCCACGTTGTGATACCAGCCAGCCGCCTTAAGGGCCTCGAACACGCTTAAATAGGTGTCCTCCATGGTAGTGTATTTGGCTACCAAGCCAACTGTGACCTTGCGTTTATCAGAAAGAATTTTGCCAACCAGTTCCTTCCATTCAGAAAGGTCTGCTTTTTTATTGCTAAGCTTAAGCTTCTCCACTACCAGATCGCCAAAGCCGTAGTTCTCCAGCGTCAGGGGGACATCGTAGACGGTCTTGGAGGTCTCCAGCGGAACGATAGCATTAGACGGCAAACTGGCTGCCAGGGCGATTTTATCGATGCAGGCTTTGGGAATATCATGGTCACTGCGGCACATCACTGCGTCAGGCTGAATACCAACACCTTGTAAGTCTCGGACGCTATACTGAGCCGGACGAGTCTTCACTTCTTTAGTGACGCCTAACCAGGGCAAGAAGACAACGTGCACATACATAACATTATCCGCGCCATGCTCGGCTTTCATCTGGCGGATTGCCTCTAAAAAGTACATGCCTTCGTAATCCCCTACTGTGCCACCGACTTCGACGATCACAATATCGGGATTAGACACCCCCCCACCCCCCTTGATCATCTCTTTAACTTGGTCGGTAACGTGGGGGATGATCTGGACGGTCTTGCCCAAAAAATCACCTCGGCGCTCTTTAGTAATGACCTCACTATAAACCCGGCCGGTCATAATGGAGCTCTCCTGGCTAAAGCTCTCGTCAGTAAATCTTTCATAGTGGCCCAGGTCGAGATCAGTCTCGGCACCATCATCAGTAACAAAAACTTCGCCGTGTTCGCCCGGATTAAGGGTGCCCGCATCGTAGTTAATGTATTGGTCGAGTTTCTGTAAGAAAACCTTATACCCCCGGGCTTTGAGGATGTTTCCGATCGAAGCAGCAGTGATGCCCTTGCCAAGTCCGGAGAGGACCCCGCCGGTGACAAAGATGAATTTTCGTTCTTTCTCGACCACTACTTAGTATATATTCTTGGTATACTCTCTGGGATACGCGTGACTACCTCATAATTAATAGTGCCGGCCCAATCGGCGAAATCGGTCGCAGTGATCTCTTTGCCTCCACTCCTACCGATGATTACCACTTCATCCCCGGGCTTAGATTTAGGTCGCCGGCTGATATCCAAGATGGTCATATTCATGCATACCCGCCCTACAATGGACACTACCGCTCCTTTTAGAAGCATAAATCCCATATTAGACAGGCTCCTATCTATCCCTTCGGCATAACCGACTGGCACCACCCCTACCGTCATTGCCTTGGGAGCCTGAAAGCTACAGCCGTAGCCAACATAAGATCCAGCCGGAATGCGACGGGTAGCTACCAGCCGGGTACGGTACTTTAGCGCCGGCTTGAGGGTCACTCGGCGCTTGCCCCGAAGGTCTTTTTTGGCCCAAGCCGCTACCCCCCGAGATGGCCACAGCCCATACATGGAGATACCCAGCCGCACTGCCGTGTAGCGCGACTCTAGCACCAACATCGCTGCCGCCGAAGCAGCAGTAGAGATATATGGAATTTCATTAATGCGCACACCGTTCTTACTAAGGCGGTTTAAAAGCTTTTCGAACTGAAACAGCTGCATCTTGGTATAGCTTTTATTAAGCTCCTCGACACTAGCCAGATGGGTCCAGATGCCCTCTAAGGTCAGGTGGCGACGCTGCTTGATGGCTTTAATAACTTGTAGCGCCTCGTCAAAAGTAAAGCCCATCCGGTTGATGCCGGTCTCCAGCTTAATGTGCACCAGAACCCGGCGACGGGTGATAAGCGCTACACTATTGGCATCCAAAAAGGAACGGCGGCTATGCACCAGAAAACTGACTTTCTCTTTAACCAGCTCCAGCATTTCTTCTTTAGTAATGGCCCCCATCACTACAATCGGCCGGATAATGCCCTTCTTGCGCAGCAGCAAGGCCTCGCTGGCATTTACGACTCCTAGCATATCCACGCCGCTACGGATAGCCTGCAGAGCCACTTCAAAGATCCCATGCCCATAGGCATTGGACTTTACTATTGCTATTAGTTTAGTGGCTGGCTTTAGGAGTCGCTTAACTTGCTTGATATTATAATCAATCGCTCGCAGATCTACATTGATCCAAGCAAGTAGAGCTCGCACCCTCACCTCCTCAAGTGGCGCTTTTGTATTATATGTCTAAGTTCTCGACATTCTTGGCATGAGTCTGGATAAAGCGCTTACGGGGAGCTACCTCATCTCCCATCAGCGTTCTAAACATCTCGTCCGCTCGGGCAGCATCTTCAATGGTAACACGATACATCGTACGGCGCTTAGGATCCATGGTTGTGTCCCAGAGCTGGACTGGGTTCATCTCTCCTAAGCCTTTATACCGCTGGACATCGGCAATCTTTTTAGATTCCGTAGCGGCAATTTCACCTGCTTCTTGGGTCTCGCCAGGTGGTTCCTCAATCGGCTCGGGCTTAACTCCCTTTTTGCCAAGCTCCTTTTGGATCTCGCTCAAGATCCGGTCCCTCTCCGCATCCGAGTAAACGTACCACTGATTCTTGCCGCGCTTAATTGAATAGAGCGGTGGTTGAGCAATGTACAGATAACCCCTATCGATAATATCACGCATATACCGATAGAAGAAAGTGAGGAGTAATGTGCGAATATGGGCACCGTCCACATCGGCGTCAGTCATAATAATAATGCGATGATACCGGGCTCTCTCAGCGTCAAATTGGTCTCCGATGCCGGTTCCTAAAGCGACGATCAGGGCCTTGATCTCATTGGAGCTAAGCATCTTATCCAGACGGGCACGCTCAACATTCAAGATCTTACCCCTTAAGGGTAAGATGGCCTGGAAGGTCCTGTCTCGGCCCTGTTTGGCGCTGCCGCCAGCACTATCACCCTCCACAATGTAGATCTCGCATTTGGCCGGGTCTCTCTCGGAGCAGTCAGCCAGTTTGCCCGGCAGCGTCATCCCTTCTAAAGCACCCCGGCGGATGACCGTATCCCGAGCTGCCCGGGCGGCTAATCTAGCCTTGGCCGCTAAAAGTGACTTACTCACAACCTTCCTGGCATCAGTAGGGTTCTCCTCCAAATAGCTGCCAAAGTATTCACCGAACACCGACTCAACGAGCGTGCGGATCTCGGCATTGCCCAACTTAGATTTGGTCTGGCCCTCAAACTGAGGATCGGGCAGCTTGACACTGATAACGGCCGTCAGGCCCTCCCTAACGTCATCCCCGGTTAACGACTCGCCCTTACCATTGCCATTGCCTTTAACTAAACTGTGTTTTTTAGCATAGTTATTGATCGTCCGAGTCAGGGCAGCCCTAAAACCTACCACGTGGCTCCCCCCCTCCGTGTTATGAATATTGTTGGCAAAAGCAAACAATAGTTCGTTGAAATCCTCGGTATATTGCAAAGAGATTTCAACGGTAGTGTCTTTTACTTGCTTCTCCATATAGAATGGCGGGTCATTCAACGCCGTGCGGTTTTTATTTAAATAGGTAACATATGATTTGATGCCGCCTTCAAAATAGAAGTTTTGAGAATCGCCCGTGCGTTCATCAGTAGCCTTGACCTTTACGCCCTTGGTGAGATAGGCCTGTTGGCGCAGATGGTCAATGATCGTGCGCCAGTTGTAAGCATCGACCTGATCAAAGATCTGCGAATCAGCCTGCCAACTAATCCTGGTGCCAGTCCACTGGGTAGCCGCTCCCTTTTTGACCGCTGCTACGGGTTCCCCTCGTTTGTACTCTTGCGTGTAAAGATAGCCATCCCGCCCGACCTCTACCTTCATCCACTCCGATAAGGCATTCACTACCGATGCTCCTACACCGTGCAGCCCGCCAGAAACTTTATAACCACCGCCCTCTCCGAACTTGCCACCAGCATGCAAAGTAGTCATGATCGTCTCCAAGGCAGACTTCTTGCTGACCGGATGACGATCGACTGGAATGCCGCGGCCGTCATCTTCAACCGTCACCGAGTTGTCCTTATGGAGAACCACGATAATGTTCTGGGCATGACCAGCCATCGCCTCATCGATGGAGTTGTCAACGATCTCCCAAACCAAATGGTGCAACCCCTCCACTCCAGTAGAGCCAACATACATACCTGGCCGTTTACGGACCGGTTTTAAACCCTCTAAGACTTGGATGTCCTTGGCAGCATAACTGCCTTTAGCCGAGACTTTGGTAGGCTCTCCGGTAACCGGCTGGGCCTTCCGCAAAACTTCAATCTTAACCTTTTTAGTTGAGCGAGAGGCACCATAAGACCGAGGCCTGGTGGGTTTACGGCTGGCCTTGGCGGGCTTCTTGATGGAGATTTTTTTAGCAGGTTTCTTCTTAGGCATAGCTACAAAAACTACAAAAAATAGACAGTTCAGCACTAAATTACGTGGCAGAACTTAACCCTCCCTTCGGCCCATGGGGACCACCTAAATTATACCCCGAAAAGGCCCTCTAAACAAGGGCTGGAAACATCAAATTATTTGCTCCCAGAGCCCCTAATTTTCCCTCTATACTTGGTTGTCAGCAAATTAGTAATCTTACTCTCAGTAGTTTTAATTTCCCCTTCTTTAAGAGTACGTTCATCGGACTGCAAAGTAACCCGCAGGCCTAAGCTGCGCCTGCCTTCAGCTAGCTCATAAACGTCAAAAACTTTCACATTTTTGACCAAGCTAGAGCTCTCCTCAATATCCGCGACCAGATCGCCTCCTGCCACTGATCCTGGCAGCTCCACCGAGATATCGAGCTGGGATGAAGGAAATAGGCTGAAGGGCCTAAATCGGCTAGTCCGCTCCGGGCGGAGGTTAAGTAACATAGATAAGTCGATCTCCGCCCAAACAGTACCAGCAGGAACATCCAACTGCTCTACTGCAGTGGGACCAACCTCTTCAATACTACCGACAACATGCTGCTTTGAGAGTATCCTTAAAACATTGATGAACTTATCAGTGGCACTACCTGGCACCGGCACGAATTTGACCGCTGGGACGCCGGCCACAATGTCCTCGGCTATCCCTCTAGCTAGAAGGTACGCATCCTGACCTGTAATTAGCCAAGCCAACGACTTGGTTTCCTTAGGCAAGACCTCTTTGCCCGCGGGCGGGGCAAAAACTGTATTGATCTCGAAGATCTTAAGCGGTACTGTGGCCCCAACCGCAAACTTCAATAAATTAGGCCACAGCTGTGAGGTCAGATGCGTCCAGTGGCTATGCAGAGGATTAATTAATTTAAGCTCATCATCCAGTTTCAAACCCACCGCATCGGCCCAGGCTTGGCCGATGAAACAATGGCTGGGGGTCTCGCTAAACCCGTATCGGACCAGTACATCTTTAAGGAGGTCTATCTCCCTAGCTTCATTATTTACCGCTGGAGGTTGCATCGCTACCACCGGCATAGCTGGCTTAATGGTATCGATCCCCTTAAGGCGGACTACTTCTTCAGCAATATCAGCCGCTTCCTTAATGTCTTGCCTAAACGGCGGCGGAACGATCTTAAGCTGCCGGCCTAATGCCCTAACGGTAAAATCTAGCCGCCCTAAGATCGCCTTGATTTGGGCCGCTGTCACCTTATCCCCCAATGTACCAGCTATCTCCTGGCTGCTGCATGCTATCGTAGGCGGTTTTGCTGGCTTACTGCCCACTTCAACCGCCCCCCGGGCTATCTGGGCCCTTGGCAGAAGCTCCTCAATTAAAGCGGCTGCTCGGTTCATGGCCAACCGAGCTAGATATGGGCTAAGTCCCCTCTCAAATCTAAGCGACGCGTCGGTCGCCAGGCCGATGCTCTTACTCCCCCGCCGAATAGTGGCAGGGTCAAAGGTCGCTACTTCGATCACTACTGTTTTAGTCAAATCGCTAACCGCGCTACGCTCTCCCCCCATAATGCCGGCTAGAGCGATCGGACTACTCTCATCGGCGATCACCAGCACCTCGGGCGTGAGCTGGCGCAGTTGACTATCTAGAGCCAGGAACCCCTCATTGGGCTCGGCCTGGCGAACGACAATCTTTTGACCCTGAATCTTATCCGCGTCAAAGATATGCACCGGCTGCCCCAATTCAAGCATCACTAAGTTTGAGATATCAACCAAGTTGTTGATCGGCCTAATGCCGCTACTGGCAAGCTTATCTTTAACCCACCGAGGCGACTCCTCCACCTCAATATGGCCAACCCATCGGGCCATATAGAATGGGCAGCGCTGGGCATCTTTCACCTGAATCTTGATCTGCTGGGCGGTAGTAAGCTTCGGCTCTTCCCTAAACTTCATGGGCATTGGGATGGACCAGGCCTTGTCCAGCACGGCGGCAATCTCCCTGGCTATACCTACATACGACAGATAATCAGGCCGATTGGACAGGATCTTAAGATCCAACACGGCATCACTGGAAGCATCAAGAGCTTCATTTACCGCTCTCCCCACCGAGGCAGTCTTGGGCAACACTAAGATGCCTCCTGATCTAGCCTCTATCCCCAGCTCCTGCCCGCTACAGATCATCCCGTCCGACTCTACCCCTCGAATCATCGCCTTTTTGACCATACCGCCCAGAAGCTTGGCGCCGCTCATGGCCAAAGGTACCTTCTGGCCAACCTCTACATTAGTGGCGCCACAAATAACCTCTACCCGCTTGCCCAGGCCGACATCCAACATCACTAACTTTAATTTGTCAGCATTGGGATGAGCTCTAATCTCCAACACCTCCGCCACGATTACTCCATTGTAGGTGCCCGCCTGGGCAGTGACCGATTCAACTTCAGTAATATGCAGATTAATAAGATCTGCCAACTCCTCCGGGCTTTCATGGAAATCTACTAATTCTTTCAGCCAACTATAGGAAAATTTCATCCCGTTACAAATCCTTAACGAAAAACATTTTACCTAATGTTTTTCTAAGCTCCACATTTAAATAATTGGTCATCTGTTTATCCACTAACTAGTTACGCGAGGGGGTTATCACTAACGGCAGATTTATAACGGGATTCATTCAAAACTGTTTTACAAATCGCATGTCGCCGCCTAAAAACAGGCGAACATCATTAATGCCATATTTGAGCAGGGCCAGGCGCTCAATGCCCACCCCAAAGGCAAATCCAGAATACTCCTCTGGATCAATGCCCACATTACGCAGTACCTGCGGGTGAACCATGCCACAGCCCATTAATTCTAACCACTTGTCCCTAAACCGAACATCCACTTCAAAACTAGGTTCAGTAAAGGGAAAGAAGCTGGGACGAAACCTGACTTGATTCCCCTCGCCCAATACTCGATCAACAAAATGGACTATGACCGCCTTAAGATGGGCTACGGAGATGCCTTTATCTACCATCAGACCTTCCATCTGGGAGAAGACCGAGGCATGAGTAGCGTCCTCGGCTTCATAGCGGAATGTCCGGCCCGGGGCAATGATCCTTAAGGGTGGCTTATGCGCCAACATATAGCGGATTTGCACTGGTGAAGTATGAGTACGCAGCAGTACGCTAGTTTTATTATCCTTACCTTGACGGAGCCAGAAGGTATCCCACTCGTCCCGGGCGGGGTGATTGGGCATAATGTTCAAATAGTCAAAGTTATAGGCCTCGAGCTCGGCTTCGGGGCCATGAGCGATCTCAAATCCTAGCTCGGTTAGCGCCCCTATAAGTTGATTAGTGACGATAGTAACTGGGCTTAGATGGCCAATCTCAGGTGTGATCCCCGGCAGAGTCGTGTCTCGCTTCATGGTGGACCTCTGGGCGGATGTAGCCAGCTCCTGTTTTCTTTGGAGCAGAGCTGCCTCGATCTCCCCCCTGGCCCGATTGGCTAAAGAGCCCGCTTTCTGCCTCTCGGGGGCTGAAAACTCCTTAATGGATCTTAGGATCTGGGTCAGCCGGGCCTTGCGGCCGATAAACTTAGCGGCCGTAACTGAAAGTGACACCGCATCGCTCTGGGCGATGGCGGCCTTGGCTTCCTGGACTATAGATTTAATCTCGTCTTCCACTGAACTACTTTCTGAAATACATATCTAAGATAACAGCAATCACGACAACTGATAAACCGTTCCACCAAGAAAGTACATGCATGACTAAAAGTGCCAGGATGGTGGTTACTGTGCAACCAATGATCAGCCCGCGCTGCCAGGCCTGCGTGAACAGCTCCTTAATGTTCGGGGCCCCCCGCCTCAACTGATAGAAGTACACGGCCGGGATAGCTGCTCCACTGGCGATGACCCAAAAGCTTAAGAACAACAGGGTAAAGACTGGCCAGGTAGCGCTATAGGGATCGAACTTCCAGAGGATCAATGCTAAAGCGGCAGCGGCTATAACCGCTGCCGCGATCATTCCCCATAAAGACCTCGGCACTTGCTCCATTAATGCGCCCCCGCCAAACACAGTTTTGGGCCGTCGGCGGCCCGATAATTATACTGTTTTTATCTTACTGCCCGCTTCTTTTTTTGGCCGGCTACCAGAAGCTGGCTCCATAAGCATATATTAACCCAAAAAGATTTTACACATAAGAAAAAGGCTGGCAAACCGTCCATAATTAAATATTTGACGCTGCCAGCCTTTTCACCTTAGCTGGCCTCAAACATCGCCGAATCGGCAATAAGAGATAACCATCTAAGGCAGAGGCATGATTCCGATCATAAAATGCCTGGGCCCAAACTGCTCTTATGGTCCCCCCACTTTCTATCTCCGAGATGTATTCCGAGACAGGAAGTGGGGGGCCGTAATGTTTACCCAAAGTACAAAATATTTTTGTGTTTGTGTTGAACGAGGGTGTGATCGGCACCCGATCGAACAGTAAGGGGAAGTGAACTACCATCCGCACTGCTGGTTAGCAAAATGAATGCTATGGCCACTTGCCCCTACCGTTTGAGCCAAAGTCTGATTGTCAAGCTGCCCATCAAATTATCACATCATAATAGAAACTCCCTTGATTGTCAAGAGTATTCCCCCTTAGGTGCATGTAAATTAGCCCCCGGAGCTAATAATTCATACCCCAGGGTGGCTGGCCCCTAGGATGGTTATCCACAGGTTGTCCCCAGGGCTTTTTACCCCCGGCTAGTGTCTATATGCTTAAAGCCAGCCAGCGACCGGCGTACTACCTGGCCATAGTCTTCGGAGACTATCCTGCTGTCCAGAATCCAGAACTCTTTCGCCCGCCAGTAGAGCTGCGCCAGGGTGATCTTCAGGTTCACTACTGCCTTAGGAAGCGAATATTCAATGAAACCATTGCGGCAGCGAAGGGACGCTATAAGTTGGGCTGTCTTGTTGGGCGGATCGAAAGCCAACCGCAGGAATACTGCCTGGTCTATATCCGGCAAGGCCGAAACCCAGTGCGACAAGCCATACTGGGCAACCATAAAGATGAAGCTATCCATCCCTGCTAGCTTCTCGGTTAACAGCTCGAGGTTGCCTGCTATATCCTGGGTCAAAATATTCTTAGTGCCCAAGTGAGGCTGACACTCATTAAAGAAATCCCCTAGCAACCTGATGTTGGGCATCACTACTAATGCTCTTTGGGCTTCACTCTCTATCCACAACTTCAAGTATCTGAATATTTCCCGCTGATAGTTAAAACTATTCTTGCTGGGCAGGTCTGTAATCCAAATAATTTCTTTAGGCGCCACCTTGCCTAAAGGCAGGGCTTGAACTTTTACGGGAGCACCCAGCACGGTCGAGGCAAAACCACTAGCCCCGTCAACCGTTACGCCGTTAGACGCGATCACCAAGGTTAATGGCTTAAGCTTGGTCTGCCAAATATTCTCGGGTGGGTCTTTAATAATGCGCAGCATCACCCGTTCGCCTCTCCCGTCTAGATAGATCTTGTATGCCTGCGTAGGGTCTGTGAGGCACTTAAGATACTGGATGAGAGAATTGGTATGTTCGACTTGTCTGGCCAGGACCTGGGGCAGAGCCACTTTAAGCTTTTGAATGCTATCACGATATTGCAATAAGCTATCGATCACTCCCGTCAGGTTACCTTTGAGACGGTTGCCATTCTTGGTGCTTAAAAATTTTTCTTCTAGTTCAACCGTGTCGTCGTTGCGCTGCTGTTCCTGCCAAACTAGCCCCAGGACGGCTGTAGTCATCACCAGATGCGACCCCAGTTCATTTAACTGCTTAAAGAGCTGGTCAGCTACTTTAGTATCCCTAACTTGGTCCCGGATAAAATCACGGCGCGACGCCACCACCGCGTTAAGATACGCAGAAGTGATCACCTTGGCTGATCTATCAATGCACCACTCATCAAACTCCAACCATTGCGGAATGAGCAAGGCAAGAGATTTGAGCGGCACGCCCAACTCCAGCAGCTCCCAGAGCCCCAAAAAAGTAGTTACCGTCTTGCCTTCTACCTTGGATTTGATAGGAGCAGTTGGCGAGAGCTTTTGGTCGAAGAGATAGAACTCATCTTTAGTCAGATAACACATTGCGGGGTCAAACTCCCCGTCGGACGAAGCTAAAATAATCTTAATAAGTAGTTTTAGCTCCCGTGGATCAAAATTAGGCTTTTTAAGTAGGAACTCAAACTGCTGCTGGTCCAGCTTATAAGAATGCGGCCACAGGGGAGTCAGCCCTAAAGCGGGCCAGTCGTGCTGCATGAAGACGTCTCGGCTAACTACCAAGAGCGGCTTGGGCAAACTCTGGGCTAAAGCCACATTGGTGGCCACTTCATTAAGCTGGGGTGGCAGTTCATAGACATTTAGACCCTTGGATAGTTTTTTAATATCAGTGGGTAGCTTAAAGCCCGACTCCTCGGTGAGCTCACAAGCCCGCCCCCCGCGTGGAACGTAGCTCCTTCTGGGAGTAACCTTATCCGTAAAGATAAATGACCAATCCCAATTCGATCGAGCTACAAGCGGCTGGATCTGTGCTCGTTT
>META01000001.1:27423-30241 GCA_001772255.1 candidate division Kazan bacterium RBG_13_50_9 | reverse complement strand
CAATGTTATGGCCCAAGATCGGCAACTCACCGACAAATTCCATTAGTTTGTCTTTGACGGTCGACAAGGATGGGGCGCCCTTCAGGTCCTCCATCTTAATTCCGGTCAGCGCTGAAATAGTAGGGCTCAAGCTAATTCCTCCCGGCTCGATCAGAGTCTGGAACTTATCAGCTATTTGACCATCCTGCAGCCGAGCTGCTGCGATCTCAATAATAGCGTCGGTTTGGGCATCAATGCCCGTAGTCTCGATGTCTAAAACAATGCACTCGTTCACGACTCTGCTTTAGTTAAAGTTACGGACAAGGTCAACGGTTCGAAACTAACCACCTCTATTCCCTCGGGGACCCTAAACATGCTACTGGCGAGCTCGACCACGTTAACTCCGCTAAGGCTACCCCTAAGATCGAGATCCAATGAAGTATTGGCCCGGTTAAGCTGTGAGAGCTGGGCCGGCGCCCCCGCCAAGATAACTGTTACCGTGGGTGGCGATATACTAGTGACGCTTAGGCCCTCCGTAATATTAGTGTACGTGGGCAGCAGCACCAGCTTGCGGTTAGACGAAGCCGTGCGCACTATTATTTTGACATCAACTAAATTTGTTCCGACCAACTCCACCCCCATAGGGACATCCACCGCCACCTTGTCCCGGAAGTCTCCCGAATGGCCGGCCAGATCGATAGGGGTAGTAGAAAGGATACTAATGTCGGCCAGTCTTTTGGCATCTCCTCTCAAAGTCAAGGCGGGGGGCTCAAATTCGATCAAGGAGATCCAGTAGCCGCCAGCCAGCTCATTAACAAAGGCTGGCTCCAAACCCACTGTTTTGTAGCTATCTCCTTTTTTAATCTCCACGCTGATAGCTACTTGGGGGGGATTAAAGCTAACATTAACTATCGGGCTGCCCAGCTGGTCCTTTACCTGGGGCGCACCGATGGTGCTAAGGGATGTTCTCTGTCCGCTAACCACTACCGGGACATACGCCACTGAATTAGCCCCTACCAAAGTGTTGGGTCCCAACATCTCCACGGTGCTAGGCGCGATCCTAATCTCACCTAAGCTGTATCCCGACGCCGGATAGCCCACTACATCTGGCACCAGCTCCACTGTGCCCGTCACCTTAGGAACGAGACTAACCAATATATCTTTAGGATGGAAATCGATCACCCAAGCATCTTCTAACTTGGACTCGATCTTAGGAGCAAGGTGGTAGCTGCCTACGCCTAAGAGGGAGCTACAGTCTAAAACTGCGCTGATGGCGCCGGGGACCTTAACCTTTTTAGCATTAATGGCCTTAACCCGCACTGTAGCCTGCACGATCGTCAGCTGTTCGGCCACCGCTAAGTCGTCTACTAATCCCATAATCTGCAGTGGAACGGCTACGGCAAAGGACTGATAGTTAACACCAAACACTACCAACCACGCGAGGATGGCCACTGCGACTGCTCCCCCCAACTGGATTGGCCAAGCTGGCTTCATTGTTTAGCTATCAAGATATTCTTTATCACCCGCTCCAAGCTCCCTGCAGTGAGTTTAGAGTAGGATTGGTCTTTATGCAGGAGCGAGAGCGTATCCGTATGCTTGTGGGTGATCACCACGATGGCTTCCCAATGCATCGCTACCTGCTTAATGGCAGGATTACTTAAGCTAAAGACGAATCGCTTAGGAGCAGCCAGTGTCAGCGTAGAGCCCACCGCCGCTACCATCCCATTATCAATAATCATCGCGCCATTCGACAGCCGAGATCGGCGCGAGAAGATATCCAGCACAAACTCTTTCTTGAGTGGTGTATAAAGCGGTGTCCCGTTTTCGACCAAACGGCTGATTGGCTTAGTGACCCTAATAACTAAAAGGGCGGGGGTCTTTGATTTTGCCAGGGTAATTATCGTATCTGCTAGCTCGCGCACGAAATCAGCTCGTTCGTGTTGGCTCAGCGTTTTAACCTTCTGCTCATTTTTGCGACCGTTGAGCGAGAGCTCCACTATCTGCTGTAGTTCCTGATTATAAATAAGGACAGCCGCTACCAGCAAAACCACTAGCAGCACGGCCGAGACATAAAAGAGCGCAATAAAGCCCAGGAGCTTACTTACCAACAAGATAACTAATAGCGCCAGGAAGGCTGGCAGCACCCTGACTAAATTAGTCTTTCGGATCTTAGTCCAAAGCCACCACAGGATAAGCAGCAGAAAAAGAATATCCAGTGCTGTCACTAAATTAAAAACGGTGGCAAAGTTGCTGACCGATAGTTGCGCCTGGTCAACCAAGATCTGCCAGCCATCAACAAAATAGTTTTGAATCGCTTCAAATGACATCAGCCCCTAAGCACAGATATTAAAAAGGCGAGGTTTTCCCTGCCTTATTATACCGTATACAGAAATATAGGATACCGTTCCCGGATAACCTCTCTGGCTTGCCAGCCGGGCAGGGCATAGCGAGCCGAGGCAATGCGAGTGCCCGGCCTAAGCTCAGTTCTAAGCTTGCTATGAATGCTCTGGAGTAACTCGGGGGCCAAGTATAAAAAGACCGCGTCAGCTGGGGACAGATCAATATCCCTAATGTGCCCCTGGATTAGGTCGATCTGGCCGGATAATCGATGCCACCAACGATTAAGCCGGGCCCGTAGCATTGGCCCCCAAGCAATCTCAACGCCGACAGCGTGGATGCCAGGATGGTTACAGCAGGCCAGGACCAAGTTTCGTCCATCACCACAGCCCAGTTCATAGAGAGTATCACCAGCTTGCAGTGCCAGTGCTTCCATCATCTTAATAGCTACCCGGCTACTGAGTGGCACAAAGGGAGAACCACCAATAGCTGATTGGATCGC
>META01000001.1:27244-27398 GCA_001772255.1 candidate division Kazan bacterium RBG_13_50_9 | reverse complement strand
TCCCATATCAAAACTTCGCCCGCACCGTACTGCCCAGCAGGAATCTCGCCTTTGAAGTTAAGATACTCCACTGGATGATTTTCCACCTGCACTGCCAGACGCTTAATGCCAGCCCGGAGGGGAATGCCTTTAGGCACCGCCCAGGATTTTAATA
>META01000001.1:23173-27226 GCA_001772255.1 candidate division Kazan bacterium RBG_13_50_9 | reverse complement strand
TCACCTTAAATCCTTTTAGTTGCACGAGCGTAAGTGGGATCGAAACCAGTCCGGTCTTAGGGTGAACCGAATATGGGCTCCTGATCATTCCATTTTTATGAACGATCTGTTCATCAATTAGGATGGATTTAGCTAAGCCGCGATTGGTGGAGCTGGTAGCTAAGATCGGCTTGGTTTTAGGCAGTTTAGCGTAAAATCTGCTCTTATGTTTTTTCTGCAGCACCGTCTCAAGCTCGGTAGCATAGCTTCTGATCTCCTTTCTCAATGAGAGCCAGTTGGGGGTAATATTACCCAAGCTCCACATAAAATGGAACCCCCTGTGGCCGGAGAATTTGATCAGGTGTTTTTTCTTCTTGCGCGTAAGCAGCTTGCTCATCTCTAAGGTGGCCAATTTGACCAGATCAAACATAGCAGAGCTTCTCCCATCAACATCCATAACAAACCAGGCGTCCTTTTCGCCATTCAGATGGGCGTGAAACGAGTAGGTATGCAGCCTAGCCCACTCTTTGATCTGGGTGGCATTCTTGATCTCAATCCACCCCGACCTATCGGGCAAGCCCTTATCCCCGTGCCGGCGATAGATAGTTTTACCGTCAAAGACTTGCTGGACCGCCACTTTCCTGTATACCAAAAATGGGAGGGCAGAGGGCGCCGCTCTATTCCAATAGTCAACTAACCACTTAATGGGCATAACAGTCCTATTATATCCTTACTTCCATCCCATCATAAGCTGCCGAAACTTCAACTGAACTACCTCCAAATTCTCGCAAACGCTTCTTCAAGCTCCGCTCATCCGTCTCAACAGCTTCTTTCCCAAAATGAGTGAAAATAGCTCTTCTAATGCCGAACGTCTTGCACCAATTCACTTGGGTAAAGATGGCAGCATGCCCAAAGAGCTTGTCTCCCCTCCGCCTAACTAAAGGCCGCTTAATAGTTGCCCCGTCACCAATGTAAAGATCCGCCTTCTTAAGGATCTCGTTCTTTTGCCGAATGGAGATAATGTCAGGGTTATAAATAAAAACCGCTTTGCCGTCATTCACTCGGTAGCCCGCAGCTGGGGCCAGAATAGAGTGGACCACTCCATAAGGCACGACCTTGAGGCGTCCGATCTTAATAATTTGATTGAATCGGACTCGCCTGAGATCTGGTAGTTTAAATTTCTTTAGCTGCTCAAAAGCTGCTCCAGCGGCATAAACCGGTACCTTGATATCATTACTTAAGCCGCCTGCATGATCAGGGTGGGCGTGGGTTATAAAAATAACTTTCGGTTTTATTTGGGTCAATTTGCCCTTCCAAGTTTTCCCAAAATCAAAAAGGACTTTTCCATCAACTAATAAGGAGGAGTGCATCCGATGCTGCTTGGCCTTCTCCTCGATATACCCCCTCGTGCCTAAAAACTTGAGTTTCATCCTTCTTTCACTACCTCCCGAGCGGGTTTGTCGGTCCGAAGTCCCAGATAAACCGGCATCCGCAGGATATCGTCACGGGTCCATTCAGCGAATTTAAACTGACCAACTAGAATTGGCTTAACCCAAGCGATTCCTCCACCTTTCGGTGGATCCTTGAAGGGCGAGCAAACGGCTTCAAGCTTAATGAGCTTGGCTTTAAGTCTTCTTCTTTCATCCTCGGTATAACCAGTACCAACCTCACCAGCGAATATAAGGTCATTTTTTCTATAGTAGCCAACCAATAGCGCTCCAAAACTCCCGGCCGCCTTGCCATATCCACGGGTCCAGCCACCGATGACCAGTTCTTGCTCAAAGACTGTCTTGATCTTCCCCCAACCGTGCCCTCGCTTGCCTGGAAGATACCAGCTATTTTTCTTCTTACCGATAATCCCCTCCCAGCCCGCTTTTTTAGCCCGGAGAAAGAGCTTTTTGCCACTGCCGCTAACGTGAGGAAGATATTTTAGGGCACGGTCGCCTTTAATTAACCCTTTCAATTGTTCCTTGCGTTTTGACCAAGACTGAGATTTTAAATCTTTGCCATTAAGTACTAGCAGGTCAAAAGCTTCATAGACTGCCTGGCTTTTACAAGATAGCATCTTGATCTCATCTTCGCCTGTTTGCTGAACCCTGGGCTGGATCATTTGGAAAGACGAGATGCCTTTTTTGTTATAGACCACCGCTTCCCCGTCTATCACAAAATCCCCCCTCTGTTTTTTGATCGCAACAACAATTTCGGGAAACTGCCTAGCCCGATTCTTTCGATTACGCGTCCAGAGCTGGACCGTGTTGCCCCTCTTTACGGCGATTAGCCGCACCCCATCTAATTTGCGTTCAAATGCCCAGCCCTTGTCATCAAAGGGTTCTTTAATCAACTTGCAGAGCATCGGAGAGATAAATTTGGATTTCATATACCTATTGTAAGCCCAAACTGCAACCTACGACGTGGCTAGTTCTCTTACTTGGAATTTGTCCAGCTTCTCTCCGTCTCCGTCAAAATAGAACTCGCCCTCAACTCGCTTGCCAGCTAGAACCTGCGGCAGCCAATGGATGTCATCTACCCCCATGTCGTTATAGGGCAGCGCATTTTGTTTATGCCATCTGGGGGCCATCTCCTCCGACTCCTTGGGTTCCCCCGTCCACCTTTTTATAAAGAAGATGTGCATATACTGATTCCAGTCAGGGTGCTCGTTAAAGTAAAAGTGCAGGTTGCCCACATTATCCAGGTCATCAACACTGGCATCCACACCAATCTCTTCTCTCAATTCCCGGACTGCTGCCTCTTTTATAAATTCTCCTTCTTCAACTTTTCCGCCAACTCCATTCCACTTACCGGCCCCGAAGCGCCGTTTCTTCATCGCCAAGCAGATCTCGTTCTCCCTAACTAAAAAACAAAGGGTGACATTCCTCATATCCCTATTATACACGGGGCTATTATTCCGTGGTGGTACCATCAAAATGCTCGGAGGCACTTTCGGCTTCGGATTTAGTAATGTGGATGGTAGCGTCCTTATGCTCCGGAGGAGAATAGATAGTATAAAGTTTTAAATCCACCTCGCTGGTATTAATTACATTATGCTGGGCCCCTGCCGGCACAATGCCGACATCATCAGCCTTGACCTCGTAAACGTTATCATCGACGACCAACTGGCCGCTGCCTTCCTCAAAGCGGAAGAACTGATCAATATCTGGATGCACCTCTGCGCCTATCTCCTCACCAGGTTTGAGGGTCATCAAAACCAGCTGGCTATGCTTACCGGTATAGAGAACTTTACGGAAGTTGGCATTCCCCACGGTGGCTTTCTCAATATTATCAAAATATCCTTTCATCGCTCCTAAATTAATTTATATGTGCCGTTAAATTATAACATCCCCGCTAAACAAAGGGGCGGGTGCTTGGCCCGCCCCTTTTGATGCCAAAAGTGGCTTATTACTTTTTCTTTTTGCCCTGATGAACCGCATTGTGGACCCAGGCTAAGATCCACCCCAGAATGTAACCAACCACGAATACGACAATCAGCAGCCAGATGGCCGTGCCCCATCCAAAGGTAGCAACCATAAACGGGTTACTGATCATATGCAGCCCGAAGATCCAGTCCATAAAACCTTGGGCGACCCCGCCCAAGACCAGCAGCGCCCAGATCAAATGGATAATGGCCACAAAGAAACCCACAATCAGGCCCAATTTGTGGGCATCAACACGATCTCTCATCCTATCCTCCAATAAATTAATAAATAAAGGATGCCGACCCTATTATATTACTAAATGGAAAACCGCCTAAGTGTAACGAGAACCCCGAGGGGCTGACGGTTCTTACTTAGGCGGCTTGCGCTGGCGGAGAATGGAACGGTTTATTGTAAATACGGCCAAAATAGCAGTTAGCGAGCCCGAGGTGCTATCCGGGACGCCAGGCCTTCTATCTGCTTTAAAAATGGCAGGACTAATAGCGCTGCAGCAGCATTAACAATGATATGAGCATTAGCCGCCAACCGGGCCGGATTAGCATTATCAGGTGTAAGCCAGTCTATTAGGCCAGTAAACCAGCCTAAGACGCTCATTATCACCAGGCCTACTATCAAACTGAATATAAATGATGCGCGGGCCACC
>META01000001.1:22301-23128 GCA_001772255.1 candidate division Kazan bacterium RBG_13_50_9 | reverse complement strand
CTCTGCCGCGAAAGCGCTGGACATCAACGCAATGCCCCAAAGAATAAGGCCAACTGTAAACAGCACCGTGCCGGCCAAGCGGCTATGGTACCAATTAAATAGATACAAAATAGCCCCCGCCAACACGATCCAGGGCCCAAGGCCCAAAAGCGGCGAGGCGATTACCTGGTCAAGCACCGTGGTGCCCACATTAGCGCCCAAAAACAATAGAATCCCGCCCCGGATAGTAATCAGCTTGCTTCCACTTAGCGCCACTGCTAACGATGACACTAACGAGCTTGACTGCACAATAACCGTGCTAAAAAATCCGGTTAAAAGCGCCTGCCAAGGGCGATTGGACCACCGCTGCAGTTGAATCTTTACCCTATCACTGGCTAAAGAAGCAGCGCGGCGGGAGAACAGACAAACACCGCCCAAAAATAGGGCGAGGCCTACAATTAGAGCGGCAAACGGGTTGAGCATACCCTAATTATATATGCTCTACGGCTCCGCCGCCCATGGTGAAGGAACGATTTCCCCGATAATCATTGGGATAACCCGAGAAAAATTATGGGAAGTTTGTGCAATAGATTTTTTATTAAATCCCTGCTCATCGGTTTTATTCTATCCGGATGGCCTTGCCGTGAACCATGGCATCGGCTAATTTGGCATAAGCCCGCTGGAGGATTCTGCTAAAGGTGGCTTGGGAGGTTTTCATCTTCTTGGCGGCTGTGGTCTGGTCCAGATTTTTCAGATGACAAAGTCGGAGAGCTTCGCCTTCTTCTAAATCTAAAACAATAATCTCTAATTGGCGCAAGGGAACACCCGCCGGCTTGAAAAAAGTTACC
>META01000001.1:12638-22266 GCA_001772255.1 candidate division Kazan bacterium RBG_13_50_9 | reverse complement strand
GCGACCCATTTTAGCAGTATTCTCCCTTCATCAAAGTCTTACACTTGGGACATTTGATTTGGGTGCACGGGATACCCCTTTGGGTATGGGGTATTTGGTGGCCACACTTGGGACAAGTGCAGACATCCGAACCCAATGGTCTGCCACCTGCTAAGCCGCGCCCCCGGCCGCGTCCTAGCCCCAGCCCCCGGCCTAGACCCCTTCCGACGTTACCTGTTCCGTCTCTTCCTGGCATAGCAACCTCCGTTAATTAAGCTAATATTACATTATGAGTATATATTCATAACTAATTCCTGTCAAGCAATTTAAAAAAATCGCCTAGGGCGGACCTTGGGCTTATGCTAATAAATGCTTCCCACCGCGTTGAGGGAGATGGGTTTAGCGTAGTCACTCCGAAGCTTTAGCGACTGTGGTCCTTCCGTAGCCTTGGCGAAGGAGGAAGGAGATGGCGAAGGATGGCAGACCGTAGTGGATAATTTTAGAATGATTAGTATATGGAAGATGCCAGCTAACTTCAAGTTAGCTGGCATCTATAGTCCCCCAAAAAGAGCAAGTTGAGGCGGTTTCCCGCGAGGTCCGCGAATCTGCAGCTTGCCAAGGCGATAGTGAGGAGCAGACGGGGCTAACCAGCGGCAGGTTTCTTCAATGGGGCATCGTCCGCAGGTGCTTCGATAGGTCATGATGTCCTGCTTGGTCCAGCGAACTGCCCAGGGGATTACCTCGATTGTTCGAAGTCTATCACCCTGCCACTCCTTAGTAACGATGCTGCGGTTACCCGGATGGCGCCGACAGGCGACGCTCGACAAGAACCATGTCGTGTCACACAGTTCAGTTGGGTTAATCCCGCGGTCTCGGCAGTAGCGCTGGGTCAGTTCTCGAGCGGTAGCAGACATCTTCTCCGACCAGAGGTCGTAATCGTCCGGTGCGCCGGGAATGGTAATTAGCCCATTCGAGATAATGATGCGCATGGCATGAAAGTCGATAGGAATCGGCATTGACATAGGGACCGCTAGCCCTGCCTTCACGAAGTAGAACGCGACCATGCTGACCATCTTTTCCCGAAATCCACGAAAGCCATCGGGGTGATTGGGGTTGAACTTACCTACTGGCCGACAGATGAAACGCTCGCAGAGAGTTTCGTAATCGGCATCGGCAAACAGTTCAGTTGCATCTCCATCCCAAAACCGGTCCAGCTTGATGAAGTTGTCGATCCATTGCCGACAGACTTCCTCAATGCGGGTAAAGCGGCGTTCTGTTAACTCCTTTTCCAGTAGCCTTGCCATCGCCAACGGCTGACAATTAATCTGCTTAGGATCGAAAAGTTCCCGATGCTTGTCATAGAGATTGGCCAAGCCGTTGAACGCAACGTCACTTCGAATGTTGCCCCGCATATAACAGCAGACTGCCAACAAGAAGTTAGCCTCTTCTACACCTCCAGGCTCAAGAGTGCGGGGCAGAGTCTCTTTGCTATAGACTCGAGTGGCGACATCGTAGGGGTACGCATGGCGGCGAAGGGCCGCGATCAGCGTATCAAAGACTCGGTATGCCAGCTCCCAGTGGGTGACTGGCATAATCTTATTATTGCCGTTAGCCACGGCCTTCCACCTCCTTTTAAGGTATCTGATTGTTCAGGTACGAGCTTCTAGCATAAAGGCTGAGAAGGCTCGGGTCAAATCAATTAATATAAAAACAAAACGAAGCTGGATGGCTTCGTTTTGTTTTAGCAGAACAGACGGACTTCGGCGCAGTCAGGCGTAGCCCTTGGCGTAGACTGATTATTCCTACGCTAGCCCTCCGAAGTCCGTCAGCTGACGGACGAAGGATGGGAGGAGATAAATTAAGGGTTTTGAAAGGATCTTGAGGGGGACGGGTTTACCATAGGACTAAACAAATTTTCTTTACAGCCAAACATGCCCTTCTCACGTCTTCGATGTCATTGTACATATAGAAACTTAGCCTACAAGTTGCAGGGGGGTCTAATCTATAATAATGGTGCGCTAAAGTTGCACAATGGCATCCCGCTCTTGATTCTATACCTAGTTTGTTTAATTCTTCAGCAATTTCAACCGGGGTTTTATGCTCGCATGTAAACGCGACTAAGGAGGTTCTGTTTTCAGGGTGCTTTGGTCCATAAGTCTTTATGGAAGGTATCTCCCTTAATATTTTTAGTGCTTCACCTATTAAAGCCTTCTCGTGGTCTTCTATATTTTTCATCGCTTTTTCTACGTCTTGTCTTTCCAATATTTTATCAGTCATAAAATACTTATACTGCCCGGGATTAAGAGAAAAGTCCATTAATAATTTTACAGCTTGGGCAGAAAGGATTGTTCCTAAAATATTAGGAGTCCCGGCTGTAAATTTCCAGGGAAGCACATTATATTCTACTTTTTTGAGACTAACTTTTCCCTCGGCAATCATATCCCCACCATAAAGAAAAGGTCTCATTTCTCTAAGCAATTCCTCTCTCGCATAAAGAGCACCAACACCAAAAGGAGCAAGCATTTTATGAAAAGACCAAACGAGAAAATCTACATCTAATTCCCTAACATCGGTAAACATGTTTGGTACCATCTGGGCGCCATCAATTAAAAGATACGACTTTCTTTCGCCATTCGGCTGCAGATAACCGCTTGAATTAGCAATTTCCCTGATCTTTTTTATTGGAGTTTTTGTTCCTAAGAAATTTGATGCGCTTGTGCAACATATTAATTTGGTTCTTTTATCTACTAATGATTTTAGGTGAGTTAAATCAAGCTCTCCTGTTTCTTTATCAAACTTAGCAAGTCTGCATCCCACATTAATTCCAAATTTTGGTAATATTTCCTTACATAGTCCGTACCACGGCACATAGTCCGAGTTGTGCTCCATCAATGTTGAAATCACGTTGTCGCCGTCTTTAAATTCAGTCATCAAGGAATACATAACTGAATTAATTGCTTCGGTGGTATTCCTGTATAAAATAATGTTTTTTCTTGATGGAGCGCCGATAAATTGGGCGATGGTGTCGTAAGAGGATTCAAACCTTTCGGTAGTCAATAATGAAGCCCGCGACTGGCCTCTATGGACACTGTCATATTGCACGACAAGTTTTTTTAACAAATTTAACAATTGAATTGGCACCTGCGTACTTGCCGCATTATTTGAAACTATCCTCCCCGAGACTATGGACGGGAAAAATTTTCTTATTTTTTGGGTCTTAATCATGTTAGGCAGACAGGTTCAGCCAGTTTTTTCGTTGGCAGGGCATACGGCTCTATGGTTCTGCCAAAGGAGATAATCTGATCTGTTTTCAGCGTACTTTAGGGGGGCGGGTTTAGTCTAGAACCTAAGGAGAAAACGAGACAAATGAGACAGTGGCAGAGAAGCTGTTTCGCTGTGGATTTTTAAGAGGCTCTGTGGCGTAATCCATTGCCAACACCATCATCCACGATACTTTCTCCGTGCCGAACAAAAGTTGGATTACTTGGAAACTTTTTCATAATACTTCCTTGCGCTTTTCAATAGTTCGTCGATATAGTCATTCTTCAGCAACTTATACTTTTGACGGTCATTTCCAGCTGTCTTGGTAATATTACGTTTGAGATCAGAGTATTTTTTGGCGACACTTGGTCTGTCAAGCAAATATTTTTTAAGAGCCAAAAAATCGTCGTAGCGCTCTGTATTTTGCGCAGTTAAATGAATGTGAGTATCGCCGCTTCCGGTTTCTGTATTTCTGGATGCGAAAAAGATGTATTCGCCACTCGGATTATGCCTGCCACGAAAATAGCCAGCTTTGTCAATTTTTTGTGCTACTTTTTTAATTTCAGAAATAGTCGGAACACCGATTAAAATATCAATGATATTTTTCCCCGACATTTTTGGAATTGCGGTCGATCCAACATGCTCGATAACGACATTGCCACCCAAAATACAGATAAATTGGCATTTTATTTTATTAAACAGGCGCGTATTTTCTCGATAGTTTTGGCGAATAGGTCGAATCATTATCCATTTTCCCCTAATTTTTCATTTCATATTTCTACATTGAACTGGCAGGCCCAGAGGGAATCCCAGCACAACTCCTTACTGTAAAACGAGTTTCACTCTGTTATTACAGTAGCGTCGTATGCGGGACACAGTCGAACCCCTGGGGTTCTTACACTCTCAACTTAACGAATCGTCCGTGGCTCTGCCTGCGGCAGAGCCGAGGCCGATTGGCAGGGCAGACGGGTCTGTGGCCCACCCAAAGGAGATAAATTAGACCGTTTTTAGAGTACTTGAGGGAGACGGGTTTAGTCCAGAACCCATAGGAGAAAATGAGACAAATGAGACAGTGGCAAGGGGGCTGTCTTGGACTGGATTTTTGGGGAGTTTTATGGTCTGCCCTATTTCAAACGAACATCTATTAAAATTGGTACTACCACGGTAGTAGTATCCTCAGTTCTAACTTGTAGACACATTATCTCACCTGCGTTAGGCATCCCGAGAGCATTGTAATCTACTTTGGCTATTTGGAGAGCGACCACCCCGGCTCCTGGTTTAACTGGGTTTTGGGCGATTTGGTCGTATATTTTGCGCTTGGCCGAATCTAATTTACTTAATTCCGGGAATGCCAGTGGAACATTGCGAATAATCTCAATCAGGTGATTAAGAAAAACCATACCCCAAAGATCATTATCAGATATCAGCAAGTCTGATGCCCTTATGTTCCCCAACAGACTGGATAGTTCCCGTCTTAAAGGAACTAAACCAAGCGCCTGAGACATCTTGGACTGAATATTAATCAAATCCTTGGAGTCTTTAACTTCAACCAAAGCGTCGTTCACCCGTGCCAAGATTCTTAGCCCTGTGTTGGATTGGGTTATTTCTGTGTGAGCCGTCCAGTTACAAAAAAGATTAAGGGTTAAATACAGTTGCCGTTCAGCATCCGTCATCCCCTCAAGCAATTTACGAATCAAAATCATCAGAGCCCTAATGTCCTCCTCGGTAGCATTCTGACCCTTTGCCGTGATGCTTTTAATTTTTTCGATCAGATCGTTTTTCATCTCGCACTCTTTGACGGTAAGCTACGGGTAGCACTATCTCCAAATATCGAATCAGATTGGAGGCAGACTCAATCGCTTCCTCCCGACTCATTTTATAGCCATACTCCTTTTTGAAGATTTGCTGGAATTTGATTATCTGTTTTTTAGTCAGTTCCATGGCTTCTGATTATTCATAAATAATCTGAGGGAATCTGACATAATCCCACCGAGCAGTGAAGATCCCCTTAGGTATAGGCCTACTGCTCAAGGGGTTGGATATAATTTCAACTTTATAGAAAACCTTTTTGGGGTCTTTATATAGTTTTGGCAGTTCTTTCTTGTGCTGAAGCCATTTTTTCTTCAAGAACTTAAGCATTGTATGTGCATCCCACTCCTTCGTGTTAACACCCCTAAGAACCTTCTCATAGAACTTACCTTCATAATAACTCCTACCGTTAAACCTCTTAATCAGTCCAACACCACCTAAATATGTATGTGGTGAGTACATCTGCTTATTTGAAGGGTGATGTTTCCGGAGTGACCCCGTAGCCTTCATTCTGGATTCTGCCTTAGCCATACTGCCGACTCCTTGGATGTCAAAAGGTATTGATAGATATAAGTCTCCGTACATGGCATAGAATACTGAATCTAAGTCTAAATCATAGCCCGCCTTATTCCCCAATATGACCAGGCAGTAGTCAACTTTAGCTCCGTGCGGTTTCAATTGCCGACAGGCCGCATCTATCCTACGACGCAGTATTCTATATAATTCTCCGGGATCCAAACTGAAGGTACCGCCCCCCTTGGCCAAACTAGTATTAGTAGCTCGGTCTAATGGAGTTTCCTCCAGCTCTTTTATTTCCACTAGGATAGTCTTGCCATGATGCTTAAATAAATAGTCGGGGTTCTTGGAGCCACTAAATGGCTCGTATTTGTATGTTATCTTACACTGACGAAGATATGCCTCAAATAATAGTTCTGTTTTACTTTTCATTATTCACAACGTGACACTTAATTTGGCCACCATGAGCTAGTTGAATTTACCGCATTTTTTAATATTTGCGATGGCCGTTCTGATAAAAATTGCTCTTAATTCCTCGTATGTCATTTTGATATCAAGCGTCACCTTAACCTTCTTGTTTGCTGAGGTTTTACTGCCTTTTCTTCGAGAGATCTTCCATTCCCCGTGGGTCAATATGCCGTAATCGTGATAACCCTCACTGACATATTCTTTCTTGCGATTCTTATCTAACAAGGAAAAACTATAAAAATCATCACCGTGAACAGCACGATTGCGGATGTCATAGAGTATATTAACTATCCCAGAGAACTGTAACTGATGATGAGGCATCTTGATTAAAGCTCTGCGAAAATCTCGTTTTAGTTGATTTTTATCTGCATCGGACATAAGGCTCATAAAACTACTTATCATAGACTTAGCGTTATCACTATCCCTTTCTCTCTTGAGACGCAATCTGGCCACCCCTTCAGCAAGCGATATTAAAAAGATGATTCTAAGAGCCGGGCGACTTGCTCTTACCTTCTCTATGCCATCGGCGATTTCAGCGTACCAATGAGTACGCAACAACATATGTCGAGTGCGAATTCTTTGCAAACACATCTTTATAAAATCCGTAGTATTATTCTTGTTTTGAAAAAACGGAGCCAGAAACTGGATCAACTCAGCATCCTGCATAATGCTTTGCTTTGACATACGAGTAAACCTCGCTCTGTCTCGTTTTGATATTGGCATTTTATTGGCGCACAACTTGTATATCTTTACCTCAGGTGACTGGTGCAGAGCTCTCCTGTGTAACTATCCGACCGTCCTCAACCAAGTGCTTGACCACCAGATCTCTTGTTATATGAGAAAATCCCAGGGCTAATGCCATTTCGGTGAACAGATCGAGTAAAATTTCATTACGATTCTGACTTAGATCCTGATACCCTATTATTTTAGTGAATTTCATACTGCCATCGATCGGTGACTTAGCAATGTCATCAAATCTCATATATCCTCGCAAGGGCGGTAAATCTCTAAACTCAACATCATTAACTTTGCGAAGGGTAAACCTAACATCAATCATCCCCCAATACCCAAGCTCTTCATACCAGTTAGCAACAAACTCCAAAAAGAGATCTGTGAGTCTCAACAGATCAAAAAGGTAGGCTTTTCGGATTGGTTCTGTGCCCTCTTTTATCACCTCTGATCGCCCAAAATCCATGCGTGTATATGCTAACCCATAGGCACCGAACTCCTCATATGACACATACTGTCGCTTGTCTTGGTATATAGCACTATGGATCCCATGATGATGCGGTTCGTAGCGTTCTTGTTCTATGTGGCGGGGAAAATGTGATCCACTGTAGCCACTGGCCATATTGTCTTTAATAGATTGATCCAAATCCCTCTGGTTTTTCAGTTGTTGTACTGGATATAAAGGAACGGCTGAAATAGTAAAGTCAGTATGCGGTATTTTATATCCCTGCCTCTTGCAAAATTGATTAAATCGGCTTTCTGCTTTCTCTATCAACTCTTCCCTTAATTGTTCGGAGTGCTGTCGGCGGTCGGTAAGCCACTGCAGTCTGTCCATCGTTACCAAAGATTCTGGATGATTGCCAATGTCGGTTCGTACATATACCTGGGTATTGCCACTAATCGCATGGGGAGCAATATTACTCTGTGGCACACGGATTACCACAAAAGCACTTTTGGAATCTGGCGATACACACACTTTAACTTCAGGGAAGATGGGGGGCGAAATATTAGAAAAAATTAGGTTACTAATAGTCTCCTTAATACCTACGGTATAAGGTACTCCCTTAGCTGGCAACTTCGGTGCACCATCGTCGTCTTCAACACCTATTAACACTAGACCACCCCAGGTATTGGCCATAGCTGCTATAGTCTTAATTACGCTACGACCTAGCTCCTGCTTATAGTCCAGCGACGAATTTTCGTGAATCCTGGCATCACAGAACCCCAGAATGTCCTGGTGGGTAATATCATCAATTGGTTTGGTGTATAGCATACTTTTTCATTATACTCCGCCTCTATAGGTGTTGGCAGTAGTAGAGTTTGGTAGAGTTTTATAGACCTAGAGCGGGTATTGACACCATCCCCAGTCGTCCTATAATGGAACTGCAACTTAATAACTAGGGCACTAATTGAGCCATACTGTCGTAATTGAAGGCATATTGTTGTGTGCTTTGGTGTGCGTAGTTGCGCGCATACTAATTAATTACGGGAGGGCTCGTTATGAGTGACCTTAGGATCGTTTATGTACCGGCTTCCGAATTGAAGCCATACACGATAAATCCACGCAAGTGGGATGCTTTGGCAGTCGAACAATTAACTGCCAGTATTCAGCGATATGGGATCGTGGATCCAATTATAGTGAATAGGGCACCGGGTCGAGAAAACGTGGTAATTGGCGGTAATTTTCGCTTGAAAATAGCAAGGGAACTCGGCATCAAAGAGATACCGGTGGTTTATGTTGATATATCCGATCCCGAAAAAGAAAAAGAACTCTGTCTTCGCTTAAACAAAAATGTCGGCGATTGGGACTTCAAACTTCTGGCTGAGTTCGATACTTCCCTGCTGGAGGATATCGGGTTCACCAGCGAAGAGATGGACGAGATTTTTGGCATCGACGAAACACCAGAAATCTTTGATATCGCTAAGGAGTTAGCCAAGCTGAACATCAAAAAAGTTGAAGTCCAAAAAGGCGATGTCTGGCAAATAGGTGACCACCGGTTAATGTGTGGTGATTCTACTGTTGAATCTGACGTGCTTAAACTAATGAATGGCGAGTTGGCGGATATGTGCTTCACGGATCCACCTTATTTGTTGGACTATCTAAACGGCAAGAAGAAACACGGCAAAGCGACTGAGGGATTCGGGTTTAAAAGGGACAGGCGATATCTCGAGACCGACGTGTTGCCACCCGACTTTACTGAAAAGTGGATGGCCAACATCGCCAAGGTACAGAAGCCAGACTTTTCTATTATCGTCTTCGAGAACCCAAAGAATCTTCGTACCATCTGGAACGAACTCGAAAAGCACTGGCGATGGCGTAATACTATTACCTGGCACGTGCCCACGCGGAATCAAGGGTTCGCAGCGAAATATAAGTTTTTTTCGAAGACAGATATAGCGCTGGTGGGGACTGCAGGCAATGTCACGCTCAACACCGAACCGGAAGCAGATGAACTACTACAAAACGAATATGAAAATGCTCTGTTTGCTACATCTGGCAAACCCTATTGGGAGGGTTACGCTGCTGGGAAGAAGTATCAACCGACTGACTTTATAGAGTTTAATGCAGCCGACGAGAAAAGTTCGGGCCAGACTTTGGTCTTTGGTGTCAAACCATTGGAGGTGTTATTACCATATCTGAAGGTCCTTATAAAGCGAGGCGACTTAGCGGTGGAACCCTTTGGTGGAAGCGGGAGTCTGTTGATCGCTTGCGAGAAACTGAAACGCCGGTGTTACCTGATGGAGAAATCGCCGGTGTACTGCGAGGTTATTCGGAATCGGTGGGAGAAGCTGACCGGCAGAAAGGCGGTGAAGCTATGAAAACGAGTGAACAAAAGAAAGAGGAGCTGGAGATTCTACGCCGAAC
>META01000001.1:6829-12611 GCA_001772255.1 candidate division Kazan bacterium RBG_13_50_9 | reverse complement strand
AGTTGGCATCAGCCGAGCCAGTTTTTACAGGTGGAAGCTAGAAAGTAAAAGCTTCGCCAAGCAAGCCGATGAGGCATTGGCTGAAGGGTGTGATTTAATCAACGACCTTGCCGAATCGCAACTGCTGACTGCCATTAAGAATCAGAATCTGACTAGCATTATGTTCTGGCTCAAGAACCATCACCAGACCTACGCCGAGAAATTACAGGTGATGGCGAAAGTAGAACACAAGGATAGTCCGCTAACACCGGCACAACGGGCTCTGATCAAAAAAGCACTGTCATTAGCCGGGGTGTATAAAGCTAAGCCAATCGGAGGTAGTAATGACTGACTTTGAAAAAACCATGAAAATCATTGATAAAGCGATTCTTAAAAAATCAACTCGGGTGCCCATTGCCCGCAAAAGCCACTTCATGTTCTTCCATATGTATATGGCTCGGTATGTCAAATATGAGACAGCCGAATTCCAGAAGGAGATCTTCGCCTTAACCGAGAATCCAGCCATCAAGATGCTGGCGGTATCGGCATTTCGAGGAGCGGCCAAATCCGTGATTCTTAGTCTCTCGTTCCCTTTGTGGGTGATTATGGGTGAACCACAAGCTAAACATATTCTGATTTTCAGCAAAACCCAGAATATGGTAACCAAAATCTTCTGGAACATCAAACGGGAGCTGTCCGGAAATACCCTATTGAAAGCCGACTTGGGACCTTTCAAGAGCACCAACGATAGATGGGGCGGTGGCAGTTTACTGCTGGAAAAATACGATGCCCGCATCACCGTCGTTTCAGTTGATGAGGGAATGCGAGGTATCCGCCACGGTGAATACCGCCCCGATGTCATAATTTGTGATGACGTGGAAGACCCTAATTCCACCCGCACCCAAGAAGGACGGGACAAAACTTACGACTGGTTCACCGGCGATGTCATCCCCGCTGGAGACAAGAACACCCGCATCATGGTAGTAGGCAACTTACTCCACGAAGATTCATTGATGATGCGGCTCAAAAACGAAATTGGATCTGGCCAGCGGGACGGCATTTTCAGATCTTACCCAATCATTGATGATGACGGGCATATCTTCTGGCCCGGCAAATATCCCGATATAGCGGCGATTGAGGAACAGAAAAAGACTGTTGGGGATGAAATACGATGGGCTCGAGAATATCTGCTGAAAATTATTTCTAACTCCGAACGAGCCATCCAGCTAGGTTGGATACATCTATGGTCCAGGGAGAATCCTCCGGATCTAAACCGCAGGGATTTCAATTACATCGCCATCGTAGTCGACCCAGCGGTTTCCACTAAAGAGCAAGCAGATAAGACGGCCATTCTGTGTGGAGCCGTATTCGGTCGAGAAGCCAACCTCCAGGTCTATATCCTGCCGGAACCGGAGATCGTTAACGCCAAGCTAGATCTTCCTACCGCGTTGGATAAGTTAGAAGCGATTCACCATTATTGGATCTCTAGAGGTAGGGCGGTTCGGATATGGGTAGAGGGTAACGGTTTTCAACAGGGGCTGATCCAGTCCTTGGATCATCGCAATATAAGCGTCATTCCAGTGAATCATACCGGCGATAAAAGAACTCGCATCGTGAATGCCGGACCAGCCATCCGCAACGGAACCATTCTATTCCCCCAGGGTTACGAAACGGAAATGGTTAACCAGCTGATTGGATATGGGCGAGAAAGATACGATGATATGGCCGACGCCGTGGCGATGTTGGCTGAGCAAACTCAATCCGGTAACACGCCAAATCACGACCCGATAGCGGTCAAGGGCGGTCTCACTGATTCCAATCCGTCACCTAAAAAACGCAGTGGCCTTCGTTACGACATGGACAATTGTGACCCCTACGGCTGGGGCCCAGCAGCTACAGGGTAGTAGCCAGGTCGACCCAATCACTCCAGTCCCCTTTCTGGCACTTCTCCCAATTGTATTTTGACTGACTGTTAATCAGCCAAGCTTGGTTGCGCTCCATAGCGATACCGCCGAAGACATCTTTACGCTTTAGTTGAGCCAGCCAAACTTGGAGGGCTTCGGCTTTCGCCTTTGTGCCAGTAGAGCCATCTCTATCACCAACATCTTTAACTTCAAAAACGCCAATCTGTCCATCTGCTAACTGGACCAGATAGTCCGGATAGAAAGTATAGAAGCCACTGCCATTCTCATACCGGATACCGAGATAATTCTGTTTATTCTCTCCGTTTTTCCACCACCAATGAATTTTCTTAGCATTATCATTCAAAAATTGCTCGAAACTTTTCTCGGGAGCCGAACGATCAATGTTAAGATAGCATGGATCAAAAGCGTATTGACTAGCTCTAACTTGTTCATCGGTATGTTCGTTAAAAAATAGTTCTTTTGGCAACTCAAACTCATAGTATCGCTCACTCAAAGCCACTTTCTGCCGAACCTCCTTATCTTTAACGGTTTTATATTGATCAATGGCCTCAGCTAACACATGATCAAAAACCTTGCGATTTTGGTCATGCAAAAAGACCTTTTGAATCAACAAGATCTCTTCCTTCCAGTTGGGTGAACCAAGATATTCGCGAAACCAAGAATAAATAGCAGTTTTTATCACCGGAACTGATCTCTTGGCACCCCTAAATGGCCCTAAATTATCTTTGATTGCTTGTTCGAACATGGCCTGAAGATCATTCCCAGCAATGGTCAGCCGAGCCAGAGCTTCGGGAGTAATCTCCCCCTCTAGGTCATCAAAATCTTTACCCTCGAGCTTGGTATCGGCAATGATTTCCTGCTCGTAGCGTTTAAGATCTAATTTAACACCCTTCTTTTCTACTAGATATACATTGGTTGACCCGATGTCGTGTTTTGATTTAATACCAAAATATTTATTGGCAACCTCTTCAAATACTAGACCAAAACTGGAAGTCACATCACCATAATCGGCTCTGGTTTTATAATAAGAAGTTAGTTTGATTGGTTTGTATGAAGCAACCAGCTTAGACCGCAAATGTTTGATAATATTTGGATTGTATTCTTCTCTATGAACATCAAAACTCTTGAGGTTGGTATAGATATAGCCAACATTTAAAACATCGTTTAGGTAATGCTTTTGTTCTGGCATCCGCAGGATACGACCAACCGTTTGAATTTCAAACACTACATTGCCTGGCTCCCTAAACTTGACCAGAATATGGGCTCGGGGACAGTCCCACCCGGTATCAATAGCTTGTTTAAAAATCAGGAATTCAATCTCGTTGTCTGGCTCAGAAATCCAGTCGATGGTATCTGATTTTTGTTCGGCTAACCAAATCGCCAATTTGCCATTCTTCTCGGTGATATGTCTCTTTTCTAAAAACCCTCTAATTGCTTTAATCTTATTTTCGCCAGCTTCAGCGGTTGGGATTTGAATCAGAACAAGTGGATTTACATTAGAACCCTCGCTCTGGTAGACCTTTTTGAGCTGTAGTCGCTTCTGATAGGCCACCTCGAGTACCACCTCCTGAGAATCTGATTCGCTTATGTCAATTTTATCGATACCCTCATTAATAATGAGCTCTTTCTTTATCATCCCCTCTTCAATGACCTCTTTGGGATTTATTTTCACGAAACCAGCAGATCCTTCGGTTAGTTGATCGACATTTGGCTTTAACCTTGGAGTTGCGCTCATCTCTACAATAACATCGGCTGAAATCAAGTCTCGAAGTTCTTGAGCTCTCTCGGTGGAGGCACTAACATGGCTTTCGTCGATGATAAGGATAATTTTGTGTTTCTCTCGGGTTTTGATCAGTACTTCCGGGAAACTCAGCTTTTCACCATCTTTCATCACGATATTCTTCCAATCTCCAGTAGTCCGATCCTTGGTTCTAAGTTTTTCCCAGTTGGCCACCACCACCTCATTGCGATTAATAGAGTCTCGACTGTTGCCGAACTCTTCTTCTACTAATACAACCCGCGGAAATCCCTCAAAGATTTTTTCTAGGACATGTTTACTTTGGAGGTGTAAGTCGCCTTTACCGATACTGACCCATAAGAAACACAAATCCTTATCGGGCAATTCTTTAATAAGAACCTCGATAAACTTAGCAGTCATTATGGTTTTACCGCTACCAGTGGGGGCTTGGAACACACAAACTTCACCTGGCCCATCATGAGCCAGAAGCTGTTTGGTCTGGAGCACCAGTTTATCGACTGCTTGTTCTTGGTATGATTTAAGATTTATATTCATAAATTTCCTCGTAGATGTCCAATATCTTCTGGGGGATTGGTTCTAAACTTATGTTATCCCAACTAGCGAAATCTTTTTTGTCCAACCCTAAGGGGTCTAATGTGAAGCAATATAGAACTTTGTCACCATCGAGCTCATCGAGCTCCTTTTTAAGCTGGGTAATTCCTTTTCTATCTAATGAGTAGTACACGGCCATGATACGATTGCCTGTCTTGAAAATCCGATAGTGACCGTTTGCTTTGAGCTCGTCAAAAATACTCTCTCTCAAACAAAGCATTTCCGTGCACTCTTGGGTTATACGAATTTTAAGATCATCCTGATTAGCAGATCTCTTAACAAAAACTGCCTTAAAATATTTTAGATTCCCACCGAGACCGTTAAACCGCTCACCCTTTGGACTTTTATACCCCTTGATCACATTCGCTACCCGGGGATAACAAACCTCTCGTGCTATATCGTTTTCATTGTTGGTGCACAGAATACATATCCTGCGCCCACCATCCGATACATTCATATCAATAACAGCCTGCATGGTCGTTCCCGATCCTGCAAAAAAGTCTAGGATAATGGCATCCGTTTTGTCGCTACAAACTCTTATACATTCCTCAACAGCATAAGGAGATTTAGGGTAAGGGAACGACTCTCTCTTGGCCAATATATCCTCAAGGATTTTTGTACCATATTCGCTAGCGGAAAACTTGCTATCATACCAGATGCTTTCTGGAGGTTCCCCGTCAAGACCACCTCTAAATTTAAAGTATACTTGCATACCATTCTTAGTTTCTTTGCACCATAGGTCGCCATCCCGATACATCTGATCAATCACATCCCTGCTGCGCCTCCAAATTCGCTCCTGACCATTTGGATCTATCGGTAAAACTTTTATCGGTAGCTTTTCCTTTGTACTAACCTTGCCCGTCTTAGGATCAAAATATATTGGATACCACCTCTCAGATCGTTTACCTTTACGATTTACTGCCAGACTATCGACCCCCTGCTTTCTTAAATTAATCGCCAAATACCAGCTACCATTTTTATCCTTTACATAGTTATGGGTCTTGTCTTCGACTTCAATGGGTACTTTTTTTATGCTGGCCTTCTCCGTCTTGCCAAAAAAGATAGCATACTCATGCACCAGAGATACTTTTCTTTGGGTTTTTCTCCCCTTCGGATTGTTCCTGATAGCAACTGTCCCCAGATGATTGTCCTCTCCGAAGATTTCTTCAAGCAGCATCCATAACCTAGGCAATTCATGATCATCGATAGTAACACAGATTATACCTTCGTCATTTAATAGACTCTTAGCTAACTTAAGCCTTTTGGCCATAAAAGAAAGCCACTTACTATGTTTAAAGGAATCATCCAGCTCAACGTAGCGATTATTGTACATCCATGATTTGTTACCCGTGTTGTAAGGTGGGTCAATATATACAACATCGACACTCCCCTGGTGGGTGTAATTCAACACCGAGAGACTATGATAGTTGTCTCCCTCAATCAAAATGTGGGTGGGGTCATCCACTCTGGTTTTGATTTCCCTCTCTTTTACTTCTCGCAAAACCGGTAAGGCATTCTCGGCTTCCTT
>META01000001.1:4182-6740 GCA_001772255.1 candidate division Kazan bacterium RBG_13_50_9 | reverse complement strand
CGATTTTGAGGGGCTCCGAGGTGGTTTTGGAGAGCCCGCCGGGGTCGGCTATTAGATACTGCCTCTACGCCCGAAAGTCGTCGGAATCGGACGAGCGGCAGGCCCTTTCTATCGACTCCCAGATTAAGGAGATGGAGGCCATCGCCCAGCGAGACGGCATTACAGTGGTTGAGACAGTCCGAGAGAGCCATTCGGCCAAGGAGTCGGGCCAACGGCCGGTTTTTAAAGAACTATTGCAACGCATCCGGGAAAGAGAATTTAACGCCATTCTGACTTGGGCGCCGGATCGATTAAGCCGGAATGCTGGAGATTTAGGCGAATTGGTGGACCTTATGGACCAAGGATGTTTGGAAGAGATCCGTACTCCCGGGCAAGTGTTCAAGAATTCTCCCAATGAAAAGTTTCTGTTAATGATTCTCTGTTCACAAGCAAAGCTTGAGAACGATAACCGAGGAATCAATGCCAAGCGAGGAATGAAAAACAAATGCGAGATGGGCTGGCGACCGGGCACCGCTCCGCCAGGATATTTAAATGATAAAGCTAACCACACGATAGTTCTCGATTCGACCACGGCTCCGTTGATTAAAGAGATGTTCAACAAAGTAGCCAACGAGGATTACAGCGGAAAAGACGCCTGGGAGTGGCTGAACGAGGAGGTCGGATATAAAGGCAAGAATGGGAATAAGATATCGTTGAGCAATGTCTATACCGCACTGAAAAATTCCTTCTACTACGGACTGTTCCCCTACGGCGGGGTGACATACCAAGGTAAACACGAACCACTGATCACTAAAGAGATTTTCGATAAGGTCCAAGAAAAGCTGGCTGTCGCTCCCAAAGGACGGTATTCCCAAAAACACTTCCACTTTGTCCGAATGATAAAATGCGGCGAATGCGGGGCCGGGATAAGCGCTCAGGAGAAATTTAAATACTTAAAGAACGGCGGGAAGAACCGTTATGTCTATTACAAATGCACGGATGGGAGACGAGTCGGCTGTAAACAGCAATCAGTGCCCGAGACCAGTCTGATAGAACAATTCGTCGAGCTGATCGACAAAATTGAGATTGATCGGATCGGGATGAAAGAGAAACTGCAGGAGGAGATCGACCGCTTCCATAAATTCACTCAAGGGGTGCTAAAAATGAACTCAGAGGATATCCCTACGCCTAAAGTAGACCTGCGGACCTACGCTAAGTATATGCTTCGCGAGGGTACCACCGAAGAAAAGCGAGAGGTATTAGACCACATCAAAGCCGATCTCATCCTCAAGAACGGCGAATTAGAGTTGCATACTGTAATAGCTCCGGATTAAAAGAAACGAGTTAGTTATACGCATCAACAACCCCATCATTATTGTGATCGTAAAAGCATGACGGGGTGTAATCAAACCAACACCATTGCCACTCTGCCCCCTGCCCATAATTTGATGGGTTGGCGCTATCAGGTTGACCACGTTCGGTGGTTAGCATTTTATAAGTCATACCTATCCATACTTTGTTAGCCAGAACTCTTTCGCAGTCCCGCTGCGACCAGCCATTAGCCCAACATATTAAAGGCTGGGACGCTTCCCAATCATCCTGTTCTGCGCTCTGCCCTGTGGGCTGCAACGCTTGTTGCGTGTTGGTCGGGATTACCGACTGCGCCTCTTGGGCTTCTGACTCGTTCCCTATTGATGTATTTTCGATAGGCTGAACTTCCACGGAGCCTGTGGGATTAATTAAAAGAATCACTACTATGATACCAACAATGATCGATATAATTATTCGACCAGGAGGATACCCCATCTTCTGTAGCAATGGTAAATTTGTCTTTCTCAAAAACCCCAGCAACCAATATGTTATCCAGGCCGGTATTGAGAAAAAGAACGTCGGAATACTTAATAAGACAAGTGCTACCCTGCCTACCGCCTTCGTATCTAGACGCCGGGGATGACTAGTGCGAATCGCTTTAGGTTTATTTTTAGTTGAGGTCAGTCCCCCACCATTGATTTTCTCGGCTTGGCGGTATGCGTCGATGATACCACTGATCCATATACAGACCACGATTATACCTAGAATAGGAGCTCCTACTATCCCAGTCAAAATGGCATCAGTGTCTATTGAGAAAATACCACCCCAGAAAAAGACTAGGGACAAAATCAGAATTGTGTAATAAACAACCAGCATCAAAAGTCCCTTGCCGATTTGGCCGTTGTAGATTTGACCGAGACCCACAACAAAGAAACTGAGGACGGCTGCTAAACCAGGATTTTTCATATATCAGAAGTTAGTCAATATACCCGCAGGAGGTCGGCTCTCTTCGATATCCAAAAGTGGGCAGACCTCTAGCGGTTCACCCACAACTTCTGGCTCCGAAGAGTAGATCGTCATGGACGCCGAGCATCTGCCCGCCTTTACCCATGACGAATCTCTTCCAAAATAGAGAAATCCTTCGGATTTTTAAGTTGTGGGTGAACACTTAGATAGTAGCATAAAACAACCCTCTGGGAAGGGGTCTTCTGGTCTGGGGCTGGTTCTAAAATAGTATGCCCGTGGGTAGGGGGACGGGTACGAAAACT
>META01000001.1:380-4172 GCA_001772255.1 candidate division Kazan bacterium RBG_13_50_9 | reverse complement strand
GCTGGCAGGCCCAGAGGGAATCGAACCCCCGTCTTCGGTTTTGGAGACCGACGAGTTACCACTACACCATGGGCCTAGGCCATCAACAGGGCTATTTTACCACAAACCCCGCTCTGGTGGCGGTGTTTAAGTTGCTTAATTCATGTGGGATGTTTACTCCCCCTGGAGCAAATTAAGATCTCCAATAGCAAAATCACCCGGTCTGGATGAGCATGTTTGAGCCCCGACTAGTCGGGGCGAGTTTGCGTCCGCCAGTTGGCGGAAAATCCAGAAAGGGTGATTTTACTTTTTGGAGACTTAATTTGTGACCGGGGGCGTCTTTTTACGCCACCTTTTGGACGAGCAAAAGCATGGCTATTTGGTTTCTTTGTGGATGGTGTGTTTGCGGCAATGCCGACAGAACTTCTTAATAACCAGCCGGTCGGGAGTATTGGTAGGGTTTTTACGCGAAGAGTAATAGCTCTGTTTGCACTCCTCGCACATCAGCTTAATGATGGGCCGTTTTACCTTTCTGGTTACTTTCTTTTTCTTAGGCATAGTGACTTATTATTGAGATTCTTCTTCTGCCAATCGGCAGAATCGGAATGACAAGATGGTGATTAGGCCTTCTTAACTTGTAAGAAATCTAGTTCAACCGGGGTCTCCCGTCCGAAGATAGATACCAGTACCTTAATCTTCCCCCGGGCTTCGTCTATCTCACTAACCGTGCCGTCATACTCTTTGAACGGGCCGTCATTGATATGGACTAGATCACCTATCTTAAGATCGATCTTGTGCTTGGGCTCTTCTATCTTCATCCGCTTTTTGATGGTATCCATCTCCGCATCAGAGATCGGCACTGGCACAGTCCCGGAGCCAATAAATCCGGTGACGCTAGGCGTATTTCTGACCACATACCAAGACTCCTCGGTAACGACCATCTTTACCAAAACGTAGCCGGGGAAGATCTTCTTCTCGACCGTCCGGCGCTTGCCATTTTTGATCTCAATCTGTTTCTCTTTGGGTACTAAAACCCGAAAGATCTTATCCCCCATGTCCAAAGACTCGATGCGTTGGCGCAAGCTCTCGGCCACCGCATCTTCATAACCAGAATAGGTATGCAATACATACCACTGCCCCGGGCCACTATCATCAAACTCTCTGGTTAGCTTGCGTGCTCCCTCCGTGCTAACACCATCGGTGTCATCCGCAACTAGCGGGGCTTGGCCCTGCTCGTCTTCTTCTGGAGAGATTGAATCTTTTCCTTTAGCCATAAGAATGGTTTACTGTCCAGTTTCGACCTGAATATCACCCGGCTGTACTTGAATCGGCTGGGTACTGCCGACCGGAGCTTTCTGCTCTTCCACCCATACTAGAAGACCCCTTAGACCGTTGGTGAGGCCCACGTCCACTATCCCAACGAAGATGGCAAACAGGGCAGAGATGATGATAACCCCTAGGGTTAGCCGTAAGACAACCATCCGGCTGGGCCAACTTACCTTGCCCAGCTCCACGATGGCTTCCTTAATGAATTGGGTTATCTTATTCATCCCGTTTTTATCCTGTTAACGTTTAGCAAACTGCGGTGCCCGTCTGGCTCGCTTGAGGCCGTACTTTTTGCGTTCCTTGGCCCTAGGGTCGCGAGTCAGATGCCCGCCGGCCCGTAAAGTGGCTTTAAGAGACTCATCCATTTTAACTAAGGCCCGGGCTATCCCCAATTGGATAGCCACCGCCTGACTAACGGGGCCGCCGCCCATAGCCTTAACCGAGATATCAAAACGGTCTTTCATCCCTATCTTTACAAGAGGAGCCATGACCATATCCAATAGATGTTGAGGATTAAGGTAGGTCGTTGCCGGCTTATCGTTAATCGTCATTTGCCCTTTGCCTTCATAAAGGCGCACCCGGGCGGTAGCGGTCTTACGCCGACCGGTGCCGTAGTGATATTTACCCTTGAATTGAGCAGGTAAAGCTTCGTCCATATCTTTATACTTCTAATTTAACCGGCTGCTGAGCTTGATGAGGATGCTGGTCCCCTGGATATATCTTAAGATTGGCTAACCGCAAACGCTGCAACTTATTCTTGGGCAACATCCCCGCTATCGCGTGACGGACAACCTCTATAGGGCGCTTGCCCATTAGGGTAGCTAGCTTCGTGGTCTTAAGCCCGCCGGGATAGCCGCTGTGGCGATAATACAGTTTTTTCTCGAGCTTGCTGCCACCAGTTACCTTAATCTGGGCAGCATTAATAATGACAACCTTAGTGGAACCAACGACCGCCGGATCGTAGGTGGCTTTATCCTTGCCCATTAATACCTTGGCCACCCGGGAGGACAGCCGCCCCAGCACCTGGCCGGCAGCATCGATCAGATACCAGGCTTCCTGCATCTCGGCTTTAGTTGGACGACGAGTAGTCTTCTTCATCATTAACCTTATACAAATTCTAATCTGGCCATAGGTGCCCTGTCCCCTTCGCGGGGCTTGAGCTTAACAATCCGCAGATAGCCGCCTTCTTTCTTCTTATATCGGGGAGCAATCTTGTGGGTAAGCTTCCTCACTAGTAGCTCATTATTGAAAAGCTGCTTCATAAGATACCGCTTGGCCGTCAGGTCGGCGGCTTTGGCTCGATGGGTTAGCCGCTCAACCACCGGCAAGGTGGCCTTAGCTTTAGCCAGGGTGGTAGTGATCTTTTCATATAAAACCACTGACAAGACCAGATTTTTAACCATGCTCTCCCGACGTTTTTTAATTCGTCCTAACTTGGCCCCTCGTTTCCTATGCCGCATAGACGTTTAATTAAACTCCAATCCAAGTTCGTCCATCTTATCAGCGATCTCCGAGACCGCCCGTTCGCCCACACCCTTCATCTCCAGCAGACCCTCACGGCCGGCTGCCAAGATATCTTTTACCTTTTTAACGCCATTTTGAGTTAGGGCATTGGTAGTCCGGATAGAGAGATTGATCTCCTCAACAGAAAAGTTCTTGGGGTTAGTGATATCCTGCTCGACCCCGCCGGATTCCTCCACCGCAGTGGAGGGCCGAGCTTCAGTCGCCAGCTCTACTGCACTGGGCACCTCCCCGCCGAAGATGCTGAACTGCTCCAAGAGGATCTCCGAAGCTTGCTTGATAGCATCCCGGGGGGTAATGGTCCCATCGGTTTCTAATTCCAAAGTGAGCTTGTCGTAATCTACCCGCTCTCCCACCCGGGTGTTCTCCACCTGGATGCTGCAGCGCCTGACCGGCGAGAAGGCCGCATCGATGGCGATCATCCCAATGGCAAATTCGCGGCTATCGATCTCGTGGCTTAAAATATACCCCCTGCCCCGCTCAATTCTAATTTCAGCTTCCAGAGAGGTTTTCCCACTAATAGTGGCGATGTGGTGATCAAGGTTAACCAGTTCTACAGAACTGGGCAGCTTGATATCACGGCCAGTGACCGGCCCGCTCTTGGTGGCCTTAAGGGTAACGGTAACTGGTCCGGCCTCATACAGAATGAAGTGCAGGCCTTTAATATTTAGCATTACTTCTACCAAGTCTTCTCGTATTCCTTCGATGGTAGTGAACTCATGATCAACCCCTACGATTCTAAAGGCGGTAGCGGCTGCTCCGGGCAACGAAGTCAAAAGCACACGCCTGAGGGCATTGCCAACCGTGGTACCATAGCCGGGGTAAAACGGCTCGATCACAAATACCGCGCTATTGTCAGCTTCCTTTTCTAATTTGACTTTAGGGATATTGATTACTTCCACTTACCCTCCCAAAATTTAAACAACTATCTTGAATAAAACTCAATGGCTAAATGCTCTTCGACCG
>META01000001.1:0-351 GCA_001772255.1 candidate division Kazan bacterium RBG_13_50_9 | reverse complement strand
CTCGTTACTTTAATAGTCAGATTTTTGGCATCCACCTTAAGCCAAGAGGGCGGCTTATTTTCAGCTGCGGTAGCCGACATCAGCTCTCTAAGCTTGCTGCTCTTGCCTACTGTCTCGATCGTATCTTTGGCTTTGACTAAAGCTGAGGGCGTTCCTACCCGCCGACCATTGATACTAAACTGCCGATGTAACACCCACTGCCTAGCTTGGGGATGGGAATCAGCCAAGCCCGCACGATAGATCACATTATCTATCCTGGACTCCAGGAGGCGAATCAGATTCTCACTGGCCGACCCCACCTGGCGGGAGGCGATGTCATAGTAACGGCGCATCTGCCGTTCGCTAACATGG